>NZ_CP024845.1:2665617-3332022 GCF_002788215.1 Halohasta litchfieldiae | reverse complement strand
AGATACCATACCATGAGCACACGATCATGCCTATTGATCACGGTTCAGGACACGAACCAAGCTGAACTCGTTATTGGCTGTCTCAGTCACAGCGTCGACCGATTACTCTGAATGGTCAAGACAAGTAACGACGTAATGGGGAAACAACGAACTATCCACCAACTGGTAAGACACCCATGCAGGAGGCAGAGTCCGAGTCTGTCACCAGCATCTGCGCGAGTGGAGCGAGCGCGGTTCCCCTCGGTCTTTTTCATCGAAGTTTTTCGGCCTCTGGCGAACCCGAGGCGAAAAAAGTTCGGCAGTCGCAGTCTTGCATATCTGAGATTCATTGTCTCAGACACGCTAGCAGAAGCGACGATGTCTCGTTGAACCAGCGAGTGGATAAAGTGAGCCTAATAAGTTATAAATATAATTCTTATAATCTATCAAAATGTGCCCGGAACACTACCGGTCGACCAGATTCAACTGCCGCTGGACCCAACCGACAGCTATGCTCGACGACACCCGCTGCGAACTCTGTGATCGCCCGACCGATGGTGTCGTCTGTCGACGCTGTGGGACCGTCGTCTGCCGGATGCATTTCGATGGCCAGCTCCGGTTCTGTGCGGAGTGTGCCGAGCGAGCCAAGCCAACCGGCCGCCGTGGCGACACCTTTCTGCTTTGAAACATTGGGCTTTTGCTCGTCGCCCTCGACGGGTAGTGTATGGATGGTCCTCCTCTATGAGTAACCCAACACCACCATCGGATGACGCTGACAGCGTCTCGGTCGGCGACGACGTGAAAATCGGTGGGCCGCCGAGCGACGAGGCGTCGACCGATGACCGACACCGACTCAGGACGCTGGGTGTCGCCATGGGGTTGGGGTTCGGCGCGATCATCGTCTCGCTCGTGTTCCAGTATCCGATTGTCGTCCTCGGACCTCGCCTCGGACTACCGCTCCCAGAGTCGCCGCTGGCTCTGATCAGCCTCGAACTGTTCATCGGACAGGTCCTCGCAATGGGCGGACTGTCGGCGTTCTATCTCCACAAAACCGGGCGTGGACTCTCCTACGTCTCGATTCGTCGACCAACACTCGTCGAGTCGCTGCTCGTGATCGCCGCGCCGTTCGGCATTATTTTCGTCACCGTGATTATCACACAGCTGAGTTTGCTGGCCGGGGTCGAACCCTCACAGCACGCCCTCAGCGGGTTGACCGGGATCGAGCCGAGTTTCTACCTGTATTTGGTCCCGCTGATGATTCTCATCGTCGGTCCCTTCGAGGAGCTGTTATACCGCGGTGTCGTCCAGAGTCGACTCCGCGAATCGTTCGGCCCGGTGGGAGCAATCGTGCTGGCCAGCCTGATCTTTGCATCCATCCATCTCCCCGCCCACGGCTTCGGGTCGGCCGGCATCGCTTCGACGGCGGCCTCACTGACCGCACTGTTCGGCGGCTCGCTCGTCTTCGGCGGGATCTACGAGTGGACCGAGAATCTGACTGTCGTCGCACTCATTCACGGGGTTTACAATGGAATCCTGCTCACACTCCTCTATTTCGTCACCGTCTACGGTCCCGAACTCGAAGAGATGGCCGCAGACGCCGAGACGGCGCTCGTCCTTGCCGGGCTGTAGGCCCGATTCGCGACTGCCGCCGCTCAACCGTAGCGTTTTATTTTCGGCTCCCGTGGACCGTGTGTGGACGCACACCAGCCCGAACTCGAAAACCCGTTCGGCATGGACGAGCAGTGTACGAACTGTGACCTCTGTGAGTCCCGCGAGAACGTCGTCCACGGCTACGGCGACGTCGGCGGTGAGTTCCTCTTCCTCGCCGAACGACCACATGAGGGAGCCGACACGACCGGCATCCCATTTACCGGCGACGAACACGGCCAGCGGCTCCAGTGGATCCTCGGCGAACTCGGCTTCGTCCGCTCGGAGCCGGATGCCGACGAACCGGACATCCAGAACGCCTTTTGTACCTATCTGACGCGCTGTCGACACCCCGAGCGACCGCCGACCGATGGGGAGATCACGACCTGCGAGCCGTATCTGAACGCCGAAATCCGGATGATCAACCCCCAGATCATCGTCCCGATTGGCCAGCGGGTGCTCGAATCGCTGGCGATGGAGTACACGACCCGGAAACCCGACAGCTTCGATATCGACACCGAACACGCGACGACGATCCGCGGCCGTGGCTTTGAGTTGATCCCGATGCTCGAACTTGAGCGACAGACCGACGCCGACAGCGAGGCCTTCGTCGACCACGTCCTCGAAAACGTCTTCTCGCGGGATTACCGCCAGACGAAGGGTCGACAGAGCCGATAACTCCAATCGTACAGAGTCGGTAGCTCCGCGCCGTGTATCAGCGCGTTCAAGACGCCGCCGACCAACGGTCAAATATGACTGTGATCGCCGTTCTTGCGAAGCCACCGCGTGAGGGATTGGTCCTGCCGGAACTGGCCGACACAACGCCACTGAGTGAGGCCGCTGTCGCCGAACTGTACGAAGCGATGCTTCGGGATACCTTCTTGGCGGTCGACCGCTCGGGTGCCGACCTGCTGGTTAACTATCTCTCGACCGACGACCTTCCCGAGGAGCACCGGACCGACATCGACCCGGTCGCCGAACTGCGGTCGATTGCAGCCGACACGGTCGACGACGTCTCGACCGTCCGATTCGAGCCGCAGGTCGGCTCGACGGTTTCGGCGCGCGCGGGGAACACGCTCACCCACCTGATCGACAACGAGGAGGTCAACTCCGCGGCGGTCGTCTTCGGCACTGCGCCGCTGATGACCCGGCTGATCGTCGACTCGGCGGCGATGAAGCTCCGAACCAACGAGGTCGTCGTCGGCCCGGCGACCGAAGGCCGAGCCTACTACGCCGGATTTACCGAGACGGTCGACTTTGAGGATAGCTTCGAGGGGATCGAACTCCAGCGACTCACCAATCGGGCCACGGATGCTGATCTCGACACCGAGTTCCTCCAGATGAGTCCGCGTGTCGAGACTGGGCGTGATCTGCTGTCGCTGCTGCCGCTGCTTCGCTCTCGGTTTACCGCCGAACGAATCGTCCCCGAGTACACCGCCTCATTCGTTCACGACCGGGGGCTGGACGTAGCACCGAGCGACGATGGACCGGAACTCGTCGTCGACGAGGCGGAGTAGGGTCTCCTTACTCGTCACACTGACTGTTTTCACGACGTCGTCTCTGTTTGCAACCTGCTAACTAACAGTGAGGGTGTCATAGAAAGCGTCACACACGAAGACGCAGGATGTTGGAACTGTGTCTACGAGCGCCAGCATCCTGCAAGAGGAGACTTCTATCGACGAGTTCTTCAATGTAATGGCGACCGAGACGCTCGCGTTGTTCGAGCATCTTGAGTTCGACTTTCTCGAAGAATTCGATGTGTTCGCCCCCGCTCGCCGGGGGCGAACACGAGATCATCACCCACCAGCACTCTTCCGAGCGTTCCTGCACTGCTACTACAAGAACGTCTACGGCATCCGTCCAGTCACGCGAGAACTCCAGAACACGGTCGTCTGGCTCAGCTGTGGCTTCGATCGACCGCCGTCGAGAGACGCGGTCGATCGCTTCCTCACCGACCTCGAACACGTCGTCGACGAGGTCTTCGACCGCCTCGTCGAGCAGGCCGCCTGCCGCGGCCTGCTCGACTTGACCTACTCCATCGATTCCACCGACGTGAGGACGATGCCCGCCGACCAAGACGCGTCGAAAGGCTACGATCCAACCGCCGAAGAGTACTACCACGGCTACGGCTGTACGATCGTCTCGACCGGGCAAAAGATCCCGATTGCCGCGGAGTTCACCGAGAGCAAGCAAGCGCCAGAGGAGACGGCGATGCGCGTCACGTGTGACGCGCTCGCCGTCGAGAAACCGATCTGGATGCTTGGAGACAGCGCCTACGACACGCTCGGCTGGCACGACCACCTGCTGGCCGCAGGGGTCGTGCCAGTCGCTCCGTACAACGCACGAAACACCGACGATCCGAAAGACATCGAGTACAGGGTCGAAGCCCGCATCGACGAACACAGCGAGGACGTTCAGCTGAAGCAATCGACGCTAGACGAGACGTACAACCGCCGGAGTGGAGTCGAACGAACCAACGACGCCGTCAAGGACTGCGGCCTCGGGCACGTTCGCGCCCGAGGCCGCGTCCACGCACGAGCACAAGTGTTCCTCGCGCTGTGCCTTCGTCTCGTTATTGCGATCACCAACGACGAACGCGGAGACAATCCAGGAAGCACCGTCATCACGCTATGAGAACTATTCTATGACACCCTCAACAGTGTCTGACCAGTAGTTACTGGCTATGGCAGACCAGTCGACGACCGATGGGTCGGAGAAGTCGGTTGTTCCGTCGGCCGCGGCCGCCAGTGGCTACGGGGTGATGCTCACACTCATTGGGGCCGTGTTGCTAGCGTTGGCCTACTATGGGGTACGAGCACTTGACGCCGGTCGTGAGTTGGGCGAGGCGTTTCCCGAGCCAGTGTACGTGTTCGTCTTCGCGCTGTTGTTCGTGATCGAACTGTTCAACAGTCGACTGCTCGGGCTGTATGCGCTTGGGCGGGCTGTTGCGTTGACGGTCGTCTACGGGACGCTGTTCGTCTTTGCAGTCGAAGGTGGGATGTTCCTCTGGGAGAATCCCGACGTAGCGGTCGAGGGATATGTCGGGCTGACAGTGCTTGCTGGCGCGCTGGTGGTTTCGGCGCTGGTGTATGTGGGATATCTGACCGTGGTCGACAGTCTGGGCTGAGTTGCGTCGAACACGTCGACCAGAACCGTTTTGATGGTCGGTCGCCCAGATTTTGGCGAGGGTGGGATGGCAGAGTGGACTATTGCGCCTGCCTTGAAAGCAGGTGGCCTTCGGCCTCCAGGGTTCGAATCCCTGTCCCACCGCATTTTCGGGCGAACAACACTCGCGAGCACCTCGTGTGCTCGCCACCCGTGAGCCCGTAAATCGTGGTCGGGATTCGAGCAGCGAGCAGTGCGAGGTCGCTTGTGACCTCGATAGCGAACGGGTGCGAAGACCCGTGAGCAAATCTCTGATCTGTGAGTGAGTTCGAATCCCTGTCCCACCGCGAGCAACGTCCGCGAGCGGCTGCTGTTTTACTCGCTGATCAGCCGTTACGGTCGATCTTGGTCACCGTGAGAGAGACGGCCAGCAAGTAGCGCTACAGTTCGCCAGAGGAGCGTCACAGAGACGACCGCAGCCGCCAGCACGATGAACAGGACCCAGACGAAGATTCCGGCTGGGATGACCGAGAGGGAGCCATACAGCACTGCCAGAATGAGCCCGCTGCCGATCAACCCTCCGGCACCTCGCAATGCGGTTCGCTGTCGACGGTTGAAGCCAATCGGGTCGCTCCACCCAACCATCGTTGGAATGATGATACTGACTGTGGCGAGACCCAACGACAGGATGATGATCCCACTCCCGATGATCGCCACCAGTTCGCCGTCGCCGCCGGACGGTGGCGGCAGCTGTGCCAGTTTGAACACTGTGAGTGCCGTGACGATGACGCCACCACCAGCGAGAACGATACGAACACCGAGAACGACGGTTGTTCTGCTGGTATTCATTCCCATTCCCGTTCGATGAAGAACCTCAAAAGCTGTTTGGCAGCACGGCTTGGTAGGCTGTCGCTACCGTCACGAATAGTTCGGCAGGCAGTCGCTACCGCCGTACTACGGCGTCGACGATCCCGACTGTCTGTCCAACCCCAACCAATCCAAGCCCGACGAGTCCTGATCCAACGCCTGCCAGCGAGAGTGTATAAATAACCGCGCCAAGCCCGCTGAGCGCGGCACTACCCATATAAATGGTCGACGCGTCGGTGAGTTGTCGACCCGTGTAGGCCAACCCGGCGGCGGGCAGCAGCATCCAGCCGACGAGACTCGTCGTTAAGAGGGCCTCGGAGGCGGTCGACACGAGAAAACCCGCGATACCAGCGAGCGTGATACCGAGGCCGACGACCATCACCGCCCGCCAGCCAGCGAGCGCGCCGGTCGACATGTCGTTCCAGCCGGTCGCGAGGAAGAACGTAATAAAGGCCGCCATCACGAGATGGGCGATGAAGATCGACCGCGAACTAACGATGTCGACCTGTGCGCCCATGACAAAAAGCCACGCCGACGGGACGAGTAGTCCGGGACCGCTCTCACGGAGCAACTGTAGCATAATATAGCGTTTGTATCTGGGTTATAAAGAATATCCGTCGACAACCTCTCCGACCGACCCGGTTGTGCAGCACCGAAACACGCCAACCGCCTGCTTTTCCCTCCGAGTACACAACAACAGCCGATGAGTACCTCACAATCCGAACCGATCACGGTGTACTCGGACTACGTCTGTCCGTTCTGTTATCTCGGCCGCGAGTCGCTGTCGCGGTATCAGGAGCGCAGAGATGAGGAGTTAGCAATTAACTGGCAGCCGTTCGATCTCCGGCGCGGCAAGCGCAACCCCGATGGAACCATCGACCACTCGGTCGACGACGGCAAGGACGACGACTACTACGCACAGGCCAAAGAGTCCGTCCGCCGCCTGCAGGAAAAATACGACGTCGACATGACACTCGAACTCGCGACCGACGTCGACTCGTTTAACGCCCAGATTGCCTCCTACTACGTCGCCGAACACTACCCCTACGAGACGTGGCTCGATTTCGATGTCGCCATCTTCGAGGCGCTCTGGGAGGACGGACGGGATATCGGCGACGAGGACGTGCTGGCCGACCTCGCCGAAGCTGTGGGCGTCGACCCCGAGGAGATTCGGGACGCACTCGACGACGAGACGCTTCGGGAGCAGATCGAAGCCGAGTGGTCGACCGCCCAACAGCAGGGCGTCACCGGCGTCCCGACGTTCGCCTACGAGGGCTATTCGGCCCGCGGTGCAGTTCCACCCGAACAGCTCCAGCGATTGGTCGAAGGCGTCAACTAAGCCGCGAGAGGGCGATGTTTCTTTGACTGTTCGGCTCGTTATCATACCAAATGGCACACCAACCGGAGACGCTGGCAGACGTGAGTGATGTCGATCTCTCGGGCACACACGCGCTCGTCACGGGGTCGACGAGCGGTATCGGCCGCGAGACGGCACTGGCACTCGGTCGACTCGGCGCGAACGTGATGGTCCATGGCCGCGACGAGTCGGCCGGACAGGCGGTCGTCGACGAACTCACCGATCTCGGCCGCGATGCGACATTCACGAAGGCGGATTTCGCCAGCGTCGACGAGATCCAACAGCTGGCGGCGGCAGTCGAGGCGTGGACTAACGAACTGGATTTCCTCCTCAACAACGCCGGTGGCCTCTTTCGAGACGGCCAACTGACTGATCTCGGCGTCGAATACACGTTCCATGTCAACCATCTCTCGCCGTATCTGCTGACTGCCGAACTCCTGGCAACACTCACCGACGACGCCCGCATCATCACCACCGCCTCCGGTGCCCATCGCGGCGTAAGCCTTGATTTCGAGGCGATGCGGTCGGTCGACTCCTACTCCGGATTCAAGGCCTACCAACGCTCCAAACTCGCCAACGTCCTGTTTTCGACCGAGTTAGCGCGTCGACTCGAACAGACTGACAGATCAATTACGTCCAACTCGTTCCATCCGGGTGCGATTCCCGGCAGTGGCTTTTCGCGGTTTTTGCCCGGCCCGCTGCCTAAACTGTTCGCCGCGCTGGATCGACTCCCGATGACCACCACTGTCGCCGAGGGTGCTGCAACGGCGGTGTATCTGACGGCTTCCCCCGACGTCGACAGCGTGTCGGGCCAGTATTTCGCCGACTCTGAGCAGAAACAGCCCTCGAAGGCGGCCCGCGACCGGACGACCCAGCGTCGACTCTGGGAACTGAGTGCTGAACTGTTGGATATCGATGAACCACTTGCCGAATGAGGGGTGTGAGCCTATCGATCTCGCGGCTTGTCTATCGAGACGTTCAACAACGCTGAAGATGGTTCGGGGATAGATTAGCCCATGATCGGGCAACTACTAGATTCTCTCAGAGAGCCGGCCCACACCGGCTCCCGCCGCTGTTGGCCGTGTACGGCACTCAACGGTGTCTTAGTCGGGATCGCTGCACTGTTGGTCGGCCGCCGGTGGCGGTCGCTCGCCGGAGTGGTCGTTCTCGGAGTAGGGGGGCTCCTCATCGCCCTTCGTGGCTACGTCGTTCCGTACACACCCACAGTTGCGCCACGGATCGTCGACCGACTTCCCGTCGATATCGGCTTCGGTCATTCCCAGTCAACAGAGCCCTCCGAGTCGCTTGCGGCAGCCGACGATCCCGAAGCGTTACTCGGAACGTTGCTCGCTGCGGGGGTTCTCGTGGGCGACCAACAGCTGTACCTCGACGAGGAGTTCGCCGACAGGTGGCAACGAGAGATGGCCACCCTTCGAGACAGGACGGACAGTGAGATCGCCGCTGGGGCCGCCGAGGCTGTCCCCTTCGACGCAGAGCCGACGGTTTCGGGCGAGCGACTACTCGTCGCAGGCCAGCGGGACGCGTGGCTCAGCCGCCCGGTTGCCATCGCCGAGACCGCAGGAATCGAAGCCCTCGTCTCAACCGGCCTCGACCGCGAGACTGCGACGAGCGCCGTCGAACCGTTGCGGATGTTCCTGCCGGTCTGTCCGGACTGTGGGGGAACTGTCGATGAGTCGACGATCCGAAACTGCTGTGGCGGGACCAAGGGAGTGTACGACCAACCTGACCGTGAGGTGATCGCCTGTTCGGACTGTGGGTCGATCCTCTACGAACTCCACCCCCTCGACGAATCCTCGGGGTGAACCGCCCGGCGATTATCTACGGCTCACACAGCCCGGCGACTATCTACGGCTCACACAGCCCGGACGATATCGATCAGTCGACCGACCGACTTTATTGGCAGGCTATCTGACCCCTACGTATGAGTCTTGAAACGGGCGACAGCGTCACAATCGAGTACGTCGGACGATTCGAGGACGGCAGCGTGTTTGACACCTCTCGCTACGAAGTCGCCGAGGAACACGGGCTTGTCGAGGCACAGGAAAACGAGGAAGACGACTACGGGCCACTGTCGTTTACGGTCGGCGAGGGTGACGTCATCGAGGGACTCGATGAGGCAGTCGTCGGGATGACCGAGGGCGACGAGGATTCGGTTACGATCCCGCCCGAAAAGGGGTACGGCGAGTTCAACTCCGACTGGGTCCGGGAGTACGACCCCCAGACGTTCGAGGGGATGGTCGGCAATCCCCCCGAGGTCGGCATGCACGTCCACGCCGAAAACGGCCTGCACGGCGACGTGACCGCGGTTCGAGAGGAGTTCGTCGAGGTCGACTTCAATCACGAACTCGCGGATACGACGCTCGTCTTCGATATCGAAATCGTTGGCGTCTGGTAGGCTGTTCTGACTCCACCTGCACAGCAGTGACTAACGAGTGAACACGGCAAAACAGCGCGAAAAAATGACGGCTTAAACGCGGCCGACGTTTTCGACGGAGATACTTTCGACGCCCTCGACTTCGCCGAAGGCCTCTTCGACGACTTCGGTGCCACCGGCACCGTCGGCGACGATCACCGTCGGCAGCAGGGCGACGAGGCCGAAGGCGACGTCGTCACGCTCAAAGCCGTTGATCTGTGCGCCCTCGGGGAGGGAGGCTTCGAGTTTCTCTTGGAGCTCGTCGAGGTCGATGTCCGGACTCTGCGGCATGACCTTGATTTTGGCGGCGACTTTCCCCATCTATGGCCCCCGGAACCCACAGTCGGGACACTCATAGAGGTTGCTCTGCTTGCGGCATTTGGCACAGCGGTGGATATCGGCACCGCAGTCCGGACAGCTAAACGAGGCAGCGTTCGTTCCTGAGACGTTGATGCCACAGGAAACACACTGGCGCTCGGAATCTTGTGCGGATTCGCTCATACTCCTACTCACCGGAGCGCGGCTTTTAACGATTGTCTTTCAGCCGCCATCCCGCAGCTGTTCTTCGCTCGACGCGGAAACGGTTTCCCGCTGTCGACCCAAGGGATAGCTATGCCAGACGAGAGTGCTGACCGGGAGGCCGATCCCACAGCGGCAGGCACCGACGATCCCGGCGTGATTCGCTCGATTGCGGTCACCGTCGACGATGTCGTCACCGCACTGGAGGCCAACCGGAGCGCCGACCGCAGCGCAGTGCTCCGGGTCACGCCGCCGTTCGCCGGTCGGATGCGGGCCCGGATTCACGTCGCCGGTGGTGAGGGGTCCTACGAGGGAGACGCCGAGGCGATCCACATCGATCCCGAGTCGCTCGTCGTCGACGTCCCGGAGTATCCAACTGCCGATGAGATGGCTGGAGGCGAGGCCGACCTCAAGGCGCGTCGACACCGACACACCGAGCGTGTCGAACAGTGGCGCGAGACCGTCAGCGAGCGGCTCGGCGACGAGGTGACGCTTGCGACCGCCTCCGGATCGGTCGACGTGCGAGTGGTCGCACTCGGCTAACCCACGCGCTATCGACAGAGGGCAGTCGCTCAGGGTGGCGAAAAATGGAGGAAGGGTAGTCTGTTAGACGCGTTGGAGGTTTTTGGCGCGGGGGCCTTTCTCCGCTTCGACGATGTCAAACTCGACGTCCTCACCCTCTTCGAGGTCAGGGCCGCCGACGTCTTCCATGTGGAAGAACACGTCGTCATCCGCGTCGTCCGTTTCGATGAATCCGTAACCGCCTGTGTCGTTAAAGAACGCAATCGTACCTTTTGCCATTCGCAATTACTCCATGCAAGAGAACAACTCTCACACACATATGTCTATGGGTTACATATCAGACATACCTTCCCCGTCGACGAGTGTGTCACTCCGGGAGTAACAACGACGGCTGCAGAATGCTTCGGGGGTGAGCGGCGTTAGCGGAAGCCCATCGCTTCGATCTGTTCTTGGTAGCGGTTCCGGATAGTGACCTCCGTGACTTGGGCAACGTCGGCAACCTCACGTTGGGTCTTCTTCTCGTTGCACAGCAGGGAGGCCGCATAAATTGCGGCGGCAGCAAAGCCAGTTGGCGATTTCCCCGAGAGCAGGCCCTGTTCGGCCGAGACGTCGATGATCTCGGTGGCTTTGGCCTGTACTTCCTCCGAGAGTTCGAGCGAGGAAGCGAACCGCGGTACGAACTGTTTGGGGTCGACCGGCCGGAGTTCGAGGCCCAACTCTTGGGAAATGTAGCGATACGTTCGACCGATCTCCTTTTGGGGGACTCGGGAGACCTCCGCGACCTCGTCGAGGGAGCGTGGAATGCCCTCCTGTCGACAGGCCGCGTACAGCGCGGCGGTCGCAACGCCCTCAATGGAGCGACCGCGAATGAGGTCCTCGTTGAGCGCCCGGCGATAGATGACCGACGCGACCTCCCGTACCGACCGCGGGACGCCGAGTGCGGAGGCCATTCGGTCGATCTCACTGAGTGCGAACTGCAGGTTACGCTCGCCCGCATCCTTTGTTCGGATTCGCTCCTGCCATTTGCGGAGCCGGTGCATCTGGCTCCGCTTTTCCGAGGACAGCGACCGCCCGTAGGCGTCTTTGTCCTTCCAGTCGATGGTCGTCGTCAGCCCACGGTCGTGCATCGTCTCGGTGATCGGCGCGCCGACGCGTGATTTGCTCTGTCGTTCGGAGTGATTGAACGCCCGCCACTCCGGGCCGCGGTCGATCTGCTGCTCGTCAAGCACCAACCCACAGTCATCACAGACCAACTCACCCTGATCGGCATCCGTGATGATCTCGTCTGAGCCGCACTCGGGACAGTTGAGGGTTTCGTCCGACTGCTGCTCCGATTCTCGCTCTTCTTGGCGCTGCCTGCTCGGACGTTCCATTATAACTTTTGTGGTTCGGGTCTTATTTAAATGTTTGTGAAATAAAACGGACTTGTCGCATGCAATAAACGTCAGACAATGCGATATCGATGTCGGCAGATTCGCCTGAGACGGCCGATATCAGCACATAGAGAGACATTCGGTTGGTGGCCTGACTGACCGGAATGATGTCGTCTACTAAATGGATTGTTCGGTGGGAATATATGCTTTGAGTTACTGTTTCAGTGTGGTTGTGATCGGTTGTACCACTGACTACTCCTGATGCAACACTTTTGAGTCGACGGGATGTAGACAGCCCATGATCTCTCCGGGAGTCGAACCCAACTGTGACCGGCGCTGGCCGGTCGGGGGCTGTTGAGATGGCGACCAAACGCGAACTCGAAGGCCAGTTGGCGGTCGTCGCCGGCTTCGAGAACCCGCGGGCGTCGCTCGAACAGTATCCTACCCCACCCGAACTCGCCGCTCATGTGATCCATCTGGCTGATCTCCACGGCGATATCGAGAACCGGACCGTCGTCGACCTCGGGGCAGGGACGGGAATGTTTAGCTTGGGTGCTGCACTTCGCGGTCCCGAGCGGGTGATCGCCCTCGAACTCGATGGGCCGCCGCTCCGGACGGCCGTCGAAAACAGAAAACGGGTCGGAACCACGACGCCGGTTCACTGGCTGCAGGCCGACGCCACCCAGCCGCCGCTCCGTCTCGACGAGCCGGTGACGGTCGTGATGAACCCGCCGTTCGGGGCCCAAAACGGACAGGCGGGTGCTGATCGGGCGTTTCTGAAAACCGCCGCCGAGATCGCTGCGGTCTCCTACTCGGTCCACAATGACGGGAGTCAGGAGTTCATCGAAGCGTTTGCGGCCGACAACGGCGGCGAGGTGACCCACGGGTTCGCCGCCGAGTTCGAGGTTCACAAGCAGTTTGACCACCACACAGAGGGTCGACGGGAGATCGAAACCGAAGTGTATCGGATCGAATGGAATCAGTAGCCCGTCGGTTCAGAATGCATGTGAAAGACTACAAACGCCGAACTTTTTCCGCCTCGGGTTCGCCAGAGGCGAACCGCTCGGCGCAAAAACTTCGATGAAAAAGGCCGAGGGCTCGGCCTCTGGTCTCGCCCTCGGAGAACCGCGCTCGCTCCGCTCGCGCGGATGCTGGTGACAAACTCGGACTCTAAGTATCGCAAATCACCGTCGAGTCATAAACCGCCGTACCTGTATGGTAGTATAAAATAGCCATTGCGAGCCGACTCGCCGTCTACTCTTTCTGTGCGATCCGCACAACCGTCCCACGATGGACCGCAAACAGCCGGTCGTCCCGATTGACGAACCGGATTTGGCCGACCATCACCGATTCATTTGGCGCAGGGATGGAGGCACTGTCGACCGTTGTCGACTCGTTGGACACGTTGAGGACGATTGGGTTGCCGGTGTCGCTGTCGTTGGTGGGTTCGCTCTCACCAGTCGCGTTCTGTGTCTCGTTGGTGTCTGTCGCGTTCCTAGTGGTCTCGACTGGTTCGATAGCTATGAGGAACGTCGACTCGGTGGCGTTGATCGAGAGCCGGTGGCCAGCGACGACCGGCTCGGCAGTGGCCGATCCCGAGGCAAAGACCGTCCGGCTCTCGTTGTCGTGACTGAGTGCGACCTGATAGGCCGTTTGGCCGCCGACGGCCTGCCAGCCGGTTCGGTCGACCCGAACGGTCTCGGCCCAGCCAATCCCGCCGATCCGGACGGTCGACTCGCCCTCGGCGGCAAGTTCGCCCGTCGAGGTGTCGGTCGACCAGATGTGGCGGTCGGTGTTGCGGACGATCACCCCCGAGGTGTTGAGTTGGGTCGTTTCGCCGCCGATGGCGGCCGGAATCACGCTCAGCTGGCCGTTGGGAACGTTTTCGGCGTAGGTGATCTCGTAGCCCTCGATCTCGATTGGCTCGCCCGGCAGGGCCGCGTCGTCGGCAATTGTGAGGTTGACCGGGACCGCAGGACCGACGACGGCGGCGGTCACACTGAGAACCAATAGCAGTCCGACCTCACGACCGGTGGTCGAGCCGACCGATTCGGTGACTGTTTTGGGATCTGGAACGGCCCAGTTCGGGACCAGCGGCCTGTTGGGTGCGACGATACTCACCGTGAGGATCGCCACGAGGGCAAACACCAAAGCCAACCCGAGCGCGCGGTAGAGGACGTAGGTCTCGTTGCCGCGGAACCAGTAGACCGCCCATAAGGCTCGCGAGACCGCAAACAGCAGGAGTCCGGTCCAGACATGGAGGGCTGGCGGTGGTGACTCGTTTCGAAGCCGCAGGACCGCAAGCCCAAGCAGGACACCGAGCAGGAGGCCGACGAGGTGACCCTGAATGGCGATGTTGGCGAACCACGGCGTGCTGTAACTCGCCTCGGCGGCCGCCACCTGCTGTGGCATTCGGAGCGCGTCGAACAGTCGACCAAGGACGCCCTGTCCGACACTGGCGATCACCGTTTGGATCGGATACCGAACCAGCCCGAAGCCGGCAAAGGCGAAGACGACCGTCGAAAAGCCGATAATCGGTCCGATAGAAACGAGCGTCCCACCGATCCCGACGAGGATCGTTGCTACCGGAAAAATCAGTACGGCTCTGACTCTCGGATCAGTCCAGAGCCGCTCCCACGACGTTTCGGTTCGCCGGTCGACGTAGTGACCCCACCAGTATTCGGCCACCGAGCCGAAGGCGAGCGTCCCGATGACGTTCCCCGTGAGATGGCTGAAGTTGGCATGCGAAAAGCCGGCCATAAGCATGCCAACGGGGTCGAAGTAGCTCCAAGCCCGAAACGGGAGGACGACCGGATCGTTCGGATCATCGAGACCACCCTGAACTCCATAATAGACCGCCAACAGGAGACTCACCACGACAAGTGTGCCCCACGGTACGCCGCCGATAAAGCGGTCTGTGAGTGGGTCGGTGAGCCTCGCAGTCGACCGACTCACGAGAAGCAAGGTACCAATCGACAGCAGAATCATCGCCCCCAACAGCAGTTGCTGGAGCGGGAGTTCGGCGACTGCGATACCCAGTGAGTCGACGACAAGGGGGCTCCCACCGACCACCGGCGTCATCGCTCAGGGTGGGCGGCGGTCGACGGCGCGGTCGACACGACTACAGTTTACTCTCGGCGTCGTCGGCCAGTTCTTTCATCCGCTTGCCGACACGGCCCGCATTCGAGAACTCGTCTTCGCTCATCGCCGTGGCCAGCGCGTTGCCGAGCACGAACACGGCGTGTTTGTGCTCGCTTTTCGATTTGTGGACGTGCGAGGGATCGACGCTCAGCTCATCGTAGGGGTCGAAAAGCGTGGAGTCGACCGACTCCTGGGCCCGGAAGCTCTCCATGATGCTCACCATCTGCTCGTGGAGCTCCAGTAGTTCGTCTTTGTGCATATCTATCCTATGGACGGTCCTAATTTAAGAGTTGTTGGGGACTGTCACCCAAACGAACCAATTAGAAGACGTATTCGTCTTCGTGACCCATCATTCCGTCTTCTTCGAACCCGGAGTCGGAGCCGGAGCCAGAACCGGGTTCGTCGTCCATTGGACCACTCGTTTTGTAGGCTTTGATCCCTGTGGATAACAGATTTTCAATCGCTTCTTCGCGGTTGAGGAACTCGTCCTGTTCGACGAGCTGGGCGATCTGCATCTCTAGGTGTTCGGGGATGTTGATCTCGACTTTCGGCATCTGAACATCCGGGAGTTACCGGAGTGCCTATTTAAAACCACCGGCGTTACTGACCGGCTGTCCGTCCGCGCGTGGCGGTATATATACGGTCGCCTAGATCCAGTGTCGACTATGGTCACTGACGTTACGGATCTCTACGAGGCCTTCGGCGAGAGTCGACTGCCGCCGGGCCAGCGCGAAACGGATGGCTTTCCGGTGCTCTCGAAAGGCGGAACGCCCGCGGTCGACCCCTCTGAGTGGACCTTCGAGGCATTTGGCGTGGTCGAAAATCCCCTCTCGCTGTCGTTCGACGAGTTCCGAGAGCTACCGAGCGAGACCCAAACACAGGATTTTCACTGTGTCACTGGCTGGAGCAAATTTGATTGTCTGTTTACCGGTGTCTCGTTCCCAACGCTCGCCGAGCACGCGGGTGTCGACAGCGACGCAGTCCACGTCATGTTTCACTCCGCAGACGGCTATACGACCGATCTGCCGCTCGATGATTGTATGCGCCAAGAGGTGCTGTTTGCCTACGGCTATGATGGCGAGGCGCTGCCCGCTGATCACGGTGGGCCACTGCGCGTCGTAACGCCCCACAAATATGCTTATAAAGGAGCGAAGTGGGTAACTGGCGTCGAGTTCCTCACCGAGCGGGAGCGCGGCTACTGGGAGCAGCGGGGGTATTCGGGGACCGCAAACCCCTGGAACGAAGAGCGGTATGGCTAACTATCAGTCGACTGTTTGCTCACGATAGTCACCCTAAAGAGTCCGGGGTTCCGAATACAGCCAATGGAGTCGCCTCGCGCTGCCGACCAGCCGGTGTTGGTCAGCCGGTCGGTTCGGCTCGACGGCGAGCGACCGTCGTTCCGAGCCACGCTGAACGCACTGGATTCGCCCCGCACCGTCTGGGACGCGGCCGACGAGCCGACAGTTGTCGCCGGCGGGGCCGCAGCCACGCTGACCGCCGACGGTCCCAACCGATTCGACCACATCAGGCAGGCCGCCGAATCGCTGTTTTCCTCCGGCGATGTTCACGCCGGGACCGAAGCCGCCTGCCCGCGGCTGTTCGGCGGCTTTACCTTTCACGCCGACCAGCCGACCGAGACTGACGAGCCCGAGGTCGGTGCCAGTGGAGCCACAGTCGACACCGACGGCGGCCTGACGACCGAGCCACAGTCCGACGACGCCACCGCGACCGACGCCTCGCCGTGGGCGGCGTTTCCCGACGCGCGGTTCGTCTTTCCAAGAGTTCAAGTAACGATCACCGACCGCGGGCCGTGGCTCACGGTGAACGCGGTCGGTCCCGATGCCTCGGTCGAGGCTGTCGAGACACGACTCGAAACCGAACGTGAGCGAATCGAGTCGCTGCCTGTGGCCGATCCCGAAACCCCACGTCCCGGAATCGTCGACCGCCGCCGAACCACGACGCCCGAATCGTGGCGCGCGGGCGTCACCGCCGCCACCGACCGCATCGAGGCCGGGGCGCTACAAAAGGTCGTGTTGGCGCAAGCCTTGGAGGTCGACCTCGCGGCTGATCTCGCGGTCGGCGACATCCTCTCGCGGCTCGGCGAGAAATACCCGGCCTGCAATCGGTTTCTGATCGAGCCTGCGGGACCGGAGCCACCGGCCTTTTTCGGAGCCACACCCGAACGCCTCGTCTCGCTTCGGGGCCGGACGGTCGAGACCGACGCGCTGGCGGGAACGACCGGTCGCGGCGAGACCCCGGCCGAAGACGAGTGGCTCGCCTGCGAACTGCTGGCCGACCCGAAAAACGTCCACGAACACGACCTCGTTGCCGAGACGATCCGCGATCAGTTGGCCCCGTTTGCGGCCTCGGTCTCAGCGGGCGAGCAACAGATCAAACGGCTTGCGAACGTTCAACACATCCACACCCCAATCACTGCAGAACTGGCCGAGGATACCCACGTGCTATCGCTGGTCGAGGCGCTGCATCCGACGCCTGCGGTCGGTGGGTTGCCGCCGGATAAGGCCTTAGAGACGATCCGCGAGACCGAACCCTTTGATCGTGGCTGGTATGCGGCCCCAATCGGCTGGATCGACGCCGCCGGCAACGGGACGTTCGCCGTGGGGCTTCGGTCGGCCGTGGCGACGCGTCGACAGGCTACCCTCTTTGCGGGCGTCGGCATTGTCGGCGACAGCGACCCCGACAGAGAGTGGGACGAGGTCGAACTCAAGTTTCGGCCCATCCTCGACGAACTCGAAGCCGAGTGAGGTGTCGTCTCCTTAGTCGTCGGACTCCGCTTCGGCGTCCGCACTGGCGTCGACGCCGGTGTCGACCCGAACCGGCTCGGAGAGCCCGTGGGCGAGTGCCTGTTCGGTTTCGGCGTCGAACAGATGCAGATTCGTTTTGTCGAAGACGACCGACAGCTCCTGATTTTCGTCTACTGGGGTATCCGGGGCGACGTTCATCAGGATCTGTCCGCTGGCGCTGGGGTCTTCCATGTCGACCGTTTCGCCCTTGCTGGTGACGAGATAGACGAATATCTCGTCGCCCATCGGCTCGATGACGTCGGTGTAGGTCTCGATGGTGTCGGTCACGTCTCCGACCGCGTTGTCGACCGGAATCACGTGTTCTGGCCGAACGCCGAGTACTACCTCGTGGCCGACCGAAATCCCGATAGCCGCCGGATCGAACTCGACGTCGCCGTGTCCCGACTCCGACTTGAAGCCATTCGGGGTTATCTCGCCGCTGATGAAGTTCATGGCGGGCGAGCCGATGAAGCCAGCCACAAACCGGTTTTCCGGCTCGTTGTAACAGACCAAGGGTGGATCGATCTGCTGGAGTTCGCCGCCGTTGAGGACCGCGATCCGATCCGACATCGTCATGGCTTGGGCCTGATCGTGGGTGACGTACACGATGGTCGTATCCAGTTTGCTGTGGATACGCTGGAGTTGGGTTCGCATGTGGACCCGGAGTTCTGCGTCGAGGTTCGCTAAGGGTTCGTCCATCAGGAACACGTCCGGCTCCCGGACGATTGCTCGGGCGATGGCGACGCGCTGTCGCTGGCCGCCGGACATCTCGCTGGGCATCCGGTCCAACATGCCGTTGAGTTGGACTGTGTTGGCGGCGTCCTCGACGCGCCGATCCATCTCGTCTTTGTCGAACTTTCGGAGTTGGAGCCCAAAGGAGATGTTGTCGTAGACATCCTTGTGGGGGAACAGCGCGATGTTCTGGAACACCATCGCGATTCCTCGGTCTTTCGGCGGGAGGGTCGTCACGTCACGGTCACCGATTGCGACGGTGCCGCTGGTGGGTTTGGTCAACCCCGCGATCATCTCGATTGTGGTCGACTTCCCACAGCCCGAGGGGCCGACGAGCGTGACGAACTCACCGTCCCTGATGTCGAGGTTGATGCCTTCTATCGCTACATCGCTACCGTATTCTTTTCTGATGTTGTCGAGTGTTATGGTTGCCATTATTCTTTCAGTGCTCCGGAGGTGAGTCCGCTAACGATCTTTTCCTGTGCCACGACGACCAAGATTGCAACTGGAACGACCGCGACGATGCTGGCTGCCGCCATCAGGTCGTACCGGACCTGGAACTGCGACTGGTAGGAGATGATGCCGTCGACAATCGGGGCCCAGTCTTGGGCCGCCGTGCCGGTCATCAGGAATGAGAAGAAAAACTCGTTGTAGACCGCAATGAATGTCAAAATTCCGGCTGTCGCCACGCCGGGGGCCGACAGTGGGACGATGACCCGAAACAGCGCGCCGAGCCGGGTCGTCCCCTCGATGCGGGCGGCGTCTTCGAGTCCATCGGGGATCTGACTGTAGAACGTTGTCAGAATGAAGATGGCCAGCGGCATGAAGATCGCACTTAAGGGGATGACGACGCCGCCGGGCGTGCTGTACAGTTCGGGCGGTGTCAGTCCCAAGAAGCTGATCTGTTGGGTGAACAGCTGGAACAGCGGAATAAAGAACGCCGCCGGTGGGAAGAAGCTGATCACCAGCACTGCCAACATCAAGGGTCGCTTGCCGCGGAATTCGAGTCGACCGAAGGCGTAGCCTGCGAGGCTGGCGACGATCAGCACGAAGATCGTCGTCAGCGTGGCGAACACGAAGCTGTTGAACAGATAGAGGTGTAGCGGGATTTGCTGGAAGATTTCGACGAATGAACTTGGGTCGAATCCCGCCGGCAAGAGGCCGACACCCTCGCTGACGCGGCTACTGTCCGAGAGGGCGATCATCGTCAGCCAGTAGATCGGGAACAGCGTGGTCAACAGGAAGAAGATCACAACCACGAAGAACAGCGCACGGTAGACCTTCTTGGGGTTCTTGATTGCGCTGTCGACCCAGTTGCTGAGTGCCCCACGCGTTTCGTCATCTCGACGCTCGGTCTGTGTTGGTTGACTCATTGGTAGCTCCCTTCCGGACTAAGCTTGAGCACGACGAGGTAGCCGCCGATCACCAGGGCGATAATCGACGCCGTGATGAACGCAATCGTCGCCGCCGAGGCGTAGGCTTGGGTCGTGCCGAACATCGTGTCGACGACGAGGCATGACAGCGACGGAACGGTGCCACAGCCAGCTCCCGAGGCTTCGATGATCCCGTAGATTCGCATGGCGTCGATGGTCCGGAACAGCATCGCGACCATCAGCGCCGGGAAGATCAGGGGGAGTGTGATGTGACGGAACCGCTGCCACGGCGACGCACCGGCGACCTCGGCGACATCGTAGAGGCTTTTGTCGATACTTTGCATTCCCGCAAGAATCAGCAGCGCCATGAACGCCGATGTCTTCCAGATGTCGGCGACGGTGACGATCACGAACGCGTTCGTGCTGCTGGTCAGTGGGTTCGCGCCGAACAGTCCAATCGCTTGGAGTGGATCCGAGAGGAACCCAACTGAGGGGTTGAACAGCAGGAAGAACAACATCCCCTGAATCACGATGGGGATCGCCCACGGGAGGATAATCGAGACCCGAACCCAGCGTCGACCGCGGTACTCTTTGGACATGATGTAGGCCTGTCCGAAGCCGATCAGCGTCTCGAAGACGACGCTGATGACCGCAAATGCGAGGGTAACCAACAGTGCCTGGCGGAAAAACGGCGTGCCGCCGGTGAAGTCGATCAGGGGTCGTGACAGCAGTGGGTTCTGGTTGGTGAGGACGTCGACGTAGTTCGCGAGGCCGACGAACTCGCCGGTTTTGGCTGCGCCGAAGAGGTTGTCGGCGAACAGTGAGACTCTGAACGTTCGCCACAGCGGCCAGAGTGCGATTATCGTCAACACCAGAAACGCCGGTGCCAAGAGGAGATAGGCGTAGGCCTCCTCGCTTAAGTTCTCCATCCAGTTGAGAACGCGTGTGACTGGATTCCAGCCGTGGCCCTGTTGGCGTCGCTGTTCAGTTGCCATGTTCGCCTCCGTGTGCTTGTCTTGGGTGCATAGTTGTGGATTGTGTCTAGATGTTCTCCAAGTCGACGAGCGCACTTTCTAAGTCACCCATCGCTTCCGTCGGCTGTTTTCTGCCTTGGAGGGCGTCGTTGATCTCTTGGTAGGCCTGCTGGGACTGCTGTGACCACACCGGCGTCACCGGTCGCGCGACGGTGTTGTCGCCGGCGATCCGCAACGATTCGGAGTAGTCGCCGAACGCCGGATGGTCGCCAGCGAGACTCTCGACGAGATCGGGCTGGTGGGGGATGAAGCCGGGACCATTCAGCTGTGCGGCTTGGACTTCCTCCGAGTGGAACGCCTGGAGGACCTCCAGCGTCGACTCTAGATCGGTGGTGTTGGGATTAGCTGCTACCAGCCACCCACCCAGTGCCGCGGTCGTGCCACCGAGCCCCTCGTTGGCGGCCTCGCTTTCCGGGACACCGTAGGGCATCGGCATCACACCCAACTCTTGGCCGCCGGTGAACTGCTCGTCGGCCATCGGAATCGTGTAGGTCCAGTTGCGCATCGCCACCGCGTTGGTGTCGCCGACAAATGCGCCGTCGGTCTCCTGTTCGGTCCAGCCGAAGACGACGTTGGGTGAGCACTGGGCGATCTCTTGGCTGGCTGCACTGCTGCCGGTGACCATATCTCGGGCGACGTTGAGCGCCTCGATGACCGGTGGCTCCTCGACGGTGATCGGACGCTCACCGACGGGGCCGAAGAGGGTCTCAAGCCCGCCGAAGTACGCGCCGCCGTAGCTCGACATGAGTTCGTTGAACGTACAACACGAGAGGCCGGGATAGCTGTCGGCCTGCCAGACGTAGCCGTAGTCGACATCGGCGTTGTTGTGGACCTCCGCGACACTGGCGCTCCACTCGGCCCACGAGGGTGGGTCGGTCGACCACGTGTCGAACTCGCTGTCGGCGTAGCCAGCGTCCCGAAACAGATCCTTCCGGTACTGCATCGTCGGAAAGTCCGGGAAGAAGGGGATCGCCCACAGCTCGCCGGTGTCGGGATGGCTCCCCGTCTCGACGAGCATGTCGAAGCTCTCGGATTTGACCTCCTCGATGAACCCGTTGTCCATCTCTGCTTCGAGATTGACGACACTCTCTCGGACAATAAACGGGATCGTCCACCCGTTGTCCATCACCATGATGTCCGGGCTCTCCTGTTGGGCATCGAGCAACGTCACGAACTCCTCGGCCCGCGCGTCGGTATCCTCCGGCCCAGCGGTGATCTCGATCCCGATATCCTCCGAGACACCAGCGTCGTAAAACGCCTGGATATCCATGCTTTGGGCGAGGTTCTGGTTGCCCAGAATCTCGACTCCCTCGGAGCCACTGGCGCTGTAACAGCCCGCTATTGAGGCCATTCCGGTGACTCCCGCTACCTGAACGAACCGGCGTCTGGATACTGGCCCTGTAGCTGATTTTTGATTCTTTTTTCTTTCCTGTGCCATATGAACAGATGTTCCTCATGATTAATCATAAATATTTTTGCCATCAGTGAGGGTGTCATAGAATAGTTCTCATAGCGTGATGACGGTGCTTCCTGGATTGTCTCCGCGTTCGTCGTTGGTGATCGCAATAACGAGACGAAGGCACAGCGCGAGGAACACTTGTGCTCGTGCGTGGACGCGGCCTCGGGCGCGAACGTGCCCGAGGCCGCAGTCCTTGACGGCGTCGTTGGTTCGTTCGACTCCACTCCGGCGGTTGTACGTCTCGTCTAGCGTCGATTGCTTCAGCTGAACGTCCTCGCTGTGTTCGTCGATGCGGGCTTCGACCCTGTACTCGATGTCTTTCGGATCGTCGGTGTTTCGTGCGTTGTACGGAGCGACTGGCACGACCCCTGCGGCCAGCAGGTGGTCGTGCCAGCCGAGCGTGTCGTAGGCGCTGTCTCCAAGCATCCAGATCGGTTTCTCGACGGCGAGCGCGTCACACGTGACGCGCATCGCCGTCTCCTCTGGCGCTTGCTTGCTCTCGGTGAACTCCGCGGCAATCGGGATCTTTTGCCCGGTCGAGACGATCGTACAGCCGTAGCCGTGGTAGTACTCTTCGGCGGTTGGATCGTAGCCTTTCGACGCGTCTTGGTCGGCGGGCATCGTCCTCACGTCGGTGGAATCGATGGAGTAGGTCAAGTCGAGCAGGCCGCGGCAGGCGGCCTGCTCGACGAGGCGGTCGAAGACCTCGTCGACGACGTGTTCGAGGTCGGTGAGGAAGCGATCGACCGCGTCTCTCGACGGCGGTCGATCGAAGCCACAGCTGAGCCAGACGACCGTGTTCTGGAGTTCTCGCGTGACTGGACGGATGCCGTAGACGTTCTTGTAGTAGCAGTGCAGGAACGCTCGGAAGAGTGCTGGTGGGTGATGATCTCGTGTTCGCCCCCGGCGAGCGGGGGCGAACACATCGAATTCTTCGAGAAAGTCGAACTCAAGATGCTCGAACAACGCGAGCGTCTCGGTCGCCATTACATTGAAGAACTCGTCGATAGAAGTCTCCTCTTGCAGGATGCTGGCGCTCGTAGACACAGTTCCAACATCCTGCGTCTTCGTGTGTGACGCTTTCTATGACACCCTCGACGTATAGAGAACTATTAATCAACTGTGGTGAGTGTTGTGGTGAGTGAAACAGCGACTGTACCGGTGCTGTGTTTGCCAACTGTTGACACAATATCTACTCTCGTATGGTAGTGGTGCGGCCGCCACGGATGGTGGATCGAACACCGATGGCTGTCAACTGCGAGCCGAAGCCTCCAACGCAGTCAAGAGATCGTATCCAGATACACGTCGACAGCTAGTCTGTACGAACAGGTAGATGCATATAATCGACCGATAAGAGCCGAATACGGCCGGCTCACCCTCCACCGACGGAGAGTTGATACACCGCACCCCACCTATATCAGCCGATGTCCAGTGTACCGATCACGGAGTCGCTTCGGGAAACGCTCGCCGTGTTCACTGTTCGGGGTGAACCGCTGACGACACCGGAGGTGGCCCAACAGCTCGATCTCGGTCGACGGAGCACCTACGAACGACTCCAGCGACTCGTCGCCGCCGACTGGCTCGAAACCAAGAAGGTGGGAGCCAGCGCGCGGGTGTGGTGGCAGCCACCGTCGGCCTCAACCTCGGAGGCAGACAGCACTAATCAAAAAGATGGTCCCAGAGCCAGTACACGGAGTTCGAATCACTCGTCGAGGCCAAACAGCAGGCCCGACAGCTCGAACGCCAGCGCGACGAGCTAAAAAACGAACTCGAAGGGATCTTCGAGCGTGTCGACGACGGGTTCTATGCGCTCGACAGCAGCCGTCAGTTCACGTATGTCAACCAACGCGCAGGTGAGATTCTGGGAACTCCTGCCGGTGAACTCATCGGTGAGCACATCTGGGAGGCGTTCGAACTCTCACCGGAGGCCGAAGCGGCGTTCACAGAGGCCGAAACAACCCAGCGGTCGATCTCGTTTACGACTTTCTATAAGCCGTTTGAGACGTGGTACCAAAATCACGTTCATCCCTCCGAGGACGGTATCTCGGTGTACTGCCAAGACGTTACTGAACGGATCAAACGCGAACATCAGTTAGAGCAGTTCGAGCGGATGATCGAGACGGTCAACGACGGGGTTTATGCAACCGATGGCGAGGGATTGTTCGTCTTTGTCAACGATGCGTTCGTCTCGATGTCCGCCCATACACGGGCTGAGTTGCTCGGTGCTCACGGCTCGACGTTTTTCGGCGACGCCTTCGTCGACACTGATCAAGATGTGTGGCACGAATTGCTCGACGGTGAGCGCGACGTGGTTGAATTTGAAACGGATATCGTGGCCCCGGATGGGCAGACTCGAAACGTCCACAATCAGTTCGTCCTGTTGGATACCGAATCAGGGACCGGTCGTGTTGGCGTTACCCGAGATATCACCGAACGCAAGGCCCACCTGCGTGAACTCGAACGCCACCGCGAGCAGCTCGCGGCCCTCAACAGCCTCAACGAGGTCGTCAGTGAGATCACAAATGCCGTCATCAGCCAGTCGACCCGGGAAGAGATCGAGCAGACAGTCTGTGAGCACCTCGCGGCCGCCGACTCCTACCAGTTCGCGTGGATCGGTGAGGTAGATACGCACACGAACATGGTCTCGCTGCGGGCTGAAGCTGGCGTCGAGGGCTATCTCGACGAAATCACGATCTCGGTCGACCCGAAAGACGAGCGGAGCCATGGGCCGACTGGCAAAGCGTTCCGAACCGGCCGGATCCAGACGACTCAGGATCTCGATACGGACGCGCGCTACGAACCGTGGCGAGGGCGGGTCGAATCCTACGGCTGGCGCTCTTCGGCCGCGATCCCGATTGCGCACGACGGGACGATCTATGGTGTGTTGAATGTGTATGCAGATCGTCGCCAAGCGTTCGAACGGAAGGAACGGGACGTCATCGCACAGCTCGGGGAAGTAGTCGGCCACGCGATTGCGGCCACCGAGCGCAAGCAGGCACTCATGAGCGACGAGGTGACCGAACTGGCATTCAGTGTGCCGGCGATGCTGTCCTCGGTCGGTGTCGACCCGACTACTGACGGGCAAATTAGCTTCGACTATGCGGTGCCGACCGGCAACGAAGGGTTCCTCCAGTACGGCACGGTCGACACAGTCGCACTCCCCACGCTTGAGGCACTCGTCGAGCGACTCCCCCACTTCGAGTCAGTGCGAATCATCGACGATGCGGTCGATCCGGCCCGCTTCGAACTGCGGCTGTCAGCGCCGCCAGTCGTCTCCGCCGTGGCATCCCACGGTGGCTACGTACAACAGTCGACAATCGAAGGCGGCGAGTTTCGGATGACGATTCACCTCCCCACAACCGTCACCGCTCGCCGAGTCATCGATGCCGTTCGTGAGGCCTACCCGACAGCCCAACTCCTGCGGCGTCGACAGATCACGCGGAGCGACGACACACTCACTCGCGTCCATCGGGTGATGACCCATGAGCTGACCGACCGACAGCGGGCTGTGCTTGAGACAGCCGTCTATTCGGGCTTTTTCAACTGGCCACGCGACGCCTCCGGCGCGGAGATCGCCGCAACACTCGGTGTGTCGGCCCCGACGTTCCACCAGCATCTCCGGATCGCCCAGCGAAAACTGTTCGACTCGGTGTTTTCGGTTCCGGCGTCGACCTGACAGCACTGACTCTTGGAATTCAGTAGTGGCCGATCCGGAACAGTCTTGGCTGCATTGTTGGCGTGAGAAAGTGGGCTGCGGGGGACAGCCTCTCTGTGGATTTCACAGAGCGTGTGTGCCGTCGACGGGGGATCGGTGGGGGGCCGAGTCGACGGACAGCGGCGTGGGGGAGGGCCGACAGGACAGCCGAGGGGCGGGACGAGGGCAGAGTGACCAACAGCCAACACCACCGGCGGGGGATGGGTCGGTGATGCTGTACCGGTGTCTGCACTCTGAGGGAGGCAACGGAAACAGTAAAACAACTCCCCTAAGTCATTAGGTTAGTGCCTGTAGCTATGTTTTTTACAGAAGAGACATTCACAGGATGACGGTCACCAGACGAGATTTCAGCGCCTCACGTGAGTGTTCGTCGCAGAAAGGTCCAGGTGCGAGAATTGAACCCGCGTCTCAGCCTCCACAAGGCTGAAGGATAGTCCACTACCCCAACCCGGACACGCACTTGTGGCTTCTTTACTCGTAAAGAAATACGTTACGACTCGGGGTTCGCCGCGAGGAGCCCTGTCATACCCCACGTCGACCACCCACACGCCCGAACGCGACGTTTTTCAGGCCAGCACTGCTACGACCACGTAGCTGTGGCCATCACGGACAAGATCTACGTCAAAAACCACCGACAGCTCGCCTCCCAACTGGAGACGAGCTTTCCGAAGAGCGCCTTCGCCGGAGCGACCCTCGACCTACTGTTTACCGGCAACAGCCTCGCCAACCTCGATACGACGACTCAGGACCGCGTGCTGGATTTCGCCGAGGACTTCCTCGACTGTGACTGCAAGGCCCACCCCTACTGTGGCTGTGCCGAACGCAAGTTCATTTCCTATCTCTTGGAACTCCGCGCGGAGGGGTTCGGTCCCGACCAGATTGTCAACGTGATGGGCGACGACTACATGCTGTACGCCTACTCGGGCGACATACTATCCTTCCTCGATCAGTCAGTCCGAACACTGGAAGCCGCCGAGGCACTCGCTAAAACCGAAGCCGGGAGCGACCGAAGCCAAGAGCTCTACGACGCAAAACGCGAATTAACCAACGGCTAACGCCGAATAAAAGCCACTACCCGATCTGGAACGATGGCTCGTCGGCGTCGCTGTCGAGATCTTCGAGGAAAATAACCTCCTCGTCGCTGTCGGCGTCGACCTGCTCACGTAGATGGTTCAGATACTGTTTGTGTTCTTCCAACTGTTCGCGGAGATGGTCGGCTTCGAGTTCGAGCCGCTCGTGTTCCCGAATAAAGCTTTTCGGCACTTCGACGCTCGGCGGGAACTCCTCGGAGTCCTGCCGCTCGCCGCGTTCGTCCTCGGGAACGACGTCGACGCGCCCGTTGTGGTCGACCAGCATGTCGACGTAGTCGCGAAACACCGCCGACAGCGAGATGTCCCGCTGTTCGGCAATCTCCCGCAACGTCTCGAAGGCGTCCTCGTTGACCCGAAACGAGATCGTCTTGTTCTTATTTCCCATTGTGGGGCCTCTCTGGATGTCTCTGCACGCTCCGGTTACTTAATCGTTTGTCAGACAGCCCCACAGAGACGGGAGCAAGCGGGTTGCTCCGAAAAAATCCGCGTCGACTGCAGTGCTCGTGTTACGCGTCTGGACTGCCGTCGACTGGAGGGTCGGCCTGCCCGCTATCGTCGACGAACTCATCCGGAACTTCGTCGGCCGATTCGTCCGAGCTGTCACCGTCGCCATCCAGACTTTCGAGCGCCGAAATGACCGTCTCTTTGTGCGTCGAAAGGTCATCGCCGTACTGCTCGCTGGCCATTCTGGCGTACTCATTTGTCTCCTCGTCGAAGCCGTCGATCCGGTCGAGCGTTCGCTCGGCGGTCTCGCTCACCCACCGGTCCCGCGTGGCGGCGTCGACGGTCGTAATCGATTCCGGACGCACCGAGACCGCGACATCGCCGTCGTCAGTCTCGTAGGTCCGCGGTTTGCCAACCACTGCGACGTAGGCCGGTGACTCCAGTTCGCGGAGCATGCTGGCGGCCTCGGGCTGGTATTGGCCCGCGTAGACGAAAAACGTCCCCGTCGGGTCGACGATCCGGCCCTGCCAGTACTCGTTGTCGTTGCCGACGTCGTCGGTCTCGGTCAGCGTGCCGACGAAGAAGACGCGGTTGGCCTTCGCACCGCTCGGCAACAGGAGATAGACCGGCGCGCGGTCGTCGTCGGACTCCTTGAACGTGTAGCTGGCGTCGTTGAACTCGCCGGCGAACACGCGGTGGGCGACTTCTCGGGTTGGAACTGAATCGTCTGTGCTCATGAGAGGGACCTCGCTCTGCTCAGCAGACTATCTGTCTCGGTTGGTCGATCCAGCAGCTCAAACTCGTTTGCCAACACGTACCGGCCCAGCGTCGGGCCAGCCACGCGGTAGTAGCGGCCCACGATGTCCGTACGAATCCCATCGGCGACGACGGTCGTGTCGAGGGCGTCTTTGGCCTGCTGTTTGGCCCCTTCAAGCTCGATGCCGGTGAGTTCCTCGGTGGCCTCGCGGTTGAAGATCACGTCGTGGACCTCGTGGCCGTCGTCGATGACGGCCTTGATTCGGAGGTCGAACTCGCCGTCGACCTCGCCGTGTTCCGAACAGCGACCGTTCTGGAGCACGCGGGTACAGCCCTCCTCCGGACAGCGTTTGATCAGTCCGGAGCCGGACTGGACGTCGACCAGCGCGCCTTCGACAGTGGTCGAGTTGTCGCCGACCTCGATTTCCTCGTCAAGTTCGGTAATGGTCGTCGTTCGGTTGAGTTTGATCGAGTAGTCGCCCTGATACTCGTCGGTGACGACGTTGCCGAGCTTGTAGCTCGCGCCCTCCTCCAACTCGTCGAGTTCGGAGGTTTCGAAGGCAACGAACTTGATTCGGCCTGACTCGTCGCCGACGAGTCCGACCTGCGAGATCGAGTCACTGCGAGGTTCCCAGAGGTCGACGACCTTGACGGTCACGTCGACCCACTGCTCGTCCTGATCGATCTCATCGACGAGGACGGCGTCTGCGCCGCCGCGGCCCAACTCGTCGCGGTCGAGATCCGCCTCGTCGAGGTAGCTGTTGGTGACGCTGCGTTTGGCCTCGCTGACTGGGACTTTGTATTCGGTTACCAGTTGCTCAAGGCGTGCTTCGATCTCGTCGGTACTCACATCGATATGGTCCGAGAACTGTTCTGCAATCTCGGCTGCGTGGGTCTGCAACTCTGTCATGATTTCACTGTCTCCGCTCTGTTTTCAATGGGAGACATACGTCGGTTGGGACCCAATCGTATAAAAATTACCGGGAGCGGAGTGGATGTAAAATCGCACGACTGCGCCGGAGAGAGTGTAAGACAGGTCGACGCAGTCGGCCAGTGATGTATCGAGCGTGACGCCCAACGAACCTATACAGGCGGCGGCCCACAGAGCGAGTATGGACGAGCGTTTCGAGGAGTTCATGCGCGACCGACTCCGGGAACTCGGGAAGGGGTACGAACGCACGCGCCGTGCCTACAGCGAGGGGAAGGGCGACACCGACAGCCCGCCGGAGGCAGTCGAAGCGCTCCCGGTCGACGAGGCAGGCCGTGCAAAGCTTGTCTGTCGACGCTATGCCGAAAAGCGAGCGGTCGCGCTGGACAACGAGGGAAAGCCGGCTTGTTTTGATCCGGACCACACCGACTGTGTCGGCTGTGTCGAGGACATCCGAGATGGGATCGTCGAAACCTGGTAAGCAGCGGCTACGGACCAGTAGTGACGCCCTACTCAGTAGCAACGCGCTACTCGGTAGTGACACCCTACTCGGTCGACTGGCGGACGCGAACCTCGCCAGCGTCGGTGACGCCGATCAAGAGTCGTTCGTGAACAGCGCGGCCTTGGACCGCATCGCTGGCAGCATCACTAACGACAGTCATTAGCTCCGGGGCAGTGTGTTGGACCTTCACCTCAGCCTCGTCACAAGCGTCGTATACCAGTGTCGGCACGTCGAAAAGATCGGTTCCGGCTGGAATCTCGACCTGAACAGGGGACCCGACAGCCTCCGCAAAGGCGACCGTTTCGCGGGCGCTCGTGATGTTTTCCCGTGCGCTGGTCTCGACGTTCGAGACGTTGGCCCGTGAGGTGCCAAGCCGGTCGGCGATATCCCGCTGGCGCATCCCCCGCTCTCGGAGTGCCAACACCTCGGCTTGGCGGCGTGTCAACACGTTCGTCTCCGCATCGAACCCAGCCCGTTCGAGGAGTGCGTCGACATCGAACTCGTCGACCGTCTCGGGGGGTGACCGGTCGGTCTCGGTGTCGGTCCCGTCTGTCATAACTATCGGTTCGGAGGCGGTGCGGAAAAAGCTACAGTTCTGACTGTCCACCGGGTCAGACGCTGGCCTGTGGCGAGGTTAGCCGCCCCAGAAGTTCTCGCGGCTGCCGAGGTTTTCCCGATCCGTCCCGCGGTCGCGGGTTGGCTTGTCGCCGTCGTCGGCATCGCTTTCCTCGCCGTCAGCATCGCTGTCGGCCTCGTCGGGATCGATTTCCTCGCCGTCCTCGTCAACGAGGGGAAGTCGTTCGACGACCTCGTTGGCTTTGGCATGGTTCGACAGCACGCGGTCGATGCGGACTTTGGCCCGTGCCTCCGGAAGGAGACCGTCGACGAAGACGATAAAGCCGTCATCAGTGCGACCGACACCGGCACCGCTTTGGTGCATGTCGGTGACGTCGACGATGACTTCCTCGCCGGGTTTGATCGGCTGCTGTTTCAGCTCGCTGATCGGCATGTTGTAGTGTTGGCACCACTCAGCCCCGCCACGATCACCGTAATGCTGACAGCCCATGCCTTGGATTCGCTCGGAGAAGCTTGGGCAGTCATCCGCCAGTGGACAGTTCGGCATATCTCTCCGTAATCAGGGAGCCGTCTAAACGCTTCCGCCAGCGGGGAGACGAACCGAGATGCTCTTTGGCCGGCCGTCGCACAAATGCGTATGAACCGCTATGCACCCGAGCTTGCACTGGTCGCTGGGGGGCTGCTCGGCACTGTATTCGGCGGCTTCGTCCTGTTTTCGGTCGGCGAGTTCTATTCGGCGGTCATCGTTTGTGTCCTGTTTGGCTACCCGTTTGCGGCCTACGCGATCTACAACGACGACGAGCCGACGACGGTCCTGCCCCCGCGAGCGGTCACCGGCGTCGCTGGTCTCGCGGGGGTCGGCGTCGTCCTCGACGTGCTCCGGCTGTCGTCGACAACGCTTGGCTCGCTGCTGTTCGGGTTCCTGCTCGCGCTGGTCGTCTTCCTCCCCGTCGCGGCCTACGCCGCACAGTACGGAACGCCGCCGACGTGGCTCAAACCACGGCTGGTCGAACGCACTGGGACACTCCTCGCAGTGGGGCTGCTGGCCGCTGGGATCGCAAGCGGCGCGTCGACCGCGGGATCGATCAGCGCACTACTCGTCTTTCTCGCCGCAACCCTGTTTGCCGCCCGGTCGACCGGCGTGAGCCGCCGCCGTCGCAGCGTCGTACCAGTGGTGGGTCTGCTCACGGCGGCCGGACTCCTCGCGGTCGGCGTGGTCCGCAGTGGCTCGCTCGATCCATGGGTTACAGCCGCACTCGCGTCGGCTTTCGGGCCACTACTGTATATCGTGCTGGCGACGAGCGCGCAAACCTAATTATTTCCTAACAAATACGACATGGATAAGGTCTATATACAGTTCGATCCGATTGCCTCGTATGGCATTTCGGACGCTTGTCGTAGACGACTCGTCGTTTCAGCGGACCGTCGTCTCCGACACGCTCGATGATCGGTTCGAAATCGTCGACACGGCCGAAAACGGGAAGCAGGCCATCGAAAAGTTCGACGCACTCGATCCGGACGTAATTACGATGGATATCGTGATGCCGGAGATGACCGGCATCGAGGCACTCACCGAGATCAAAAACCGCTCTCCGGAGACGATTATCGTCATGTGTACGAGCGTCGAACAGGAAGAAAAGATGCGAGCGGCCGCCAAAGCCGGCGCTGACGGCTACGTGACCAAACCGATCTCTGAACCCAAACTCCACGAGGAGTTCGACTCGCTACTTGAGTAGTTGGTTCCTACCCCGTTTTTCTCGGCTGCCTTTTGTCCGCAATCACATGAATTCCCGCACGTCCGAGTACCACATATCGTGTTCGTCGACGACGCCCAGTCGGTCGGCAATATCCACGGCGAGCGCATGCCAACACCGCTGGTCCGGATCGGCCGGATCGAGGTTGTACTGGCTGTCCTTGCAGGAACAACCGCCATCTTCGATCACGTACTCTTCCTCGTAGCCAACGACGACAGTGAAATCCCGGTAGCGTTTCACCCGGCGTTCGGAAACCGCTTCGATGGCCCGGCTGCCGCGGTCGCCGTGGGCCGAGAGGATGGCGGTGACAATCTCCGGCTGTAGCTCGCCGGTCGCCGCGAGCGCCGACCGCCAGTTGTCTGTCTCGGCCACAGCGGCTCTACTCACAGCGGCATGAAAACAGGTTCGGTGTCCCAGTCGACGACAGTACGGGCTTCGCATCCTTTTTCGGCTCACCTACCCCACGCTCCGTATGCAACTTACCGAAGGCGACCTCACAATCGAGGTCGAACAGCCCCGTGACGGCACTAGCGAGGGCAGCGGCGACGGCGTCTTTTTCAACCCGACGATGGAGCTCAATCGGGATATTACGGTCGCAGTGCTGCGGGCCTATCAGGAGCGTGAACCCCGCGTCGACACCTATCTCGATGCGATGGCCGCCTCCGGAATCCGCGGCGTCCGGGCGGCCAACGAGGGGTACTCGGTCACCTGCTGTGATATCGACAGCGAATCCGCCGAGTTGGCTCGCGAGAACCTCGCGCGCAACGATCTCGACGGGGCGGTCGAAAATCGAAATGTCAACGCTCTGCTCCACGAGTCGATGTTCGATGTGGTCGACCTCGATCCGTTCGGCACCCCGATCCCCTTTGTTGACGCCGCGTTTGCGACCACCCGAAACATGGTCTGTGTCACCGCAACCGACACCGCACCGCTCTGTGGGGCCCACCTGAACAGCGGAATTAGAAAGTACAGCGCAGTGCCACAGAACACCGACTACCACCCCGAAATGGGGCTGCGAACCCTGCTGTCGGCGCTGGTCCGAACCGCCGCACGCTACGATGTGGCTGCCACGCCGATCTGTTCGCACGTCTCGCGACACTACGCCCGAACCTATCTGGAACTCGACCATCGGGCAACCTCGGCCGACAGTCTCCTCGAAAATTTGGGGTTCATTCACCACTGCGAGGAGTGTCTAGCCCGCGATTACGAGTACGGCCACTACCCCGAAACCGTCCCCGAGGAGTGTCCCGTCTGCGGCAGTAATCGAACCCTAACCGCCGGCCCGGTGTGGCTCGGCCCGGTTGCCGACAGCGAGTTTACCCGGTCGGTTATCGACCACCTAACGCCCGAAATGGGGACAGCTGCTCGCGCAGAGCGACTGCTGTCGACGGTCGCCGAAGAAATCGACACCCCAACCCACTACGACCAACACCGCCTCTGTAAACAGTGGGGCGTCCCCGCCAACTCGATGGACGAGTTCGTTGGAGATCTGCAAGAGGCCGGCTACGATGCCTCGAAAGCCCACTACAGCGGGACCGCGTTCAAAGCCGACGCGACGCTGGCTGAGATCCGCGAGGCCGCCGCTCCCGACGCCGACTGACCGTGATCGGTGTTCGTCGACTGAGTTATTAGATTCTGACAGAAACAGCCAGTACCTACCAGCTACTGGCGTTCTGTGTGATTGAAATACCCTTGATACTTTTGGGAGAGTCCCGGATATAACACACAATGACCTCTCCAACACGCTCCCGTCTGGCCACCGCGAAGGCAGTGGTCGACACGGCCCAAGAACAGCAGATCACGTTTCTGGCCGCCAGCGTCGCCTACTATGCGTTCGTCTCGCTGTTGCCTGCGCTTCTGCTGTTGTTGGTGTTGGCCTCAACAATCGGTGGCGAGGCGTTCGCCGAACAGATCGTCGGGGCTACACAGGAGTTTCTGACGCCCGCGGGCGAAGACGCCATTTCGGGCGCGATTGAGGATGCCCCCGGTCGTGGTGGGGCGACCATCGTCGGAGTCGGTGTCCTCATTTGGAGTACACTCAAAGTGTTTCGCGCACTGGACACCGCGTTCGTTGCCGTCTACGGGGATACGGAGACCCTCGGCTTCCTCAGTCAACTCAAAGACGCACTCATCGTCCTCGTCGGGATTAGTGTCGGTGTCGGCGTGATGATCGTAGCGGGGACGATCCTCGCTGCACTGCCGCTGGGTCCGGCGAGTCAGGTCGTCAGTATTCTAGCGCTGCCAGCCGTGCTGACGGTGGCGTTTCTGCCGATGTACTACTACTTTCCAAACCAGCCGATTTCGCTCGGAGAGGCCGTGCCCGGGGCAGTGTTTGCGGGTGTCGGGTGGACGCTGTTGCAGGCTGGCTTTCAGATCTACGCCGCCGGAGCCGCACAGTACGAGGCGTACGGGGTTATCGGCGGTATCTTGCTGCTGGTGACGTGGCTGTATTTCGCTGCGATCATTCTGATTCTCGGTGCGGTCCTCAACGCCGTCCGTGGCGTGAGTGAGCCTTCGTCCCCACCGTTTAGCACGGAGACCGATGGATCGGGTCGACGGGAGGCGTCAGCCGACCGGCAGTTACAACAGGCGGGCGGCCGTGATTCAGCACATAATATGGCGCGTGAGGGACGTGAGGCGTCGACAGACGCCGAAGAGCAGACGAGTGTTGGCGAGGACAACGACCGCGTCGAGCCACGGGGGGCCCCCGACATCGGCGAAATCGACGACCGGGTCGACGAACTCAGATCGGAGTTCGACGCCTTCGAGGCTGACGTTCGGGAGCGAACGGTCGACAAACCCAGCGTCGAATCCGAACTCAAAGGCTACGTCCGGTCGCGGATGCGACGGGGCCACGCCCGTGGCTGGGGCCCGTATCTCGTCTTGCTGTACGGAACGGGGCTGACGCTCGGGGCGTTTTATACGTTCCAGAGCGATCTGTTCGCCATCGTGGCAATGCTCATCATCTTCCTGTCGACCCTCGGCCTCTATGTCGTCTTCATGGTCGTCGGGGTCGGCCTGAACCTGTTGGGCGTGCCGGGGAAGGCCATCGATATGGCTCGCGACCGGCGGAACTGAAATCCAAGGGGCTTAGCGGGTCGACTGTCTACTGCCCGACGAATGATGACTCCTCCGTTGCAGACACTGCTGGTATCCGGTGGTGACCTGCTCGTTGTTCTTTTTGCACTGATTACGCTCGCAGGCGATGCCTGGTTCGTCCTCGTCGGGCTCGCCATGCTCTACTGGGTTGGTCCACGCTACATCGAGGATGCTCGTCCGGTTGCGGCTGTCTGTATCGGGCTTGCGACGCTGGGCTTGGCGGCAGTGTTGGCGATAAAAACTGCCACAGGGATTCCGCGGCCGGCGATGACGCCGGTCGACCCCACTGGACTCCCGTCGCTGATCGGCTCGTTTGTCGGCGGCGAGATCGAATCGGATGGGTTCACGTTCCCGAGTGGCCATGCGACCGCCGCAACCGTCGTCTACGGTGGCCTCGGGCTCTTGCTTTCAGTTGGTCGACGCCGAACGCGGTATCTGATCGCTGGGGGCTGTATAGCCCTGATCAGTCTCTCGCGGGTCGTCCTGCAGGTTCACTATCCGCGTGACGTCCTCGCCGGGATCGGCCTCGGTGCGGTGTTGGTGGCGATTGGGATCACTGTCGCCCGAGACGGAGATCGCCTGCGGCCCGAGCGACTGTTCGCGGTCAGCGGCATTGTCGCCGTCATTGGGTTCGGGGTCGCCGTCGACGCCGGTCATCCACGGGAAATTCTCCAAGGTGCTATTGGGATCGGCACCGCCATCGGTGCGGCGGCGGTCTGGTACCGACTGGGTGATCAGTTGGTGGCTGCGCCGCCGGTGTCGATCCCGCTGGCGGCTGTCGGGCTTGCGGTTGCTGGCGGGTTGTGGCTCGGCGCGTATGTCGGGGTTCTGCCGATTCTGGGTGCGATGGCGGCCAGCGCCGTCGCTGTCGGGATTATTCTGATGTTGCCACTCGCAGAGCAGCGTTAAAAAAAGAAAGTCGAATTCGGTCGCGACTTAGAACTTTTCGAGGTATTCGTCGAGTTCCCACTGGGAGACGTCGACGAGGTAGTCTTTGAACTCGGATTTCTTGGCTTCGACGAACTTTTCGCCGACGTGGTCGCCGAGACCGTTGTAGATGACTTCGTCGTTTTCGAGCTCTTCGATTGCTTCGCCGAGGTTGGTCGGCAGCGTCGAGATACCGTACTCGTCGCGTTTTGCCTCGTCGAACTCGTAGATGTTCTCTCGAACCGGGTCCGGGGCTTCGAGATCGCGCTCGATGCCGTCCATACCGGCGGTCAGCAGTGCTGCGAACGCGAGGTACGGGTTACACGACGGATCGGGGAAGCGGGCCTCGACACGTGAAGCAGCCGGGACGCGGGCGGCTGGCTTGCGGATGAGTGCTGAGCGGTTGCGGTCCGACCAGGCGACGTAGACAGGGGCCTCGTAGCCGGGCACGAGGCGTTTGTAGCTGTTGACCGTTGGGTTGGTAACAGCGGTAATCGCCTGTGCGTGATCGAGGATACCGGCGAGGAACGAGTGAGCGGTCTCGCTCAGGTCGAACTCGTCGCTGCTGTCGTGGAAGGCGTTCTCGCCATCTTCGAACAGCGAGATGTGGGTGTGCATCCCCGAGCCGTTAATTCGCGGGACGGGCTTCGGCATGAACGTCGCGTGCAGGTCGTGCTGTGCGGCGACCGCACGAACGACGGTACGGAACGTCGCAACGTTGTCGGCAGTGGTGAGTGCGTCGTCGTACTCGAAGTTGATCTCGTACTGACCCTCGGCGACCTCGTGGTGACTGGCTTCGATCTCGAAGCCCATGTCTTCGAGCGCGAAGATGATGTCACGTCGAACGTCGCTGGCGAGGTCCTTCGGTGCGAGGTCGAAGTAGCCACCCTGGTCTGCGAACTCGGTGGTTGCGTAGCCGTCTTCGTCGTGTTTGAACAGGAAGAACTCCGGTTCTGGGGCGACGTTGACGTCGTAGCCGTGTTCCTCGGCGCGGTCGATGGCCTGCTGGAGCACATAGCGTGGGTCGCCCTCGAAGGGCTCGTTGGTCGACGTGTTGATAATGTCACAGATGAGGCGCGCGGAGGCGCTTTCCTCGTCCTGTCTCCACGGAAGAATCGCGAACGTATCCGGATCGGGCTTGAGCCGCATATCCGACTCCTGAATGCGGACGAACCCTTCAATCGACGAGCCGTCGAAATAAATCCCGTCGGTGAAGGCTTTCTCGGCCTGTCGGGCCGGAACTGAAACGTTCTTCACAACACCGAGGATATCCGTGAACTGTAGCCGAAGGAAGTCGATTCCTTCTTCTTCAATTTCGTCAATAACTTCCTGTTCTTTTTCGGTCAATCCACCATCTGTGGCAACGTTTTCGTCCGTCATGTTGTAGACAGTTGGACCAATCACTGCCAGTATAAAGATCTTATCGCTTAGTGCAAGTACCCCGCGAAAACTGAGAAATTGGATATTCGTAAAATTCTAATGCCCCCGGTGAGTCGTGAACTGTAATGACGTACGAAAACTTGGACGCCAAGTTGATCAATGCATTACTCGGGAACGGTCGGGCCAGTCTGCGAAGCCTCGGCGAGGAACTCGACGTTTCCGTAACGACAGTTTCGAACCACCTTCGGGATCTGGAGGCCGAAGGGGTCGTCAACGGCTATACACCCATCGTCGACTACGATGCGCTGGGCTACGATGTCACCGCAGTGATTCACCTCAAAGTCGAGGGGAGTGCGCTCCCGGAGATCACAGACCGCCTGCGCGAGCAAAAGCAGATGGTCAGCGTCTACGAAGTCACCGGCGACTACGACATCATCGCAATCGGCAAGTTCACCGACACTGATGGCATGAACAGCCAGATCAAGGAACTGCTGACCGACGTCGACATCCGCGAATCCAACACGAGTGTCGTCCTCAACGCAGTGGCCGAAAACGAACAGTTCGAACTCGATCTCAACGACGAAGAGTAGTCGACTCGACGACCGTACTCTCTCGCCGAAACTCGTTTTTATACCCCGTGAGCCGCCCGGCTACGCTTATTTCATACTAAACCATTAACAATTCGGCAGTCCAACGCTATGTATGAAAGTCTATATCGGCGAGGGAGCCACGGCGGACGAAGCCTCGGCGATTGCGAGTGCGCTGTCGACCCATCTCGGGACCAATATCTCGGTGTATATCGGCGAGGACAGTGAGCCAGCGGCGACGGGCGAACCCGAGTATCCATTCGTCGACGATCTCGGCCCGACCGACCGCGAGGCGGCCATTCGGGCGGAGATCGAGGACATCCTGCAGGGCGGCCCGCAAAAGTACAAAGATCGACTCCCCGAACAGGGGAAACTGTTCGTTCGAGACCGGCTGAAACTGTGGTTTGGCGATGAGGCTCCCGACTCTCGGCTCCGATTCGAGGATGGCACATTCGCTGCCTTCGACGAGTGGCATCCCGAGAGTCCCGCGGTCGACGCGGATGATGAAGACGGCAAAGAAAGCGACGAGGAGGAGTCAGTCGACGACTCGGATCGCCTCCCCGCCGATGGGCTGATTACTGGTGCAGCGACGTTCGAAGGTCGGGACCTGCATTTCATGGCCAACGATTTTACCGTCAAGGCGGGGTCGATGGCCGAACGCGGCGTCGAAAAGTTCCTCCGGATGCAACAACGGGCACTCAAAACTGGCAAACCCGTGCTGTATCTGATGGACTCCTCCGGTGGACGAATCGACCAACAGACCGGGTTTTTCGCCAACCGCGAGGGAATCGGGAAATACTACTACAACCACTCGATGCTGTCGGGACGAGTGCCCCAGATCTGCGTGCTGTATGGACCGTGTATCGCCGGCGCGGCCTACACCCCGGTGTTCGCCGATTTCACGATCATGGTCGAGGGGATGGCCGCGTTGGCGATTGCCTCGCCCCGAATGGTGAAGATGGTCACCGGCGAGGATATCGGGATGAACGAACTTGGCGGCCCGGAGATTCACGCCAAACACTCCGGGTCGGCGGATCTGATCGCCCGTGATGAGGAACACGCACGCGAACTCGTGTCGACACTCATTGGCTACCTCCCCGACAAGGCGGGCGAAAAACCACCCAAAAGCCCACCCAAACCGCCAAAACGGGACCCCGAGGGGATCGACGAACTGATCCCGAGTGCGCCGAACAAAGCCTACGATGTCCACGACCTGATCGAACGCATCGCCGACGCCGGGTCGATCCTTGAACTCAAACCCGAATACGGCCCCGAAATCGTGACTGCCTTTGTCCGAATCGATGGTCGACCCACGGGCGTCGTCGCCAACCAGCCCAGCCATCGATCAGGGGCCATCTTCCCCGACTCGGCCCAGAAGGCCGCCTCCTTCATCTGGACCTGTGATGCCTACGAGATTCCCCTGCTCTACCTCTGTGACACACCGGGATTCATGGCTGGCTCGCAGGTCGAAAAGGAAGGGATTCTGGAGGCTGGCAAGAAGCTCATCTACGCGACCTCCTCGGCAACAGTGCCGAAACAGACCGTCATCGTTCGGAAGGCCTACGGCGCGGGGATTTACGCGATGGGTGGCCCAGCTTACGATCCCGAGAGCGTCATTGGGCTTCCCTCCGGCGAGATCGCTATCATGGGTCCGGAGGCCGCGATCAATGCCGTGTATGCCAGACAGTTGGCCGAGATCGACGACCCCGAAAAACGGGCCGAACGCGAGGCCGAACTGCGCGAGCAGTACCGCCAACAGATCGACATCCACCGAATGGCCAGCGAGGTCGTCATCGACGAGATCGTGCCACCAAGCCAGCTTCGACAGGAACTGGTCGACCGCTTTGCGTTCTACGCGGATGTCGAGAAATCGCTTCCCGAGAAAAAACACGGAACAGTGCTGTAGGCCACTGTCTGGGCGGTGATTGATGGGCCAGTGTATCAGTATTATTTTGAGTCTATAGTGAAAATCGGAGGTATGCAGATTTCTGCAGTTGTAACACAACTGGAGTCCATGTTGGGGGACTTCGTGTCGACGGAAATTCAGATCGCGGTCAGTCTGGCGGTTCTAATCGTCGCAGTGAGCGCTGCTGGGGTCGCACTTCCGAGGCTTGTCAATCAGAGTCGACGACTAACTGCCGACTGGACCCGCAAGAAGTTCGGTGACAGGGTCGCCGACGGTGTCGAACTCGTTGAGGACGTGGTGCCGCTGCCACAAATCCTCACGGTGGTGGTCAAGACTGTCCAACTCCTGTTGTTCCTCATAACCATTATCGCGCTACTGATCGTGTGGGGGCTGGTCGACGTAGCGTGGTGGCTGATCGGGGTGTTGGAGACAGCGATTCCGACCGCAACCCGGATCGTCATTACAGCGGTTCTTTTCATCTTGGCTGCGCTTGGCAACAACGTCCTTCAGGACGTCATCAGCGAGTTCACTACCGACACGAGCCACATCTCGGCCCATCAAGAGCAGATCCTCACCCGTGTTGGACAGGTCGCGCTGATCGTGGTCATCAGCATCGGGGTGCTCAGCGTGTGGGATATCCAGATCGGTGGGGTTCTGGTTGGCGCAGGGTTCCTCGGTATCGTCGTCGGGATGGCCGCCAGACAGACCCTCGGCTCGCTGATCGCCGGCTTTGTCCTGATGTTTTCGCGGCCGTTCGAGATCGGTGACTGGGTCCAAGTTGGCGACAACCAAGGAATCGTTACCCAGATCACGATCATGAACACCCACCTCCGGAACTTCGACGGTGAACACGTCGTCATTCCGAACGACAACGTCGGCGAGCAGGCAGTCATCAACCGGAGCCGTGATGGCAAGCTTCGTATTCACGTCGAGGTCGGCGTCGACTACGAGGCTGATCCGAATCGGGCCGCCGAGATCGCCCGCGAGGCCGTCGAGGAATCAACATTCGTCGACGGGAATCCGAACCCACAGGTGTTTCCGGTCAGCTTCGGCGGCTCGGCGGTCGATCTCGACATCCGGTTTTGGATCTCGCCGCCAACCCCACAGAAACGCTGGCGGGCGACCGCCTCGGTCGTCGAGAACGTCAAAGCACGGTTCGACACCGAATCGATCTCGATTCCGTTCCCACAGCGCACGGTCGGTCACCGAACGGTCGACGACGATTCGGTGGTCGACCGCGAGGCAACGATGGAGTCAACCGAGAAGAATTAGATCGGATCGAAAACAGCGATAGACACCACAAAGAACCCGCTTTGAGTCGGGAAATCCGAACAGTGAAGTGTTGTTTTCCGCAAGGGAGGATATGGATGTCGACGACGCCAAAAAGCGGTTTTCGCGTGCGTCGTGGGCAAACGTGCTTGGCAATGCGATCAAAATCGTTGTCGAAGGTGCTGCCGGGGTTACGTTCGGCTCGGTGGCCCTCGTGGCCGACGCGGCCCACTCGGTAGCAGACCTCGTTGCCAGCGTCGTCGTCCTCGTCTGGGGCAGCAGTTCCTACGACAATCCCGACGACAGTCACCCACACGGTCACGAGCGAATCGAGCCACTGACCGCGCTGTTCGTGGGGGCGGTGATCGTTCTTCTGGGTTTGAACCTGCTCTACGAGTCCACACAGGGGATCATCGAGGGCGGGACCGGCGTGCGGTTCAGCTACCTCTTGCTGGGCGCGTTGGCGTTTGCGCTGGTCGACATGTATCTGGTCTACTGGTACACCATGCGCCAAAACGAGAGCCTTGGATCGACGGCACTGGCGGCGCTAGCGGCGGACTGTCTCAATGACCTCTACACCACGGTCGCCGCGATCATCGGCGTCCTCGGCGTGCTCATCGGCTACCCGATTTTGGATTCCATCGCCGGGGGACTGGTGAGCCTGCTGGTCGTCTATCAGGGCGTCGACATCGGCCGGGAGAACCTCGACTATCTGGTCGGGGCCGCACCCACGGGAGCGAAACGCGACGAGATTCGAGAGCGAATCAAATCCCACCCCGGTGTCGAGGGACTCCACGATCTGACGGTGTTTTACGATGGGACCGTCCTCGAAGTTGAGGTCCACGTCGAGGTCGACGGCGAGATGACGATCCGCGAGGCCCACGATTTGGAGAGTGAACTGGTCGACAGTCTCAGAGCGGTCAAGGAGGTCGGTGATGCCCACATTCATCTTGACCCGTCGGGTCTCGGCGAGTGGAAAGAGGCCGTCGAAGGCGATTCACTGTAGTCAGGGCCTCACAGTTAGGTCCTCGCTCGCTTGTCGAACCGCTCGCGGACCTCACGCACCGTCGACAGCACGGCCTGCCACTGGTCGGGGCTGCCGGGCAGCGTCGACTCGCCGTCGTCTTTTCGCTGGTCGTTGATCGCCTCTTGGACCATCCGCGGGTCTGAGATGCGCCGGAAGTAGATATCGTCGCCACCAGCCACCTCGACAGTGACCGTGCCGTAGCCGAACAGCGAGCCACGGACCGACTGCTGGTAGGCCGTGTTTTGGACTTTCGAGAGCGATGTTCGCCGGACTGACCGTCCCAGCACGCCGGTTTTGACCCAGATCCCCCGGCTCGTCACCAGATAAGTGGTGTGTTGGACGCGGAGATACGCCCAAATCGGGATCGGAACCGCCAGCAGACCGAGGGGGGCCAATCGTGTGTCGACGGTCGCCGCGAGGACGACCGCCGCCGCAAGCACGACGAGGCCAGCACCAACGCTGCCGAGGATCGTCGTCAGCCGCGGTCGACCCTCCCAGACGACGGTTTCGGACTCCCCAAGCCAGCGCCAGTCGTCGCTCATTGGTCGTCGGCTGGCTCGGTGATCGCTGGCTCGATGGGGTCGCTGTCGTCCCCGTCGACTGCGTCGACCGGTGGGTGGCTGTCCTCGGTTTCGGGCGTTCCACTGGCCGTCTCTGTGCCGATGGCCGGTGGAGCCTCGGTGTCGGGCTGCTGGTCGAGTGCCTGGCGAATGCCCTGAAGTTCGGCCAGAATCTCGTCGAGGACGGCGTCGACGTCGCCGTCTTCGTCTCGGCTGGAGCCCTCGCGGCGCTCGATCTCTCGGGAGATGAGCTCTTGGACCCCGGATGGGTTCGGAATGTTCTGGAATCGGAGTTCGACACCCGAACTGCCGGCGGTGCTGATCTCGACCGAGCCGTATCCCAGTCGAGCGCCGACCGCCGTCTGGCTGTAGGAGATGTTCTGAACTTTATCAAAACCGATCTGTTTGACGTCGCGGGAGAGGATTCCCTGCTTCCGGTAGAGGCCGCGCGTGGTCACGACGAAGTTGGAGTTCTTGTAGGTCAGATATGAGCCGACAAGGATCGGAATCCCGATCAGGACCAGCGAGAGCGGAACTCCGATGAGGAGCGCCGGGACGAGGCTGCTTTTGTGTGGCGTGCTCGCCCAGAGGACCTCCTCGCCATCGTCGAGGGTCAGCCAGTCGAGATCGACCGCAGTTTCCGCGGCGGAGTCGTCGACGGGTGGGGATTGTTCAGTGCTCATACGGGTCAGTTCGAGTGAACTGGGAAAATAGTACCGCAGACTGTACTCGGCGTTGAACCGTCCTCACTCCGGTCGCATCAGCGACAGCACCGTGCGGTCGAACGAACAAACCAGTTCCTCGTCGCCAACCCGAAACACCTCGACTCTCATTGTGACGACGCCGCGGTCGCCGTCACTCGTCTCGCGTTTCTCGGTGACCGTCGACTGCGCCCGGAGCGTATCGCCGTGAAATACCGGCGCAGGATGGTCGACATTGTCGTAGGAGAGATTGGCGACGATGGTTCCGTCGGTCGTTTCCGGGATCGTGAGTCCGACCGCCAGCGAGAGGGTGTAGAGGCCGTTGACGACGCGTTCGCCGAACTCGGAGTCCGCGGCGAAGGCGGCATCCAAATGAAGCGGCTGTTGGTTCATCGTCAGATCACAGAACCGCTGGTTGTCGCTTTCCGAGATCGTCCGGCGCTTTTCGTGGTGGATCGTCTCGCCCTCCGTGAATGCCTCGTAGTAGCGACCGGTCATAGCTAACTGTACGAGAGCCAATATAAATGTGTTTGTCAGGACGCCTCGGTCGACGGGGCATCTCGGCCGATTTGAATCCCCATGACCGTCCCGGCCAGTCCCATGACGGTCGAAATCCCGATAGCGAGCAAAAAGAAGCCCAGAATTTGGACTGTTTCGACGAGCGACGCCACGGTCAGCCCCGACCCGATTCCGCTCGTGAGCGGGTCGAGAAAGCCACCGTACAGCCACAGCACCGGCAGCGAGCCGACGAGTCCCATTCGGGTGCCGACGCGGATTCCCAGCGTCGACCGATCACGGTAGTAGTAGCCGACGGCCAGTCCGACAAGCGAAACGGCACCGTAGGAGAACGTCGACAGCTGCGAGTGAAGCCCGACAGTCACCGGCATTGAGACGACCCCTGCGAGAATCGCGGGGAGCCACACACTGTCAGTGTCAGTCGACAGTCCCTCTCGGAAACCCATACTATCGTACTGTAGTCGAGAAAACATGAACTATCCGATGTTCGGAGCTGGTTCGAGAGTAACTCACAGACTCAAACGGCACGATGGTGTTACATAACTGATGGCTAAGCCGTCTAGTTTATCCCTCTGGTACGAGTGGGTGGATATATGTCAGAGGCTGTGAAGCCAGTTCGAGTCCTCCACGTTACCGATGGCTCCAGCCTCGCCGAGTTGATTCGGGCGGCCGCCGAATCGGACCCGCCTATCGAGATACAGACAGCCACGAGCAGTGCCGAGGGCCACCAACAGCTGGTCGACGGCGACGTCGACTGTATCGTCGTCGATCACGACCTGCCGAACATTGATGGGATCGAGCTGCTCGAAACCGTCCGCGAGGACTACCCCTCGCTGCCGTTCATCCTCCGGACTGATGGCGGCAGCGAGAAGCTCGCTAAGGACGCGATCTCGGCGGATGTCTCGGAGTATCTGCATACGGACCAAAAACAGGCGCTCCTCGACCGGATCGTCGACCTCGTCGAGCAGTACCGGGCCGACCACAAGCGGGAACGCGAACTCCAACGTACCACGGATCTGCTCGCCAAAACCGAGCGCATCGCCGACGTCGGCGGCTGGGAGATCGACACCGAAACAAGAGAGGTGTTTTGGACCGACCACCTGTTCGACATCCTCGGCGTCAAGGGCGACGAAGAGCCACCGCTGGAGGAGGCTCTCGACTTCTATCACGAGGCGGATCGACCGATCATTGCGAGCGCAGTCGACGAGGCACTCACCGACGGCGAGCCGTTCGACGTCGACGTTCGGTTTGTGCGGCCCAACGGCGAGGTTCGCTGGCTCCGCGTCCAAGGCGTGCCCGCCGTCGAAAACGGGACCGTCGAGACGCTTCGCGGCGCTGTTCAGGACGTCACCGAACGACACAACCGCGAGCGCGTCCTGCGGGAGATGCACGACATCATTTCGGATCGAGACCACTCGTTCGACCAGCAAGTCCGGAAATTGCTTGAACTCGGGCGACGGGAACTCGACACCCAGTACGGCACGCTGTCGGAGATCGACGGCGACGACTACACCTTCGAGATCGTCGCATCGGACGACGACAGTATTCAGGAGGGTGACGTCGTACCGGTGTCGGCCACCAACTGCGAGATCGCCGCCAGCACCGAACGGACGGTCGTATTGGGAGATGTCGAACGCGATGCCCCCGACGAGACCGACCGCGCTGGGTTCGCCGAGTGGGGAATCGGATGTTATCTCGGCGCGCCAGTCTTCGTCGACGACGAGGTGTACGGGACGTTCTGTTTCTACGGCACCGAGACGAAAAACGGCCAGTTCTCCGATTGGGAAGAAACCTTAGTCGACCTGATGAGTCGGTGGGTGAGCTACGAACTCCAGCGCCGACAGGTGACCGAACAGCTCCACGAACAAAACGAGCAGTTGGAGCGGTTTGCCTCCATCGTCTCCCACGACCTGCGGAACCCACTCGGCATTATCGAGGGTTACGTCGACATAGCTGTCGAAACTGGCGATGTCTCCGAACTCCACCGCGTACAGGCCGCGGTCGAACGGATGGATACGCTGATCGACGACGTCCTCCTGCTGAGTCGGACCGAAAACGCCATCAGCGAACGCTCGACCATCGACCTCCGGACGCTCGTCGAGCAGTGTTGGGAGACCGTCCCGACCGAGAAGGCGACCGTGTCGGTCCAAACCGACCGAAGGGTCGACGCAGACAAAACGCGACTCCGACAACTGTTCGAGAACCTCATCCGCAATGCTGTCGAGCACGGCGGGGAGAACGTTCAGGTCACGTTCGGCGATCTCGACGACGGCTTTTATATCGAAGACGACGGGCCCGGCATCCCTGAGGACGTCCGCAAGACCGTGTTCGAGGGGGGTTACTCGACATCCCACGATGGTACCGGCCTCGGACTGAGTATCGTCGACGAGATCGTCGCAGCACACGGCTGGGAGATTCGGATTACGACGGGTACCGAAGGCGGGGCGCGGTTCGAGATCACCGGTGTCGAGGCCGTCGACTGAGGTCGCCTAATAGTGCCACGGGAACTCGTCGAAATCGGGCTCGCGGCCTTCGAGAAACGCATCCCGACCCTCTTTGGCCTCATCGGTCATGTAGGCAAGCCGGGTCGCCTCGCCGGCGAACACCTGCTGGCCCATCATCCCGTCGTCGGTCGCATTAAACGCGTATTTGAGCATCCGCATCGCGGTCGGGCTCTTTTGAGTCATCTCGTCGGCCCACTCTAAGGCGACGTCTTCGAGATCCTCGTGGGCGATTGCTTCGTTGACCATCCCCATATCGGCTGCCTCCTCGGCGGAGTAGGTTTTTCCCCGGAAGAACACTTCTCGGGCCTTCTTCTGGCCGATCTGTTTGGCGAGATACGCCGAGCCGAAGCCGCCGTCGAAGGAGGCGACATCAGGGTCAGTCTGGAGGAATTTGGCGTGTTCGTCGGAGGCGAGTGTGAGGTCACAGATCACGTGCAGCGAATGGCCGCCACCGACTGCCCAGCCCGGCACGACGGCGACGACTGGTTTGGGCATCGTCCGAATCAGGCGCTGGACTTCCAGAATGTGGAGTCGACCGGCCTTGGCTTCCTGTACTGCTGGATCGTCGTCCGCGGCGGCCTCGTCGTCGTCGCGGTACTCGTAGCCCGAGCCACCCCGGACCGACTGGTCGCCGCCCGAGCAGAAGGCCCAGCCGCCGTCCTTCTCGGAGGGGCCGTTGCCCGTCAGAAGCACGCAGCCAATCGAGGCCTGTTTGCGGGCGTGATCGAGGGCTGTGTACAGTTCGTCGACCGTGCCCGGGCGGAACGCATTCCGAACTTCTGGGCGGTCAAAGGCGATGCGGACGGCCGGGACGTCGACCCCGCGGTGGTAGGTGATGTCGTCGAACGCGAAGGCGTCGACGGTCTCCCAGCGGTCGGGATCAAAGAGTTCCGAAACCATACGGTAGGGAGGGACGGCGGCACTAAAAAGCCAGCCGAAACCGGGGTCGACCGTCTGCACTATCGGGATCTGCGGTGTCACCGTACGGAGTTTATAATAGGACGTATCCCCAATAGATAAGTATGAGCGAGAGCCGGGGGCAAGCAGTATGAGTGGGATCCAAGCAGGGTTTGATCGCCAGACGGCATACTCACGACTCTACGAGGTGATGCAAACCGACCGCCCACTTGAAGAGCGGCTCCGAGACGCCCTCGATGTCGGTGTCTCACAGTTCGGCGTCGACATGGGAATCGTCACCACGATCGATCAGGAGACCGACCACTGGGAAGTCCTCATCAGTACCGATCCGGGCGAGCAACCCGATCCGACTGGGCTCAAGCGAGATCTCAACACCACCTACTGTTTGCGGACGATTCGCGAAGAGGAGATCGTCGCGTTTTCCGACGTCACCGACGTGGGACTCGAAGATAGTGTGGATGCTGTCGAATACGGCATTCACTGTTACCACGGTGCACCGATTTTGGTCGACGGCGAACCGTACGGAACAGTCTGTTTTACCGCCCAAAACGCACGTGCTGAGCCGTTTTCCGAGGCCGAAAAATCGTTCAGCCATCTGGTGGCACAGATGGCTGGCTACGAGATCGAACAACAGCAGTACGAACAGGAACTCACGGCGTGGGAAACCCAGCTCAACGAACGCAGTGAGATCTATCGCGCAGTCATCGACGCCAGTTTCGATCACGTCTTTCGGCTCGATCTCAACGGACAGTTCACCTACAACAGCCCGTCCGTCGTCGAGTTGCTGGGCTACGAGCCCGAAGAACTCACCGGCTCGTCGATGCAGCTGGTCTTTCCCGACGAGGAGGCCGCAGAACGCGCCATGGAGCTTCTCGAACAGATTCTGTCGGGCGAGACAGTCGAGGAGCGGTATCTCCCCTTGGAGACGAAGGCAGGTGACGTCATTTACGCCGATGTTCGCGGGACGCCGATCTACGACAGCGAGGTGCCCGAAAGCGAGCGCACTACCGAAGATATCGTTGCCGTCCAAGGGATGACTCGGAACGTCACCGAGCGGAAGCGTCGGGACGGACTGATCAGCGTCATCAACCGTGTGCTTCGTCACAATCTGCGCAACGATGTCGGCGTTATCAACGGCTACGCCGAGATGCTCGAAGACCAGTTGGTGGGCCAACAGCAGACGCTGGCCAAGCGCGTGCGGACGACCTCGGATCGGTTGCTCGATCTGAGTGAGACGGCCCAAAAGCTCGAACAAACGCTCGACGGGCCTATCGAGCGGAAGCCTATCGATCTCCGCCCGCTCGTCGACCGCGTGGTCGACCAACTCGGCGACCAGTATCCCGAGGCATCGATTGCCGCCTCGGGACTCGAAACATGCGTGGTCGACACGGCCCCACGGCTGGAAACGGCCGTCTGGGAACTGGTCGACAACGCCGCCAAACACACAGGTGAGACTCCCACCGTCGGGATCGAACTGGCCGAGACCGACACACACGTCGCGATTCGGGTGCGGGACGAGGGACCGGGGCTCCCCGAGTTGGAGCGGTCGGTCCTCGAATCCGGCGAGGAGACGCCGCTGGCCCACGGTCGCGGCCTCGGGCTGTGGCTCGTCTACTGGATTGTCACCGGTGTCGGTGGCACAGTCAGTGTCATCGAGCCACAACAGCTTGGGTCGACTGTCGAACTTCGGCTTCCCAAACCACCTGTTTCTGCGTCGGAGTAGACTCCCACCTTTTTACGGTTCGGGTGGCCTCACTCCGTTCGGCCACCGCTCACCGCAAAAATGTGGATCAAAAAGGCTGCCTCACTCCGTTCGGCAGTGAACCGCTTGCTTCTCTCGTGGACTACTTCTCGTCGGGTGCGTCGACCAGCGACGTTTCACCCTGTGCGGCGACCATTGCCTCCTCGAATACCTCGTCATTGTCGCGGTCGGTGCCGTCGACGCGGTGGTCGACGGTCCATCCCTCGCCGTCATTGTAGACGACGACAATGGCGACTGAGTCGGTTTGGATCACCGCGTGTTTGGAGAGTTCCTTTGCGCCGCGAGCCTCCGAGATGAGCGGGATCGCCGTCAGAATATCGTCGTGATTTTCGAGCTCCGAGAGTGCGGCCGTGGTCACTGGACTGTCCGGAAACGTATCGAGGACTGTATCTTCGCTTACCATACCTCACTGTGAGAGACCCTACACTCAAAACCACCTTTTTCTGCGTTGGGTTGGCTCACTGCGTTCGCCAACCACGCCTTGAAAAATCTGGACCAAAAAGACTGCCTCACTGTGTTCGGCAGAGAACCGCTCGCTTTCGCTCGCGGATACTACTCCCCGACAGCCTCCTCAACAATCTCGATTTCTTCGTCAGTCAAGCCATACAGCTCATATACAATCTCGTCAATCAGCGCGTCAGTCGACTCGATTTTCGCCTCTAACTCCTCGGCTCGCTCGACGGTCTGCATATACCCCGTCAACTCAGCTTCCACGTCATCCACAGCCGGAAGCGTCAACTTCCGAAGCCGGTCGACCAGCGAGTTCGTTTTCGTCGCCGTCTCACGGAAGCCCGCAAACCCACCGGCTTCGTCGACGGCCACCGGAACAAAGGCCGCGATCAGATCGGCCTCCGCCTTGGTGAGATCGGTGATCCGTAAGGCGGGCTGGGGGTCGGTTTCGGTGTATCCCCACTGGTCGACTTCGAAATCGCTCTCGTCGAGGGCATCGTCCTCGCTCCCTCCACGGGCGTCGCCCGTTCCGGTTCGAGACCCTCCCTCCGGTCGCGTCTCGCTCGGTTTATACCGCGCCGTCAATCGGATTTCGACGGTGTTGTCGGACTCCCGAACCACGCTGGCCTCACCGACCCGGAGGTTCGGCTTCTCCGCGGCGGTCTGCTGGAGGATCGACTCCGCCGCGCCGCGTGGGGGTTGGGTCAGGCCGATGTCTGAGAGGGTCGGGCCATCGGAGTAGGAGCCGAGGTGGTCTAGAAGAGAGAGGTTAAGTGATTTTAATTTCTTCGTCAAATCACTTCTAGACTCTGTAATTGGAACCAAAACTTCCTGAGAGCCCTCTTGTCCAATGATTTCAATAGTGTCCGTATTCTGACTCCCCTCTACGATATTTTCGGCCAGTTCTGTACCTATATCTCTGAATTGTTCTCGTTTATTTTCACGGATATCAATCTTCAAGTCTGGAATAGGGAATGGATTCAGATACGCTGTTTTCATACGGAAATAGCCACCACGAAGATCAGTGCCTGAAAGCTGTAGATAGCTTGTTAACAGATCAGAATTCAATATTGCTGTTAAATATCGCTCATCATGGTTGTCAGACACAATCCCATATGCCGTGTCAAGAATATACCATCCTTCAGAATCATAGGCCATTTCAGCCTCATTTACAACATCTGGCAACACAATCTTTTCATTTCCTAACTTATTCATACTACGTGGATAGCCATAGACATACCACAGCTCTTCGTCAACAAATTTTCCACCTTCTCTTTGCTCAAGTTCTTCTCTATTTTTATTGAGATATTCCCAGCACTTTGGGTAAGACGTTTGGAGTTCCTTCGGTTGAATTGGTTCACACTTATTATCTCCAATATTGTACGGGAATATTAATCTTCGATTGCGTTCAAAACTATAATTCTCAATATCGCTTCCTTTTAAACCCGGACGAAGTAATTCCTCTTCAATTGAAACTGTTTCTTCAAGTGCTGGGGAATATAATTCAGAACCATCTTGTTCAAGTAGAAATACAGAATCTGCTCTCGTACCTGTTCCCATAAATACATTCGCTTCATCGCCAAGTGAAGGGAGTGTAGCGAGCTTATCAAAGAGATTGCCGATAGGACCTAGGTTGAATGACCAAGGATCTGAGGTAAGTGACTCTGTTTCAACGGTCCCATTTTGCCAAAACTGATCTGTTTTAATATCTGGATGATCGGAAGTATCCTCTTCGATCAATTCCTGAATATAAACCTCAGAATTATTTTGTTTATTAAGGAACAGTAGGGAAGAGTATGTGGTTATTCCTTCGAAAAGTTGGTGTGAACCGAAATCTATTATAGATTTGGCATATTTGCCACACGAAAGGATATCTCGCAGATTTGAACCGACCTGTGATGTTATCCATTTATTTGGTGTTATATATCCAAACTCACCGTCAGAGTTTATTAGAGAAATACCTTTTTCAATAAAGCAGAGGTATATATCATATTCACCACTACTAGCTGATTGATAGGAATTTCTATAATATCTCCAACTGCTCATATCTGATGATTTCAAGTTGATACTACGCACCCACGGTGGATTCCCGATTAATGCATCAAACCCAGCATCGTCTTGCTTCTCCCCATCCTCACTAAAGAACACTTCAGGATACTCTAATTCCCAGTGGAAAAACGACTGCTCGCCAGCCAGTGCTTGCGCCGATGTAAACCAATCCTCCTCCCGAATCTCTGCCCACTTATCAGTGTCATCAATCGCCCCGGCCATCTTCTCATATACACCCTCGGGCACGTCGACACCGAACTGTGCGGCGGTATGCACATTGGCCACCTCGAACAGCCGTTTATAAAGCGGATCGGCGCGGATCTCGTCGTACAGCTCCTCCATCGACTTGATGTCGGCCAGCCCGTCGTTGTCGATGGCCAGCAAGTCCTGCATGAGATCCATCACGTGGCCGAGCGTCTGCTGCCGCGCCCGCGCCAACGCCTGCCCGAGCGTCAACTGGCCATCCTCCGTCTCACCATCCTCGGCCAGCACGTCGGTAATATCCGAGCCAACCAGCGAGTTGCCCGCTTTGAGGTGGTGGTCCAGAAACGCCAGCGGCTTGTCGGCGGCCAGCGTTTCGAGCCACATCGACAGTTTGCCAAGTTCGACCGCCATCCCGTTGATGTCGACGCCGTAGATGCACTCCTTGGCGATCTGCCGCCGCAAGTCCTGCTCGTCGTAGCTCTGAATCTCCTGCTCGCGGACGACCTCCATCACCTGCTCGGTGAGATACGCGGTCGCACTCGTCAGGAAATGCCCACTCCCCATCGCCGGATCGAGCACCGTGAGTTCCTTGACCTGCTCGAAAAACGGCGCGAAATACCCCTTGTCGCCGGGTTCCAGCCCCTCGGCTGCGAGATCGGCTTTGATCTCGGCGATGAGGGGGTCGACTGTCTCCTCGACGATGTAGGAGACCACGTAGTCGGGCGTGTAGTACGCCCCCGTCGCCTTTCGCTCGCCGTCGTCGTTGACCACATAGAGATGCCCCTCGTCGACGGTCTCGACGGCGTCGGCCACGCTGACCTCCGTGGCTGACCTCCAGACCTCGCCGCCGTCTTCGGCGACCGCGGCGTACTGCTCCGGCGCGATGCGGAACTCGTGTTCCAGCAGACCCTCGTAAATACTCCCCAAATGCCGCGTATCGAGATCGGCGTAGTCGGCCAACACCGGCGACCCATCCTCGCCCTCGGTCGTCCCGAGCCGGTGGATCACCTCCGCGAGATACCGATCTGCCACCTCGTTGTCTGCCAGAAACGCGTGGGAAGCGTCATCGAACAGCCCACCGTTGTACGGCGGAATACCGAGATCCTCCTCGCCCTTGTCGATCAGGCCGAACAGGTCCTGCAACTGGCTCCAGATCCCCGTCGAATACCCGCTGAAATCCTCGTAGGAGTCGCCGTCCTCGATCCGGTCGTGGATCTCGGTCCGGCGCTGGGTGAGGCTGAAGTTCTCCTCGTACTCGGTCTGCATCTTCGGATCGTCGGGATGGATCAACCCACGCGATTCGGCATACAGCACGAACATCAGCCGGTAGAGCAACACCAACGATTGTTCTTTCAGTTCGGCCCGCGCCTCGCTGTCGGCGGGGTCGATACTGAGATCGTTCGTCTGAATGAACCCCTCGCCAAGCACCCGCAGGGCCGTAAAGACGTTATCCTGTAAGTCCTCGCCGAGTTCTTGGGCCGCGGTCTCGCTTTCGGACCAGACCGTATCGAGAAACGACGAACCCGCCGTCTCGCGGAATGCCGCCGACCGAAAGAAGGCGAAAAAGTATTTGAACTGCTCCAGATTTCCGGCTTCGAGCAGTTCCGGCAGGTCGACCTCGTAATAAATTTCAGTCGCATAATCCTTGGTGCCGTACAGCCGCCATTTCCGCCCATTGGTCAGAATCCCCCACTGGAGTCGTTCAGGGGTGTGTTCGAGATAGTATTTGATCTGGTGAGAGGCATCCCGATAAGACCGCTGTTCGGCAAACCGCTTCGTGAAATCCGCATCCCACTGTTTGGCCTCCAAGACGACCGAGGCCAGCCCGAACATGGCCTCACGGTCGCCGTCTTTCTTCCGCGCGGCGGCGTCCCGGCGAGTCTCGGGGGTATCGAACAGGAGTCGATCAGTGTACCCACCACCATCCGGCAGTGTCGTCTCCGAGAGCCTATCGAACCCCAACACCTCAGTGACCTTGTCGATCCACGCCGTGAGCAGTTCGTCCTCCTCGTAGGAGTCGACAAGCCCACCCTCCAACTCCCAGAGGTTCTGGAGTCGCTCGAATGCGTCTCGGGCCTCGTCGTCGCACTCCCACTCGTCGAGATCATCGATCCGGTCGGACAAATAGTAGCTAGAGAAGAGATTCGAGTTCTGGTAGGGATCAGTGCCGAGCGTTGCCTGACTCATAAGACATCAGTACGTTCAGCAAGGAGTGACTAAAGAACTATTGGAGTCGACAGCCCGCGACCCTGACAAGTAATACATCCGGAGACCAAACCTCTCGATACCATGCCAGTCGACCCCGAGGAGGGCCTCGTCACCGATCTTATGCTCGGCATGATGGTCGTGTTCGGTGCGGACATCATCGCCCTCGTTGGCTTCATGTGGGTCGCCAACTACACCTCAGCAACCGTTTTTATTGCTGTCACCGCCAGCATCCTCGCGGCCTTCGGCCTCTGGATCGGCTGGCGCTGGAACGAGATCAGAAAACTCCAGTCGACCGACGACCCCGAGCGCACGGCCCTCGACGAGCTCAAACACCAGTATGCCGCTGGCGAACTCGGCGAGGCGGAGTTTGAGCAGAAACTCGACCGACTCGTCGAGGTCGAAGAACAGGTCGACAGCGACGAAATCGAGGTCGACGAAGCAATCGACCGAGCCGAATAATCCACCCCCTCAGTTACGACGACGCAGTCGACCCCGTCTTCCCTACTGCCAGTGCCGCCCCCAACACGACAAGCCCGACAGCAGCGGCGGCGGTCGCCGCCCCGAAGACACCCCGCACCCCGAACAGCGGGATCAGCGGGCCGAAGATCACCGGCGAGAGGAACTGGCCGGTATAGCCTGCCGAGGCGAGATAGGAGCTAAACTGGCCCTGCCGGTCGACTGGCGCAAGCGATTCGATCCAGCCGAACGCCGAGGGAAACACCAATCCCAACCCCAACCCGAACGCGACGACAGCCGGCACTGCGGTCAGCGCCGACTGGGCCGCGGTCGCCGCTGCAAACGCCGCCACCCAGAGGCCCAGCGCGATCAGCACCAGCCATCGTCGCTCGATTCGCGCCACAAGTCGACCGTAGAGTGCCGCCGAAATCCCGCCAGCCAGCCCGTTGGCCGCGAGATAAAGGCTGATCGACAGCGAAGAGGTGATCCCCAACTGGGCCAACAACTGCGGATAGAAGACAACGATACTGTACAGCAACGCGTTGGCGGCGAAATACAGCAGATACACCGCCAGCAGCGCCGGTCGTTCCCGGAAAACAGCAGCAATACCGGCGATTCCACCTGCTGACGTGCTCCTATCCGTCGACTGACCCCTATCCGTCGACTCGCTCTGGGCGGATCGATTCTCGCCGCCGGTTTCGGGGATCGTCACGACTGCGAGCAATCCCAGCGGGATCGCAACCAGATAGACGCCGAAGGGGGCCTGCCACGAGAGCGTGCCGAGCGCGCCGCCGACCAGCGGCCAGATCACCGCGCCGACGCTGTTGGCGCTGCTCCGCAGCCCGAGGACCTCGTTCATCCGCTGGCCCTCATAGAGATCATAAATCAACACGGTCACACCGGTATAGACAAAGGCCACCCCGACACCCAACACGGCCCGCGAGGCGAGCAACGGGCCGAACGAATCGATCCCGAGTCCGGCCCCGCCGCCGATGCCGTACAAAACGAGCCCACCGATAAAGGGTCGACGCGGGCCGAAGCGGTCGATGAGCGCGCCCGCAATCGGACTGAAGACGACGATGAGCGCGCCGTGAGTCGTAATGATGAGGCCCGCATTCGATTCGGAGACGCCGAGCGTCGACTGGATCGCCGGGACGATAGGGCCGAGGATCGCTCCGGCCATCACTGTCAGCGTTGCCGAGGCCAAAATAATCCACAGCGTCCCACGCAGCCGCGTCGACTCAGTCATCGCCCGAAACTTACCACAGCGTCACTATATGGTTGTGATTGTCTCCTCACTACCCCCAAACTGTCCGACCGATGTCGCTCGGTGTACTCTATTCAAACACCATCAACCGTTTTTCGGTACTCCTTGATGTGTGTGAGTGCGTCGTCGATTAGGTCAGCCCCTTCGTCGCTAGCCGACTCCTTCAGCGAGCGAAGCGAGTGTTCGATTTTGGCCAGTCGACCGTGGTCGGGCCCCTTCTCGCGGTCGGCGAGGGTCGCAAGGGTGTCGGCCTGCTCGGAGAGTTTGGCCGTGAGATCGTCGCTGGCCCCCTCGGCGGCGTGTTCGAGCGATTCACTGGCGGCGATGAGTTCAGCTCTGGTCATGCGTGACAGTTGCTACCCAATCAGCCACTATAGCTGATTTGGTTTTGAGAAACAGTTAGTCCCCACCAACGAGTCGACCAGCCAGCGGTCAGTCACCAAGCCAACGATCAGTCGACCAGTCGGTCGACTGTCTCGGCCTGCAACTCATCCCGAACTGCGTGACTCGCCTCGGCATCGCTTTCGACCTCGATAACGTGCGAGCCATCGGTCGACACCGCCTCGCTATAGGCCTCGCGGAACGCCGAGCGACCCTCAACACGGCTGTAGTCGAACCCGTACAGATCCCCAGTTGGTTCGAAATCCATCCCGTGGGGCGTCTTGAACTGGTCGGTGAACGGCGGCTCGAACTCCTCGATAGGCAGCATGTGAAAAATCCCGCCGCCGTCGTTGTTGAGCAGGACAATCGTCGCATCAACGTTGGCACGCTGGAGTGCGAGCAGGCCGTTCATATCGTGGTAGTAGGCCAGATCACCGATCACGAGTGTGACGTCGTCGGTCGTCCCGTGAGCCGCCCCCAGCGCGGTCGACACGATGCCATCGATTCCGGAGGCCCCGCGGTTGCCGACCGTGGTAATGGATTTGGTTCCCGGCTCCCCGAAGCGGTCGAGGTCACGGACCGGCATGCTGTTGGAGACCACAAGCGTCGACGGATCGGCGAGTCCAGCGACGACATCCGCGAGAATCCCGCCCTCGAAGGCTGTGTCAGCGTGGTCGTCGACCGTCTCACTGTGGACCGCCTCGGCGTTCGTCCAGCGGTTTCGCCACTCGGCGCTGCCACCGCTGCGGATGACCTGCGAGAGGTGGCCACAGAGTCGGTCCGGATCGGCGACGACCAGATCAGTCGCCGCAAACTCCGCCTCGCGCCACGCGCCCGTGGGGTCGACGACTAACTGTCGTGCCCCCGTTTTGGCCAAATACTTTCGCAGCGGTTTCGAAGTCGGCGAGGCCCCGAGTCGGACGACGACCTCGGGATCGGGCCACGACTCGGTGACGGCGGTGTCGACGTAGCTGTCGTACCCCCCAATGACGGGTGCGGTACGAGTATGGCCCCCAAACCGGAGTCCCGAGAGCGGATCGGCGAGAATCGGGAACCCGGTGGCATGCGAGAAGGCAGTGACCGATTCGGCAGTGAGCCCCGGCGGATCAGCCGGTCCAGCGACAATGAGTCCACGGTCGACGCTGAGTTCCTCGGCCAGTTTACGGAGGTCCTGATCGTCCAACTGCGGGTGGCCGACAGTGCGGCTGACGAACGGCTCCTCGGAGCCGCGACCCATGGCGGCCAACTCCGGTAGGTCGGCGGGCACATCGCCGTCGACCCGCGTCGGCTCTAACGGTTTTTTAAATGGGACGTTGAGATGCACTGGCCCGGAGGGCGTCCCCTCAGCGGTTCCGACCGCCCGCGAGATGTCGGTTCGCAGCGAGCGAAGCGTCCGGTCTTCGGCGGCTGGCTCGGGGAGGTCCTTGTACCACCGGACGGCGTCGCCATAGAGCTTCTCTTGGTCGACGGTCTGGTTGGCTCCCGAATCTCGGAGCTCCGGCGGTCGGTCGGCAGTCAGCAACAATAGCGGGACCCGACCCTCGCTGGCCTCGATCACGGCGGGATGGTAGTTGGCGGCAGCGGTGCCCGAGGTCGAGATAAGTGGAGTGACCTCGCCCGTCCGGCGAGCCCGACCCAGTGCGAAGTAGGCCGCCGAGCGTTCATCGAGTGCCGAGACGGTCTGCAGATCGTCGTGTTCGTCGCAGGCGACAGTGAGTGGCGTCGACCGACTCCCCGGCGAGATACAGACGGTGCGGACACCGCTACGGGCGAGTTCACTTGCGATGGCCCGCCCCCAGAGCGTGTTCCGGTTCGGTGCAGTCATTGAGTCCATTCTGGTCGTGGTCGTTGATAGGTCCGGCGGGTTGGGATGCGGGTGGGCAGCGAGTCGACACGGGAGGAACTGTCACCGATAATATAGATATATACAATATTGAAACTGATGAGGGTGTCATAGAAAGCGTCACACACGAAGACGCAGGATGTTGGAACTGTGTCTACGAGCGCCAGCATCCTGCAAGAGGAGACTTCTATCGACGAGTTCTTCAATGTAATGGCGACCGAGACGCTCGCGTTGTTCGAGCATCTTGAGTTCGACTTTCTCGAAGAATTCGATGTGTTCGCCCCCGCTCGCCGGGGGCGAACACGAGATCATCACCCACCAGCACTCTTCCGAGCGTTCCTGCACTGCTACTACAAGAACGTCTACGGCATCCGTCCAGTCACGCGAGAACTCCAGAACACGGTCGTCTGGCTCAGCTGTGGCTTCGATCGACCGCCGTCGAGAGACGCGGTCGATCGCTTCCTCACCGACCTCGAACACGTCGTCGACGAGGTCTTCGACCGCCTCGTCGAGCAGGCCGCCTGCCGCGGCCTGCTCGACTTGACCTACTCCATCGATTCCACCGACGTGAGGACGATGCCCGCCGACCAAGACGCGTCGAAAGGCTACGATCCAACCGCCGAAGAGTACTACCACGGCTACGGCTGTACGATCGTCTCGACCGGGCAAAAGATCCCGATTGCCGCGGAGTTCACCGAGAGCAAGCAAGCGCCAGAGGAGACGGCGATGCGCGTCACGTGTGACGCGCTCGCCGTCGAGAAACCGATCTGGATGCTTGGAGACAGCGCCTACGACACGCTCGGCTGGCACGACCACCTGCTGGCCGCAGGGGTCGTGCCAGTCGCTCCGTACAACGCACGAAACACCGACGATCCGAAAGACATCGAGTACAGGGTCGAAGCCCGCATCGACGAACACAGCGAGGACGTTCAGCTGAAGCAATCGACGCTAGACGAGACGTACAACCGCCGGAGTGGAGTCGAACGAACCAACGACGCCGTCAAGGACTGCGGCCTCGGGCACGTTCGCGCCCGAGGCCGCGTCCACGCACGAGCACAAGTGTTCCTCGCGCTGTGCCTTCGTCTCGTTATTGCGATCACCAACGACGAACGCGGAGACAATCCAGGAAGCACCGTCATCACGCTATGAGAACTATTCTATGACACCCTCTATACGTCGCCTATGAAGAGTCTTCTCCCACTCACGTCCCGCGTTGAGCCGGCCAATGACGGTGCGAACGTTATTTCGATCTCCGAGGAGGCTGCCGACGAGGTTTTTAAAACGCTCTCGTCGTCGACCGCCAGACAGATTCTCACCCTACTGTACGAAGAGCCACGCCCCGCGTCCGAACTCGCCGAGGAGACCGACACGAGCGTCCAGAACATCCGGTACCATCTCACGAATCTCAGTGATGCGAACCTGATCTCGGTCGCCGATACCTGGTACTCCGAGAAGGGAACTGAGATGAAAATCTATGCGCCGACTGAATCGGCACTCGTCGTCTGTGCAGGCCGGCAGTCGACCGTCGACCGGCTCAAATCGGCGATCAGAGAGCTGCTTGGCGCGATTGGGATCTTTGGGCTCGCCAGCCTGCTCGTGCAGTATCTCGCAACCTCAATCGGGTCGGCACCGGAAGCGGCCACCGAGTCCGGTGGGATGACGGCTGCCGATGCGACTGCGACGGCCGCCGAGTCGACCAGCGGTGGCCTCAGTGCGCTGCTGACCGAGCCGGGAGTCGTCTTCTTCGTTGGCTGTCTACTCGCACTTGCGGTTGTCGTCGTCTGGTCGACGCGGCAGTAATCCTCTCGTCGCTGGTTATTGAACAGGGGGTAGATCCGACGTCGACCCACCGGACTGGATGATCGAGCTGTTGTCGCCGCGGCTCTGGATCACGTTGAAGGCGGTCATCAGGTCGGTTCTGGAAATAATTCCCGTGAGATTCCCCTGTTCGTCGATGACGGGGAGTCGACCGACGTCGTGTTCCTGCATCGTTCGGAGGGCAGTGATCGCGTCCACATCCGGACCGATGCCTTGGACGTCGCGTTCCATCACCTCTTCGACCCGGTAGGCGTCGCGTTCGACCTCCTTGATCGTCCGGGCATCGTCGAGGGTGACCATCCCGACGAGGTCGCCGCGGGAGTCGACGACCGGGTATCCGGTGTGACGCTCGGTGAACATCCGATTCAGCAGTTCGGCAATCGTCGCCTCCTCCTCGATAACGTGGAGCTCCGCACCGGGCGTCATGATGTCGCGGACGGTGATGCCCTCGAAGGCGGCTTTGACCGTCGACTGCTGGGCCTCTCCCGAGGCGGCGATGTAGATGAAAAAGGCAAGCAGGATGAACAATGGGCTAAAGGCGAACAGCCCCAGCAGCCCGAGCATGAACGCGAATATCTTCCCGACCTCCGCGGCCATCTGGGTCGCTTGGGCGTGCGGTCGCTTGCGTGCCAGCAGGGCTCGAAGCACCCGACCACCGTCCATCGGGAACCCCGGCAGCATGTTGAAGATCGCGAGGCCGATGTTCATCACCGCGAGATAGCCGAGGACGAACTGGACCGCGCTGAGATTCGCAGGTGTCAGCATGAACGCGATGAATGACACTACACCGACCAACACGCTCACCACGGGGCCAGCGATGGCGATATTGAACTCCTTGTGCCAGTCTTCGGGGATTTCTTTGAAGCTTGCCACGCCACCCAGCAGCCAGAGGGTAATCGACTCGATTTCGAGTCCGTACCGCATGGCGACCAGCGAGTGGCCGAACTCGTGGAGTAGCACGCCGAAAAACAGCCCGCCGGCGGCTGCAAAGCCGAGTATCCAGGGCATCGAGCCGGCAGTCAGTGGCTCGGTCGAAATCGAGCCACCGAGGACGTTGTTGACGAGTTCGGTCAGTTGGACGATATCCGAGCCGATAATCCATGCAAAAATCGGCAAAATGAACAGAAACGTCCAGTTGAGTTGGATCGGGATGCCGAAGGCGCTCCCGAGACGAATACCACGCATACGTGTGGGTTGTCGGGGCGGCGGTATTAATGTGGCCTTGGCTATCTCGTCTCACTATCGACGTCGATGCTGAGCCGAACGCCTGATATACCCCGATTGCCTACCATTGGCCGTGTCGCAGCAGGTCCCACAGGTCGGAACGCTGTTTCTCCACGAAACCGGAGACAGCTACCGTGTCGTCGCCCGGAAAAACGGTTCTCGGGTGTTTCAGGGCACGCTCGACCCCAAGCAGACGAGTGCCGGCCCGCGACCGGGCCGGTTCCGAGCGAAACGCGGCTCCAGTGAGGAGCCACGGGACCCGACTGAGTTCGTCGACCTCGCTCGTAACGCCTCCCGGATCCGGATCTCACAACAAACCTCCAACGATGGCCGCGAGGAGCTACGGGAGCTCCTCGATGGCTATCAGCTCGAAGCCCAAGTCGTCCGCACCTGCCGCTACTGCGCTAACGACGGTCGCTACTCGCCGATCACCGACGAAACGGCGATCAAAACCGACCGCGAACATATCTGTCCCGACTGCGCGGTCGAGGAGCTCGAACGCGAGCTCTCGTATAAGGGTCAGTTCACCGGCTCCGCACAGGACCGGCTTGAGGATCTGCTGCTCGAAGTCCAAGATCTCGACCGAATCGTCGACCTCCTGTCGGGCGAACTCGATCCAGATCTGACGAAGTTCGACGTGATTAGTGCCACTGTCGACGACGTCGACCCGGTCAAAACGGCCGATCTCGACCTACATCCCCGGCTGAAGGAAATGACCGAATCCCGGTTCGAAAACCTCCTCCCAGTCCAGAGCCTCTCGGTCCGAAATGGGCTCTTAGATGGCGAGGACCAGCTCGTCGTGAGCGCGACCGCGACCGGGAAGACGCTGGTCGGCGAGATCGCTGGCATCGACCGCGCCCTCAAAGGCAAGGGCAAGATGCTGTTTTTAGTCCCACTCGTCGCCCTTGCGAATCAGAAACACGAGGATTTCAAAGAGCGGTACGGCGAACTCGGCCTCGACGTGACGATTCGCGTCGGCGCGAGTCGAATCGCGGACTCTGGCAGCCAGTTCGATCCCAATGCGGATGTCATCGTTGGGACGTATGAAGGAATTGACCACGCCCTCAGAACCGGCAAAAACCTCGGCGACATCGGCTCGGTCGTCATCGACGAGGTTCACACACTCAAAGAAGAAGAGCGGGGCCACCGCCTCGATGGGTTGATTTCGCGTCTTAAATACTACTGTGAGAAGCGGGCTGAAACCCAGAGCGGCGGCTACGATGGCGCACAGTGGATCTACCTCTCGGCCACGGTCGGCAACCCCGAATGGTTGGCCGGTCGACTCGGTGCGCGCCTCATCGAGTTCGAGGAGCGACCGATCCCTATCGAGCGCCACGTCACCTTTGCCGACGAACAGGAAAAGCTCCGGCTCGAAGACCGGCTCGTCAAGCGGGCTTTCGACCAGAAATCCTCGAAGGGGTATCGGGGCCAGACGATCATTTTCACCAACTCCCGTCGACGGTGCCATACGATCAGCCGGAAACTCCAGTACGATTCGGCACCCTACCACGCCGGGCTCGATTATAAAAAGCGAAAGAAGGTCGAAAAGCAGTTCCTGGATCAGGATCTCTCGGCGGTCGTCACCACCGCCGCACTCGCGGCGGGTGTCGACTTCCCGGCCTCGCAGGTGATTTTTGACACGCTCGCCATGGGCATCGAGTGGCTCTCAGTCCAGGAGTTCAGCCAGATGCTCGGGCGTGCGGGTCGACCCGACTACCACGACCGCGGGACGGTCTACATGCTGATCGAACCCGACGTCACCTATCACAACTCGATGGAGATGACCGAAGACGAGGTAGCGTTCAAACTCTTAAAAGGCGAGATGGAGGACGTCCGAAACGTCTACGATCAGGACGCCGCCGTCGAGGAGACGCTGGCCAATGTTACGGTTGGAGGCAAAAGCGCAAAACGGCTCAACGACCGAATGCTCGGCGAGATCGATACGACGCGATCCATCGGCAAACTGCTTGAATGGGAGTTCATCGATGGACTGGAACCGACACCGCTCGGTCGGGTCGTTACACGGCATTTCCTCTCGCCAGACGACGCCTTCCGGCTGTTGGATGGCATTAGGGAGGGCCTAACGCCGTACGAAATCGTCGCCGAGCAGGAACTCGCCGACGAAGAGATGTAGCAGATCGTAGTCGACGAAGAACGGTAACAGATGGTAACAGGTGGTAATAGATAGTAACAGAGGGTAACAGATGGAGACAAACGTCAGTGATTCTAAGTGGGGATCGCGGAACAGTCCTCTCTGAATTTTGTTAGGACGTGCCGTGCAAGATGGGCGCATATGCAGCATCTACATCTGATAGAAATCTCCATTTCAATCGATCATCTACAACAAGCCATTCAGAGAAGACACTCTCGCTACAATCGGCTCTATATGATCAACAGAAACACACTCACGATTGTGAGTCCGCCGATCCACCGAAGCATCCGATCAAACGCGAGTAACTGTGCAGCGACCAGTGAAACGAACGCGCATTGGTGAGAGCAAACCGCCCCGTTCCCTTCGTTACAATGTATAATATTCCAGAACGCTCTTGTGGCGTAGATTGGTGACCCGTCTACGGCAACCGCAACGACAGGAACTTACATTGAGACTATCTACTAACTGACGGTACAGATATGCGAGAGTTCGTTTTCGACCTCGTCTACGAGGAGACAGCGGGGCCACTACAGCAGTTGCTTACCGACCCTACTGGAGTCTCTTCAAGGGGGGTCGGTGGCAGTATCGATGCCGAGGAGTTCTGGCGGCTCGAACGATTCGAGGGGCCAGCAGACGCGCTCAGCGAACTCACAAACGCTGGGCAACGGGAGCTGCTTGCTGTCGAGCAAATCACCCCAGCCGGCTGTGAGGGAGCGGTTCACAGAGAGGTGCTGAAACGGACCGACTCCGAGTGTGAACTGTACTACCACCTGCGGGATATCGGGAACTGCGAGTCTGTCCCAACACTGGCTGTCGAGTATATCGGTCCGGACGTCCTGTTCGAGCTCGAACGGAGTCAGAACCGCGAGACGTGGACCGTGATGATGGACACCGATGACGGTGTCGGACTGTTTTACGACGCCTTACAGGTGTCGTTGCAGGAAGGGATTCGCTTCGAGTTCGACCATATCGGACAGGCCTCCAACCGGCGAACGGGACTGTTCGCACGCAAGAATCTCCCGCCGGAACAGCGCGAGGCACTCGTCGAGGCGGTCGGGCGCGGCTACTACGAAAAACCCAGACAGATAACGCTCGAAGAGTTGTCGACGGAACTGGACTGTCCCCGGTCGACGTTGTCGTATCGACTCCGGAGTGCCGAATCGAGACTCGCTAAGAGCTTTGCGACCACCGACCAGTCGAGGGAGTTCAAGAGCTTTCCACAGACAGCCGATCAGCGGGGAGGCACCTAATGGTCGACGCGACCGGGCCACTCGTCAGCGCGGAGACGGTGGCTGCTAATCTGGAGCAGATTCAAACGACCGACGCCGACTACCGACTGATAGAAGTGAACATCCAGCAGGGCACCTACGAGTCGTCGCATATCCCGGGGGCGGTTAGTCTCGACTGGCAGCGTGACCTCCGCGACACGGAGACGTTCGACGTGCTCTCCCCGGCGGCACTGTCAGGCCTGCTCGGCGACTGCGGCGTGACCCGTGAGACGACGATTATCCTCTATGGAGACTTCTTCAACTGGTTCGCCGCACACGCCTACTGGCTGCTGCGATACTACCGCCATGAGAACGTGGTGTTGCTTGATGGGGGACGGAACTACTGGGTCGAAAACGAGTATCCAATGACCAACGAAGTTCCGTCGGTTCCCAGCCGCGAGTACCACGCCCCCGAACCCGACGAGTCCATTCGCGCGCGCCGCGGAGATGTCGAAGCGGCCGTCGAGTCCGGCGGCTGTCTGCTTGACGCCCGCGCACCGCCGGAGTACCGCGGCGACATTCTCGCACCCCCGGGCTGGAACGAGGGCGTACAGCGCGGCGGTCACATCCCCGGCGCAGTGAACACACCCTGCCGGGACACCATCCAGACAGACCGCCGCTTCCGCTCCCGCGAGGAGCTGGCAGCACTGTTCGATGAGTACGCCACAGACGAGCAAATCATCGTCTACTGTCGCGTCGGCGAGCGATCGGCACTCGTCTGGACGGCTCTCGCAGAGATACTCGGCTACGAGAACGTCTCCTACTATTACGGTTCGTTCGTCGAGTGGGGGAACAGTGTCGGGCTCCCGGTCGAGAACGCAACCAGTGCCGACCTTCGGTGACCAACTTGCGTACTAACTCAAGCGTCAGTTTTGTCAGCATCACCTGAATCGGTGTCGACCATCTCGTCGACCGTTTCGCCACCGTCGGGTACAACATCTTCTTCGCCACCGTCAGCCGCCAGTTGGGTGTCGAGTTTGTGTTCGAACCACTGCCATTCGATGGTTCGCACGTCGTCTTGATTAAGATTCCAAGGATCGCCATCCTCGACGCGTTTGCCCTCGAACCACGAGGTGACCATGTTGTACAGCCAGATAATCTGGCCGATCAGCAGAATCAGAGCACCGAGCGTTGCGACCTGATGGAGCGTCGCGAACTCAGGCAGGTAGGTCGCGTACCGTCGCGGCATGCCGCCGTAGCCCAGCAGGATCATCGCGAGGAAGGTGATGTTTGTTCCGACCATCGTTAGCCAGAAATGGGCCTTGCCGAGGCTGGCCTGGTACATCCGCTTGGTGACAAGCGGGAACCAGTAGTAGATGCCAGCAAAGCCGGCGAACGCGATGGCCCCCATCACGATGTAGTGGAAGTGACCCACGACGTAGTAGGTGTCATGCAGCACAAGGTTAACCGGGATCGATGCGAGGAAGACACCGGTTACACCGCCGATGATGAAGTTCGAGATGAAGCCGATACAGAACAGCATCGGCGTTGTCAGCCGAACCCGGCCGTTCCACAGGGTGGTCACCCAGTTGAATGTCTTCACGGCTGATGGTATCGAAATTGCTATCGAGACCGCCATAAACGAGGTTCGGAGTCGTGGGTCCATCCCCGTCGTGAACATGTGGTGGGCCCAGACGCCAAAGGAGAGCACACCGATTGCGAGCGTGGAGTAGACGACGAATTTGAAGCCGAAGAGCTGTCTGCCTGCGAACCGCGGGAGGACGTAGCTCACGATGCCCATCATCGGCAACACGAGGACGTACACCTCGGGATGACCGAAGAACCAAAACAGGTGCTGGTATAGTATATTGCCGCCATCCGAGAGGAAGAAAGTCGTGCCGAAGTTCCGGTCAGCCAGCAACATCACCAGCGCGCTGCCCAGGAGGGGAAAGGCAAACAGGATGAGCCCCGACTGAGTGAGGACTGTCCACGAAAAGATATCGAGGTTCGCCCACGTCACCTTCTCGCCGCGCTGGGTGAAGATGGTCGCGATGAAGTTGATCGCACCCATCGTCGCGGCGACCCCTGAGAGGTGCAATCCGAGTAACAGCAGGTCGACGCCAGCCCCGCCGACCATATCACCGCTCCCACCAGCCGCCCCCAGCGACAGCGGCGTGTACATTGTCCACGCCGTCTGTGCGGGTCCGAACAGGCCGAGCGGCTTGGCGAAGAAGCCCGCCCAGATCAGGAGTGCCGCGGGCGGCAACAGCCAGAAGGCGATGGCGTTGATTCGCGGGAACGCCATGTCGTCGGCACCGATGAGTATCGGGATCAGGTAGTTTGCGAAGGCTGCGATAATCGGTGTTCCGAAGAGGAACAGCATCGTGATTCCGTGGCTCGTCAGGAGACCGTTGTAGGTTGCAGTTCCGAGAATCGATTCGGTCGTGATGAGATCCAACCGCATCACGGTGACCATGAGCCCGCCGACCGCGAAGGCAAATATCCCGTAGAGTCCGTAGAGGATGCCGATGTCCTTGTGGTCGACAGTTGTGAGCCAGCGAACGATGCCAGCGGGTTTCTCCTCGTCGACGTAGCCCGAGTTGTCGATGAACGAGCCACCGCCGACTGGCGTGTAGGATCGCCAGTTTTCGACCCGTGTGAGCCACGTGGCGACAGCGACGAGGAACACCCCCATCAGCACGGTCACTGCGATCTGCGCGTTAATCGACATACCGTTTCACCTGCTCCGTGTCAGATGAGGTGGCATACTGGGTTAACTCCGTCATAGATTAGTTGTGCTCTACCTGCTCGTTTGGAGGCCGGGTCAATCAGTATTCAGTTGGCGAGTGCCAACTTTTTAACTACCCCCAGGTCCTCGGCGAAGGAGTAGTCAAGTCATATGGGTCCACTTGAGATAGTCTGGCGTCCAGAAGCCGATCAAAAGTTCTTGTGATAGATTCACGCTCTATCTCTTGGACGTCAACTGGTAGCAATGTCTACATACTGTGTGTTGTGTCACCAGGGTAGGCAAGAGCCACGTCAGTAACTGAGAATAGATGCCATCGACCGAAAACTGCTCAGTCCAGTGAGATCGCCCGTCCCTCCTCGGAGGACCGGTAGATCGCGTCGATGACACGCTGGACGGCCAACCCTTCGTCGACGGTGTTTCGCGGTGGGGCAGTCCCGCCGCCAACGTGTTCGAGGAAATATTTTTGTTCGGTTTTGTGGGTATCACTGGCGCGTGTTTCGATCTCGGCGTCGGTGAGGTGGTCCCGACCGGCTTTGCTGTCCTCGTAGATCGTGAGCTCGTGGCTCGACCGGTCGAACTTCGCGCCGGCCTCGGTACCTCGGAGCACGAACTCGTCGTTGGTCGGGCGGTTGGCTGCCCACGCGACGTCCAACGAGATCGTCTGGCCCTTTGCGGTTCTAATGAAGGCGCTGACCGAGTCGTCGACGTCGAACCCCTGTGGCCCGATGTCGTCGCCCCACATCTCGACGAAAGCATAATCCTCGCGGGTGCCGAACTGCGAGCGAGCGGTTCCGGACACTTCGGCAATCTGTGGAAAGTCGAGGAAGTAGAGCGCAAGGTCGATGGCGTGGACGCCGATATCGATCAGCGAGCCGCCGCCGGCGACCTCCTTGGAGGTAAACCACGAACCACGACCGGGAATCCCCCGCCGCCGGACGTAGTTGGCCTCGATATGCGAAAAGTCGCCGAACCGGCCGTTGGCCTGATACTGTTTGATTACTTCGACGGGTGCCGAAAACCGGTTGTTGAAGCCGACCATACAGAACCCATCGGCGGCGTGGGCAGCCTCGACGATTCGCTCGGCGCTTTCGAGAGTGTGGGCCAGCGGCTTTTCGAGGAGGACATCGAGTCCTGCGTCGAGTGCCTTGACCGTATACTCCTCGTGGAACCGATTGGGTGTTGTGACGAACAGCGCGTCGGCAACCTCCAACAGGTCGTCGACCTGCTCGTAGGTCGAAACGTTGTATTTCTCACTGAACGCGCGTCTCGCGTCGCCCGAGATGTCGACGCCGCCGACGAGGTCGGCCGTCTGATCGCCGAGGAGGTCGGCATGATAATGCCCGATACCGCCGAGACCAACGATTCCGATCTGTGGTGGGGTGGACTGCATTGCTGTATTTGACTTACTCCTGTTTATAAACGCCACGCTGTGGTGTCCCCCAGTCGTCGGCCGTGAGAGACCACCGACATCGACAGCATGAGAGACGCAACGCTCTTAGACGTGTTGAAACTGAACCTTCAGTGTCAATAAACCCTATGACGAGTCAGATTTCCGTACTGTCCGTCTTGGGGTTGTGGTCCCGGTCAGCTACTCACTGTTCGGTCCGACGAGGTGACGGGTCGACAGCCCGACGAGATGGGGGGCCTCGTCGAGGATGATCGCCTCAGTCGCCAACTCGACGGCATTTCGACTCCCCGGCAGCACGAACACCGGCGTATCGCGGGCGATTCCCGCGGTCGCCCGGGAGGCAATCGTTCTGGGACCGATCTCCTCGTAGGATAGTTGGCGGAACAGCTCGCCAAACCCCGGTAACTCGCGGTCGAACCGCTCCGACACCGCATCCGGCGTTACGTCATCGATTGTCGCCCCAGTCCCGCCGGTCGCAATAACGAAGTCGACTGTTGGATCGTCGAGCAACTCGTCGAGGGCTCGCTGGATGGGTCCGATCCCGTCGGGCACCAGTCGACGGTCGACGACTCGGTGGTCGGCGGCCTCTAGCAGCGACTCGATCCTGTCGCCGCCGGGGTCTTCGGGGTCCGTCGCGTTGGCCCGCGAGGTCGAGACGGTGATGATCGCCGCCTGAAGCGGCGAAACGATGTCGTGGCCGTGGTCGTCGGTGGTCCGTCTAGCGGAATCGGTCGTTGCGGTTCGATCCGGATCGGATGGCGTCTCTGGCATCTCGGTCCCAACTGGTCGACACCGGATTATAAAACGGCTGTTTGAGCGTGTGAATATCTCACAAATGATCAACCGGGTAAATGTGGCTGGAGGCTGATATCCGAATGCGGCTCCACGGGGGCGGGACACGGTTCCGACCGGAGTCGCACTCCGGAGTTGCCAGCCGACCGAGAGACCGACCCGATTAACAAACATACGTCTGGGTGAAACCCACTGTCACTGAGAACTGGTGGCGGTGATGTCATGGGCACCGACGTCGGTCGACTGACTGGACACACCACCACGGTATCCCGCCAACCACCCTAGCGCCAACCAAGCACCCCACGTCTTCGGTCTCTGCGCCCATTTTTGATATGCACCTCAACTGGTGAGCCATGGGCGTCGACAGCGTCGACTGTGAGTGGGTTGTGTCGAGAGGTCGGTCGACTCCCAACCAGTGTACTGTGAGCGACCGAGACACGAATCCCGAGAGAGTTACATTGGTGCAACACGTTGTCTCCTGCAGTGGACAGAAACGGACTCATCCTCGGCGTATCGGCAGTGCTGTTCGGCATCACTGCCCTCATGCTGATCGTCGGGGTCGTGGTGAATCCGTTTTTCCTGTTAGCCGCCATTCCGTTCGGTGCCTCGGCGTATCTACTGTGGTATCAGGCCAGTGGGAAACTCGCCGACCGGATCCGGTCGAATCCCGACTCCTACGCCCGCTCGCCGGGCGGCGACGCCGGCCCCGGCTCGTTCGATGCTGGTCCCTTCGAGGGCCGATTTTCGGATGAGCGAACCCGACGGAACCGCCGGCGCTCCCGGTCGACCGCAGGAGCCGAGCAAAGCGATTTTTCCCCGTCCAAAGCCCGCCAAATCCTCGATGTCGACGCAACCGCCGACGAGACCGATATAAAGACTGCCTACCGCCGGAAAGCAAAGGAGCACCATCCCGACACTGACTCCGGCGACGAGGAGATGTTTAAAAAGGTAAGCCAAGCCTACGAGACGCTCAGCGAGTAGGTTCGGTCTTCTCCGCGGTCGACACAGTTGGTTGCCAGTCACGCCCTCGGAATGTCACTGTAGCACACACTATGTCACACCTCACCAACCATGCCATGGATAGACACGGCATGAAAAGCGTTTTACTACCCCCTCACGAACGGCTTTCTATGAGCGCGGATCGGGCCGCTTTACAGCAGGCCCTCAAGCGCGGTGAACAGGACGGCGGCCACATCGAGTTCAAAGAACGACTCACACGGGAACTCCATCTGGCCGACGGCCGGATGGAGAGTCTAGCGGCCCAACTCCGTCACCGAGTTCTCTCGGGTGACGGCGAGGCCACCTATGTCGTCGGCGTCACCGACAACGGCGGCATCGCGGGCATCGCACCCGAGGAGTTCTCCGAGACGATGGATGTGCTTTCGTTGCTCGCCGAGGAGGCGGGTGCCCATATCGAAAACGTCGACACTTGGAGCGCCGGCGATGACGGACTAGTTGGCATGGCGACGATCCGCGAGGGATCGATGCTGACCGCCGACAACGGCCACATCGTCATCGGGACGGCGGGGCACGTCGACCACGGAAAATCCACGCTCGTCGGTTCTCTGGTCACTGGCGAACCTGACGACGGCGACGGCTTCACGCGGAGCTTTCTCGATGTCCAGCCCCACGAGGTCGAACGCGGTCTCTCGGCTGATCTCTCGTATGCCGTCTACGGCTTCGACGAGACGGGCGATCCAGTTCGGATGGATAACCCACACCGGAAAACTGATCGCGCACGTGTGGTCCAAGAGGCCGACCGACTCGTTTCGTTCGTCGACACTGTCGGTCACGAGCCATGGCTTCGGACGACGATCCGCGGCCTCGTCGGCCAGAAACTCGATTACGGATTGTTGGCTGTTGCGGCCGACGACGGCCCGACGAAGACGACCCGCGAGCATCTTGGCATTCTGTTGGCGACCGATCTACCGACGATTGTGGCAGTGACGAAAGTCGACGCCGTCTCACCGGAGCGCGTCGTCGAGGTCGAAAAGGAGATCGAGACGCTGCTGCGGGACGTCCAAAAGACACCCCTTCGCGTCGAGCGCTACGGCGTCGAGACCGCTGCAGGCGAACTCAACGAGACGGTCGTGCCAATCATTCGAACGAGTGCGGTTCGCGGCGATGGGATGGATGACCTCGACCGGCTGTTCGAGACCCTCCCCAAGCGGTCGACCGACGAACACAGCGAGTTCCAGATGTACATCGACCGCACCTACAACGTCACCGGCGTCGGCGCGGTCGCCTCCGGCACGATCAACGCTGGCACCGTCTCCGAGGGCGACGAACTCCTGTTGGGACCGATGTCGGATGGGAGTTTCCGCGAGGTCGAGGTGCGGTCTATCGAGATGCATTACCACCGGGTCGACACGGCCAAAGCCGGGCGGATCGTCGGCATTGCGCTCAAGGGTGTCGACGAAAGCGAGGTCAAACGCGGGATGGCACTGCTCCCGCGCGAGGCTGACCCGGATCCGGTTCGCTCGTTTGAGGCGGAGGTGATGGTCCTTAATCATCCGACTCGAATCACCGAGGGGTACGAACCCGTCATCCATCTGGAGACACTCAGCGAGACCGCGGTCTTCTCGCCGGAGGGTGGCAAACTGCTCCCCGGCGACACAGGCACAACGACAGTCGAGTTCAAATTTCGGCCCTACTTCGTCGAGGAGGGCCAGCGGTTCGTCTTCCGTGAAGGCTCCAGTAAAGGTGTGGGAACCGTGGTTTCAGTCGACGATTAAGACTGTTTAGGTGTCGACTACTATCCGAGTTGATGGCAGTAGCCACTAGTTACGTGATGCGATAGCCACCGGCGGTCCGCTCTGCGGCGTCACACAGTACGAACCACTCTGCCAGCCGTCGCAGTCGACGCCGTCGCACCCGCTTGTGGTCGGTGCCGTGGTGGTGTCGCTCCCACGTCGGTAGGTCGACCGCCCGTCTGTCGAGATCGTCGAGCGACAGTGGTTCCTCGGTGGCTTCAAGCGCGGCATACAGTTCACGCGCCCCATAGACGTTGTCGAGCAGTCGGTCGACCAGCCTGCTTCCGGTCACTTCCTCTCGCTGCCGTCGGTAGCCACTCGGCGTTTGGTCGACTACGCCGAGTGCTCGCAGAAACGTAAGCCACTCTCGTGCGTCGTCCTGATCGTCGATTCCGATCTCCTCAGTACGGTCGACGAGTCGCCGGAGGGAGTCGGATTCGCTGGCCGGGACGAGCGGAATCGCCCGCTGGGCGTCGATGACCGCTTCAACGGTGGCTGGCGGCTCAGGCACCCACTTGAATCGCATCTACTGGATGCCGAACGACTCGGCGACGAGTTCCTCGTCGGTTTCGCCAAGGACGTAGGTCGCGCCGTCGACCACGTCGATAGTGACCTTGGCTGGCGCGAAGATGCTCTCGTCGACGTCGTAGAAGTCCCAGTCGGCGTCCTCGAAGATGCGCTCGAAGGGGACGCCGTACTCTTCTCTCGCGTTGGAGGGGACCTGATCGAAGACGTTCGATTCTTTGCGGACCTGGAGGTAGACCTCGCCGCCGTAGGCCAGCGCGTCGTTGGTTCGGCCCATGGCGACCGACTCGTTGTAACTCACTGGGGCAACTGGGGCGCGACCCGTTGCCGAGAGGATCTCCGACGGCGGATAGCCGAGTTCCGAGAGGCGGAACACCGCGAGTTCGGCCGCACGGGCGGCCATCGAGACGCTACCTGCGGTCGACCCGGCGGCGTAGGTCGGCAGAAAGACGCTGGTCGGCTCGACGTTACTGAGGTCGGCGACGTGTTCGGCGATCCGGTCGTTCGGCAGATCGATACTCTCGACGGTTAACACGGCGAAATCGAACTCGTCGTAGTAACCCATGCGTTCGAAATCGGTTTCTTGGCCGACCAGCGCACGGGCGGGACCGGAGCCGAGGCCGTTGTACTCCTCGAAATCCAGCTCCCAGCCTGCCTTCTGCGAGCAGAGCAGGGCAATGCCGGGATGGTCGGTCGTCAGTTCGACGTAGGGAATCGGCGCGCCGCCGATCTGGTCCATCTGCGTATAGATCGTTGCCAGGCCAGCAGTCTGAATATCGGCCAGCATGAGACCGGCTTCGATGCCGCCGTCGGCGGCCACACCGAAGTCGATCACCGTTGCGCCGCAGTCGAGTTCAGTGGGGACGACACCGAGTTCCTCGGCGAAGTCGAGTGCCTCGTCGACGAGCTCGACTGCCGAGCGATTGATGCTCTCCATACCCCACGGTTGGCCGTCGTCTCCTAAAGGGATTCGCAGTTGTCCCGCGGTTCTGACTGGCTAGTCGTTCCGTGGCTCACGGCCGAGAACCTCCTCGACGGCGTCGACTTTCTCGGCGGCGGTTTCGTCGCTGGCCCGCTTGTCGTCGATCTTGAGAACCGTGCTCACTCGGTCGGCGTCGACCGCTTTGTGGGCGTCGCCGACCGCCGCCAGCAGCGTGTCGATATCATCGGCTTCGATGACGGTTCCCATCGGGTTGGTCTCATAGCTGATGTCGTGGCCATCGAGGGCGTCGACGGCTGCAGCAACCTCTTCGGCCATGCTATCTTCGATGACGGGGGCAACACTCAGGAGTGCGATGACAGTCATGGGTCGACTGTCGAGGGTGAGGCCCCTAACTCCCGTGGTTAGGGTTTCGTATTGTCGACGGGGCCGAGAGGTCGGTCCAGCGGAAGCTTCAAACAGTCGTCGGAAAGAGGATCGGTATGCGTCGTCGACTGCTTGCGGGCTGTACGCTCGTCGCTATTGTAGCGACTGTAGGGAGTCTCTACTTTAGCGAGATTGCCAACCTTTCGCCATGCCCACTCTGCTGGTACCAGCGCATCCTGATGTATCCGCTCGTCGTGATTTTCGGCGTGGCGACCTTTGAAAATCGGCCTGCGGTCTGGAAGACGGCTCTCCCGCTGTCCGGACTGGGAATCGGCGTTTCGGCCTACCACACGGTACTCCAGCTTACGCCAACTGCTCAGTGTTCGGTCGGCATCGGCTGCGGCACGATCCAATGGCAGGGCCTCGCTGTCTTCACCATCCCACGGCTCGCGCTGCTGGCGTTCGTCCTTATTACCGCAGGGAGTGTCGTCCTCGTAGTCCGTGATCGGCAATAGGGTGAGCTGTCGACGGCTGTCTTGGTGAGTGATTCCACCCATGAGTAGTCGACAGCCGTTGCTCGCAGATGTTGTGTTCGGGAAAAGATGCGTCGGCCGAGATTTGAACTCGGGTTGTAACCATGGCAAGGTTACGTGATACCACTACACTACCGACGCGTGCTGCGGTTCTTCGCATTTACTTCTAACTGGAGGTAGGTGTATAAGGGTTGCGAAACAGCGGTCCTGTGAGTGTGAAAACCACACGACAGAGGTGGAATTCACGACACTCTCTGGAATCCCGATCCGACCTCGTGAAACTCCACGTAGTAAGAACGGCACCCCGTTGGACTTCGAACCCCGGTATGCTCTAGTTGACCGCTAGAAGAACGTACAGAGAGCTGCCATCACGGTGATTGGCTGTCGTATTCGAGTCGGGAGAGACCACTCGATTGCGGTGTCGACCGGGTGGTAAATGTTATTTTAACATCTAATTGAAACGTGTAGGATTAGGTTAGCACCGTTTATCTATCCATAACAAACCCACAGCAGTCGGAGTACGAGACGAAAGCCGACCGGAAACAATCGGTGATACAGAGGAAGTAGCCATCGAGCCAGCAGTGGCTCGGTTGCTTCCTTATCCTACGAACACACAACATGAATTCAACACGATACACAGCAGTGCTCAGTGGATTCGTCGCTCTTCTCATGATAACATCACTGTTCGCCCCGGTAGCGTACGCACAGAGTCAACAGGATGACACCCAATCAGAAGACGACAGTATCTCGTACCGTATTGTCCAGGGCGATCAGGAGGTCTCGGTCGAACCAATCGAGGGAGATGTCCCGGTCGAAGAGTTCTATGACTATCGGTACCCCTACCAGAGCCGAGACAACCTCTCTTGGGGACGGGCGTTCAGCTCACAAGGGACAACCCAGTACCAACAGGAAGACACGAGTATCCTCATGCTGTACGAGGGGCCCAACGGCGTCAGTCTCGTTGCGGTTCACGACAAGTACTACGAGAACGCCGAGAACGGAACGCCGGGTAGCTCGGTGAGTTGGGAGATTACTGGCCTGCCGGACGACGGTGAGTGGGCTGTTATTGACGACGATTACGATTGGCGGAACGAGACAACCGAAAAAGACGATATCCATCAGCTCGCCGAGGATCATCAAGCCGGGGCCGCCGGAAACGATGGTGAGCCGCCGGAGGACGTCGACGCCCGACTGAGTTGGGTCTGGACGACCGGCCGAAACGACGGGATGGCCTACCGTGGCCTCGGCCAAGACGACGTGTCGATAACGATTGACCCGGCGTTCAACGAAGAATCCTACCATCGATACGGCGATACCCGCCGGCCTGACGAGGATCCCGACGATCCAACTGAGGGGCCGGAGTACAACGGCACGATAGACGACTGGCAGGTGATCACCGCAACTGACGACGGAGACGACTTCAGGCGCGTCTGGTTCGACAGTCTCGAACAGGATGTCACGATTGAAACCGTCGACGAGCCCCCCGAACCGACGGTTTCGGTCGCCGGACCCGAGACTGCAACTGTTGGCGAGGAGGTAACGTTCAATACCAGTAACACAACCGACAACGTCGAGAGCTACGAGTGGACTGTCAACGGCACTACTGTGGAGTCGACCAATGAATCAACGCTAACCCATCCGTTCAACGAGACGGGGACAGCCGAAGTCGAAGTGACAGTGTCGACCGCCGACGATCAGACAGCCACCAACTCGACAACAGTCGAGGTTGTCGAAAGTGAGGGGACGTCGACCGGTCAGACGCCAGGCTTTGGCCCGATCCTTGCGTTGGTCGCGTTGGTTGCTGCGATGCTCTTCGCAGTGCGACGGTCAAACACATAATCGCCTTCCAGTCGTCGTTAGACGTCTGGCGGTACCGTCTGTATATTTTCTTGTTCACGCGTGCGCGCTTGCTGTGATCCAAGCGTGAGTGGCCGGTAGTCGAGTATCTGTGAGTGGCCGGTAGCGACCGGTTGGTCGACTCGCTGTTCCCAACCACGGTACAGTTTGTCGCGTGGTATGGCACACCAACCAACGGCGTACTTTCCGGATAGACGTGCTCTACGGGTCGTGTGAAGGCGACACAGGGGGCACTCATTCCGCTACCCTTTTAGGTCCCCATTGGGAATCCAAAATACAGTCTAGTGACGAGGCACACCCGATGGACGGACTAACACTACTGGTTCCGTCGTCGATCATCCGAGAAGCCGAGGACAAACGCGAGGCAACTCGCAAGCTCGGCTACGTCGCCCGCGCGGCGACGGTGTTTCGGGCTGATCGACTTCTCATCTTCCCAGATCGGGAGGGCGAACGTCGGTGGGGCGAAGAGTTCGTCCGCGTTGTGCTGCAGTACGCTGCGACGCCGCCATACCTCAAACGCGAGGTGTGGGGGCAACGCGACGAACTGCAGTTCGCGGGCATACTCCCTCCGCTCCGGGTTTCGTCACAGACCGTAGCCGATCCAGCCGGATCGGTTACACATCAAGGAATCGTGACCAAGGTCGGATCTGAAGGCCGCGTTCGGGTCAATTGCGGACTGCAACACCCGATCTCGCTCATGGTGCCGCCGAATATGGCGACACCCGCTGAGGGGGAGCGCGTCACCGTCAGGATCTCTTCGAGAGAACCGGTCCGTGCACGGCTCGTCGACGAGGCCCCACCGGGCTTCGACGTCGAAAGCACGGACCTCTCGGCAGCCCTCGACGACGAATCGGGGCTACGGATCGCCACGTCAGCCTATGGGGAAGAACTGTCCCATGGTCGACTCGGTGATCTCCTTCCGCAGATCGCGGATGGAGCAACCGTCGCCTTCGGCTCGCCCGGCAGAGGGCTTCCGGAAATACTCGGGATTGAACCCGAGGCAGTCTCGGCCGCAGTCGCGGCTGGAGACCATGTCGACTCCGATCCGGGGTTCGACCGCTGGCTCAATACGATTCCGCGACAGGGCAGCGAGACGGTGCGAACGGAGGAAGCAATGTTCGCGTCGCTCAGCTGTCTCACGCTCACGGAGTAACTACATGCCACAACCAAGCAGACCACGCAAAGGCTCGCTGGGCTACGGCCCGCGGACGCGTGCAACCGACGAGGTTCCACGCATTCGCTCGTGGCCAGACGACGACGGAGCAGCGGCTCCACAGGGATTCGCCGGCTACAAAGCTGGCATGACCCACGTTGTCATGGTCAACGACGAGGCAGACTCGCCGCGTGAAGGAATGGAAGAGTCCGTTCCTGTCACCGTCGTCGAGGTTCCGCCAATGCGGGCGGTTGCCGTCCGAGCCTACAAAGACACGCCGTATGGACAGAAGCCGATCACCGAGGTCTGGGCCACCGAGTTCGACGAGAATCTCGACCGCGCTCTGGACCTCCCGGCAGAAGACACCTTCGAGCAGGATTCGGAGGCCCTTCGGGAACTCATCGACGACGGTGAGGTAGACGACCTGCGTCTCATCACTCACACCGTCCCCGGTGACAACAAGAACGTCCCGAAGAAGAAACCCGACATCATGGAGACACGCGTCGGCGGCGGCTCGCTTACGGACCGCGCCGACCACGCACTCGACCTCCTCGAAGACGGCGGCGAACACAGCTTCGACGACGTGTTCCGAGCCGGCGAGTATCTCGATGTCTCGGGTATCACGAAGGGGAAAGGAACACAGGGTCCCGTCAAACGATGGGGCGTCCAGAAACGGAAGGGCAAACACGCCCGTCAGGGATGGCGTCGACGGATCGGCAACCTCGGTCCGTGGAACCCATCCCGGGTCCGTTCGACCGTTCCCCAGCAGGGACAGACCGGCTACCAGCAGCGAACCGAACTCAACAAACGTATCATCTCCATCGGCGAGGGCGACGACGCCTCCGTCGACGGCGGCTTCGTCGATTACGGCGAGGTCGATGGTGACTACGTGCTGATCAAGGGTTCAGTTCCGGGGCCGAACAAACGGCTGCTGCGGTTCCGCCCGGCCATCCGGCCGAACGACCAGCCACGCCTCGATCCCGAGGTTCGGCACGTCTCAACCGCATCTAACCAGGGCTAACTATGCAGGCAACAGTACGCGACCTGAACGGTGACGACGCGGGGACCGTCGACCTCCCAGAGGTCTTCGAGACCCATTACCGCCCGGATCTCATCAAACGGGCAGTCGTCGCCGCCCAGGCAAACCGGAAACAGGCCTACGGTGCAGACAAACTCGCAGGACTCCGAACCCCCGCCGAGTCGATGGGTAGTGGACGCGGTATGTCCCACGACCCACGACAGAACGGCGTTGTTCGTCGTGTCCCACACGCAGTCAGTGGTCGACGTGCACACCCACCGAAGGCCGAAAAGGACCAGGGCAAGACGATCAACCGAAAGGAGCGACAGCTGGCCACTCGGTCGGCCATCGCCGCAACCGCCGACGCCGAACGCGTCGCCGAACGTGGCCACGAGTTCGACGCTGATCTCGAACTCCCACTCGTCGTCTCCGACGAGTTCGAAGACCTCGTGAAGACCCAGGAGGTCCTCGGACTGCTCGAGGAACTCGGCATCGCCGACGACATCGAGCGCGCCGAAGACGGCAAATCGGTACGCGCCGGACGGGGAACGACCCGTGGCCGGAAGTACCAAGAGCCAACCTCGATCCTCTTCGTGACCAGCGACGAGCCATCGAAGGCAGCCCGCAACCTCGCGGGTGTCGACGTGGCAACCGCCGGCGAAGTCAACGTCGAGGATCTCGCGCCCGGCACACACGCCGGACGCCTGACGCTCTTTACCGAGAGCGCACTCGATGAGGTGGCAGACCGATGAGCTCGATTCTTCACCATCCGCTGGTGACCGAGAAGGCGATGAACGAGATGGACTTCGACAACAAGTTGCTCTTCATCACTGACATCGACGCCACCAAACCTGAGATCAAGAAGGAAGTCCAGGACCGCTACGACGTGACTGTCGAGGGTATCAACACCCAGATCACGCCGAAAGCACAAAAGAAGGCGACACTCGCGCTCAGCGACGACGACGACGCGACTGAGGTTGCCTCACGAATCGGAGTGTTCTAAAATGGGACGTAGAATTCAGGGACAACGACGCGGTCGTGGTGGCCCAACGTTCCGGGCCCCCTCCCACCGCTACAAAGCAGAGCTCTCGCACAAGAAGTCCGAAGAACACGACACCATCACCGGCGAGGTCGTCGGCATCGAGCACGACCCAGCCCGGAGTGCTCCGCTCGCGGACGTGGAGTTCGAAGACGACGACCGTCGACTCATCCTCGCACCTGAGGGTATCACGGTCGGCGAGACGATCCAGGTCGGCGTTTCCGCGGAGATCAAACCCGGCAACACGCTGCCGCTGGGCGAGATCCCCGAGGGGATCCCGGTCTGTAACGTCGAAAGCTCACCCGGCGACGGCGGCAAGTTCGCCCGGTCGACGGGTGTCTCCGCACAGCTGATGACCCACGACCGGAAGGTCGCGGTCGTTCAGCTGCCCAGCGGCGAAGTCAAACGGCTTAACCCTGAGTGCCGAGCCACCATCGGCGTTGTTGCCGGTGGCGGTCGAACGGAAAAACCGTTCGTCAAAGCAGGGAACAAACACCACAAAATGAAAGCACGCGGTACGAAGTACCCGCGTGTCCGTGGGGTTGCCATGAACGCCGTCGACCACCCATTCGGTGGTGGCGGTCGACAGCACCCCGGCAAGCCGAAGTCCGTCTCGCGGGACGCACCACCGGGACGCAAGGTCGGTGACATCGCCTCGAAGCGAACCGGACGCGGCGGCAAAGGAGGACGTGACTAATGAGTAGCACAGAATATCGAACTGGCCGAGAGGGCGAGTTCACATACCGCGGTTACGACCTCGACGAGCTCCAGGATATGGACCTCGACGAGGTGGCAGAACTGCTCCCCGCTCGACAGCGGCGAACCATTCTCCGTGGTCTCTCCGAGGAACACCAGAAGCTCCTCGACAAAGCCGACGGTAAAGGCGACGAGGAGACGGCCAACAACCCGATCCGAACCCACCTGCGGGACATGCCGGTCCTGCCGGAGTTCGTCGGACTCACGTTCGCCGTCTACACCGGACAGAGCTTCGAGCGCGTCGAGATCGAACCCGAGATGATCGGGCACTATCTCGGCGAGTTCCAGCTTACCCGTAACTCGGTCGAACACGGACAGGCCGGAATTGGCGCGACCCGTTCATCGAAGTTCGTGCCCCTCAAGTGAAATCATGGGAATCAACTACAGCGTCGAGGCCGACCCCGACACCACCGCGAAAGCGATGCTTCGGGAGCGGCCCATCAGCCTGAAGCACAGCAAGGCCATCTCGAAGGCGATCAAAGGCAAGACCGTCGCCGAGGCCGAGGAGTACCTCGACGGCGTCATCGCTGGCGATCAGTCAGTGCCGTTCAAACAACACAACACGGGCGTCGGTCACCGCTCGGATATCGACGGCTGGGATGCCGGTCGCTACCCGAACAAGGCCTCGAAGGACTTCAAGAAGCTCCTCGAAAACGCTCGAAACAACGCCAACAACCAGGGCTTCGACGGCCCCGAGATGGTGATCAAACACCTCGCTCCCCACAAGGTGGGCGAGCGTGCCGGTCGAAAGCCTCGTGCGTTCGGCCGTGCCAGCGCGTGGAACACCACGCTCTGTGACGTCGAAGTTATCCTCGAAGTACCGGAGGCAGAGCAATAATGGCAGACGAACACCAGTTCATCGAAAACGGCCTGCAGCGCGCCCAGATCGACGAGTTCTTCGGTGACGAGCTCGGCCGCGCAGGCTACGGCGGCATGGATATCGCCAAAACCCCGATGGGGACCCAGATCGTCCTCAAAGCCGAAAAGCCAGGAATGGTTATCGGGAAAGGCGGCAAGAACATTCGGAAGATCACCACCGAACTCACCGAACGGTTCGGGATGGAAGATCCCCAGATCGACGTCCAGGAAGTCGACGAGCCGGACCTCAACGCCCGGATCGTCGCCGACCGACTGGCCAACGCACTCGAGCGTGGCTGGTACTTCCGGAAAGCCGGTCACACCACCATCGACCGCATCATGGACGCCGGCGCACTCGGCGCCGAGATCGTCCTCAGCGGTAAGGTGACCGGTGCCCGATCGCGCGTCGAGAAGTTCAACCGCGGCTACATCAAACACAACGGTGAGCCAGCCCAGACCGTCGTCGACGAGGGTCAGGGCGTCGCCGTGATGAAGCTCGGTACCATCGGCGTCACTGTCAAAATCATCCCACCGGGAGCCGTGCTCCCCGACGACTTCGAGATCCACGACGATGTGGATGTCGACGACGTCGAACAGGCAGACGACGGCGAAAGCGTCGAATCGCTTCTCGCAGAAGAGCCTGAGGACGTGCCGGATGTCACCGAAGACGAGCCTGAGGCCGAGGAGGTCGAGGTTCCTGACGAAGATCCCGCCGAAGTCATCGACGAGGAGATCGTCGAGGAAGTCATTGATGAGGAGACCGCAGACGCGGACGACTCGGACGATGACGCCGACGAAGCCGACGCCGACGAGGCAGCGGCAGACGATGACGAAGAGGATCTCGACGAGGACGTTGCCGAAGAGGCAGCCGACCTCGTCGCCGAGATGGAAGACGAAGACGACAACGAGGAGGACCAATAGATGGCCATTCTTCACGTCGAAGAGATGCGCGATATGACGACCGCCGAGCGAGAGGTCGAACTCGAAGAGCTCGAAACCGAGCTGCTGAACCTCAAGGCCCTACAGGCCGCCGGTGGCGTTCCGGAGAACCCGAGCGAACTCAAAGAGCTTCGCCGGACGATTGCGCGACTCAAGACGGTCCAGAACGAAGAAGGCGACTTCGAGAGCGAGGCCGCTGCCTCGGACGACGACGAATAACGACTCATGCCACGCACACCCGAAACACTCACACGACACGAACTCATCGGCCTCCCGATTCGGGTGGTCGACGCCGCCAGTGCCGACTCCGTCGGTATCTCAGGCCGCGTTGTCAGCGAGACGATGAAGACGCTTGTCGTGTCGACTGATTCGGGTGCAAAACGCGTGCCGAAGTCGCAGTCGACGTTCGAAGTCGCAGTCAGCGAGGAATCGATTGACGACCAAGGTGCAGGCGTGCACACAAATGAAGCCGCCGAGGTCACAGCGGGAGATCATCCCGCAGTGGACCCGTCAGACCGACGGGGCCGCAAGGACTCGGGGTCTTCGTCCAAACTCGGGAAGGAAACTGCGGGGGTCCGCCCTCGTCAGTCTTTGCCGTCGGAATGTTCCGTAAACCAACAGGGTGGATGCCAGGGCGGAGTCTACGTTACGGTGGATGGCAGCCGTCTACTCTCGCGGCCTGCAGAACGAACTGAACGCACAGGAGATTCGAAATGGCGATAGGACTTGACGTTCCTCTTCCTTCGGAACCACAGAACCCGGAGGAGTACGACTATGAGAAGTGTCCGTTTTACGGACAGCTTCCGGTTCGAGGCCAGACCCGCAGTGGGACTGTCGTCTCGACCGATATGGCAAAGACCGTCATCGTCGAGCAAGAGTACGACGTGTTCGTGCCGAAATACGACCGGTATATGAAACGCCGATCCCGTATTCCAGCGCACGTACCCGGTGTACTCGACTCGCTCGAAGTTGGTGACGAAGTAAAGATTGCGGAGACCCGACCGATCTCGAAGACGAAATCCCACGTGGTCGTCGAACTGCTTGGAGGCGATGCCTGATGGAGGCACTCAAAGCAGACGTCACGCAGGGACTCGAGAAGGGCTCGCTCATTACGTGTGCCGACAACACCGGCGCTCGTGAACTGCGAGTCATCAGCGTTGCGGGCTACTCCGGTACGAAGAACCGACACCCGAAAGCAGGGATCGCCGACAAAGTGACCGTCTCGGTCACCAAAGGCACCCCCGAAATGCGTCGACAGGTGCTGGAGGCCGTCGTGGTCCGCCAGCGCAAACCGATTCGTCGACCGGACGGTATTCGCGTGAAGTTCGAGGACAACGCCGCAGTTCTCATCGACGAGAACGGCGAGCCTCGAGGGACCGACATCAAGGGCCCAATCGCACGCGAAGTCGCCGAACGCTTCGGGAGCATTGCATCCACAGCGACGATGATTGTATAGCATGACTACACAACCACACAAACAGCGAAAATCCGCTGCAAACGCGTCGCTCCACGAGCGACACGAGCAGGTCAAGGCGCCGCTTTCGCCCGAACTCCGCGAGGAGTACGACCAGCGCAGCGTCCGCGTCAACGCGGGCGACACCGTCGAAGTGCAGCGTGGCGACCACGCTGGCAGCGAGGGTGAGGTCATCAAGGTCGACCTCAAAGCGGCCGTCATTCACGTCGAAGAGGTTACTGTCGAGAAGTCCGATGGGGAGGAGGTTCCCCGACCGCTCGAAGCCAGTAACGTTCAGGTCATCGAGCTCGATCTCGAGGACCCACGCCGTGAGGCCCGGCTCGAAAGCGAGGAGGATAACGAATGAGCAACCACCAGAAACGACTCTCGGTACCGAACTCGTGGCCGGTCGAACGGAAGACCGAAACCTACACCGTGAAAGCGGGCGCAGGCCCCCACGGTGAAGACGGCGTTCCCCTGCTCGTCCTGCTACGGGACGTGCTGGGCTACGTCGACTCGAAAAAGGAAGCGCGCTACGCGCTGAATCAGGGCTCGATTCTCGTCAACGGGGATGCAATCTCCGACGAGCGACGCCCAATCGGCATGTTCGACATTCTCGCGTTCACCGAACGCGACGAGTTCTACCGCGTGTTCCCCGACGAGGGCGGTCGGCTTGCGCTGACCCCCATCGACGAGGACTCAGCAGGTAGTCGACTCGGGAAGATCGTCAACAAGGAGCAGGTCTCCGGCGGCGACTTCCAGCTCACACTCCACGACGGAACGAACGTCCGAACCGAGGACGTCAGCTACGAGACGAACGATTCGCTCGTTGTCGACAACGAGACCAAGGAGATCGTCGCCCACTTCGACTACGAAGAGGGCGCCCTCGTCACCGCCGTCGACGGCCAGCACGCTGGCCAGATCGGCACGGTCGAGGAGATCCAGGTCACACTCGGCAGCGGTTCGAACACGGTTGTCGTCGAGGCCGACGACGCAAGCTACGAGACGATCGAGAGCTACGTCGTTGTCATTGACGAGAACTTTACGGGTGATGACGAATGAGCGAGGCAGAAGCCGAGTTCCACGATATGCGAGAGCCGCGTATCGAGAAAGTCGTCGTCCACATGGCCGTCGGCGAAGGCGGACGCGAGCTCCAGAACGCCCAAGAGATCCTCGAAGAGATCGCGGGCCAAGAGAGCATCCAGACGCTCGCCAAACGAACGGTCCAGGAGTTCGAAATCCGCGAGGGAGACCCAATCGGTGCGAAAACGACACTCCGCGGCGACGACGCCCACGAGTTCCTCGAAACCGCACTCCCGATTACGGAGCTGTCGACGTCGCAGTTCGACAACGTCGGCAACTTCAGCTTCGGTGTCGCCGAACACACCGAGTTCCCGAGCCAAGAGTACGACCCACAGATCGGAATTTACGGGCTTGACATCACCGTCACGCTCGTCCGACCGGGCTACCGTGTCGCCCAGCGCGACAAGGGTACGCGGTCGATTCCGAGCGGTCATCAGATGACCGTCGACGATGCGGCCAGCTACATCGAGTCGAACTTCGATGTGGAGGTTGAGGCCAATGAGTGAAAGCGAAACAGACCAGACGTCCGGAGACAACGCGGAACGGACGGGACAGCAGCTGTCCTGTCGGCGCTGTGACCGAAAACAGGGGCTTGTCGGCAAGTACGACATCAACCTCTGTCGACAGTGCTTCCGCGAGGTCGCCCGAGACATGGGATTCAAGAAGTATAGCTAACCATGGCAGGCAATGACCCACTGTCCAGCGCTCTCTCCGGCATCGATAATGCCGAGAGCGTTGGCCATCTCGGCATTACGGTACAGCCCGCCTCGAACATCATCGGCTCGATCCTCGAAGTCTTCTACGACCGAGGATACATCGACGGCTTCGAGTTCGTCGACAACGGCAAGGCCGGTCAGTTCGAGGTTGAACTATCAGGCGCAATCAACGAATGTGGCATCGTCAAGCCCCGCTACTCGGTTGGGGCAGACGGCTACGAGAAATGGGAGAAGCGATTCCTCCCGGCCCGTGACTACGGGTCGCTCATCGTCACGACAAGCCACGGCGTCATGAGCCACTACGAGGCCCGCGAACAGGGTATCGGTGGCCAGGTTATCGCCTACGTCTACTAACAATGACACGAACTGAAATCTCACTTCCAGAGGACGTGTCCGCTACGGTAGACCATCTCGAACTGACAGTCGAGGGCCCCGACGGCAGCGTTACGCGCCGTCTGTGGTTCCCCGATGTCACCGTCAGTGTCGAAGACGACGCAGTCGTCATCGCGACCGACGTCGAGGACGCCAAGACCACTGCGACGGTCGGCACGTTCGAAAGCCACGTTCGCAACATGATCCACGGCGTCAGCGAGGGATGGGAGTACAAAATGGAGATCCACTACGCTCACTTCCCGATGCAAGTGACTGTCGAGGGCGACGACGTCGTCATCGAGAACTTCCTCGGGGAGAAGGCAGACCGCCGGACTCCGATCCGTGGCGACACAGATGTACAGGTCGACGGCGAAGAGGTCACGCTTTCGGGCTCCGACAAGGAGGCCGTGGGCCAGACCGCCGCCGATATCGAACAGCTAACCCGAGTCAACGACAAGGATACGCGCGTCTTCCAGGACGGCGTCTACATTGTCGAGAAACCAACTGCAGGAGGTGCCTGAGATGGCAGACGAACCCCAAGAACTAGAGGACATCAGCGGTGTCGGCCCCTCGAAGGCTGACGCGCTCCGTGAGGCGGGCTACGAGTCGATCCAAGACATCAAGGCCGCCAGTCAGAGCGAACTCGCTGACGTCAACGGTATCGGCAATGCGCTCGCAGCGCGTATCAAAGCCGGTGTCGGTGACCTCGAAGTCGCCGACGACACCGAGGCCGAGGTCGAAGACGAGACCCCTGAGGCCGAAGTCGACGACGAGACCGAAGACGTCGAAACGGAGCTTGTTGCCCGCGGTCACGCGGACAAAAAGCCGACCCTCGACGACGAGACAGAGGGCGCACTCACACAGAAGCAGCGAGAGGGCAAACCCGCCTTCAAACGCCAGGACTACCACATGAAGAAACGGACGCCCGAATCGTGGCGTCGACCTCGTGGTGGCCTCTCGAAACAGCGACGTGGCTTCAAAAGTCGTGGGCCGAAAGTCGCCCCCGGATTCATGTCGCCGAAGGCCGCCCGTGGCCTTCACCCGAGCGGCTTCGAGGAAGTCCGTGTGCACAACACCGACGACCTCGACGACGTCGACGGCGACACCGAAGCAGTGCGGATCGCCAGCAAAGTCGGCGGCCGCAAACGCGAACGGATCGAGGAGATCTGTGAAGACGAGGAGATTCGCGTGCTGAACCCAACCTACATTGAAGTGGAGGTAGACGATGAGTGATCTCGGCTCCCAGAAACGACTCGCTGCTGACATCCTCGATGTCGGCGAGCGTCGTGTCTGGCTCGACCCCGAAGAATCCGAAGAGATCGCCGAGGCGATCACCCGAGAGGATATTCGGGATCTCGTCGACCAAGGCATCATCAAAGCGAAAAACTCCGACAACAACTCCCGTGGTCGTGCCCGCGAGCGCAACGAAAAGCGCGCCTACGGCCACCGGAAGGGCCAGGGTACCCGCAAGGGTAAATCCGGCGCCCGCGAGTCGCGCAAAGACAGCTGGGTCTCACGGATTCGAGCCCAGCGGAAGCGACTCAAGGAGCTTCGCGACGACGGAACGCTCGACCGCACGCAGTACCGCGAGCTGTACAACAAAGCCAGCGGTGGCGAGTTCGACAGCGTCGACCGGCTCGAAGCGTACGCTCGAACCAACTACGGCATTGAGGTGAACGCATAATGGCAACTGGACCACGATACAGAGTGCCGATGCGCCGCCGCCGTGAGGTCCGAACAGACTACCACCAAAGGTTGCGCCTGTTGAAATCTGGCAAACCTCGTCTGGTCGCCCGGACGAGCAACAAGCACGTCAGGGCGCAGCTGGTCACCCCCGGACCCGACGGCGATATTACCCACGTTGCCGCCTCCAGCGAGGACCTATCGGAGTACGGCTGGGAAGCCCCAACAGGGAACCTTCCGAGCGCGTATCTGACAGGCTACCTCCTTGGCAGCCGCGCAGTCGAAGCTGGCCTCGAAGAGGCCGTCCTCGACATCGGGCTGAACACGGCAACACCCGGTAATAAGGTGTTCTCGGTACAGGAAGGAGCAATCGACGCGGGGCTCGACATCCCCCACAGTGACAGCGTGCTGGCCGACTGGGAGCGGAATCGCGGCGAGCATATCGCCGACTACGCCGCCCAGCTCGACGAGCCGCTGTACAGTGGAGATTTCGACGCCTCTGAACTACCTGAGCACTTCGACGATGTGCTCGCTGCGATTCAGGAGGACGAATGAGCAACCACAACAACGGCTGGGAACCGCGAACGCGGCTCGGCCGAAAGGTACAGAACGGCGACATCACGACGATGGACCAAGCACTCAACTCCGGGCTCCCGATGAAGGAGGCCGAGCTCGTCGACCAGCTCCTTCCCGGACTGGAAGACGAGGTGCTTGACATCAACATGGTCCAGCGGATGACTGACTCGGGTCGCCGAGTCAAATTCCGCTGTGTCTGTGTGGTCGGCAACCGCGATGGCTATCTCGGCTATGCGCAGGCCCGCGACGAGCAGGTCGGCGGCGCTATCGAGAAAGCCATCGACGTTGCAAAACTCAACATCATCAAAGTCGACCGTGGCTCGGGATCGTGGGAGGACTCCGCCGGTGGCGTCAACTCCCTGGTCCGAACCGCAGAAGGCAAGGCCGGCTCGGTGACCGTCCGCATCATGCCCGCCCCACAGGGGCTTGGGCTTGCGGCAGCCGAGACCGTCCGGAACATCCTCGAACTCGCCGGCGTGCAGGACGCCTGGACGAAGTCCGACGGCAACACCCGAACGACGGTCAATCTCGCAAAGGCGACCTACAACGCACTGGAGAACGCAGCCCAGTCGCGAACGCCACAGCGCGCCAAGGCCGTCCGGAAGGAGGCCAACGAATAATGCAGGCACTCGTTCAGCTCCGCGGTGAGGTCAACATCTCACACGACATCCGTGACACGCTGAAGATGCTGAATCTTCACAGCGTCAACCACGTGACGTTCGTCCCCGAGACAGACACCTACCGCGGCATGATTACGAAGGTCAACGACTACGTTGCCTTCGGTGAACCGAGCGCCGAGGTCGTTGCAACCCTCATCCGTCGACGCGGCGAAGCCGACGAAGGCGACGCCGAGATCGACGACGCGTGGGTTGCCGACAACACCGACTACGACGACGTCGACGCACTCGCCGAAGCGCTCGTCGCCGAAGAGACGACGCTGCGAGAGCAGGGTCTCTCGCCGGTCGTTCGACTCCACCCACCACGCGGTGGCCACGACGGCATCAAACACCCAGTCAAGGAGGGTGGCCAGCTCGGCCACCACGAGACCGAGGAAATCGATAGCCTCTTGGAGGCGATGCGATAATGGGATCCAAGAAACGACGACAGCGCGGCTCCCGCACCCACAGTGGCGGCAGCCACAAAAACCGGCGCGGTGCCGGACACCGTGGTGGCCGTGGCCGTGCTGGCCGCGACAAACACGAGTTCCACAACTACGAACCGCTCGGCAAACACGGCTTTTCGCGCCCCGACTCGATCACGGATACGGTCGAAGAGATCCGCATCCAGAAGATCGACGAGGACGTCGCACTGTACGCCGCTGATGGCGACGCAGAGACCGACGGTGACGCCTACGTCATCGACGCCCGCGACGTTGTCGACACCGGTCACGACGTCGACGTCGTGAAGGTGCTCGGCGGCGGCCAGGTTCGCAACGAACTGGTCGTCACCGCCGATGCGTTCACGGCCGGTGCCGTGGCGGGAATCGAAGAGGCTGGCGGCGACGCCGTTCTCTCCGACCGCGCCGAGGAAGCTGAAGCGGAAGACGTAAACGAAGACAGTTCAGACGAATCATAATATGAGTTGGAAGGATGCCGCCGAACCGGTGTTGACCAGGATGCCCGTAGTCGCTCGTCCGGAGGGGCACGTTCCGTTTAAGCGGAAACTGCTGTGGACCGCCGGCGTGCTTGGCATCTACTTCTTCCTGACCAACATCGCGCTGTTCGGTCTGGATGCTGGTGGCAGTGATATCTTCGGCCAGTTCCGGTCGATCCTCGCGGGCGGTCAGGGATCGGTGCTGCAGGTCGGGATCGGTCCGATCGTCACCGCATCGATTGTCCTACAGCTGCTCGGTGGCGCGAACTTGCTGGGGTTAGATACGGATAACGATCCGCGCGATCAGGTGCTGTACCAAGGACTCCAGAAGCTGCTTGTACTCATCGTGACTGCGGCGACCGCAGCCCCGATGGTGTTCACGGGCAACTTCCTGCCAGCCAGTCAAACGGTTGGGAACGCACTCGGTATCGGCGTCACTGGCGTGCAACTCCTGATCTTCGCACAGGTGTTCGTCGGCGGCATCCTGATCCTGTTCATGGACGAAATCGTGAGCAAGTGGGGTGTCGGCTCCGGTGTCGGGCTGTTCATTATCGCCGGTGTCAGCCAACAGCTCATTGGTGGGCTGTTCAGCTGGTCGGGGCTGGGTGCAACCGGCCTGTTCGCCAGCTGGTATGGAATCCTGTTCGGTGATATCGGACTCGGTCCGACGTTTACCGCCCAGTGGTTCCAGTCGCTACTGTTCGATCCCGGGAACATACTGGCGCTGGTGACGACGCTGCTGATCTTCGGCATCGTCGTCTACGCCGAATCGGTCCGGGTCGAGATCCCACTGAGTCACGCCCGTGTTCGGGGTGCCCGTGGGCGCTTCCCGGTGAAGCTCATCTATGCCAGTGTCCTGCCGATGATCCTCGTCCGTGCGCTGCAGGCGAACGTTCAGTTCGTCGGCCAGATCATCTACAGCCAGATGGGCGACAGTATGCCAGCCCTACTCGGTGTGTACGCCGATAGTCAACCCGTCGACGGGTTCTTCTACTACGTCGCACCGATTCAGGCTCGCGCCGACTGGATGTGGTTCCTCGGGCTGACGCCCGCAGGCATCGATCCGTGGCAGATCGGCCTCCGTGTCGCCATCGACCTGACGTTCATGGTGGTCGGCGGGGCGATCTTCGCCATCTTCTGGGTTGAAACCACCGGCATGGGGCCGGAGGCAACCGCCAAACAGATCCAGAACTCCGGGATGCAGATCCCCGGCTTCCGCCGGAACCCACAGGTCGTCGAAAAGGTCATGGAGCGCTACATCCCACAGGTGACCGTCATCGGTGGTGCGCTCGTCGGCCTGCTCGCCGTGATGGCGAACATGCTCGGCACCATCGGCAACGTCTCCGGAACCGGACTGCTGCTGACGGTCTCCATTACGTACAAACTGTACGAGGAGATCGCCGAAGAGCAGATGATGGAGATGCATCCGATGATGCGGCAGATGTTCGGCGACGAGTAGCTGTTTCCCGCGGTTTTTTATCGGTCTCATCGCTGAGCCGTGGCTATCGCTTGGTTTTGATGATGTGTTTGATCCCGCGTAGCAACGGCACTGGGTCGTCGACAGTGAAGTTGTCGAAGCGGGGCATCTCGTAGCACGACTGGAGTATCGACCGACACTCGCCGAAAAAGGAGGGTTTGTCGACCAACGGAGAGTCCTCCCGAAGGATACTCAACAGATAGCCCAACTCGCCGTACAGCAGGTGGCTGCCGACGCCGACCTCGTAGCTGTGGTTGATCTCGTCGGCTCGGCCCTGCGACAGCAGCCAGTAGTAGTACGGGAAATCGGCTCCGGCCTGCACCGCACAGGGCAGGGACTGCCAGAGCCGCGGGTTGATTTCGGTGAGGACGAACTCGCCGGTGTCGACGGCTTCCATGAACTCGATGCAGGCCAGTCCGTGGTAGTCGAGGCTATCCAGTAGAGTTCGGCCCGCGGTTTCGAGTTCGGGGATCGACACCGTCTCGCGGTAGACGCCACCGCCGCCGGTGTAGGAGTCACCACGGATCTGGCGGTGTTGGAAGGTTGCCAGTGGCTCACCGTGGTCGTAGAGCGCGCCGAAGACGTACTCACTGTCGCTGCGGATGTACTCCTGAGCGATGGGGACGTGGTTCATCTCGCCGATGAGCGCCTCCGTGTCGGGCTGTTCGCCGGGATCGAGATGGGTGACTGTTTTGACCGTCTCGGATTCGGCGCTGGTGTAGCCGCTCTGTGTGGTGTTCGTCAGCAGGTTGTAGCGGGATTTGATGATGCGTTCGGGGCTCCAGTCGTCGACCTCGGTCAACAGTTGGGTCTCGGGGACGGCGACGCCAGCGGCCTCGGCGGCCGCAGCGAGCTGTAGCCGGTCGTGGACGACCCCGAGGAGTTCGGAATCCGGAGAGGGGAGGTCGACATAGCGATTGAACTCGTCGGCATATGTGGCAAACAGATAGGGGTCATGTGCCCGCAGCGGCATGATCGTCTTCACATCGGAACGGGCTGCAATACCGATCAAGGCGTCCTTGTAGGCCAAGAGATCGTCGTATGGAGAGGGGATGAGCAGGTGCTCGTCACAGAACCGCGAGCCAGCCGCGGGCACGTTTTCGTGTTCCGAAGCCACAATGGTGTGGATGTCCCGCCGGGCAAACGACCGGACACACGAGTAACTTCCCGGCTCAAATCCCGTCGGGATCAGCACCGACGGCCCCTGCGGACATTTCATGAACAGAGTATCGTCCCGAACCTGTATTAGTAATGAGTAGTTACGCAACCGGGAGTTCCGTATGAAGATCTCTACTCACCATACGCGTAAAATATGCTGTCCTTTGAGACTGTATATCTGTTGTATACTCATCTGATTGTCCTCCTAGTAGGCAGTGATTAAACGCCGAAAGAACACGGCTTAAGTGTGTTCGTACCCAACCACATCTCATGTCGGACCCAACTGATCTCGGGACGCTACGGCGCGGCACTGAGTTGGTGAAACGCGGTTTTGCACAGATGCAGAAAGGTGGCGTCATCATGGATGTCGTCACTCGAAAACAGGCACGGATTGCCGAGGATTGCGGTGCTGTCGCGGTGATGGCCCTCGAAGCCGTCCCCGCGGACATCCGCAAACGCGGCGGTGTCGCTCGGATGCCCGATCCAAACAACGTCACCGAGATCATCGACGAGGTCTCGATTCCGGTAATGGGTAAATCTCGGATCGGCCACCACACCGAGGCCCAGATCCTCGAAGCGCTGGGCGTAGATATGATCGACGAGTCGGAGGTCTTGACCCCGGCCGACGACGAGTACCATATCGACAAGCGCGACTTTACGTCTCCCTTCGTCTGTGGCGCACGGAACCTCCCCGAAGCCCTCCGACGCATCCACGAGGGCGCGGCGATGATCCGCACAAAGGGCGAAGCCGGAACGGGCGACGTCAACCAGGCTGTCCAACACCAGCGGACAATGATGAACCAGATCCGTACGCTCGAAGGACTCGACTTCCAAGAGCGCGAAAAATGGGCCCGCGAACACGGCGCACCCCGAGAATTAGTTCACGAGACCGCCGAGATGGGTCGACTTCCCGTCGTCAACTTCGCCGCAGGCGGGATCGCTACGCCGGCCGATGCCGCGCTGATGATGCACCACGACTGTGACGGCATCTTCGTCGGTTCGGGGATCTTCGGCGCCGAGGAGCCAGAACAGATGGGCAACGCCATCGTCGAGGCGGTCTCCAACTGGGACGATCCCGAGACGCTCGCCGAAATCGCCACCACCGCCGGTAGTGGGATGAAAGGCCAGTCGACCGAGTCGATTCCGGACGAAGAACGTCTTCAGGATCGCGGCGTCTAAACTGCCTTTTTACGACGTACTGTTGTTTTGATCGGGCTCGCTGTTGCCCTCACCGGCCGGAACGTACTCGATAGTCGGGTTCTGACCCGGTTCCACGGGAATCCGTTCGAGTTCCTCGCCATCGCTGCCCCGAATGACGATGTAGTAGTCGACGCCCTCGGTGTTGGGCGCTGGCTCGGTGTCGACGTCATCGATATTTTCGATATCTTCGCCGACGAGAAACTCACGGACAGCCGCCGTATCCCGGAGTTCGACCGCATCCCCACTTTCGGCGCTGACGAAGACGTTCCGACTCACGTCGGTGTTGTCGGTCGGAACGACCTTACTGTGCCACCACAGCTCGTCGTTTATAAACACAGGTACGGGCTCAACGACTTGGAAGTTGTCGCCCCAGCCGGTCTGGGAGTCGGCCGACCGAACGATTCCCATCGCCCGCTCGGGACCGGTGAGCGTCTGGTCTTCAGCTCCGAAATACCGGATCTCGCCGGTTGAGGCGTCGACGAAGAAGATCTCGTCGAGCCCTCTGGAATCCTCGCCGTAGGGCTCCATCGCGGTCACGTAGCTCATCTGCTCACCCGCGAGGTCGATGACGAACGGCTGGCTGTTGCCGGCTCCGGAGGGCATCTCGGCGACTTCGACCTGTTCGGCGTGTTCACCGACAACTGGGAGCTGGTTGATGATCCCGTTGCGGAAGCCGAGTGAGGCCATCTCTCGCTCCGTGTTGTAGAGGGGGTAGAGTCGCTGTCCGTCGAGAATCTCGCTTGCTTGGGCCTCCTCGGGCGAGAGGTGGGTGATCGTCCCATCCGGTGCGATCAGTGCGCCGCCGTCCCAGACCGGCACCGTGTGCGGAAGCGGGGTCAGTTGCCACTCGTGGCCCGTTTTGGGGTAGTACATGTAGGCCGTTCCGTCGTGGGTGAACTCGACGGCGTCGTCGCGGTACTGCGTCAGGTAGTCGGTTCGTTTGAGGTTCCAGTCGGCGCTTCGGTGGAGATACATCCCCTCACCGATAGCGAACTGCTGGTCGTCGTAGGCGGTTATCTGGCGGTTTTCCATCCGGGTCATATCCGACAGCAGGACGCCGCGCTGGTTGCTCAGGAGTTTGTTCCGGAACCCGTCGGGTTCGATGGCGTACGACCAGGCTAACGTCCCGTCTTCGGCCCGGGCGATATCGCTCGGCCCGAGGCGCTGTGTCCGGTAGGACGTCGACCCACGCGTCTGGATATCAGCGACCGCGCGTGGGACGATCCGTGGGTTGTCAGGGTTGATCGATGGGAGCTCGTCGATCTGCTGGCTCTCGGCCATCGTCCGATCCGCGAGCGTCCGCTCGGTGACCATCCCGGCAGGCACGGAGTAGAGCATGCCGACGACGAACAGGACGGCAAACAGCGTCCCCAACAACCCAAGCTTGGTAACGGCCGAATCGCTCAAAAATAGGCTCAGTGACCCGCCGTCGACCTGTCTACCCTCGGTGGTCAGCGGCGGCGCAAGCCAGAGGCCGACCGCAGCGATGAGGGTCGACCCACCGACGAGCAGCCACGTTGGCTCGTAGATGAGTGGATAGACGACGCCGTGAACCAGTGGTCGTGCGATGTAGACGAGGCCACAGATCGCAGTTAGGAGGGCGATTCGCTTGGCGAGATGGCTCCCGGTCGAAACCGACTCGAACCGGTCGCTAAAATCCCGTTTCATACAGGGAGTTATCCGAATCGTCTGATAGTTGTTTCTAAACTATCAACACGATGTGAACTGTGGCTTAGAACAGTGTCGCGCCCTGACTGACTCGCGTCTGGTAGGCGCGGGCTTCGACCCCCACATCGGCAAACGCATCCAACATTGCGGTCGCTACGTCCCGTCGACGGTCATCGTGGCAGACTGCGAGCATCGAGGGACCGGAGCCACTGACGGTGACGCCAATCGCTCCGGCCTGTTGGGCCGCCGTCGACACTGCGTCGTACCCCGTAATCAATTTCGCGCGGGCCGGCGTGACGAGTGGGTCAGCCATTCCTTGGCCGACGAGTTCGGGGTTCGATTGGCACATCCCGACTGCGAGCGTGGCGGCGTTACCAACGGTTTTGACCAGTTGTTCCATGCTGGCTGTCTCGGGGACGACCTCGCGGGCATCCCGCGTCGACACGGCGATTTCGGGGAGACAGGCCACGAGTGGGATATCGGCGTCGACCGACTCGACGCCCTGTTCGGTGGCGATGGTAAAGCCGCCGAGAATCGAGGGTGCAACGTTGTCGGCGTGGGCCGCCCCGGAGACGACGGCCTCGCCTTCGGCCGCGATTGGGACGAGTTCTTTGCGCGAGAGTCCCCGATCATACAGTTCGTTGAGTGCGACCGCTGCGCCCGCGGCGCTGGCGGCCGACGAGCCGAGTCCGGAGGCGGGCCGAACTCCTTTGTCGATCTCGATGCGTGCCGGGGCGTTGAGGGCGTCGACGACTGCCCCGACGGTGTTTTTCTCAGGATCCGTTGGAATGTACTGGCTACCGACGCCCGTAATCTCGATGGTGGTCCGGTCGGCGCGTTCGACACGGATCACGTCTGCGGGCCGGTCGAGGGCAACCCCGAAGACGTCGAACCCGCTCCCGAGATTGGCGCTCGTCGCCGGCGCGCGAACCGTAATCATGCGGCTGGGTTATCACAGTCGGGACAAAAAGATAGCGAACCGAATCGATGTGTCGCCACCGCGTTAGCTGTCTGCGGTGACATACACGATTGGTCCGATGACGATGAGCGTGAGTCCCAAAAACAGGTAGAAACTCGGCATCAGCGATTTCGGCGTCAGCACGAAGATCACGCCGAAGAGGATCGTGTTGAGACCGATCACCTGCTGGGATTTCAGTGGCAGTGCTCCAACCGTTGTCAGGATGAACCCCAACAACATGATCTGCCCGATGTTGTAGTTCAGCAGTATCGAGTCGACGAGCTGTAGCGGCAGCATTCTTATCGATAGGTGGCGGTGAAACGCGCATTAAACTTCCGTTCTTCCGGTGGCCGTGTCGACTGGGTTACTGTGGGCCAGTGATGTTCAGCGGTCGAATCCAGCCATACCAGAGCACGAATACCATTCCACCGTACCCCATAACAAAGACGATCTGCCCAAGCGTGTTCAGTCCGAGCTGTCCGAGCCCCCAGCGAGCAACGCCGGAGCCGGCGATACCAACGAACAGAATCAGTGCGAGCAGGAGGGTGTCTGAACTCAGAAACTCCCGAAGGTTCGTCTCGGCCATACACCGGTTTGGAGGGCCAGCCGTGTCAATCGCTCGGTTCGTTCGCAGTTAGTCGGCTTTTCCGAGCCGCGATTCGAGCTCCGCCTGTTCGTCGCTTCGGCCAATCGTCACGAGGGTGTCTCCGACTTCGAACTCGAAGGACGGTCTCGGGCTGGGGTAGGCATCGGGACCGCGTTCGACTGCGATCACGGTAACTCCGGTTTTGTTTCGAATGTTGCTCTCTTTGAGTGTGCTGCCGGCCAGCGGCGAGTCCTCGTTGAGGGTGTACCACTCGATGACGGTGTCGCCGCCGATCATCGTCGAACTCATATCCATCTCAGCTGGCTGGAAATGGACGTCTTCGAGGATCGCACCGAACGCCTCGGCTTCGTCCTCGCTGAGTTCGATGATACGGTCTGCGTCCGCATCGGCGTGTTCTTTTTTAAATATCTCGTGTTTACCGGTGTTGTGAATGATGACGACCAGCGACGAGCCGTCATGCACCGGTAGCTCGAACCGCTTGCCGACACCGGGTAAATCCGTCTCGGAGATGTCCATATCTAACAGTATATGGATAGTTGGATAAGTATTCACCCGATTGACGATGCCGCGTCGGTCGGATCGATGCCGAGCCAGTCGACCGGATTCGCATACCCTTATCAAGGCGGACTACACAGTACGGATAACATACTCCTCTATGAGGGTGTCATAGAAAGCGTCACACACGAAGACGCAGGATGTTGGAACTGTGTCTACGAGCGCCAGCATCCTGCAAGAGGAGACTTCTATCGACGAGTTCTTCAATGTAATGGCGACCGAGACGCTCGCGTTGTTCGAGCATCTTGAGTTCGACTTTCTCGAAGAATTCGATGTGTTCGCCCCCGCTCGCCGGGGGCGAACACGAGATCATCACCCACCAGCACTCTTCCGAGCGTTCCTGCACTGCTACTACAAGAACGTCTACGGCATCCGTCCAGTCACGCGAGAACTCCAGAACACGGTCGTCTGGCTCAGCTGTGGCTTCGATCGACCGCCGTCGAGAGACGCGGTCGATCGCTTCCTCACCGACCTCGAACACGTCGTCGACGAGGTCTTCGACCGCCTCGTCGAGCAGGCCGCCTGCCGCGGCCTGCTCGACTTGACCTACTCCATCGATTCCACCGACGTGAGGACGATGCCCGCCGACCAAGACGCGTCGAAAGGCTACGATCCAACCGCCGAAGAGTACTACCACGGCTACGGCTGTACGATCGTCTCGACCGGGCAAAAGATCCCGATTGCCGCGGAGTTCACCGAGAGCAAGCAAGCGCCAGAGGAGACGGCGATGCGCGTCACGTGTGACGCGCTCGCCGTCGAGAAACCGATCTGGATGCTTGGAGACAGCGCCTACGACACGCTCGGCTGGCACGACCACCTGCTGGCCGCAGGGGTCGTGCCAGTCGCTCCGTACAACGCACGAAACACCGACGATCCGAAAGACATCGAGTACAGGGTCGAAGCCCGCATCGACGAACACAGCGAGGACGTTCAGCTGAAGCAATCGACGCTAGACGAGACGTACAACCGCCGGAGTGGAGTCGAACGAACCAACGACGCCGTCAAGGACTGCGGCCTCGGGCACGTTCGCGCCCGAGGCCGCGTCCACGCACGAGCACAAGTGTTCCTCGCGCTGTGCCTTCGTCTCGTTATTGCGATCACCAACGACGAACGCGGAGACAATCCAGGAAGCACCGTCATCACGCTATGAGAACTATTCTATGACACCCTCCTCTATGGCTACCCTCCTGTTGGAAGTCGGCGTGATGTTCGCGGTGGTTGCCCTCTGCGGAGCCCTCGCCAAGCGAATCGGCCTCTCTGTCATTCCATTCTATATTATTGCCGGGATTCTGTTCAGTCGGTTCGTCATCGGTCGACTCGGGCTGCCGCACATTCAAGAAACCGAGTTCATTTCGATTGGTGCCGAAATCGGCATCGTCTTTCTGCTCTTCTTTCTGGGACTTGAGTTCAATCTCGACCGACTGCTCGAAAGCCGCGAGTTGATCGGCAAAGCCGGACTCATCGATCTTGGAATCAACTTTCCGGTTGGGTTCGCCCTCGGTTATCTGTTTTTCGGTGATCTCATTGCCGCAACGCTGATGGCCGGAATCATCTACATCTCGTCGAGTGCGATCATCACCAAATCACTGATCGATCTCGGCTGGATCGCCAACGACGAGGCCAATCCAATGCTCGGCACGCTCGTTTTTGAGGATCTGTTTATCGCCGTCTATCTCGCCGTTATTTCGGCACTCGTTATTGGCGGCGGTGACGTGAGCGAGGCCGTCCAATCGGTCGGCATCGCGGTCGGCTTTATTGTTATCCTTCTGCTACTCGTCCAGTTCGGCAACGCGCTCTTCGAGCGCCTGCTCACCACCGAGTCCCACGAGTACTTCGTCCTCCGGGCAGTCGGCGTCACTGTCCTCGTGGCGGGAGCGGCACTGGCTCTCGGTGTCAGCGAGGCCGTGGCGGCGTTTTTCATCGGGATGGCATTCAGTTCAACGACCCACGTCCACGAACTGGAGACGCTTTTGGAGCCGGTCCGCGATACCTTCGCAGCAGTGTTTTTCTTCTGGATCGGACTCATCACGGACCCGCTGCTGGTCGTCGGCGTCGCCGGGCTACTGGCGGTCGCAATTATCGTGTCGACGCCGACCAAACTCCTCAGTGGCTACTGGGGCGGCCAGGTCTACGGGCTGAGCCACACCCGGTCGGTTCGGGTCGGCACGGGAATGGTCACTCGCGGTGAGTTCTCGCTAATCATCGCAACGGTCGCGGCCGCCGGAACCGGACCCGTGCTCACCGAGACGATCCCGGCGTTCGCCGTCGGCTACGTCCTGCTGATGAGCATTCTTGGAACCGTTTGTATGCAGTACTCCAGCGTCCTCGACAGTATCATCCCCGACCGCACAACCACCACCCGAGCCGACCCAGCCGACTAATCCCATGCGACTGATCCAAACACTTGTCCCTGACGGGAAACACGACACGGTCGTCGACATTCTCGAAGCCGAGGACATCGAATTCGCAATGACCAAAGAGAGCTCCGAATCGGGCTTTAGCGACATCGTCTACATTCCAGCCGAGTCCGACGATGTCGAGGCAATCGTCGACAAACTCCGGGATGTCGGCGTCGAACGGGAAGGGTATATGGTCATTACCGATGTCGAGACCATCGTCTCCGAGCAGTTCGAGGAGAAACAGGACGAAGACGAAGACGGGGGCGAAAACGACCGCATCTCGCGGGACGAACTCCGGACCAAAGCCCGAAACCTCTCTCGAAGCACGACGAACTACCTCGTGTTGACGATCATTAGCGCCATCGTCGCCACTGCGGGCCTGCTCCAAGACAGCGCAGCGGTTGTCGTCGGCTCAATGGTAATTGCCCCGCTGATCGGGCCAGCGATGGCCTCCTGTGTCGGCACCGTGATCAACGACGACAACAACGCTTTGTTCTGGGAGGGAGTTCGCTCGCAAGCGATTGGGCTTGCGGTTGCCGTCCTAAGTGCGACACTGTTTGCGGTCGCCTACCGGTTCCTGTTGGCCCCTAACCTCGAACTCCTGTTGATCCAACAGGTTGCCGAACGCGCCCATCCCGGACTGCTGGCGCTCGCAATTGCGTTGGGGGCTGGAACCGCCGGTGCACTCTCGCTGACCTCCGGAGCCGACGAGGCACTGGTCGGCGTGATGATCGCCGTCGCCCTGATGCCGCCAGCCGCGTCGGTCGGTCTCGGCATCGCCTACAGCGACCATCGCCTCGCTATCGGCGCAGGTGTGTTGGTGTTGGTCAACCTGTTGTCGATTAACATCGCCGGCATCGTGACGATCTGGGTCAAACGCTACAAGCCGACCCAGTGGTACGACGCCCAGCAGGCCCGGCGAGCCACTATCGGTCGACTGGCCATTTTCGGACTCGCGGTCTTGCTTTTGACCTCGTTTTTGGCCGTTAGCTCGCTTGATGCCCGCGACAACGCGGCGTTCGAAAGTCAGGTCAAGGCGATTGCCCAAGACACCACCGACCAACTGTTGGCTGTCGACATCCAGTATCGCGCGGATCTAGTCACCCAGCAGCCGACCGCGGTGACGATCTCCGTCTACGGCGAGAATCCGCCAGCCGCTGCTGCGATACGGGAACGAATTCGTCAACAGACGGGTGTCGACGTCCCAGTCACCGTCATTACTGAACAAGTAGATACTGCCTAACTGGTCTAAACATTCCATCTCGGTCGGTAGGGCCAGATTACCACTGTCTCGCGACCCGTTAGCAAGGAAATAAAAGCGTACTGAGACGGTGTATCGACTACTCGCTGAGCTGGCTGTAGGAGCCAACGAGGCTTTCGGAGAGATCGAGTCCCTCGATGGTCGCCTTCTCGTCGAAGACGGTGTCGGTGAGCACGGCGTCTTCGACGTGGGCGTCGGGGAAGATCAGTGAGTCGGTGACCGTGGAGTCTTTGACAGTTGCACCGGACATGACGTGAGTCGAGCCGTTTAGCTCGCTGTTTTCGACGGTTGCGTCGTCGGCGATCAGCGGTTCGCCACCGAGCTTCCAGTCGACGGCGTCGAGGTAGGCCGCGGCCTCGCCGATGTCGAACCAGACGTCCTCGAAGGTGAAGGCGTGGACAGACTGGCGGTTCTGGAGCCACTGGAGGAACCAGCCAGGCTCGTCGGGGTTCTGGTCGTCGGCGAGATAGGTATCGAACTTCGGCAGGACGTCCGCCGGGAAGGCGTAGCAGGCAATCGAGGCGAGGGTGGTGTTGGGTTCGTCAGGTTTCTCCTGGAAATTGACGACCTCGTCGCCGTCGAGTTCGACCAACCCGTAGGATTTGGCGCGTTCGAGATCGCCGACATCGTAGGCCGCCAGCACTGGCGACTGTTTGTCCTCGAAGAAGTCGACGAAGTCCGCGATATCGAAGCCGACCATGTTGTCACCGGCGATGATGAGCAGGTCGTCTTCGAGCTCCTCGCGGTCGATCAGTTGGGCGAGCGCGCCGACGACGCCGAACTTCTCGTCTTCGTCGCTGGTGTCTTCGACCGACAGCTCGGGCTTCTGGTAGCCCTGCTCCTCTACGTAGTTGTCGAAGTCCGTGGCGAACCGCTCGTTGGTACTGATATAGATATCCTCGATCTCGTCGTCGTCTTCGAGTTGAGCGAGCGTTTTGTCGATTACTGTCGTGTCGCCAACCGGGAGGAGCATCTTCGGTCGGTTCCGCGTGATCGGCCACATCCGGGTGGCATAGCCACCGGCAAGAACAATTGCATCCATACCATGCTAACCTGTCTCTGTTAACTTATAGTCTTTCCTTGCGGTGATTACAAACAGTCGTTACAGACTGTATATTGCCTTGTTACTACTCATAACTGATTGAATAGAATGGCAATATATTCCGCATAGATTCTTTGTTTGAGTACTGTTCTCGGTGTTGATTTCTCCTGTTGATCGTTCAGTTGAGATAATTCTCGGACTACTAATATGGCTGGTCGACGATTGCTCCCGTATGTTCGGAACAAGTGGTGTGCGTGGTCCAGTCGGTGATACGGTGACTGCGGATCTCGCGCTGTCGATTGGACGCGCAGTTGCTACCGACGGTGCCCAGCGAGTCGTGATCGGTCGTGACGCCCGCGACAGCGGCCGGTTTCTGGCCGATGCGGTCGCGGCGGGACTTAGCGAGTGCGGTGCCGACGTGATCGATCTCGGTCGCGTGGCCACCCCAACGCTCGCCCGGAGTATCAGTCGACTCGATGCGGATGCAGGCGTCGTCATCACGGCCTCCCATAACCCGGCTCCCGATAACGGAATCAAACTGTGGACGCCGTCGGGCCAAGCTTTTGATACCGACCGCCGCCAGCGAATCACCGAGATCGTCGACCGGGAGGCCTCCGAGTTCGCCGCGTGGGACGAATCGGGCGGTCGACAGCGCGACGAGACAGCCACAGCCGCTCACAAGAACGCCCTCCTCGAAGCAGTCGACCACGAGTCCGTCGAGAATCTGGAGATTGTCGTCGACGTGGGCAACGGTGTCGGCGGGGTGACGGCAGCGGCACTCAGCGAGGCAGGCGCAGACGTGACGACGCTCAACGCCCAGCCGGATGGTTCGTTCCCCGGACGGCCAAGCGAACCGACTGCGGAGACGCTGACCGCCCTCTGTGCCCAAGTCGGCAACACCGACGCCGACCTCGGCGTGGCCCACGACGGCGACGCCGACCGCATGATGGCTGTCGACGAAACGGGCACATTCGTCCCGAAGGACGTGCTGTTGGCGCTGTTCGCCCAGCGAGCAGTCCAGGCGGCCGGTGGTGGCCGCGTCGCCGTCCCGGTCGACACGAGCCTCTGTGTCGACGATGCGATTACCGCCGCCGGTGGGGAGATCCAGCGAACCAAAGTCGGCGACGTCTTCGTCGCCGAGGCGGCCGCCGATCCCGAAGCTGTCTTCGGTGGCGAACCCTCCGGGGCGTGGATCTGGCCCGACGAAACGCTGTGTCCGGACGGGCCGCTGGCGGCCTGCAAGCTCGCGGCGCTGGTCGGCACACAGGGATCGCTTGCCGAGCAGGTCGGGCACATTGAGAACTACCCGCTGTTCCGAGAGAGCATCGCAGTCGACGACAAACAAGGCGTCATGGACCGCGTGGCCGAGGCTGTGCAGGCGGAGTTCGAACATGTCGACACGACCGATGGCGTCCGGATCGAGACCGACGACGGGTGGGTGCTCATTCGAGCCAGTGGGACCCAACCACTCGTTCGTGTGACCGCCGAAGCCAGAACCGAGTCGGCTGCCGAACGGCTCCGGACCGAGGCAGTCGACCGTGTGACTGCGGCGACGAGATCATCGTAACCCGAAACAACGAGCAGTGTGGCTGGAAGGCAGTTCTATAGAGAGAACGAACCGGCTACTCTGTCCCGTCTTGCTTACAATATTCCGTCCTCGGATTCGTTGCCAGTTTCGTTCTCGGTTTCATTCCCGGTTTCGTTTCCGGTTTCATTCCCGGTTTCGTTACCAGTCTCCATCCCGCCTTCGGTCTCGTTGTCGGTTTCGTTGTCAGTTTCAGTTTCGGTTTCGTTACCGGTCTCCATCCCGCCTCCAGTTTCGTTCTCAGCTTCTGTATCCTCTCCGCCGCCATCTTCTGCACACCCTGCGAGGAATCCAACAGTTGCGATACCACCGACGGCTTTCACGAGCGTTCGACGCTTCTGGTTAGGCATTGTGCGTCGGACCATTCATCGCCGAGCCCCTTGTTCGATTTCCGGATTCTCTCCGGTCTCGTTCCGTACTCGTTCCCTATTTGGTATCCAAAACGCTGCTATCCGTTTCGTATCTCTCCCGGTCGACTGAGGTCACGCCTCGTGTTGGTAGCTATTCGATTCTTGTGACCTGTCAACCCATGGCCATCAGCCTTAGCAACTCCCGTTGAGTGGTATGGATAATGGACGGTGTACTGTGGTACGTTCTGACCGGGACAAGTGGCGGGCAGAACCGACTCCGACTGCTCCGGGCGCTCAGGGATCGCCCCCGGAACGCCAACCGGCTCGCCAGCGACCTCGACCTCGACTACACGACGGTCCGCCACCACCTCTCGGTACTGGCCGAACACGATCTCATCACGAACACGGGCGACACCTACGGTGTTATTTATCAGATCACACCAGCGGTGGTCGACAACTGGGACGTAATCGAACGGATCGAACAGGAGTACACCGACACCCCAATTAGCTCTTAAAATCCTCCCAGCGGTCGCGATCCAGCACTTCGCCTGGTTCGGTCGTCATCCCCGCCCCGAGAACGACACCCGCATTCAGACTGGTGTTGATTCCCGTTTTGGCGTCGTCGCCTACGATCACACCAAGTTTTCGCCGACCGGTCGACACGCGGTCGCCTTTGACAGTAAGTTTGACCGGTTGGCCATCGTGTCGCAAATTCGCCACTTTCGTTCCCGCCCCGAAGTTGACCCGCTGGCCCAGCACGCTGTCGCCGACATACGAAAGATGGCCAACCGTCGCCCCTGCCATGAGAATACTGTTTTTCACTTCGACGCTGTGGCCGACTTTGCTGTCGGGGGCAAGATAGGTCGACCCCCGGATGTAGGCGTTGGGTCCTACCGTTGCCCCGCTGTCGACGTACACCGGTCCATCAATGCTCACGCCGGACCTGATCGTGGCCCCCTCCTCGACGACGACCGGCCCATTGAGGTCGGCGTTCTCGTGGATCTCGCCGTCGAGGCGGGTCGAAAGCGACTCTAAGAGCCATTCATTGGCCGCCAGCAGCTCCCACGGGCGGCCGACATCCAGCCAGCGGTCGAACGGCACGGCGGTCACCGACTCCCGGTTACAGACCGCCTCAAGCACGTCGGTCAGCTCTAACTCGCCGCGTTCGGACGTCTCGACGCTAAGCAGTTCCTCGGCGTCGGCCGGAAACACGTAGGCTCCGGTGTTGATCAGGTTCGACTCGGGGTTGGCTGGTTTCTCGACGACGCCAGTCACCCGACTGTCGTCGCCTTCGGCCAGCTGGAGCACGCCGTAGGCACTCGGGTTGTCGACGCGGTAGGAGCCGACCGCCGGGCCGTTGCTGTAGAGGGTATTCAGCGACGCCTGATCGTAGAGGGCATCGCCGTTGAGTACGACAAAGGGGTCGTTGGTAAGCAGCTCTGCGGCCGCGTTGACGGCGTCAGCAGTGCCGCGCTGTTGTTCTTGGACCGCGTATTCGAGGTCGACGCCACCGTGCTGACTCCCGAAATGGTCCCGGACGCGGTCGGATTCGTAGCCAACCACGACGATCAGTCGGTTAGCTCCGGCCTCGACTGCGCGGTCGAGGGTGTGTTCGAGCAGGGGTTTACCCGCCACCGGCAACATCGGTTTGGGTTGGGCGGCGGTCAGCGGACGCATGCGTGTCCCCTCACCGGCCGCAAGGACGACAGTTTGCATAGTATATGGTGTTGAAGGATCGTGAAATGGATTTGGTTGTGAGATTGTGTCACCGCCCGGTCGACGGGCTCTCCACCCGCTGGGGACGTCTACAGGATGATCCGTCACTGCACAAAGCCCGTCTCGAAGACATACCTGCTCAACGAGCGATTGGATGCTTTGTTAGGCGGCCAGTAGCTACGCGTAATGACTGCCGGTCGCCGCTCCCGGCCCTTGTTTCATCCTCGCAGACAGCCCGCTGGCGGCGCTCGAACGCAGTAGTCGACGGCTACCACCCGACTGAAGGACGAAGCGTTTTGGGTGCCCGCCGGGAGCAACAACGTATGCCCGAACTACAGAGCCACCACGTTGGACTCACCGTCAGCGATCTCGACCGCGCAGTCGACTTCTACCGTGACATCCTCGACTGCTCCGTTATCGCCGAATTCGAGGTCTCGGGCGAGGCGTTCGCAACCGGCGTCGACATCGAAGAGGCAAGCGCGCGGTTCGCCCATCTCGACGGCGGCTCGGTTCGAATCGAGTTGGTCGAATACGAGCCACCTGCCGAAGGGAGATCAGTTCCGCAACTCAACGACACCGGGGCGACACATCTCGGTCTCGAAGTCGAGAATCTGGATGTCTTTTATGAGCAGCTCCCGTCGACCGTCAAGACGCTGAGTTCGCCACAGACAACCGAGACCGGGACGCGAATCCTGTTTCTTCGAGACCCGGAGGACAACCTGATCGAGATTCTCGAACTCGACGCCTGAGGTAGTTACTGGCTACCGGTGGTGTCGGCGTCGAGACGCGTGACACCGGTGCCATCGAGCCGGTACTGCTCGCCGTCGACTGCGAGCGGCTCCTCGAATGCCTCGTCGACCGGATAGTAGTGGGCCGTATGGACCAGCCGCGTTGTCTCCGCATCGAGTTCGGCGGCCAGCGAGAGCGCACCCTCACGTGTCATGTGTTTGGTGCCGAACGTCCGCGGGACGCCGTCGTCATCGTGGTCTTTGCCTCCCAGCGGATGATGCTCACAGAGCGAGGCAGGGACGATCCCATCGGCCAGAAACAGATCGGGATTCCGGAGCCGGTCGCGGGACCGCTCTGGGATGTCGTAGCTCGTATCACCGGACAGCGAGAGTTTTGCATCCGTTTCGGGATCTTCGATCACCAGTCCATAACAGACGAGTGGCGGATGGTCGACCGGAACGAGTGTGAGATCGAGGCCACAGACCTCGACCGACTCGAAGGGTGTGACATCCTCGACGGTCACGGCATCGAGATAGTCGTACTTGTCCCTCACTGTGTCGGCGACCGACTCGCCGGTTGCGGGGTCAGTTTCGTTTGCGGCGTACACCGGAAGCGAGTCGAAAACCCGGTAGGCATTGCCTAACCCGTCGATATGATCGAAATGGATGTGGGTGATGATCGCTACATCCGGGAGGTCGACGTCCTCACGGAGAAACTGGTGGCGGAAATCCGGACTCAGGTCGATCAGTAACGACTCGCCGGTGCGTTCGTTTTCGACGTGTACTGAAAACCGGCTGCGCTCGATGCCACGTTCTGTGGCGGCCCGACAAGTGTCGCAGTCACAGCCGACTGTCGGTGTGCCCGTGGTGTCGCCCGTCCCCAACAGTGTGACCCGGATCGTCATCTCGGGGTGAGCTAATCCTGTGTCTTGGCGTCGACGGTCTGCTCGCCGCCGGAGTGCCCCGTGTTCGACTCGTCGTGGCTGTGGTCGTGATCGTCATGATCATGATCGTGGTCGTGACCACTGCCGCTGCCGGTAAGGTCCGCGCCATCGCCGTCGATCATGTCCATGTTTTTGAGGTTGTCCCGCTCCTCGAAGTCGGCGACTGCATTCATCAGATCTTCCTGTGTGATCTTCATCCGCTCTTCGGTGAGCGCTTCGAGAACGGCCTCCCGAAGCACCATCCGGAGGTCGCTGCCGGTCAGCCCCTCGGTTTTGCCGGCGACTTCGTAGGGATCGAAGTCGGCAATATCCATCTGCTTGGTGACGACTTCGAGGATATCGGCCCGCATTCCACGGTCGGGTTTGGGGAAGTTGACGATCTCGTCGAACCGCCGCCATGCGGCCGCATCCAGCTGGTCGGGGTGGTTGGTTGCGCCGATCAACAGCACCTCGTCGCGGATCAGTGAGATGTCGTCGATGGATTTTAGCAGGGTGTTGACCGCGCGCTTGAGCGCAGCGTGTTCGTCCGACCGCCGGGTTTTGGCGACCGAGTCGAACTCGTCGATAAAGAGAATACACGGCGAGAGCCGTTTGGCGACCTCGAACGTTTTTTCGACGTTTTTGGCCGTCTCGCCGAGATACTGGCTGGTGATCATCGAGAGTTTGACCTCGACGAACGGCAAGCCGAGTTCGTGGGCCAATGCCCGTGAAATCGTGGTTTTACCGGTTCCCGGCGGGCCGACGAACAGCAGTTTCCCAATCTCACGGAGGCCAATCGAGGCCAAATAATCCCGGTGTTCGATTGCCTTGACGATCTTCTGAATCTCGCCTTCTTGATCGGCGGTCAACACGAGGTCGTCCAACTGCATCTCGATCTCTTCGGGAGCCCGCACCTGCACGAGATCCAGCATCTCGGCGTCGTCCTCGGAGTCGAAGTATTGGGAGAGCAGCGCATCGATCCAGACCCGGTCGGCCTGAATCGGGCGGTTGTTCTCCCGGGCTTCCTCGTGGGTCACGTCGACCGAGGGCTCGTCTTCGACGGTCGACACAATAGTTGGGTTCGTCCGGAGCCGCTCGTCGTCGGCTCGCTCCAAATACCAGTCGACTGCCATCTCGGGCTGTGTCTGCGAGATTTCGTTGGAAAACTCCTCGCGTTGGGTAAACAGCAGATCCGAGACTGCCTCCCACGGTCGGTCGACGCCCGTCGCGGTGCGAGTCACCGACTCGGTTGCTCGTAGCGGCCGCTCGATGCGGCCGGGCGGCTGTGGCTCGGTTGATTTATCCCCCGCTTCGCTCTCGTCGGACGAACTGTTCTCGGTCCAAAACACTTGCCTGAACCGAGGTGGCAGATCGTTTTCGTCCAACGACCGGTCGTCGTTGTACAGATGGGTCGTCAGGACGAATTCGACCACGTCCAAGGCCGGGTCACTCATCCCACACAGATTGGAACTACGGTCGCTTAAGACCGTCGAAGCATACATCCCTGCTGTGACCAGTTACCACTCCACAATAGCCGAATTCGGTCCCTTTTCGACAGCCGTCGACCGTTCTCGTGCGCGGAGTGTCACTGACAGTATTGGATACGGAGTTCCGTAACGAGTGAAAAAGAAGTACGTTTAGTCAGTTTTTCTGTCCAAAACACGGTGGATGATGTATATAAGGCCATTATATTCCATAGTATATACGACAGCTGCCCACTAAGGGCACCAAAAATATTGTTAGCTAAACGATTAGCGTTTTACCGATGCAAACACACAGATGAACACGAGCAAAAGTGAAATCCACTATGTTTTCAGTGCCGATGTCACACATGCGGTCAAAACTACATCATGATCTTTCACGGGAGGTAGGTCGGTGAGCGATCCGGTACCGACCACCTGTATGCGGTGTGCGGTCGGCTGCGGGCACGTCACCCATGGCGTCGACCAGGGCTATGGGCTCGACACCGTTCGGGGCGATGCGGCCCATCCAGTCAGTCGCGGGCTCGCCTGTGGCCGGGGAATTAGCGAAACCGCCGATCCGGAGGGTGAGTGGCTGACTCGTCCGTTAGTCAGAAAAGACGGCGAACTCGTCCGGTCGACATGGGAGGATGCGCTCGACCGGGCGACAGATGCCATTGAGGAAGCCCGTGCCGTCGACTCTGACAATGTGGGGATCATGGGTAGCGGCCAACAGACAATCGAAGCCGCCTACGCGCTGGGCAAACTCGCCCGCGGCGGTCTCGGCACCCGCAACTACGACGCCAATACGACCCTCTGTATGGCGAGTGCAGTCACCGCCTACTACGATGCCTTTGGCAGTGACGCCCCGCCGCCGACCTACGACGACATCCCCGAGGCCGAAACCCACCTCGTCTGGGGAGCCAACCCCGCAGTCGCCCACCCCGTGATGTACCGGTGGATCAGGGAGTCTGCCGACGATGAGGACTCCGAACTGCTGGTCGTCGATCCCGTAATGAGTGAAACCGCCGAGAACGCCGATGGTCATATCGACACCGCGCCGGGCGGCGACCTCGCACTGGCCAACGCGATCCTCGCGCGAATGATCGAGACCGACCGCGTCGACGACGAGTTTGTTGAGGCCCACACCGAGGGGTTCGACGGCGTTAGGGACTCCCTACCACCGGCCGAGGAGTCAGCCGAGCGGGCAGGCGTCTCGATGGAGCAGGTCGACAAGCTGGCCGCAGCCTTCGAAAAGGATACCCTCATCTACTGGGGAATGGGGATCAATCAGAGCGTTCGCGGCACCGCGAGCGCGGGCGCGCTAATCGACCTCTGTCTGGCCTCCGGCAACATGGGGCCGGGCTGTGGGCCGTTCTCGCTGACGGGGCAGGCCAACTCGATGGGCACGCGGGTCTGTTCTTCCAAAGGCTCGTGGCCCGGTCACCGGGAGTACACCGATCCCGACGAACGACAGACGACCGCCGATGTGTGGAACGTCCTCGTTTCGCGGCTGCCCGATGACACAGGTCCCGGTCCAGTCGCAATGATCGACGACTGTCCCGACGTGTTGTGGACCGTGGCAACGAACCCAATCGTTGGCATGCCGGATACGAATCCCGTCCGTGAGCAACTGGAGGAGGCGTTCGTTATCGTTCAGGACTCATTTAAAAGCGAGACGATGGAGTACGCCGATGTCGTGTTGCCCGCGGCGACGTGGGGCGAGTCCGAGGGGACGACGATGAACATGGAGCGCACCGTTTCCCGCGTTCGGCGGGCCACGGAGATACCACCCGGCGTCAGGACGGATCTCAACATCATCTGTACGGTCGGCAACCGCGTGGCTCCGGACGTGATCACCGATCAGAATCCCGACCCGAGCGACGTGTTCGACGAATTCGCCGCCCTTACCGAGGGAACCAAGGCCGACTGCTCGGGGATCTCCTACGAGCGTCTGGAGGCCGAACACGCGGTTCGGTGGCCAGCGCCGGCACTCGACGAATCCGGTGGCTACCGCTACTTCGATCCTGACGCCGAGAGCCGCGACGAGGCGTGGTCCTTCAAGACCGAATCGGGTCGCGCGCGCTTCTCGACAGCCCCCGATCCCGGCCTCCCGGAGCCGCCGAGTGAGTCGTACCCACTCACCCTAACCACTGGCCGCGAGAAGGACGGTTACAACACGGGGATTCGCTCCCGAGAGGCGGTTGGCGACGACGTCGACCCAATCGTTGCGCGAATCAATCCGGAGACGCTCCCGTCTGCCACCGTCGACCCCATCAGGATCGAGACACCCCGTGGCTCGACTGTTGCCACCGTCGACCCCGACGAGGCGGTGCCCGAGGGGATGGTCTGGATCCCGATCCACCATCCGGCGGCCAACCGGCTTACGCATCCGGCGGTCGATCCAAAATCCGCGGAGCCGAACTTCAAACAGTGTGCCGCGCGGCTGGTCGCGGTCGACGAGGAGGTCAGTTCGACGAGTGGAACACGGGATGCGGAGACACCGCCGACCGCAGGGGCCGACTAATGAGAGTTATGTCATCCTTACTTGAACGACTGGGGGTGCCGGATACCGCTATACGGGACCGACCAAGCAAGATGGCTCCGCCGTGGCCTACAAATGAGTGAAGACTCACCCACACAACAACCAGCCGCCGACACCGGTCGTGCGGGAATCATCCTCGCAGGCGGTCGGTCGACCCGATTTCCGACCGTCGATAAGGCGTTGGCCCCGCTGAACGGACAATCGCTGCTTCATCATGTGGTTGGCGCTGTCGACCCCGCGGTCGACGAACTGATCGTCAACTGTCGGCGGGATCAACGCGAGGTGTTCGCCGAGGAGTTGTCGGCGTTCAGGGTCCGGTTTGTGGTTGACCAGATCCCCGACCGGGGGCCGCTTGTCGGCCTGCGAACCGCCCTCGCCGAAACCTCGTCGACCTACGCGGCGGTACTCCCCTGTGATATGCCGTCGGTTCCCGCGGCGTTCCTCGATTTCCTCTTTGCGCGGGCCCGAAACCGAACCGGCGCAGTCGCCCGTTTCGAGGGCCGCATCCAGCCGTTTCCGGCGGTGGTCCACGTTCGGGCTGCGGCCGCGGCCTGTCGAGAGGCCGAAGCCGCCGGCTCCGACCGAATCGAGGAGTTCGTCTCGGTACTCGATCCCCACACCGTCCCCGAACGAGTCGTCCGCGCCCACGTCGACCCCGAGGCGTTCCGCAACATCAACACTCACGACGACCTCGCCGCCGTTCGGGACGCGTAATTCGCCCGCGGCGTGAGGCGGTGGCCGACCACACGTCGGAAGCTTTAGTTCGCTGGTAACACCCCAACTCAGTATGAGCCTCCAGATTGCGGTCGCCGTTCCGTTCCGCCAGCAGGGAGCCCGGTCGCTGGGGGAAGGCGAGTTCGTCGTCGCGCTCTCCTTAGATCGGGAGTGGTTCTCGCCGGATCAGGCCAAACGGTTGGTCGACGTCGCTGTCGGTCGCGGACTCCTTTCGAACGAGGACGGCGACCTCACACCGGCGTTCGACGTCGACGCCGTCGAAATTCCGGAGGGATTTACGCCGGATACGGATATTTTGCGGGAACAGTCGACGTTCGAGCAACTGCTGGATCTGATGGTCACTAACGGACTCAGCAAACAGGCGGCGGTGGCCGAAACGAACGAAACCCAGCGACGCCTCGGGATTACCCTAGAGTCGGCGGCGGTCGTGGTGGCGCGGCGAAATGGGGTCGACTGCTCGGGCGTCGCCGAGACGGTGCGGGCGGAACTCGAAGGGACTTAAGTTGGCGGCAGTGTCAGTTTCGGCATGGTTGAGGACCGACTCCGAGATGGAACGCGCATCGCCCAACTGATCGCCTCCGAACTCACGGGCGACCACGGGCGACTCGCACAGGTCGTGGTCGTCGACGCCAATCCGGATGTCGAACCAACTGAAGACGGTGCTGTTGCCTATCGAGTCGCCCGTGTCTCGAACTCCGAGGCCGTTGAGATCGGCGAACAGGGGCAGACGACCGTCGACGAGAGCGTCGACGCCGACCGAACGATGCTGGCGACCGTGTTCGTCCACCCCGAGCGTGCCCGTATCGAGTTCTCCGCTGCGCCCGAGACTGCCGCCGAGGCGGCCAGCGATGCCGGGCTCGCGGTTCGACCGAAGGCCGTCGACCCGCCGCGAACGCTCGTCTTCGTCGAAGATGGTGCGGAGGCCAAACGTGTGATCTCGGTTTTTGAATCAGTTGTTGGCGACGCAGTCGAGAAGTCGACCGAAAGTTAGCAAAGAGTGGTCAGCAGTTCCGGCAGGTCGGTCGTGAGTCGGTCCCGTTCGATGTGGGCATCGGCCCGTGGATCACGGTCCGGCCCGCCGTCGAACAACACCTGAATCGCGTAGAGTCCGGAATCCGTTGCGCCCTCGATATCATCGAGGGGTGTGTCGCCGATGTAGACGGTTTCGCCGGGGGTCGTGCCGAGGCCCTCAAGCAGTGCGTCGAAGGCCACGGCGTCGGGTTTGCCAGCCGTGAGTTCGCCGGTGACAAGCGTCGTATCGAATAGCTCCTCCCAGCCGAGCTGTTCGATCTTCGACCGCTGGGCGAGTACTGGCCCGTTCGTGAGCAGGCCGACGCGGTAGCTCGACCGGAGGTTGGCGATGAACGGTTCGATCTCCGGGATCGGTTCGATGGCGTCGCTGATCGCCTCACGGTAGGCGGCTGCCATCGCCTCGGGCTCGACCGTGCTCCCACGTTCGACGAGTAGTTCAGCGAAGATCGGTGCGCGGCTCTCGGTGGTCAGATGGTTACGGTGGGCCGTGAGATACTCCTCACGGCTGATCTGTGGGCCGTCGACCGCCGCAATCGCCTCTGCGAGGATCGTTGCCCGGTCTTTCGTCGTCACCGCAAGGGTGTAATCGAGGTCGAATGCGACCCCCCGTATCGACATGGACGACCGTTTGGAGTCCAATGGTTTGAGACTGTCTGTTGGAGACGGTACCGTCCGACAACAAACCCAAGAGTAGCGACATCCTCCCTCTCGGTCAGTGCTTACAGCTACGGAAGCGAGCCGTCTTCGGCGTAGCAATTGAATCGCATCGTCGCAGTCGCCACCGACTCCCCGGACTCATTGATAAGTGAGGCCGTGTACGCGCCGTGAACCGGCGGTCGACCGAGCGGAAGCGCGTAGACCTCGCCGTCGTCCGCCCCGTAGATCGAGAACTGGTCGGTATTGAGGCTACTCATCTCCCGGTTGTCGTCGAGCGGGATCGAGCCGACCAACCGGTCGTCGCGGTCCCGAATCTCGACGAATCGGTAGTTGTCGCTCTCGGTTGCCTCCGGTGAGACGGCGATCCCGAGGGCGACCTGCGTGTCACCTCGTATCGGAACCAGCTGTCTGAGGTGTTGGGAACCGCTTCCTCTCCCCCGACTCGAACAGCGGGCGATGAGATCGTCGCTCCCGAGACAGCCCGCAAGGCCCACCGAACCAGCTGCGAGTCCGCCGAGAAACCGCCGTCTAGAGCGCATAGTATCTGATGGCTGACTGTCAACTCATATCTGTTGTGTGGGACGACAGTCGACTATTGGCTGATTTCTATCAGTCCGACCAATCAGTTTTTGACAGTGGCCCACGCGCCCCTACGTGTGACGCTCGATCCGATCCACGTCGAGGCCATCGCCCGACTCGCGGGGTCGGTCGCCGAGACGGCCGACGACAGCGAGCATGGAGCGTTCGCCACCACGGTCTGGGAGCAGTGGCTCGATCCACTCACCGACGGTCGTGGCCAGCAGGTGATCGAACCCATCGGCGACCAACGGCTCCAACACGTCGACATCGACACTGTTGCGCTCTCTGACCGCCCGTTTCCAACCGTTCATGGCATCGACTCGGGGACGATCAACCCGACGGCATTTAAAAATGGGCTCGTGTTGGATCTCGCCCACGCCGCGATGGGTGTCGAACCTTCGGATGTCGATGCCCACCGCACTCGGACCATCGTCGCGACTGCCCACACCAACGACACGACGCAGGTCACCGACGGCCAGTGGGTCGACTACGACGAGGGCCACAGCGAGTACCGACTGATCAGGGCCCCACAGGTCAACAAGTACGCCGAGGCGGTCGTCCACGCGCTGTCGCTGTATTTCGCCGAGGGCCACCACGCGCTTGAACACGCCGACAAAGTAGAGGACCTCCTGATTTTGGATGGGCCACTGTATCCCAAGGAAATCCTGACGTGGCGTGATCGGACCCCCGAACTCGAAGAGTTGACCTACGAAGCCCGGCCCAAACGTGTCTTGGAGCACTATATCCGACTGGTCGAGACGTTCGTCGACCGTGGTGTGCCGATTGCGGGATTCGTCAAAAACCCCTCGGCCCGCGTGATTACAAGCACGATTGCCAACAAGCAGACCGGGTTTGAGGCCCCGTGGCCGGACGACACCGCCTTCTTTACGCGGCTGCTCGAACGCCACCACCGAGACGCGGATGGCTCCGGGCCAACCGAGAGCCGCCGGACCGACGACCTCACCTTCTCCTCGTGGTTCGTCTCCCGTGGCGGTCCCGACGGAACGATGGCCGCCGCGGGTGACGCGCTGGGCGTCGACCGTCGACTCGATCCCGAACTGTACGAAGTCACCTTCTGTATCATCTACGACCCGCGGCACGACATCTGCTACAAACTCGAAGCGCCGTACGCGGTGACCCGAGATGACGAGGTGCGTCGACAGCTTACCACACAAATTTTGTCGGAAGTAGCCGCTGAGCGTGGGCCGCCGCGGGCGGTCGCCAAGGCCGACGAACTCGCCCGGATCAGTACTGCCGAAAAGACATCGCTCCGCCGGAAGTTTGAGGCCCAGTTCGACAGCGAGTCACTGCGAACCTACGATTCGGTTCGGTGGGCCGGTGAGGATCTGTAAGCCCGCAATCAGGGCGAGAGTTTGACGTAGGTCGAATCGAGATAGTCGCCGATTCGGTCGACGATGCCCGGATCATCCGTCCAAAAGCCGTAAAACTGGTTGGGTGACTGTTCGGTTGCCAGTAGCGCTGTTTTGTAGCGATCATCGCCGTTGCCGTCGAAAATGACGAACCATGACTGTTCGATTTCGGCGGCAGCGATGGCATGATGCGTCAGGCCAGCGATGTCGACTGCTGGCCCGTCGGGCACCGCAAAGGTGTGGATATCGATTGCCCGCTCGGCGAGTCGACCGTAGCGCTTGCCCTGATTGTTGAGCTTCGTCGGCAGTTGAAAGCCCGCATACAGTCGCCCGCCGTCGACTCGGAGTGCTCGGTCTTCGATCTCGTGAGAGATCGCGATCATCCGGGATTTGTCGTAGGAGGTAAATGTCGTCTCCTTGAGATGCTGAAGGATCTCGTGGTAGTCGGTGTCGTCGATGCCGACTCCTGTCTCGCGGAGCGCACCCCCTGCCAGTAGCTCTTGGAGCTGTTCGACCGGCACCGCCGACAACACCTCCTCGCCCAGTTTGAGAACGACGACACCCTCCGGCTCGCCCGAATCGGTTCGCTGGCTGGTCACCCTGACGTTCTGTGTGGTAAAATAGTCCCCGAGATCGGAAACGAGCGTGCTCGTGGCTGGCGGATTGAACACGACGAGCGTCTTCTCGTTTCCTTTGACATACTTGATAATCTCTGACAGGGACATGTATGGTAACTCTACTTCACCCAGCTAAATAAAAATTTCTCGGACCTCATAATATCCTTAAATAGTTTGGTGGACCTTAATGAATTCTTACACCTAATATTTATTGCCTCTCAGCGGGATCTAGCACGTATGAAGCGTTTTCTCAACCGACTGCTGGTCACAGAGCCCGAGCCGGAGACGACTGAACGCATCGACGAGGAACGCGTCTCCGATTCGGTTGAGTGGCGGGACATATCCATCGAGACCAACGGGCCGACTGGCTGGGCATCGGATCCCGATCCCGAGGAGCGAGAACCCTCCCAAACCGAGACCCCCTTCGGGACGTTGGATGTCGACTACCTGATGAAGACCGTTCTCGACGGGGTTGCGGTGCCGACGCTGGTAGTCGACTGCTCGGGCGAGATCGTCTCCATCAACAGCGCTGCCTGTGAGCGCTTCGGGACGACCGAAGCCGACGCCATCGGGACCACACCCGCGGCAGTCCACGGCGGTCAGCGACTGCTCGGGCAGGTACTTCTGACGGGCGAGGAGATCACCGACCGCCGAGACACTGTCATCGTCGACGGGACCGGACGGACCATCCGCCGGACGATCAACCTCTTGAAAAATGAACGTGGCGAGATCGTTGGGGCAGTCGAGACGATTCAAGCGTGGCCAACCGCTACCGATACCGAACAGACAGTCTCGTAGTCGACCGCTCAGGCCGGATCGGTTGGGACGACTTCGATCTCGACGGCCGACCGGTCGACGCCGATCCGGGCGAACTGTGTTTTGACGTGGTCTTCGGCAGCCGTCAGTGCCTGCTGTTTGGTTTCGAAGCCGCGAGGCATCGGTGACTCGAAGGCGACACGGATCTCTTCGCCATCGATCTCCAACGGAGAACCGCCGCTTTCGACCTCGTAAAACGAGTCACAGACCCAGACGTAGGGGGCGTCCTCCTCCGGTGCACCCTTATAAGATGGCGACTGTTCGCCACGCTCGAAGACAGTCCCCGTGAGCGCCGTTCCGCCGCCGTGGCCCCGGACGAGTAGCATACGTCGATGTAGGGTTCCGAGACACAAAAGGTAGTACGGTCAGGGACGGTCGGGCTGCCGAACGGGATCCGGCAGGTGGTCGAGCAGCGCCTCGACGACCAGCGCTGGCTCCTCGTGGAGAATCCAGTGGGTCGCCTCGTCGACCAACTGCAGCTGGCCGTCCTCGCAGTAGTCGAGGCTGTCGTGGGCCATCGAGGTCTCCAAGAACTCGTCGTCGGTCCCCCAGAGAATCAGGGTTGGCGTCGACACCGCCTCGCTGCTGGGCTGGGGACGGTAGCGAGCAATCGCCCGATACCAGTTGACCATTGCGGTGTATGCCCCCGGTTCGGCCCACGCCGTTCGGTAGCGATCCAGATCGGTCGACGTGAACGTCCCGGCGCGGCTGGTCGACTCCAGCGAGCGTCTCGGGAGCCACCAATTACCAAGTTCCGAGACCACCTCCGGAACAAGGGGAAGCTGAAACAGGAGGATATACCAGCTTTTCAGTCGCTGCGACCAGCTTTCACGGAGTTTCTGCTCGAAAACGGTCGGATGAGGAACGTTGACTATACAGAGGCGGTCGAGTCGGTCGGGGTACGCCATGCCGAGCCACCAGGCGACCGCGGCTCCCCAGTCGTGGCCCGCGACGCTGGCCGTCTCACGGTCGCAGGCGTCGATGAGACCGACGATGTCGGCGGCCAGTTCGTCGAGATGGTAGCTGTCGACGCCCGCGGGCTTGTCGCTCAGATTGTAGCCGCGCTGGTCGGGGACGACCACCCGGTAGCCGGCGTTCGCCAGCGGGCCGAGCTGTCTGTGCCAGCCGTACCAACACTCGGGAAAGCCGTGCAGCAAGATGACAAGCGGGCCGTCTTCGGGACCCGCCTGCACTGTATGTAGCTGGACTCCATTTGTTTCGAGCCAAACCGACTCGGCGTCGACCGACGAGCACACTGACCCATTAAGCGAGGTAGTCATTGTCGACACGTATTGGGACAAAAGCCTAAGAGCTGTGGCAGGGAGAACTCAGAGCGAAAACAGCGATTCGGCGTCGAGTTTCTGCTTCTCGTAGAACCCGCGGCCTTTGAGCCGGGGGACGGGATGTCTGTGGAGCGTTTCGTTCTCCAGATCGTAGAGCAGCGGAAAGACGCTCGTCCGCCGGTCGGCCACGGTATACTCCTCTGTCGCAAACTGAATAAGCTCCTCGCTGGGTTCCGAGACGGCAAAGACGACATAGCCGAAGAGGTTCTCCATCGTGCTGGGTTCCGACGGCGTCATCTCGGACAACTGTCTCCGGAACGCCTCTGAGGTCTCCGTGAGAATCTCCTCATCGGTCCCCTCGCTATCGATGACAGTCACGAAAACCTCCGTGACGCCGATTGTCGGATCTTCGGTTTGTTTGTGCCACACTGGTTCGAACTCGCCGGTCGACTCGTCGCTGATCGGCTCGTAGTCCGCATCGAGGACCGCTGTCTCAATGCGATTTCGGTATGTCTGAGCGTCCATGTACCGAACACAGACGTATATTGTATATGTTATTCGGTGTTCATCCTGTGGCCACAGTATCACAACACCCTCCGATCCCAAGCACATTTTTCCATGGTGACCTTAGAACCGGCATGGAACACGATCCAGCTACCACCGCAGTTGTCGTTGTCGACATGCAGAAGGGTTTTTGTCACCCCGATGGCTCGCTGTACGCCCCCGGCAGCGAGGCGGCCATTGAGCCCGTCGTCGATCTGGTCGACTGGGCCCACGACGCTAAGATGGACGTGATCTACACGCGGGACGTCCACCCGCCCGACCAGTTCGACGGGGCTCACTACTACGACGAGTTTGACCGCTGGGGCGAACACGTCCTCGAAGGTAGTTGGGAGGCCGAACTCGTCGACGAACTCCCGGCCGACGAGGCCGACCATATCGTCGTCAAACACACCTACGACGCCTTTTATCAAACCGAACTCGAAGGTTGGCTCCGCGCCCACAACATCGACACTCTCCTGCTGTGTGGGACGCTCGCAAACGTCTGTGTGTTCCACACCGCCGGGAGTGCGGGACTCCGTGACTTCAAACCCGTACTCGTCGAGGATGCGCTCGGCTTCATCGAGGAAGACCATCGCGAGTACGCGGTCGACCACTCGGAGTTCCTCTACGGCGAAGCGACCACGCGCGAGGAACTCGGTATCGCGTAGTTCGACCGAACGATTAACCGCCTGCCGTGCGGTCTCCCCTGTATGGCTCCCGGCGATCTCAAACCAGTCGACGACCACCCCGATCTCTACTACCTCGACACCGGCATGTACGACGTCGAGGGCTACGGCTCGGTCTACATTTTCGACACCGACCAGCCCGCCCTCGTCGACACCGGTATCGGAACCAACCGAGAGTACATTTTCGCCGCGCTCGACCAACTCGACATCGATAGCCTCGCATACATCCTCCCGACCCACGCCCACCTCGACCACGCTGGCGGCGCGGGTTTTCTCGCTGAACGATACCCTGAAGCCGAGGTGCTGATCCACGAGCGAGCTGTTCGACACCTCGTCGACCCCGACCGACTTATAAGTGGAACCAAATCAGCAGTCGGCGAGATGTGGACCTACTACACCGAACCGAAGCCAGTCCCCGAAGATCGGATTCGGGGTTTAACAGACGGCGAGACGGTCGACCTCGGTAGCCTCACCCTAACGGCCCACGAGGCCCCTGGCCACGCCCCCCATCAGCACGTGTTTGAGACCGACACGGGTGTCGTTTTTACTGCAGATGCGGCTGGACTGTACGTCCCCGACCACGACGAGATTCGCGTCACCTCACCACCGTCACAGTTCGACGTCCACCAGTGTCTCGACGACGTGTCGATGATTCAGTCGCTCGATCCCGAACTCCTGTGTTTCGGCCACTTCGGTCCCAGAGCCTATAATGAGCAACTGTTGGACGGCTACAAGCGGTCACTGGTCGAGTGGGTCGAGGCGATTCGCCAGCGCCGAGAGAGCCTCAGCGACGATGATGCCGTCATCCGGCATTTCGTCGACCACACCGAACTCACCGAGATCTGGGGCACTGAAAAGGGTCGTGAGGAGACCAAACTCAACGTTCGGGGCGTGCTGAGCTTCCTCGACCGTCAGGACTGATCGAGAGTTCTTATACAGCCCGCCGCAGTTTTTCACGTATGAACCGTCGACAGGCCGAAGCTGCCTTCGACCACCCGTCGCTGGGATCTGCGACGATCCCGGAGCTGTTCGTCTCGACCGCAGCTCGTCATCCCTCGGCAGCCGCCCACGCTTATAAAGGCGGAGTCTACGACCGGTCGCTGGTCGACGTCGGTGCGATTCCTGAAGCACCGAATGACGCCTACGCCGATCTCACCTACAGTGAACTCGAAACGGTCGTCAAGCATCTCGCCGCCGGGTTCCACGATCTGGGTCTCGAACCAGACGACCGGCTGTCGATTGTCTCCCACACGCGCATGGAATGGACGCAGGTCGACCTCGCCACGCTGGCCGCAGGCGGCGTCGTCACGACCGCCTACCCCTCGGCCACCGACGACCGACTCGAATATCTCCTCACCGATCCGGAGCCGACCGGAATCGTCGTCGAAAACAGCGAGCTACTGGGCCGGGTGCTCGCACTCGAACCCGCGGTCGACGCCGAGTTCATTGTCGTTATGGACTCCCTACCCGACGGTAGCGGGATGGCGGGGGCGGTTCGGGACCGTGGCGATATTTTGACGTTAGGTACTGTCTACGAGCGCGGAGCGACTGTTTTCGAGAGCGACTCGTGGGAGTCGTGGCTTTCGGCTCGCACATCAGCGAATCTGGCAAGCATCATCTACACCTCGGGGACGACCGGCCAGCCGAAGGGCGTCCGGCTTACTCATGGGAACTTCTGTGCCAACGTCGACGGCGTCTTCCGCCGCTTCGGCCCTCGTTCGGACCGCTCCGGCGCGGTGCCTCATCTCGATCACACCAGTCGACACCTCTCGGTGCTGCCGTTGGCCCACGTCTTCGAGCGACTCGTCGGGGGGTATCTGATGATCGCCGCCGGAGCCACAGTTGCCTACGCCGAGTCCCCCGAGACGCTCGGAGACGATTTTCGAGCCGTTGCGCCGACCTGTAGTACTGCCGTCCCACGACTCTACGAACGACTGTTCGAGAAGTTCGAAGCCGAGGCCAGCGGTTCGGTGGTTAGCGAGCGACTATTTAACTGGGCCGTCGACGTTGCGAAGCGATTCCATCTTGCCGACGATCCGGGTCGACGCCTACGCGTGGCCCACGCGGTTGCGGATCGGCTCGTCTATTCGGGGATTCGAGAGGCCCTTGGCGACGAATTGGAGCTGTTCATCAGTGGCGGCGACAGCCTCTCGGCGGATCTCTGTGCAACGTTTCACGGGATGGGGATCCCAATTTTCGAGGGGTACGGACTGACTGAAACCGCCCCAGTCGTCAGTGTGAATCCACCGGAGGCTCCGGAAGTGGGTACCATTGGCCCGCCACTATTGGATGTCGAAACACGGATCGATACGACAGTCGACATCGACGGAACCGCCGGTGGGTCCCGTTCAGGGTCGGTCGACGAAGGGGCGACAGTCGGTGAACTGCTGGTTCGGGGTCCAAATGTGACCGATGGCTACTGGAACCGGCCCGACGGGACCGCCAAGGCGTTCGTCTCGCCGGACAGTTCCGAATCGGCGTCGGTCGACGAGACAGTTGAGTCGACCGAGACAGCCACCGACCGTTGGTTCCGCACTGGCGATCTGGTCGAGCAACTGCCGAGCGAGTATCTGGTGTTTCGTGGTCGACGGAAACAACTACTCGTGCTGTCGACTGGCAAAAACGTCGTCCCCGGGCCTATCGAGGACACGATCTCCGAAAGTCCGCTGATCGAGCAGTGTCTACTTATCGGTGATGGTCGACCAGTCGTTGGCGCACTCATCGTTCCGAACGTCGAGGCCATCCGCTGGTGGGCCAACCGCGAGGGTGTCGATCTCCCGACTGAATCAGCCCAACTCGTTGCGGACAAGACGGTACACGCCCATATTGAGACCGAAATCGAGGCGGCGACACGAGGGTTTCAGCCGCACGAACGGGTCGACTCGTTCGATCTCGTTGTCGACCCCTTCACCGTCGACAACGGATTGCTCACGCCGACACTTAAAAAGAAACGCCGGACGATCACCGACCGATACGCCGACCGGATCGACCAACTGTATCTGGATCGGGAGTAGCCGAACCGACTTCCGGGCGGCGCGCAGAGTCGACGTATGCCCAGCTATGATCTGTCTCATCCCATCGAGTCCGATATGTGCGTGTATCCGGACACCCCACCGGTTCGGGTCGAACCCACCGCGACCGTCGAATCGGATGGCTACCGAACCACGTCGATTGTAATGGATTCGCATGCTGGGACACACGTTGACGCACCGGCCCACATGCTCGAAGACGGTACGACAATCGACCAACTTCCAGTCGAAACGTTCCAATTTGAGACTCGGCTGGTTGACTGTCGACCACTCGATCCGCGGGCTGCAATCGACGGTGCGACGATCACAGCGGCACTGGGTGATGGAGGAATTGAGGAAGCAGTCGACCTGCTTGTCATCCAGACTGGCTGGGACGACCACTGGGGAACCGATCAGTATTTCGACCATCCGTATCTCACCGCCGAAGCCGCCGAATGGCTCGCAAAGCGTGGTCTCCATCTGGGGATCGACGCCCTCAATGTCGACCCGACACCGACCGACAACGCGACGCCGGACGAACCGGTGGGGTATCCGGTCCACCACGCTCTTTTCAGTAGTGACCGGCTACTGGTCGAAAATCTCCGGGGACTCGGTCGACTCCCCTCGCGGTTCGAACTCCACGCCTACCCGGTGCCGATCCGTGACGGTGATGCCGCACCGGTTCGGGCGGTGGCGGTGGTGACCGATACGGACTGACCAACGGTGGCAGTAACCACACAAGATATGCTCTCAGCGGTTGTCCGCACCGCGGTCGACGACGATTGCCACGCCGCCCTCGCTTCCCGGTATGGCCCGGAGACGGTCGTCGGTATAACTGCCCTCGCCAGTGGCTATCTTTTGATTGTGCGGTTGCTTGCAGCACTCGATGTCGACACCGAGACACCGTTTGTCGGCTGGCGGCTCGAAACGAAGAGTAACGCAGACCGTGATCTGTTAGCCGTCGACTACCGAGAGAACTCGATTGCCGCACCTTGGCCGAAGCCGACACAGAGTGTCGCCAGTCCGCGGTCGACATCCCGTCTGTTCATCTCGTGTATGAGTGTCACTGGGAGCCGTGCGCCGGAGGCCCCCAGTGGGTGGCCCAACGCAATTGCGCCGCCGTTGACGTTGAACCGGTCGTCTGGAATGCCGAGTTCGCGCTGGCAGTAGCAGGTTTGGCTCGCAAACGCCTCGTTGAGTTCCACGAGGTCGTAGTCGTCTATTGAGCGCCCGGCCCGCTCCAGCAACTGTCGGGTGGCCGGAACCGGGCCGATACCCATGACTGTGGGGTCGACACCCGCGACGCTGTTGGTCCCGATTTTCGCAAGAATATCGAGCCCATGGTTCTCGGCGAACGCCTGGCTCGTCACGAGCACTCCGGCTGCGCCGTCGGCGATCTGGGAGGCGTTACCAGCCGTGACTGAGCCCTCGCCGGTGAACGCCGGATCGAGGTCGGACAGTGCCTCACGGCTGGTATCGCGGCGAATCCCCTCGTCTTCGGTGACGGTTTCGGCTCCCGTGTCGACCGGCACAATCTCGTCGTCGAACCGCCCCGAATCGGTCGCCTCGGCGGCCCGCCGTTGGCTACGGAGTGCGTACTTGTCCTGTGTTTCGCGGGAGATGTCGTACTCACTGGCGACGGTTTCGGCTGTCATCCCCATCTGAAGCTGAAAAACGTTGTACTGCTCAGCGAGATCTGGGTGGAGATGCTGGTAGGCTTCGGTGTCCATCGGCACCCGCGACATGTTTTCGACACCGCCGGCGATAATGCAGTCGCGGTTGCCTGCGGCGATTGCGTCGCCCGCAGAGATGATCGCCTGCATCGAGGAGGCACACCAGCGGTTGATCGTCGCTGCCGGAACCCCCTCGCCGAGTTCTGAGAGGAGTGCAATCACGCGGGCGATGTTGTTGTCCTGTTCGGTTCGCTGCTGGGCACAGCCCCACAGCAGGTCGTCGACCGATTCGCTGTCTATCCCCGTTTCGGCGAGAATGTGATCAATGACGGCTGTCGACAGATCCTCACTCCGAACGTCGGCAAACGCGCCGTCGGCGGTTCCTTGGGGGGTTCGGTAGGCCGCCGCGATGACTGGCGTTGGCATACGCTCACAGAGCGTATCTATTCATATAAAAGACCGCGAGCCAGTGTGAGCGAGTCAGCAGCGGGCCTCGACCGTCTCGGAGTCAGCCTCAACGGGCTCGGCGAGTGACATCCTCCTCGCCGTAAACGGCGAGGCTTCCCCCGCACGAGGAAACCCGGCCCGTTACCGAGCAGGTTTCAGGACCTTCTCTCCCGAGGTCGGTGGGACGGGTTTCGTCCCTCGCTCGGGAGCGTCCTGTGGCGCTGTCACGGGCGCTCCCACCCGCGAGCGAGTCATCGACGCCCGGTTTCTCGGGGCGTCTCTCTCTCAAGCGGTCATGCCTCACGGCACGGTCGGTTCGGTCACACTTCCCCGACCCGTAGGCCGGGTTCCCGTGCTGACGAACGACGCGAACCCCGCAGTCGGTTGCAGAACCGACCCGTGGGAACCGACGCCCGGAAATACTCGGGACGCTAGTTTCAGCGCGTCTCGTACTCCCGCGCAAGTGCCGAGAGCCGACGCAACCCTTGCTAACGTGTACGAGACGGCGTGTACTAAGCATTTGGGTTTCGGTGAGCAATCGTCGGCGGTTGCTCAGCACCGTGTCGGATTCACGCCCGCCGTGAACGGCGGGATTCTCTCCTTGAATCAAGATAGCTCCGGAGCCACGTCAGCCGATGTGTGCTGGGTGCCGGTCTCAGTCATCGGCGTGGGCGATCCCATCGGGGGTGAGCTCCGTGTCCTCCTCGGCGAAGGGGTACCACGACTGTTTGGCGTCGGTGAGTGCCGGATCTTCGTAGCTCGTTTCCTCCGGTTCGCTGAGTTCGATCAGCGGCTCGTCACCCGTGGCGTCGACCCACTCGCGGAAGGTCTGGCCCTCGAAGCGGTGGGCGGCAAAGGCCTCGACGAGGTTCTTGATCGCACCGGGAACCTCGTCAGCAGGGATTCGCTGACGAATCCATTCCACGAAGGCGGGTTCCTCACCGATTCCGCCGCCGACGCCGAGATCGAGGGCTTCGACCATCTCGCCGTCCTTGCGGCCACGCATGCCGATCAGGCCGATATCGGCGGTGTTGGCCTGTCCACAGTCGGCCGTACAGCCCGAGAAGTGGATCTTGAGTTGGTCGACATCGTCCGGCAGGTCGACGTTGTCCCGCAGCCAGCGCAGCATCGCGGCCATCCGCGTCTTGGTCTCGGCGAGCGCGAGCGAACAGAACTCGGTGCCGGTACAGGCCATTGCCCCACGAACGAACGGGTTGGGTTCGGGTTTGTGTTTGTGGAGCAGCGGTTTGCGGAGCAGTTCGTCGACGCGGTCGGCGTCGACATCCACGATGATCGGGTTCTGGCGTCGACTAAGCCGGATTTCGCCGGAGCCGTACTCGTCGGCCAGATCGGCCAGCCGTATTACCTCCGCAGCTTCCATCCGCCCGACGGCAACGTTGATGCCGACATAGAAGTTGCCATCTTTCTGTTCATGGACGCCGAGGTAGTCGAACTTGCCGTCCTCGCTGTCGCGGCCGGCGTTGAACGTGTAGTTTTCCCGCATGTCTTTGCCGCCCGTTTTCAGTTCAAAGTCGACGAAGTCCTCCTGAAGCGTCTCTCGGATCCACTCTGTGCCTTTGTCGTCGACGAAAAAGCGCGAGCGGTTTTTCGATCTGACTTCGCGGTCGCCGTGTTCGTGGTAGAGTTCGACGAAGCCACGGACGACGTCGACGGCGTTGTCCGGCTCGACGAATACGTTGATCGAGCGTGCGACGCGTGGTTCGTGACCACCGAGGCCGCCGCCGACGCGAACGTTGAAACCAAGCGTCTCCTCGCCGTCGATCTCCTTTTTCGCTGGTTCGAGACCGATGTCGTTGATCGAGTCCTGTGCGCCGCCCTCGGGCGTTCCGGTGATCGAGATGTTGAACTTCCGGGGCATGTTGCACAGCGCGTTGTCGCCGCGGATTTGATCTTGGAACCGTTCGAGGATCGGCAGCGTGTCGACGATTTCGTCTTTGGCCTTGCCGGCGACCGCACACCCCGAGATGTTTCGCATCGTGTCGCCGCCCGCAGATCGGGTGGTGACGCCCGTGCCTTCGAGTTTCTCCCAGATTTTCGGGACGTCTTCGAGTTTGATCCAGTGGAGTTGGACCGACTGTCGCGTGGTGAAGTCGATCCACCCGTTGCCGTACTCGGGGTTGCCAATCGGTCCCTGGGCGTAGTCGCGGGCGACCTCACCGATGGCCCGGAGTTGCCCCGGCTCCAAGATGCCATTACAGTTGGTCAGCCGCATCATGAAGTAGCCCTCCTGGCCAGACCGGTGGGCGAAGACGCCCCAGAACTTGAACCGCGAGAGCCACGCGTCCTTTTCGTCTTCGGGGATTGAATCGTACCCCTTCTCGGCGAACTCTATCAGTTTTTCGCGTACCTCGTCTCCGTACAGCCCGTCTTTGTACTCCTCTTTCTTTTTCTGGCTCATGGTTTGGTCAGTGTGGACAGACGTGCGATTTTAGTTCGGTATGTGGCACATCCATCCGTGTAGTCACGGTAAAACGGTCTTGTCCGGACACATATAACCCTAATCGTTTACATTGTCAGAAATATACCTGCCTAAGTCGACAGCTGGACAGTTTAATAGCTAATAATATGTGTATAAGGTGATTAGATCTGTGTTTTTACCCTACTCAAACCAACGAATATCCAGCGAAAGTACAAATTTCAGAATCGCGTACTCAAATAGTGACAACACTTTGTGAAGAACGGCGAGCCCACTGGCCTTCTCGCCCCTCTGGCGGCGGTGGTCGAGCCGCGTCGTTTCGAGCGATTCAAGTAGCTGCTGGTGTTCAGTTCGGAGTATGAAAGATCAGGGACACTCTACGCGGAAGCGGACCGGCGGACGGCTCAAACATTTCAGCAAAAAGAAACGGCACCAGCTCGGCCGCGAGCCAGCCGAGACCACTGTCGCCGAACCACGCCTCCAGATCATCGACGCCCGTGGCAACGATGACAAACTCCGCGCGCTGTCGACGAACGTCGCACAGCTGTCGGACGGCGGCGAGACGACCGAAGTCACAATCGAGGACGTCGTCGAGAACCCCTCGAACGTCAACTACGTCCGACGGAACATCATCACGAAGGGCGCAGTCATCGAAACCAGCGAGGGCAAGGCCCGCGTCACCTCCCGACCCGGCCAGGACGGGCAGGTCAACGCCGTCTCCATCGAGTAACTGCTCTCTTTTGGTCTCGCTGCGGTAGCGAGTCCGTGGCTTACAAGCCGCTCGCCGCGTAGCGGTCGGTATGGAACTCTCGACGTTTACCGCGCGATTAGATGAGGAACTGCAGACCGACGCGTATGCGGATGTCGACGCCAGCGCCAATGGCCTGCAGATTGGCCCCCCCGAGCAAGACGTAGATCACGCCGCGTTCGCGGTCGACGCCGCCGAGGCAACGATTGAGGCCGCGGTCGACGCAGACGCTGACGTGCTCGTGACCCACCACGGACTCTCGTGGGGCGGGATCGAACGCGTCACCGACCGGCAGTACCGGCGGATTGCACCGCTTATCAAAAACGACATCGCGCTCTACGTCTCGCATCTCCCGCTTGATGGCCACCAGTCGGTCGGCAACGCGGCGGGAATCGCAGATCTGCTGGGATTGGCCGACACCGCTCCTTTTGGATCGATGGGTCCTGTGACGATTGGCCAGCAGGGTCGACTGGGTGAGGCCCGTTCGGTCGACGAGATCACGACCCAACTCGAAACCGAACTGGAGGGCACCGACAGCGTCCAGACATTCGACTTCGGCCCCGACGAGGTAGCGACCGTCGCCATCGTCACCGGTAGCGGCAGCGACTGGCTCGACGAGGCCATCGCGGCGGACGTCGACCTCCTGATAACTGGCGAGGGCAAACAGAAGCTCTACCATCAGGCTCGCGAGGCCAATATCAACGCCATTCTGGCAGGCCACTACGCGACCGAAACATTCGGCGTTCGGAGCCTACAGACACTGGTCGACGACTGGGGACTGTCGACGAGCTACCACGCTCACCCGACTGATCTCTGAACTACCTGTAGACGACTCTCAGCACTGATAACTGCGTGTTGTGGTTTTATGATACACGATATCTTACTAGTTGGTATCACTATGAGTACGGAGCAGTCACTGAACTTCATCCGCGGAAGCTACGCGGCAAAGCTGACGTTGTCGCTGCTCGGGGTCGTCGGAATCGTCGTCGGCGCCGGGCTGTTCGTGCATATCGAGGCAGTCGAGGCGCTCGGAGCCGGCAGCGGGGAGTTGGGGTCGAGCATCCTCGGCCTCATCCTGCTGACGGTAATCAGTCTCGCGCTGATCGGCGTCACCATCGGTAGCCAGACGATTATTTCGTTGCGCCATCTGGCCGGCAAGGCCGACCGGATGGCCGACGGTGATCTTGATGTCGAACTCGAAACCGAGCGCAGCGACGAAATCGGCCAGCTCTACCGCTCGTTCGAATCGATGCGTCGCTCCCTGCGACAGGAGATTTCGGCCGCCGACGAGGCCCGCCACGAGGCCGAAGACGCCACCCAAGAGGCCCAAGCGGCCCGCGACGAAATGGAGCGCCGAGCCTCCAGAATCGAACAGCAGGCCGAGAGCTACGAGCGAACGATGCGGCAGGTCGCCAACGGCGATCTGACCCAGCGCGTCGACCCCAACGGCGAAAGTGAGGCCATGCAGCAGGTCGGTCTCGCGTTCAACGAGATGCTCGACGAACTGGAAGGGACGATTGGCGAGGTCACAACGTTCGCCGACACCGTGGGCGACGCCGCAAGTGGCGTCGATACTCGTGCCGAAGAACTCCAGCGAACCAGTGGTGGCGTCTCGGATGCTGTCGAAGACATCTCCGAAGGAGCCCACAAACAGACCGAAAACCTCCGAGAGGTAGCCAACGAGATGGACGGGCTCTCCTCGGGTGCCGAAGAGGTCGCCGCAACCGTCGAAACGGTCGCCCAAACCACCGAGAACGCGACCGAGGCCGGAACCGAAGGCGAGTCCGCCGCCGCCGACGCGCTCGAACAGATGGCCGCCGTCGAGGAAACAACCGACGAAACGATGGAGGACATCGAGGCGCTCGACGAGGAGATGACCGAAATCGGCGAAATCGCGGATATGATCAGCGAGATCGCCGAGCAGACGAACCTCTTGGCCCTGAATGCCTCCATCGAGGCCGCCCGCGCGGGCGAAGAGGGCGCAGGGTTCGCGGTCGTTGCCGAAGAGGTCAAATCGCTTGCCGAGGAGACCAAAGAGGCCGCCAGCGAGATCGACGGCAAAATCCAGAGCGTCCAAGAGCGAACCGGCGATGCGGTCGCCGGAATGGACGAAACCACCATTCGAATCAGCCAAGGCGTCGAAACTGTCGAGGGTGCAATCGATCAACTCAACAACGTCATCGAGTACGTCGACGAGATCGACAGCAGTATGAGCGAGATCAACAAGACGACCGAAGACCAGGCCCGCGCCGCCGGCGCGGTCGTCGACATGATCGACGAAGTCGCGTCGATCAGCGAGCAGACGTCCAATGCGGCCGACAACGTGACCGATACCACCGAACAGCAGCTCAAGAGCCTCGAAACAGTCGAACACGAGGCCGGCGAGCTCGGTTCGCAAGCCGAGAAACTGTTGGCTGTCCTCGATCAGTTCGATATCTCGACGGATGGGCCGGGGCGATCCGGTGGGTCGACCAACCAGATCACAGTCGACAACTCGCCGACAGGGGGGAGCTCGAAAGCAGCCACCGACGGCGGCAAACACACTGACGACGGTGGCTTCCAGTTCGGTGATGACCGATGATACTGCCCGTCGAACTCTGGGCGGCTATCGGTGCCATTGCGCTGGCGGCCGGCACGCTCCCCTCGGTCTACTTCGCGCTTACTGAGCCGGAGAACCGACGCTACTATGCGATTCTCGCGGCGATTACCGCTATTGCCGCCGTCTCGTATACGCTGACCTCACAGGGAATCGGCACGCTCTCGGTCGATGGGGCGAGCTTCTACACCCCGCGGTACGTCGACTGGCTGTTGACGACGCCGCTTTTGATTCTCTATATGACGCTGCTCTGTAAGCCGGGCAAGCAGATCTACGGCCTCCTGATCGGCCTCGATGTGGCGCTGATCCTCCTCGGGATCGCTGCGATCTTCACCACCGGGACGCTCTCGTTGGCGCTGTTCGGGGCTGGCACCCTTGCCTATCTCGCCCTTGCCTACCTGCTTGTGGTCGAACTTCCGGCACGAGCAACGTTCGAAACCGACCGCGTGGCGATGGTGTTCACCAAACTCCGCAACGTGACGGTCGTTCTCTGGACGATGTACCCCATCGTCTGGCTGCTGGCACCCGTCGGATACGGCTACCTGCTGCCGAACACGGAGATGATGGTGGTCGTCTATCTCGACATCATCACGAAGGTCGGCTTCGCCGTCTTCGCGCTGCTCGGTCGGGATGCGCTCAACCCACTGGCCGACGACGCGCTGGCGATGGACGCTGGCGGTGACGACGGCGAGTCGACTGCCTCACCGAATCTCGCCGACTAACTGCAGAAGCGTTTTTACACCCGTTTCGTTCCGCCATCGGTTGCCACATCCGACAACAGCGGCTCGAAGGAGTCGACGCGATAATCGCCCAACACACAGCGTCCCCGCTGGTCGACGCCGTGGCGTTCGACGTGAATCCCATCGAGTCCGGCGTTCCACGCCGCGCCGATGTCGCTTTCGCCATCACCCGCCAACACGCCGCGCTGGCTGGCGTCGACACCCAACTGGCTCATCGCATGGCTCACCGGCGCAGGGTCGGGTTTCCACCCCAACTCCTCGGTACAACAGACGACGGTGTCGAACCAGTCACCGATATCGAGATGCTGTAACACGGGTTCGGTCAAAAACTCTTGGCAGTGGGTCACGAGGCCGACCGGCACCGATTGGCGTTCGATCTCAGCCATGAAGTCGACCGCGTCGGGGTGGAGATACGTTGATTCCGCCCGAACCAGCGGCTCTTCTTCGTCGTGGAACACGGGCCAAAACTCCGCGGGGTCGATCCCCCACTGTCGGAGCATGGGGTCGCGTGCGCCACCCAGCCCGTGCCAGATGATTTCGGCCTCGCGGTCGCTAAACGGTCGACCTAACCGATCACCGACGCGGTCGAACACCTCGCGGGTGTACCCCCACTCGGTGTCGATCAGCGTCCCGTCGAGATCGAACAGCCAGAAATCGTACTCCTCGGTGACCATTGGACAAATATCTACGTGGCTATGGTATATGTGTGTTACGGTGTAACAAACTGGCCGGTAGATCGATCTGTCTGGTTATCGGACGTGGATCGAACTGCCGAGATATTTGTGGAGGACTTCGTCGACCGAGTCGGCGTTGAATCTCGCCACCCCAACCGCAATCTCGTCTTTCAGCGCGTCGAGATACGGCTCGTCGGTTTCGAGTTCGCTGAAGCTCGCTGCACTGACCGACACGCCAAGATGATCTTCGGCAATCTCCCGGAGGTGTTTCTCGTCGCCAACCTTGCCCCGCCAGAGGTGCTGCTGGAAGAACAGCCAGCCCTCTTTTCCGGGCTCTGCGGCCGGAATCCGGAGGACGGTCTCGAACTCGTTGGGGTCGACTCGCACGTCGTCGGGATCGAGGCGAAAGCGGACGCGAAACACGTAGGCGGCGTCCATCGGTCTCAGTACTCGTCGTCGAACTGCTTTGCAAGCCGGATGTCGTCATCGGTGATTCCACCAGCCTCGTGGCTCGTCAGCCGCACCTCCACAGTCCGGAAGCCGATGATCAGTTCGGGGTGATGGAACTCCTCGTTGGCTATTTCGGCGCACTCGGTTGCGAAGTCGACGCCAGTGAGGTAGTCGTCGAACTCGTAGGTCCGGACGATTTCGTCGCCCTCGCGGCCCCAGTCGTCGGGCAGCCGGTCGGCTATCTCGTCGTTATCGAGTGTCATGGTTGGAAGTCGACGTCCGGCTCAATAACAGTTGGTGGCGGTCGACTGACACGGTGTCACTGACCCGTTAATCGTCGGATAACTGTTCGAGAACGTGGGGTGGAATATCCTCCGGCGAGACGCCCTCCGGGATCTCGTCGGGCCTCTCCGATGGGCGGTCCTCGGTCGACGCTTCGTCCATTTCACCGTCGCTCGGTGGGAACTCGCCGTCGAACTCCGGATTAAATAGCTGCATCGCGGTCTGGATCGTCGTCCAGTCGTCCTCGGCGGCCGCATCCCGCAGGCTCTTGGTCGGAGCCGACAGCAACTGGCCGACGAGTGAATCCGCCAGCGAGTCGATCACGTCGCGCTGTTTGTCGTTCAACTCGCCGTGGGCCTCCAGTTTGTCGACCGCAGTGGTGACCTCCCGATTTTTGACGCGCTCGGCGCTTTCGTACATCGCGCTGATCGCCTCGTCGGCACGCTTGCGTTTAAACAGCGCCAACAGTCGGTCGAACTCCTCGTCGATCATGGCCTTGACCTCCTCGGCGGCGACCTTCCGCCGACGATGGGTTGACTCGGTGACCGATTCGAGATCGTCGATATCGTAGACCGCGATCCCGTCGACAGCGGCCGCCGCGGGCTCGATATCCCGTGGTTGAGCGAGATCGATACAGATCGTCTCTCCGGCCGCCGCGAGCCCCTCGCTGTCGAGGACGTGATCCGGGCTCCCGGTTGCTGTGATGACGACCGTGGCCTGCTCGGCGGCCGCGGCCGCCGCGTCGAGCCCAATGGCGCTGGCCTCGGTCTCGACCGTCTCGGCAATGTGTGTCGCGTGTGGGATCGTCCGGTTGGCGATCACGATCCGGTCGACGCCCGCCGATTCGAGCGCCGTGGCCGCCAGCGATCCCATCTCACCGGCGCCGACGACGAGTGCGGTCGACCCGGCGAGCGCCGTCTCTCGGCTGGCGAGTTCCACCGCCGCCGAGCCAAGCGAGACGACGCCCTCGTTGATTTCGGTTTCCGTGCGTGCGCGTTCGCCGACGTGGATCGCCTTCGTGATCGCATCGTCGAGGAGCGGACCGATCCCATCGGCCGACCGCGAGGCCTCGAAGGCGGTTTTGAGTTGGCCAATAATCTGGTCTTCGCCGAGGACCAGCGAGTCCAGCCCGGCGGCGACACGCATGAGATGCCGCAGGCTCTCCTCGTGGTCCATGTGGTCGACGGCGCCCTCTCGAACATCAGCAACGACCTCAGCCAGCGCCTCACGACCCTGCCGGGCGTGATCAGTGACGACGTAGGCTTCCGACCGGTTGCATGTCTGGAGTGCGAACGCCTCTGAAACGCCCGGCTTTGCTCGAAGCGCAGCCACCCGACCGACGACATCGGCACAGCTAGCGGCTTCGATCTCATCAACGCTCGCGTTCATATGCGAAACGCTAACGCCTGTGATGACACCGGTCCGAATCATCGGCTTCCACCGTCCGTGTCGTCGTGTTCGGCTGCCATTACGCGCTCTGCCTCTTTTGTCGCTTTGGCAGTACCCGTATGTAAAGCCTTCCAAACGGACGACGAACGGACAACCGACCGGACAGCCGCCCGGCGATCTGCCACCGAGAGGTCGGATTCTTTCAGCTCCGCTCGAAGCTCCCCCGTAAGCTCGGCCATCGCACCCGCATCCTCGATTTCGGCTTCGATCTGCTGGCGCAAATATCGCGAGAGTGCGGGACTCTTCCCGCCGGTCGAAATCGCAACCGATACCGGCCCATCGCGCACGGTGGCCGGAACGACGACGCTGTCGACATCCCGTCCGCCGGACTGGTCGGTACGGTTTATAAGTAGTCCACGTTCGCTGGCTGCCTCGTCGACTGCCCTATTTAAATCAGGGTCGTCGGTTGCAGCAACGACCAAGACAGGCTCGAATCGGTCGACCCACTCCGGGACCTCGGCTGGCTCCGGAGCCGCACGGATTCGGTCGACAGCTGCCAGCTCTTCGTCGGTCTCAAATCGCTCGTCGAACGCCGGGCTGATGACGACCACCTGCGCCTCGCGGGCAAACCGGCGAGCCTTGCGGGCTCCGACGCTGCCGCCGCCGAAGACGAGAACCGTTTCCTCGCTGAAATCGTGGTAGAGCGGTATCACTCCGTGTTCGCCTCCGCTCGTTCGGCCAGTCGAATCCCGGTCTTTTTGAGAATCTGGGTCGAAAACAGCGAGTCCCAGTCCTCGTCCTCAACGTCCCAGAAGTCATCCATCCGTGCTTTGACCTGCTGGATGCGCTGTTGACTCTCGGCTTCGGTCCGACCGTGGGTCATCGCAAAGAAGTTGTAGGGCCAGACGCCCTCGTGGCGGGGTCGCTGGTAGCAGTGGGTAACGAAACCCAGACTGGCGATTTCTGGGCCGACCTCCGAAACGAGGTCGTCGGGGACGTTCCAGACGGTCATTCCGTTTTCGGTGTAGCCCAGCGCGTAGTGGTTCGGAATAACGCCGACACGGCGGACTTTCCCCTCCTCGTTGAACCGTTTGATCGTCTCGATTACCCAGTCGACATCCGCATCGAGTGCATCGGCAACGTCGGCATACGGTGTCGCAGTAATCGGGAGTCCGCCCTGAATTTCGATGACGAGATCCCGTTCTGCGGGCGTCAAGGTGGTCTTGTCGGTTGGGTCGACTGCTGGACCAAGGTCGGCAAGGTCGACGTCGCCCTCGTCGATTGGGCCATCGAGCATGAACTTGGCCTCGACGCGGAACTCCTGCTGTTTGGGGAGGTTGTAGGTCTGCTGGCCGGTTTCGGCCTCGATCTCTGCGAGGACCTCTTCGATTCGATCCTCGTCAGCTACACTGACGACGAACCACATGTTGAGATGTGGATGTTCGCGTTCGTAGTTGTGGGCGACTTCGCGGAACTCGTTTACTTGGTCGGCGATCTCATCGAAGCGCTCGGGTGGGGCGTGCATGGCGACCAGCGAGGCATTGCCACCGATTTCTTGGGCGTTGACCAGCGCGCCGAACCGAGTCAAGATTCCCTCCTCGTCGAGGTGTTGGACGCGCGCGAGCAGTTCGTCGGCCGTCACGTCGACTCCCTGATCACGGAGTGCTGCCGCCGCGGGCTCGAAGGGGCGCTCAACCGTCGGAAACCCGCCCTGAAACGCGTTGACGATTGCGCGGTCGAGCCTCGATAGCTCCGCGTCGACCTGTTGCATACACATACTCGGAGTCGGGGGTGAATAAGCGTCTCGGAGCAACGCCGTCGAACGACTGGCTCGGTGTGCCAGTAGTGGGTATTTGTCATTGTCGACCGGGTGTGATTCCAGCGAAAATAGGAATGCTTAGGCCTACGGCCCAATCTCAACCAGACAGACTGTCGTGGCGATATGCGACGATTGGGAGACAGCTTCTCCCCGGGCGATGGGGCTCGCCCGACCAAACCGCCGACCGGGCTGATGGCTCCTGACTCTGCCAGCCATGATACGTAGACAGCTCCTCACACAGCTCGAACCGACTTTGCTAATCGCTGTCGGCGGCTTCGCCGGGGCCAACCTCCGGCAGTTCGTCGACCTTCTCGTTCCGGGTACCCTTCCGGGAACTCTCGCAGTAAACATCCTCGGCAGCTTCGCCCTCGGTGTTCTGATCTACGACTCGCTGGACCAACAGGCGATTGGAGACAACTCCCGACTCGTGTTCGGGACTGGCTTTCTCTCGTCGTTTACAACCTACAGCACATTCGTCATCGATACGCTCCTCGCTGAGCCACTGACAGCTGTCGGCTATGTCGGCGTGAGCTATCTCTGTGGCTTCCTTGCGGTGCTCGTCGGTCGCTGGTTCGTCGGCGGAGGTGATCGCTAATGGTCCCGATGGAGCCAGCCTATCTCCTCGGTACCGGTGGAGCCATCGGCGCGGTGCTTCGGTATCTGGTCTCGGATCTCGTCGTCCGGCAACAGGGCGACATGCAGTTTCCCTTGTCGACACTCGTCGTCAACGTCATCGGGAGCTTCGTACTCGGCGTGGTCGTTTTCGGCAACTTCAGCGAGGCCGTGACGCTATTTTTCGGCGTTGGGCTCTGTGGCGCATTCACGACCTATTCCTCGTTCAGTGTCCAGACGGTGCGGCTCTGGGAGCGGGGAATGGGCGGCGCTGCGGTTCTCAACGCTGTCGGTAACTTCGTCCTCAGCGTTGCCGCCGCTGGGCTGGCGTGGCTCATCATTGGGTAGAATCCAGCTGTAGCTCAGCTGTCAGGCGAAAACGACACTTCCTGAAGGTCGACTTCCAGTTCGTCGACGGAGTCGTTGAACGCCGCGACGAACCGCCCGACATCGCCCGCGAGTGCTCGGACATCGGGGGCCGAGGGCGGGCTGTATTGGGAGAGCAGATAGACGCCACCCTCACCGCCGACCCGGAGATACGACACCTGTCCCTCCTCCCATTTGAGTTCCCAGCGCGTTCCGTCGACAGTTGTCGCAAACATCCCGTAATCTGTTCCCTCGTAGCGGTAACACTGTTGGGCGATATCGGTCGCCACCTCCCGAATCGCCGCGACGATCTGATCTCGTTCGTCGACGATGGTCGCTGTCGAGGTGACCTCCGGGAACCCCGTGTCGACCGCGTCGAGAATTCCTTCGCGGGAGTCGACGAACTCGTTGTAGGCCTCAACGAAAGCGTCGTAGGATTTCATGGCATCTAAGAGCGCTTTCGGCTCCGGCGGCTGCTTTGTCGAGACGACGTAGGTCTCGGCTCCGGATTTCGATTCGAACAGCAGGAATTCGAGTCGACCGGCCTCGTATTTGATCGTCCACTCGCCGCGATCAGTGCGGAACGTTCGGCGGCCGTAGTCACCACCTTCTAATAAGGCCAGTTCGCGCGCGATCTCGCCAGCATGGGCTGTCACTGCGTCGAGAATCTCTGCTCGCTGTTCTCTGAGTTCCTCTGTGGTTGCCGTCTCGGTGTTCAGCCCGTCGACCATTCACTGTAGGTAGGTCTGTCGGGATCATAAGTCGTGTTACTGCGGATCGTCGACGGAATAGAAATTCCAGAACGGGTACGGTGGGAGTCTCGTGAGTCAAACGAACGAGACTCAGGAGTAGTACAGAGGGAACGAAGTGATCGAAGCACTACGACGGGATTCGAACCACGGTCGTAGCGAAGCTACTCCCTGATTCGAATCCCTGCGCCGTTACTGCTCGCTTCGTCTGCTCACGGATGCGAAGCATCCGTTCGCATGGTCCGAGGGACTTCGTCCCTCGCTACTCGCAAATAACGGGCGCGATGGGATTCGAACCCACGATCGAGCAGTTAGGAACCGCTCGCCCTGTCCACTAGGCCACGCGCCCTACCAGTCGCTACTAGTAGATGGCTATTAAAAGAATGCCCGGCCCGGACGTGGTTAGTTTGCTTTCTCGGTTTCCGTCTCGGTGTCGGACTCCTCAGTCTCCTCGACAACCGGCTCGCTGTCGGTCGTGGTCGAGGTAGCGTCTGCGGTCGGATCGCTCATCTCTTGGAGCTCGTCTTCGATATCCTCGCGGCCTTTCTTGAACTCACCCATCGCCTGACCGGTCGACCGGGCGAGTTTCGGAATCTTGTTCGCGCCGAACAAGAGCACTAACACGAGCAGGATGATCAGCATCTCGGGGCCGACTGGGCCGAACAGCGGAAGTACAGTGACCATGTCTACCATCCGATAACCCTGTCGCAACTATAGGCTTTTTGCTCGGTCGCGTTCGAATTCCGCATTCGACCCGTCTATATACGGGTCGAACGCCAGCGGCGGACAACGAAACACTGAAACGACACACAGGCAAACGAAGGCGTATGGAACTGCGGGTTATCGAAAAGACTGACGAGGAACTCCGCATCGAAATCGCTGGCGAGGATCATACGTTTATGAACGTCCTCAAAGGCGAGCTGCTGGAGACCGACAACGTCGCAGCAGCGACCTACGATGTGAATCCGGAACAGTCCGGCGGCCAGACCGATCCCGTCCTCTCGATTACGACCGAGGGCGGACTCGACCCACTCGACGCACTGGCGACCGCCGCCGAGTCCGTTCGAGCCGCGACCGACGAGTTCGCCGACGCGTTCGAAGCCGCAGCCTAAGCGGCGCTGACTCTCGTTTTTGCTGTCGACTCCTCTCAAAATAGCAGCGGGTGGGAGCTGCTGTCCGGCCCGCGTTACCGCCTGTTTGCGAGCGAGACGACGTGTGCCGCGTCGACCGTAATCCAGTGTGTCATCTGCTCTGTCGGCGACAACCCGGCCGGTGAAACGGTGTACTCTTCGTCTCCGTCGGCTGTCGTTGTGGTTCGCCCCTCGAAGATGACCTCGTCGGTCAGATCCGGCGGAGCGTCTCCCAGCGACCACAACAGCGGTTCGATAACGGAGTTCTGGAGGGGGTAGTTAGTGGGGGGCACGGCGAAACCATTGGGCCACTGGATAAAATCTGTTGTCATTCGATGCTGATAAATGGCCGACAAAAAAGTACTCTTTTCTTACTAAAATCAGCAGCGCCTAACAGGGAGTCGACTGCGTAATGACTCTTTATCAGAGCCGAACTGGGATGTTCTGTGACCGAAGGCGCTCTTTAACCTCCTGAATCGAGTACTCGTCGAAGTGGAAAATCGAGGCCGCAAGCCCGGCGTCGGCTCCGGCTTCGGTAAACACCTCGGCCATGTGGTCGGGCGAGCCACACCCCGATGAGGCGATCACCGGCGTTGAGACGTTATCACAGACGGCTTTCGTGAGTGGAATATCATAGCCGTCCTTCGTTCCGTCGCTGTCGATGGAGTTGACGAACAGTTCGCCAGCCCCGCGCTCTTCGGCTTCGATGGCCCACGAGACCACATCCCGGCCAGTCCCCTCACGACCACCCTTGACCGTGCACTCGAACCAGCATTCCTCGCCGTCGACGGTGGCGTAATAGTCGCCTTCGTCGTCGAATCGGCGGCGGGCGTCGACCGAGATGACGATACACTGACTGCCGAAGGCGGTCGCGCCCTCGGTGATGAGTTCGGGCCGTTTGAGCGCGCCCGTGTTGATCGAAACCTTGTCTGCGCCCGCCCGTAGGGTCTCTTTAATATCTTCTTTCGTCCGGATTCCCCCGCCGACAGTCAGGGGAATAAAGCATTCGTCGGCGACCTGCGAGACCGTTTCGAGCATCGTCTCTCGGCCCTCGGCGGAGGCGGTAATATCGAGGAACACGAACTCGTCGGCACCGGCCTTGTTGTAGGCTTTGGCCATCTCGACGGGGTCGCCGGTGTATTTGAGGTCCTCGAAGTTGACACCGGTGTACACCGCCGCGTTGCCATCGTCGTCGAGGTCGACGTCGATACAGGGGATGATCCGTTTGGTTAGCATTGAATACCTGACTGTAGGTATGTGAGTGGTTTCACCGTTTCGACCGGTGACTGTTTGCTGTCATCTGTTGCGGACCGCTCGGAGCCAACAGCAAGCGTTTGGTTGACCCACCCTCCCGACTGGAATCGCCGGGAATTAAGTATCGGCTCTCCTCGCTCCGGTATGATCGGTTCACTCGTTGCGACGGCGTTTTGGGCCATGTTGCCCGCCTATGTCCCGAACAATGCGGCGGTGCTCGCCGGTGGGGGTCGACCCATCGACGGTGGTCGTACGTGGGGCGGACGGCGCGTGTTGGGCGACGGCAAAACGTGGCGCGGCACCGCCGTCGGCACGCTCATCGGCGTTCTGCTCGCGCTGGGACTCAACGCGATCAACGGTCCCGTTTCGGCCACACTCGGCGTCTCGCTGCCGACGTTCCCGATTCAGGCTGCGGTCGGCCTCGCTCTCGGAGCCATGCTCGGCGATATCGGAGCCTCGTTTATCAAGCGCCGGAGTGGCCGCGAGCGTGGAGCCGCGTTTCCGGGACTCGATCAGCTCGATTTCGTCGTCGGCGCACTGCTGGTTGCGTTTCTGGTCGACGCCGACTGGTTCCTGTCGACGTTTACCCTCGGCATAATCGTCGTTATCCTCGTCATAACGCCACTCCTCCACGTGAGCACCAATATCATTGCGTTCAAAATCGGTGCCAAAGAGGAGCCGTGGTAGGCGTCGACTACGTTTTGGACGCGACGTGTTACTCACCACTAATTAAATATAATTACACGTTGGACCGGTATCTGACTGGGATCGTCGAAGCCGCTACTTCGTTTCGACGAGCCGCGTCTCGCCAGCCCTGACCGCCTCGCCATCAGTCACCAAGAGATCCTCACGGGAGTAGGCGGCGGGTAACAGCACGTCTGCCCGACTTCCGAAAGAGACGTGGCCGATTCGCTGGCCGCGCGTGAGTTCGTCACCCGGTTCGATGTAGGGATGAATCCGGCGGGCAAACCAGCCGGCGATCAGCGCGACTTCGTACTCGCCGCAGTCGACGACCACCCGTTCGTTGCGGTCGGAATCCTTCGAGAAGGCGGGTTTGTAGGCTCCCGGCCGGTGGTCGACCTCGGTGACCGTGCCGGCCATCGGCGCGCGGTTGACGTGGACATCGGTGACGTTCATAAACGTGCCAACACGGAGCCGGTCGCCCTCCTCGCGGATGACTGAAATGTGACCGTCGGCGGGTGCGAGGATACCCGACTCGGGTGGTGTACGCTTCGGATCGCGGTGAAACCACAGCACGCCGACGCCGAGTGCCAGCGCGACGGCTGCGAGGGGTGGAGCGAGGATTGCTGTGGGGAGTGCGACAGCAAAGCAGGCTATCGCGTACCGCCAGCAGCCCGGCGCGACGGCGTATGGTGGTGTCATGATAGAGTGGAGTTAGGCCGTCGACCGGAGTTGGGTGCGACCCTCGGCCCACGACGCAAGCAGGTGGGTCAGGTGGAGTCGGTCGTCCAGTCCTTCGGTGAGTTCGAGGTCGGCCTCGCCAGCCAGCGCGTGGAGTCGGGTGATGTCGCTCGTCTCGAACTCCGAGCGGGAGCGGGCGACACGCAGGAGTTCGCCGAGGAGTTCGTTGCCATCGTACCCCTCGTCAGACAGCAGGTCGTCGACCGTGCTGCGGGCGGATTTAAGTTCGCCACGCTTGGCATCGGTGAGCGCGCTGAGGATCTGGTCGTCGTCGCCGATATCGCCCAGCGTCTCGTAGGCCGTCTGCATCGTGAGTTCGTCTTTTTGCGTAGCAGTCGTCTGGGCGGTGAGAATCGCTTGCCGGAGATTTCCCCCTGCCGCGCTGGCGACGAATTCGAGGCCCGCCTCGTCGCAGTCGACCTCCTCGGCGGTACAGATTCCGTCGAGGACGGCGATGATTTCGTCGGTCGTCGGCGAGCGCATCGGAACCGGGAAACACCGCGAGTGGATCGGGGCGATGAGTTTGGCGGGCTGTCGCGTGGTGAAGACGAATTGGGTGGTCCGGTGGTGTTGTTCCATCACCCGGCGGAGTGACTGCTGGAAGTCCTCGCGGATCGCCTCGGCGTTGTCGAGGAGAATCGTTTTGAAGTTCCCCGACACCGGGGCGTAGCTGGCCGATTCCTTGAGCACGCGGCTAATCATGTCGCGTTTCGACATCCGGCTCCGGCCAGTCAGAAACTGCTCGAATCGGGGATCGGATTTGATCTCCTTTTTCGTGCGGTCGAAGAAGTCCGCCACGTTAAGTTCGATTAGATCGGCGTCGGTGTCGTCGTGGACCTCGCTGGCGAGGGCGCGGGCGGCAGCGGTTTTGCCGACTCCGGGCGGCCCTTGGACCACGAGGTTCATCGGCTCGCCGACGGTGCGTTCGAGGCGCTCGACGACTTCCGGTTGGGGGAGTTCCGAAAGGGCGGGCGCGTAGGCATCGGTCCACAGCGGCGCGTCCATTGACGGTGGTCGTCGCTCGGCGGGTAAGAATCGGTCGATTCCGTGAATGGGGAGCCCAGTCGACACCCACGATTTTGTGGCCTGCTCTCATATGGCTCGCTATGGCACGAACCGCAGTCATCGCTGGCGTTGGGCCGGGACTCGGTGAATCGATTGCACGTAAATTCGTCGACGAGGGCTGTCAAGTCGGGCTGTTTGCCCGCTCCGAGCGGTATCTCGACGAGCTGTCGACGGACCTCGGTGAGAACGTGCTGGCGGTGCCGACCGATATTACGGACCCTGAGCAGGTCGACGAGGGGTTCGAGGCAGTGCGTGAGGCGTTCGGTCCGGTCGACATCCTCGTCAATCATGCCAGCGGCGGCTCGTGGAAGGGACTCCGGGAGATTTCACCAGAGGAGTTCGAGGACGCATGGCGCGTCTCGTCGTTCGGAGCCCTCTGCTGTTCGCAGGCGGCCGTCGACGATATGCTCGCCGAGAACGGTGGGACGATCATCTTCACGGGGGCGACATCGGCAGTGCGGGGTCGTGACGGCGCACTGGGGTTCAGCGCGGCGAAGTTCAGCAATCGCGGGATGGCCGAGTCGATGGCGCGCGAACTCGGGCCGGAGGGAATCCACGTCGCCCACGTCGTGATCGATGGCCAGATTGAGACCCCGCGAGTCGAACAGCAGTATCCGGACCGCGACGAAGAGACGTTTCTCGACCCCGATTCGGTTGCCGACTCCTACTGGCATCTCATCGAACAGGATCGGTCGTCCTGGACGCTTGAACTCGACGTTCGTCCGCACGTCGAGGAGTTCTAATGACCGAACACGCGGGGTAATACTCGATTAGCTGTACTGTTCATCGAGATAGTCGACGATATCGTCGGTCTCGTACATCGTTACGCCGCGGTCGGTGTCGACCAGATACGGGATCTGATCTGCGCCGCCGGCAATGAGTTCGTCGTGCGTGATCTCGTTGGTCACGTCGCCACCGGCACCGCCGGGGAGCCGCGGATTGTGGATCACAGAGGAGACGCCGAGTGCCGAGAGTTTGTCGCGGACCTTTGCACAGTGTGGACAGCCTTCCGACTGGTAGAGTTCTAGCATAGGTCATCTGTCTGCTGGGGGTCACTAAACTGAACTGCCACAGACGATTTATGTTGTCTGGGTCGAAAGCGACCATAGATGGGGCTTCTGGCAAATCTCGGCTTTGTTTTTAGTGCTGGATTGCTTACCGCGCTGGCGACCGGACTCGGCGCGCTCCCGTTTTTCTTTTTCGAGACGATCAGCGACCGCCGGAATATCGTGCTTTGGGGTCTGGCCTCCGGCATCATGGTTTCGGCGTCGGTCTTCGGTCTCATCGAAGAAGGGCTGGCCGAGGGAAGCGGGTGGGAGATAGCCGCTGGGATGGCCGCCGGTGTCGTCCTCGTCATCATCGCCCACGAGGTGTTAGTCGACGCCGAAATCGACCCACAGGAGTACGAGGAAGCCGATTTCAAGAAACTCGTGCTCATACTCGGGATACTGACCGTTCATAGCTTCCCCGAGGGGATTGCGGTCGGCGTCTCGTTTGCGGATCTCGGACTAGAGGGAGGGGCACAAATCCTGGGCGTTACCGTGCCATTGCTGGCGATCTTCATGACGGTCGCCATTTCCATTCACAACATCCCCGAGGGAACGGCGATCTCGATCCCGCTCAAATCGATGGGGGTGTCGAACTGGAAGCTGGTCTGGTGGGCGGTGTTTTCGAGCCTCCCACAGCCAATCGGTGCCGTGATGGCCTTCGCGTTCGTTCGTACTGCTCGGGAGTTCCTCCCGTTCGGCTTCGGGTTTGCCGCGGGGGCGATGATTTATCTCGTTATTTCGGAGTTCATCCCCGAGGCACTCGATCTCGGTGAGAACGTTCCCAGCGGCGGCAAGCCGGAGCTGGTCGGTGGCATCGTCTTCGGCGTGCTCCTGATGTTGCCACTTCGGTACGTCTGAGTGGGAGTCGACTGTCAGTCCTCACGTCTCGCGGTGTGTCAAATAAAAGACTATAGCACAGAATCCAGAACTGTACCGTCTTCAATATCTGTTCTTGTTACTCGGATTCATCTTCGTCATCTGCTTCATCTTCGTCGTCTGCCTCGTCTTCGTCGTCTGCTTCGTCCTCGTCATCTGCTTCATCTTCGTCATCTGCCTCGTCTTCGTCGTCAGCTCCGTCTTCGTCGTCTGCTTCGTCCTCGTCATCTGCCTCGTCTTCGTCGTCTGCTTCGTCCTCGTCATCTGCCTCGTCTTCGTCGTCTGCTTCGTCCTCGTCATCTGCCTCGTCTTCGTCGTCGGATTCATCTTCGTCATCTGCTTCATCCTCGTCGTCAGCTTCGTCTTCGTCATCTACCTCGTCTTCGTCGTCTACCTCGTCTTCGTCGTCTACCTCGTCTTCGTCGTCTACGCCGTCACCGTCATCTTCTTCATCCGTCTCGTCGCTCTCGTTGTCGGATTCGTCTTCTTCAGCATCCGTCTCGTTGCTTTCGTCGACCGGTTCCCCCTCGGAGTCGTCTTCCATACTGTCTGATTCGGCATCGTTGTCGTCCGGTGAGTCGTCGCTGGACGCGTCACTGTCTTCCTCGTCAGAATCAACATTGTCGTCGGTGTCTGACTCCGCGTCTTCGATCAGTTCCGTGTCGTCGCTATCGTCATCATCATCGGACGCGGATTCCGTCTCACCGTTGTTTTCGATATCGTCCTCTTCGGAATCGCTCTCTTCGGAATCGCTCTCTTCAGCATCGCTCTGTTCGGACTCCGTTTCGAGTGCTGGAACCGTGATTTCGGCTGTGTCAGAAACGGGGGTGCCCTCGTCGTCGACAACTGGCCCGTCGCGAATGTCGTTTCTGACGTGATCGAACTTCTCGTTGCCGCTGGTTTCCTCGTGGAGGACTGCCGTTAGCGTGGTGTCTTCTGTCAGGCGCTCGCGGTCGAATGAAGCGCTGCGAACGTCGAACAGGTCGATCTGTATATCTCTGGCCTCCTCGCCCGCGTCGAGATAGTCGGAGACACCGATGATGTCCTCGCCCTCGTAGATGGCCACGTAGCCATCGACCGGAACAACGGCGGAGTCGACGACAACTGACTCGCTGTCGGTCTCCTGATCCCTAAAATCGACGACGGCTGTGATCGTTGCGGCTGCGTCGTCACTGTCTACATCGTTGTTCGCCTCATCCTCGTCGCCCGATTCGTCTTCGCCGTCTGCTTCGTCTTCGCCGTCTGTTCCGTCCTCACCGTCTGCTCCGTCCTCTCCATCAGCTTCGTCCTCATCGTCGGCTTCGTCATCTGCTTCGTCTTCGTCGTCTGCCTCATCCTCTTCGACTGGCACCGTCACGGTTGCGCTGTCGCTGATCGGTTCACCGTCGACGTCGACATACGGCTGGTCGAGGCTGTCGTCTTCAGCGAAGACGAACGCCTCGTCGTCATCGGAATCGAGATGCACAACGGCAGTCAGGTCGGAGTCGCCGTCGTCGAGCTCATCGCCGTCGAATTCGATGTCGCGGTCCTCGTCGAACAGTTCGACCTCGATATCTTCGTGGTCTCCCTCATCGAGATGCTCCGAGACGCCGACGAGGTCGCCATCATCGTCGTAGATCGCGACGAAGCCGCCCTCCGAGAGCGTCGCGCTGTCGACGACAAGTGACTCGCCGTCGGTCTCTTGATCATCGAAGTCGACCTCGGCAAATGGGATGATTTCGAGGGTCGCCAGCTCGCCGCGGTCGGTCGTCAGCAAGCCGTGAATGAAGTTTCCGACACCGATTTCCTCGGAGTCGACCCCAATCGAGATGGTTCGGTCGGCTTGGCCCTCGATTTCGAGGGTCTGTCGGTCGACCACATCGCCGTCGAGCCGGAACTCGACCGACTGGTTCGTCTCGAATGCGTTGGGATTAGTTACCGTCGCGGTTACTGTCACTGTCTCGCCGACTGCGACTGTCTCCGGCGCGTCGAGGTCAGTGATCTCGAAGGAGTCGCCGGGGTCGTCGGCTTCGGGTTCGTCGCTCTCGCTGTCGTCGGTCTCCTCGTCGACGGTGATTTCGCCACTGTCGGCCTGCAACACTGCGGGCGAGGGGGCGTCGGCCGCGACGGCGACGCCTGCCAGTCCCGTCGACAGCAGTACCAACGTTGCGAGTACGATCACGCCAACTGATCTGAGCTCATACATGGATTATCTCGCGTCTCCCACACTGGGAACGCGGTAGCAAGGGAGTTCAGCCCGCGATGAATAAACCGAGACGACTGTTCCAGTTCGTTGCCGCTCTCGACTGACATTCGGGGTAGCTTACTGCCTGTATATTGTATACACGCCAGCCTATCTGTCAGTATTCGTGTTGATTCGGTGGGTTCCGGCTGATAATCCAGTCGACAACTGGTAATTTCACGAATAATATGGGTAGAGATGCGGGATTTGAAGCCGACAGGAGCAGTCGACGGGCAGCGTGCGTTCCGAAGGGCGTTTAGTCGCCCGCGGTCGACTGGTTGCTATGTCGTTACGTGTGACCTTTCTCGGCACCAGCGGGGCCGTTCCGACGACCGACCGGGCTCCGAGTGCCATCTTTATCAACCGCGAGGGCGACGGACTCCTGTTCGACTGTGGCGAGGGCACACAGCGCCAGATGATGCGGTTCGGTACCGGGTTCGACGTCTCTCATCTCTTCGTTACGCATCTCCACGGTGACCACATTCTCGGGATTCCCGGACTCGTCCAGAGTTGGAGCTTCAACGGACGGGACGAGCCACTGACGATCTATACGCCACAAGGTTCGGGCCACGATATCGAGACCCTGCTCACGGTCGGCGACTACACACCGGCGTTTCCGGTCGAGATCGTTGAGGTCAGTGCCGGGGACCTCGCCCACGAGGCCGACGAGTACGAAGTCCGAGCCTTCCAGACGCACCACCAGACCAACGCGGTCGGCTACGCGCTGATCGAGGACGACCGCCCCGGCCGGTTCGACCGCCAGAAAGCCGAAGAAGAACTGGGAATTCCGCCGGGACCGGCCTACGGTCGACTCCACGCTGGCGAGTCGGTCGAACTCGACGACGGCCGCGTGGTCGACCCCGCGGAAGTCGTCGGCGAGCCACGTCCCGGCCGAAAAGTCGTCTATACGGGTGACACGCGACCGGTCGACGCAACCGTCGAGATCGCCGAGGACGCTGACCTGTTGATCCACGATGGAACGTTCGCGGCCGACAACACCGACCGCGCCCGCAAAACCGCTCACTCGACCGGCGGCGAAGCCGGGGAGATCGCCGCCCGCGCCGGGGTTCAGCGACTCGCGTTGACGCATATTTCCTCACGGTATGGGGCCGACTCCTCGCCGATCAAGCAGGATGCCGAGTCGACGTTCGACGGCGAAGTGTTCGTCGCCCGCGATGGCCAGACGCTCGATCTGCCGTTTCCCGACGAGTAGCATGACCTCACCGGAGTAATTGCGACGACTATAGAGCACACAATAGCCCTCTTAGCAGCGGTTTTGAGCCGCGGTCACGACGAACTATATATGACGGTCACACCCGCGGTCAGACTGCTCGTGGTCACTGCTGACTCGCTTTTCGGCGACTACACGACCGCCGCCGTCGACCGATACCCCGATATGACAGTCGACTGTGTGGCGACGCTGTCGAGAGCCCGCTCACAGATCACTGACAACGCGGTCGACTGTGTCGTGTTGGACACCGACCTCTCACACCACGGCACTCGCGGCCTCCACCGTGCGATCCGCGCCGAACGGCCTGCACTCCCAGTCGTGCTGGCATCTGATCGTCCCCGCTCTCAGCTTCCCGACTCGGTCTCGTACCACGCATTCGTCCACAAAGAGGGTCCGGCGATGGGTGCCTCACTGGCAGACGTGGTTCGGGTGCTGACGACGGCCAGTCCAATCGGTGGTCACGATACCGCGTCGGCGACCGCCGAGTAGAGCCGCGTATCGACCAAGGGGAACCCGCCACGGCGTGGAGTATTTACTGCGTGCCGTTCTATCAGTAGTGTGACCGTCCGGACGAACGCACTCGACGGGCCGGTGTTCGGCGTCGACATCCAGAGCGGCGACATCCGCGGCGATGCGCCATCTTATGCGCTCGCGGTGCTGGATGACGGCGAGATACAACGGGACGTGGTTTCGTTCCGCAAGCTCTGTCGACTCATCAACAACGAAGAGCCAGCGCTGCTGGCGACCGACAACGCCTACGAACTGGCCGAAGACAAAGACGCACTCGTCGGCTTTCTCCGCAGGCTTCCCTCCGCAACCACGCTCGTTCAAGTAACCGGCGACGAGCGGCCCGAACCGCTCTCGCGGGTCGCTGCCCGTCACGGCGTCCCCTACGGCAAAAAACCGATGAAGGAAGCCGAGGCCGCCGCCCGCCTCGCGGCCGCCAACGTCGGCTGTGAAGTCTCGGCGTTTACGAATACGACGACTGTCAAGGTCGCCCGTGGCCGGTCGACCGGCAAGGGTGGCTGGAGCCAAGACCGCTACACGCGCCGGATTCACGGCAGTGTCAAGAAGATGGCCCGGAAAGTCGAATCCAAGCTCACCAAGGCGAATCTGGAGTTCGAGGCCGACGTCACCGAGAAGTACGGCGGCTACTCGAATGCGATCTTTACCGTCGAAGCGACGCCCTCCGAGTTGCCGGTGTCGACCCATCGCTCCGGTGACACGCGGATCGAGATCGAACGCGAACGACGGGATGGGATCAGCTACGAACCGCTCGTGAAGCGCCGGGATCGGGTGATCGTCGGCATCGACCCCGGGACGACCACCGCGGCAGCGGTCGTCTCCCTCGATGGGCGGGTGTTGGATCGGTTTTCGAGCCGCACCGCCGACACAGCCGAACTCACCGAGTGGCTCATCGACCGCGGTCGACCGCTTATCGTCGCCGCCGACGTGACGCCGATGCCCCAGACGGTCGAAAAGTTCCGGCGGAGCTTCGATGCGACGGGGTGGGAACCACCGAGCGACATTCCGATAGACGAAAAGGTCCACCGGACGCGAGACCACGAGTACGAAAACGACCACGAGCGGGATGCGATGGCCGCCGCGCTGTACGCCTACGACGATCACGAAGACCAGTTCGACCGGATCGCCCAGAAGACGCCTCGGCAGTTCGACCGCGAAGAAGTGATCGCCCATGTAGTTGGTGGGGCCTCGGTTGAGGCCGCCCTGCGAGAGTTGTCGGACGAGCCCGAACCCGACGAGGAGGAGTCGACCCATGAGCCACGCGAACTCTCCGACGAGGAACAGCGGATCAAGGAGTTAGAGGCCCAAGTCGAGCGGCTCCAGTCGCACAACGACGAACTGGAGACGGAACTCGACAAGCGAGAAGAAACGATTGAACAGTACAAAGAGGAACTGTCGACCGCCAAACGCCAAGAACGGCAGGAGGCCCGCGAGCGCCGGGAGGTCTCGCGGCTCCAGCGGGAGACCGACCGGCTCGAACGCGAGCGTGACGAGGCCGAAGCGCGCGCCGAGGAGATGGCATCGAAGTTGGATCGCCTCAAGGAACTGTGGAAGCTCGATCACTCGAACGTCGACGACGTGGCGGGCGACCGGAACCTCGTCTCGGTCAAAATCGTCGATCAGTTCACGAAACGCGATATTGAGGCGGTCGACGAGGAAATCGGCCTCTCCAGCGGCGATATCGTCTACTTCCGCGACGCCTCGGGAGCCGGTCGAAGCACCGCCGAACGGCTCGCAGCGACCGATCCGCGGGTCGTGCTGCGAGATGGCGGGCTGTCGGATGCGGCCGACGAGGTGCTTTTTGAATCTGGGATTCCGGTTGGGCCAGCCGACGATGTCTCGATTCAGGAGATCGATGAACTGGCGGTCGTCGACGACGAGGAAATCGAGGCCGTCATCAAGGAGTGGGAGCGCCGGGCCGAGGAACGCAGACGCGAACAGAACGCGAGTATGGTCGACGAACTCATCAGCGAACACCGGGCGGATACGAAAAGCAGCGGGAGCTAGCCGAACCAGTCCGTTCGGGTTGCCTGTCAAAGACCCCAGTAGGGGTGCTAGATGCAGTCCCGTTTCAGCACTGTCGAACTGAGCGCCCTTAGTCGTCTTCGACGATGAACTGCCCAGCGAGTTCCTCGACATCTGCCCGGGAGAGTGGGTAATCGAAGGCGTTGGGGAAGCCACTCTGCCCGCCCAGCACGCGGACGAACGATGCGTGTCGACCTTCGACACTGTGGATACTCAGTGCGGGAGCGATGAGGTCCGCGTTCTCGATTTCGGTGGCCGCGCCTGCGTAGGCTGCGACACCCGTATCTTCGAGCGCTGCGGCGGTCTCGATGAACGCCATCGGCTCTTCGACCGCCTCGCCGAAGTCGAACTCCGGCTCGTCGACCGGGTCGCCACCGAGATCAGTGATGACCGACTCGAGGGTTTCGGCGTGGATCTCTTCGTGTTCCTGAATCGTCTCTATTTCTTCGTACACGTAGTCGAGAATCTCGTCGCCATAGGAGTCGACAGCATCGCCGCCGACGTGTTTGACGACCTTGTTATCGAGCAAGTCATCCTGGTCGATGTTGTCGAGAGCCTGCTCGTAGAACTCGGCTTCGAGGTATTCGAGTGTGAGGGCGTAGTTGAGGATGTCGACGTCGTCATCGAAATCGCTGTCGACGGCTGTTGGGGGTTCGTCATCGCCCGTGGTTGCTGGATCGTCGCCCGCAGCGACTGGCATCGTGAACGCGCCGCCAACGCCGACGACTCCGAGTGCGCCAGCAGCGCCGCCGAGAAACCGCCGTCTGTTGGTTGCTGCATTGGACTGTTGACTGCCGCTATTCGTATTGTCTACCATCCAGATAGATTGTAGCACCCGGTTGACAGTATCGTTTATTACCAGACTACAGTAGAATTACAACTATATCTAAGCCAGATACATACCAAAACTGGCAGGTTATATGACAGATCGTCTCATACATCCCAGCACAGCAGCGACGCCATTCAGAAGTCATTTTACATGGCTGTGCCGAGGGTGACGTATGGACGCCTACGAGCTGATCACCCGGAATGCCGATGAGGTGGTCACCGAAGACGAGGTTCGCACGCTAGCCAACGACCCCGAGGGCAAGCGAGCCTATGTCGGCTACGAACCCTCCGGCGTCCTCCACATCGGCCACATGCTGACGGCGACGAAACTGATCGATCTTCAGGAGGCGGGCTTCGAGGTGACGGTCCTGTTGGCTGATGTCCACGCCTATTTGAATGACAAAGGCTCCTTCGAGGAGATCCGCGAGACCGCCGACCGGATGCAAGCCCAGTTCATCGCCTACGGGCTGGACGAAGACAAAACCGAGTTCGTCCTTGGCTCGGAGTTCCAACTCGACGAGGAGTACACCCTCGACCTGCACGCGGCCGAACTGTCGACGACGCTGTCGCGGGCCAAGCGCTCGATGGCCGAGATCCAGCGCGGCGACCACGCCAAGGTCTCCCAGATGGTCTACCCACTGATGCAGGCACTCGACATCGAATATCTCGATGTCGACCTCGCTGTCGGCGGCCTTGACCAGCGGAAGGTCCACATGCTCGCCCGCGAGACGCTCCCAGACCTCGATTATGAGGTCCGACCCGCGCTCCACACGCCGATTATCGCTGACTTGTCGACCGGTGTCGGCAAGATGTCGTCCAGCGACGGGGTGACGATTTCGATGGACGACACCACCGAGGAAATCAGCGAGAAAGTCAACGACGCCTACTGCCCGCCGACAGCCGATCCGGAGCCAACCGACGACGGTGAGGACCGCGAAAATCCCGTCCTGCAGCTGTTCAAATACCACGTCTTCCCACGGGTGTCGACGGTCGTCGTCGAGCGACCCGACGAGTACGGCGGCGACCTCGAATACGATAGCTACGAGGCTCTTGAAGCCGAGATGGAGTCCGGCGAACTCCACCCGATGGACGCCAAAGGCGCGCTTGCCGACGCCCTCGACGACCTGATCGAGCCCGGTCGACGGAAACTCGACGCCTGAAATCGAATAGAACAATTCGACGCCGGAAGTCGATCAGAACAACTCGACGCCTGAACGGTGGGCGTCGACAGCCACTCTTAATCACCGTATCCTGTGTATCCGAGAGCCGCTTCTGTAGATGCTAAATCATGTAATGATTTTCAACATATTTTTAATCATGTAGGAATCACTCATGTCCTAATGATATTCGGCGCCGACCGACGAGGGCAGTCGCTGCAGGTCGGAGCCATGCTGTTGTTTGGATGCATTGTGCTCGCGTGTACTCGGTATCAGACACAGGGCGTCCCGGCGGAAAACGGACAGGCCGAGTTCGGACACAGCCAAGCGGTCGCCGCCGAGCTGGTGGAATGCCACACCGCTGTCTTCGATACGGTCGTCGACGGGGAGCCGCGGACGGCCACGAACACGTTAGGCACCGACGACACCGACCGACTGTTGTGCAGTTATCCGCCAGCCGAAGATGTCGGACGTACGGAACCGTCCGAACCCATCAACGTGACGAGGGGCTGGTCATGATGGACCGTGGACAAAGCGAGAGTGTCGGCGTTATCCTGCTGACCGCCGTTATCGCGCTCACGGTCACCAGCACGGGGGCCGTCGTACTGAGTGACTGGCAGGCCGATATCGAGCAGGGGCCGATAGCGGATCTCGACTCCGAATTCACGCCGATCAATATGTTGCTTGAACACCGTGGTGGTAATACGTTGAATCCGAACACCACGACGATCCGGCTGGTGGCTGCCGACGAGGCGACGATCCGGCCAGTGGATGCCGAGGCGGTGACGTTCGACGAGCCGTTCCAACCGGGAACTAGCCTCTCACAGGAGTTCGATTTGGTCGACGGCACCGTCGAGTTACTGGTGGTTCACGACCCGACTAACAGCGTCGTTTACAGCGAGACCCACCGAATCAACGCACGCGTCGAGCGACTGTTGTTCGAAATTGCCAATCGGACTGATCCTGCCTATGTCCTAGAGGGAACCCCCGCTACCTATACTGTCGACAAAGACTTCGAAGCCGGTGTTGACCTGAATGTTACCGATGAGGCGAACATAACTGTCGAAGACGAGTCGAAGCTCGATTTCGATGAGCCAGAGACGACGATCACTGGATTGGACCCCGATCCCACTGAAACAACGAACGTGACCGCGGAGGTCGACGGCTATACGGCGGCAACGGAGGTCATCGTTCTCGAATCAGATCCGCCGCTGGAGGTGGCCACGAAAAGTGTGAATATCACTGATGCGACATCGCTCAACGCCGACGGAAAGTTGGTCGATCTCGGTGGTCTTCCGGAGGTTGACCTCTTCTTTCGATATCTCCCGTCGCGTATTTTTAATGGGGATTCACTCAACAACAGTGATGGGCTAGTCGCTGACGGTGAGTTCCACACCGATCCTGACGGCTATGCCCACGATAACGACTGGGTTCACGACAACACCCCGCTGGAGCCGGGCGAAAATCGCAGCTATATCTACGACAAGCGGGAGTCGGGTGCTGACTTCCAATTCGTCTTCCGCGATGACAAGCAGACTATTCCCACGGCTGATGCTCCGGAGTACGTTCATCTGAGCGAGCGGTTCGATCCACCGGACGCCACGTTCCGGGTTGAAGTGAGCCGCAGCACCGATGGCTCGACTGCGGATGTCGTGGTGTACGATGAACCCGAGGGAGGCGATATCGTTGATGACGAACGCGACATCTCGGTCGGGAGTTATACTGATCTCTACTATTCAAGCTTTGAAGTGTCGGGAACATTCGGTGACGACAGTCTTCGACTCACCGCCGTCGAAAACCGTGATGAGTTGAGTCAAGTAAAGACTGCAGATAGTGCTACGGACACTAACACGACATATGAGCAATATATTACTGGAATCCAACCCAACCGGGAGTATGCACTGGAGATCTATGCAGAACAGTCTATTGGCGGTCAGCAGATCAGTTCGACCGGCAACCAAATCACATTCAACATTACTGGCCCAACTGTCGAGACCGTCGACAGCGTGACCCGTACTGGTGCCCGATCAGCGGAAGTCAAGAGTAATATCAAGATGGGTGACTTTCAACAAACGGACCTGTTTTTCGAGTACGTTCCATCGCGGATTTTCAATGGGTATCCAACCAACAACAATGATGGGCTGGTCGCTGACGGCGGATTCTACACCGATCCAGACGGGTACGCCCACGATAACAACTGGGTTCATGATAATACACTGCTGGAACCGGGCGAAAACCGTACGTATGTCTACGACAAACGGGATTCGGGTGCTGACTTCGAAGTTATTCTCCGCACTGACGAACAGCGCCCAACGGGTTCAAGTAGTATTTCAAATAATGTCCACACGAGCAAACGGTTCGATCCGCCGGAGGGTGAGTTCCGGGTCGAAGTGAACCGCAGCAACGATAGCTCGACTCTGGATCTCGTGGTGTACAATGAACCCGAAGGCGGCGAGATCATCGATGAGGAACGTGGTATCTCGGTCGAGAGTTATGATGAGATCTACTATTCGACCATCGAAGTGTTGGGATCGAACGGCGAAGACAGCCTTCGGCTCATCGGTGTCGAAAACCGTGATGGATACGGGCAAACAGCCGGAACTACTGTAACCGAGTCGGGGAGCTACACGGATGAAATCACCGGGCTCCAGTATCAAGAAGCGTACTCGGTCACGGCGTTGACCAAAAACGATGACACCGATCCAGCCGTCACTGCCACCGGCGATCCGATTACCTTTCGGACATCTCCCCCCGTCGTCGAAACCGTCGACACGACTCGTACTGGGAACACATCAGCGGACGTCGAAGCTGAACTCGTTGAGATGGGTGGGCTTCAACTGGTCGACCTCTACGTTCGATATCTCCCATCACGGATTTTCAATGGCAATGCAACCAACAACAGTGATGGGCTGGTTGCTGACGGCGGATTCTACAGCGATCCCGACGGCTACGCCCACGATAACTTCTGGGTCCACGACAACACCCCGCTGAAGGCTAACAAAACTCGCAGCTATGTGTACGATACACGGGAGTCGGGTGCTGACTTCGAAGTGGTTTTCCGCGATGATGAACAGTCGAGTCCGACGGATTCGAGTCGTCTTCCAAACAATGTCTACACGAGCAAGCGGTTCGATCCGCCAGCCGGTCAGTTCCGGGTTGAAGTAAGCCGCAGTACCAATAGCTCGACTGCGGATATCGTGGTGTACGACGAACCCAAAGGTGGCGATATCGTCGATACTGAACGCGAGATCCCTGTTGGGGGGTATCCTGAGCTCTACTATTCGACTATCGAAGTGTTGGGAGCCGACGGCGACGACAGCCTCCGGCTTATCGCCGTCGAAAATCGTGATGAGTTGGCTCAAGTGAGAGCCGACACCTCCAGTACTACCAACCCAACGATGTATACCGGGACACTCTCGGGGCTTGATCAGGGCCGCGACTACGGAGTCACGGCAGTTATCGAAAACGGTGATATCGATTCACCAATAAATGCCTCTGGTGAACAGATCGGCCTGAGGCTCCCGGACTAACAGGGCTGCAGTTCAGGTACGCTAACCGTTCCCCGATCAGTGTCGGTCGCTTGGTTGCCGGTCGCTTTTGTGTCGACGAGACGGTTGTTTGGTAGTGACGAGGTGAAACACAGCAGACCCATCAGAGACCTGCGACACCCGATGGCTGAAAACCCGCGTTTTTACATTGAATGATTCCTAACCGGCATTTATGGGAGAAAACGAGGGGCGAAATGACCTCCGAATGCCCAACGAGGATGAGGTCTTCGCCGAAGTAACGAACATGCTCGGCGCAAACCGGGTCACCGTTCGGTGTGCCGACGGGACGGAGCGAACGGCTCGGATTCCCGGCCGTATGCAGAAACGTGTCTGGATCCGTGAGAACGATATCGTCCTCGTCGAGCCGTGGGACTGGCAGGACGAGAAGGCCGACATCACGTGGCGCTACGAGAACGCCGAAGCCGAACAGCTCCGCGAAGAAGGCCATCTGCAGTAACACTGTCGACAGTTTCTGACGGCGGTCCCGATACCCGAGCCGACTGACTGACGAGACTTTTCCGCGTCGGTTACGTAACTGGGATAATGACCGACGAGTTCGGCCTAGTCGACACCGACGTGACCGCGCCGCCCGGCGACGAGTGGGAACAGATCGACGTCACTGACACTGACGCCGACCGTATCGCCCGTAAGCGCGACCGGGAGTTCGAGGAGTTCCAAGAACGCATCAAGGACGCCGACCAGTTCAAAGTCGAACAGTCGGTGTTTGACGATGCGACGTTCGGTGCCCTCTATAAGCTCGTCGGCGACGGCTACATCGACGCCTTCGGCGGCCCGATCTCGACCGGCAAGGAGGCCAACGTCTACGAAGCACTCGGCGGCGAGGGCGAAGAGGTCGCGGTCAAAGTCTACCGAATCAACGCCTCGGCGTTCAAGCAGATGCGGGATTATCTCGAAGGCGACCCCCGGTTCGAAGGGATCAGCAACGACAAGGGACAGGTCGTCCTCGCGTGGGTGCGCAAGGAGTATGCCAACCTCGAACGCGCTCAGCGTGCAGGTGTCCGGGTCCCCACCCCAATCGCCGTCGAGCGCAATGTACTGGTGATGGAACTCGTCGGCCTCGTCGAGGATCGGGCCCGTCGACTCTCCGAGGTCGAGGTCGAAAACCCCGAGACCGCCTACGAGGTCGTCCGGGAGTATATGCGTCGACTGTACAGTGCAGGCCTGATCCACGGCGATCTCTCGGAGTACAACATGATCATCCACGAGGGCGAACTCGTCATTATCGATCTGGGTCAAGCGGTCACGGTCCATCACCCGAACTCCGACGACTTTCTGGATCGGGACTGCAAAAACGTGGCCTCGTTTTTCCGTCGACAGGGTCTTGAGGTGACCGATGACGAACTCTACGAGTTCGTGACTGCTGTCGAAGCCGATCCGAGTCGGTAGCCCGTTCACTGCGTCGACAGGGAGAGGAACATATTTAAACGGATTCGCGGGGTAGCAGTGGTATGCAACACGTGAAGGTTCCACAGGATCGGATCGGGGTCCTGATCGGCGAGGGTGGCGAGACGATGCGGGCAATCGAGTCCCGCTCGGAGGTGCGGCTCGACATCGACTCCGAATCCGGCTCGGTCGCTATCGAGTCGGTCGGTGATCCGGTGACGGCACTCGTGGCACCTGACATCGTTCGAGCTATCGGTCGCGGCTTCAAACCCGAGGCCGCGCTGTCGCTGCTCGACGGCGAGATGCGGATGTTCGATCTGATCGACATCAGCGACAAAACCCGTAACGATAACGACCTCCGTCGACAGAAGGGTCGACTCATCGGCGAAAACGGGCGGACCCGCCAACTCATGGAGGAGCTTTCGGGTGCCGATGTCGTTATTTATGGGTCGACAATCGGGATGATCGGCGACCCCGAGGAGGTCGAAGCCGTTCGGCGAGCGACGGCAATGATCCTCGACGGTGCGCCACACGGCGCGGTGTACTCCTATCTCGAACGCAAACACCGCGAACTGACTCGCGGCCCGGATATCGCCTGATAGCAGCCCCGAACCGTTTTTCTCGGCGCAGTTGGTACTCTGCCTGTTTGTGTTCGCGGTAGAACTCTCGAAGGAGTGGGGTGGACGGAGTGTGGTGAGTCGGCGCGTGGCCGGTCGGTCGACTACCGACCGAGCGCGTCTTCGGCAGACTGTTCTTCGAAGACGACCTTTTCGAGCGCGTCGAGCAGATACGCAGGATCTTCGTGCTGCCAGACGTTGCGGCCGACTGCGAGGCCGCTCACGCCGGCGTCGACGGCGGTTTCGACCATCGAGAGGAAGGTCAGATCGTCGCTTTTCGAGCCGCCGCTCAGGAGGACATTACAGTTGCCCGCCGCGTCGACCGCGTGGGACATCGCCTCGCCGCTGCGGGGATATTTGACTTTCACGAAGTCAGCGCCGAGTTCGAGGCCGATCCGGGTCGCGTAGGCGATGGTGTCGGGGTTCCGGTGTTCCTTGATCGGCTGGCCGCGCGGGTAGGACCACATCGCCACCGGGAGGTCTCGGTCTTCGGCGGCCTCTTGGACCTGATAGAAGTCCTCGAACATCTTGTGTTCGGTGTTGGTGCCGGGGTAGACGGTGTAGCCAATGGCGTCAGCACCCAGTTCGGCGGCGTGGTCGACCGACCACGTCTGTGGCGAATACGGCTCGCCGGAGCGGAGGCTACTTGAGCCGTTACATTTGGCCAGCAGGTTCACGTCGTCCTCGTAGGAGGGGTAGTACTGTTTTGCCAGCCCTTTCTGGACGGCAAACGCCGTGACGGCGTCGTGGGTCGCCATTTCGAAGACAGTCTCGGGGTCGAGCCGGTCGGGAACCGCCGAAAACGCCGTCGGCCCGTGTTCGAGCCCGTGGTCGTGTGCCAACACAATCGATTTGCCGTCTCGCGTCAGTGGGGAGTCAGTCAGGTCACTCATCGGTAGCTAGATCAATCATATACAGTCACTAAATAATACTGAATAGGTTTGTTTTTGATTGATATTGGTTCTATAGATGTCTTTCCTGAACAATCTATTTGGAAGAACCGCCAGACTGCGGGAAGGTAGATGACGAAACGCAGTACTACTCTTGCTTGGAGCAGCAAACGATAAACAGGCCGTGTTGCTGATTCAACACGAGGAGTACCCGATCAGGAAAACAGTCGCTTGAGCCGGGCCATAATGCCGCCCTCGGACGCGGTCGACTCGGGATCGACCGATGGCGTCGACTCGGCTGCCGTGTCGTCGACAGTACCCGAATCGTCGGTGTCGGCCGTCTCCTCGGTATCTGCCTCAGTGTCTTCGATATTCGTCTCAGTGCCCTCAGCATCCGTCTCACCGCCAGCACGCTCGATGGCCTCGTCGATGAGGCCGTCGGCGTCGTTGACACCGTCTTTGACGCTGGCCTTGACGACGACGTGGTCGCCGAACCGATTCTGCTGGACCGAGGTGTCGGCGGCGATGATCACCGCATCGGCCGCCGCGAGGACGTCATCCGGAATCTCGTTTTCGGTGCCCATCGCGCCCTGGACTTCGACGTGGATCTCGTGGCCACGCTCTTCGGCAGTCGTCTGGAGGTTTTCGGCAGCCATCTGGCTGTGTGCGATCCCGGTCGGACAGGCAGTTACGGCGACGAGTTTCATTGGTTTCCCGTTTCGTTAACCATTGATTTAGTGTTTTTTGTGAGCGCACGGTCACGACGGTCGACAGCTGTCGACCGCTCGATTTCAGTAATGTTTGCTTTGACTGCTGGAATCGTGACCGCACTCATCGAGAGTTCGTCGAGGCCAAGCCCCACCAGCAGTTCGGTCAGTTCAGGATCGCCGGCCATCTCGCCGCACATCCCGATCCACGCGTCGTGAGCATGGGCGGCCTCGACAGCCCGGTTGATCGCCCGCAACACCGCGGGCTGCTGTGGGTCGTGGAGTTCCGCGACGGCCTCGTTTTCGCGGTCGGCGGCCATCACATACTGAGCCAGATCGTTTGTCCCAATCGAGAGGAAGTCGACCCGTTCGGCGAACTCCTCGGCCATCATCACGGCTGCGGGCGTTTCGATCATCACGCCGAGTTCCGGTTTGGCGTAGTCGATGCCCTCATTGTCGAGATCGCTCGCGACGCGGTCGACCGCCTCAAGCGCCGCAGTCAGTTCGTCGAGCGTCGAAACGAGCGGGAACATCACCGATAGCGTCCCCTCGCCTGCGGCGGCCGCACGCAGCAGCGCGCGCAACTGCGTCTCGAAGAGCTCGCTATCTGCGCCAAGCGAGCGACGAATCCCACGGCTCCCGAGGAAGGGGTTTTCCTCTTCAGGGAGATCGAGATACGGAATCGGCTTGTCGCCGCCGATATCGAGCGTCCGGACGACGACCCGGCCCTCCGGAAAGGCGTCGAGAGCGTCGACGTAGCTCTCGAACTGTTCGTCCTCGCTGGGTGGGGTCTCCCGATCCAAAAAGAGGAACTCGGTCCGAAAGAGGCCGACGCCGTCGGCCCCTTGGTCGACCGCGCCGTCGAGTTCGGCGGCCGTCCCGATGTTGGCAGCCACCTCGATCTCCGTTCCGTCTCGGGTTTCGACGCGTTCCTCCTGGACCGTCACGTCGCGTCCGACAGTGACCTGTTCGCGGACCGCGGCGTCAGGATTGGCGACGACGACCTCCCGGTCGGCGTCGATGGCGACGGTGGTCGCCTCGCGGACTTCCCTGAGCTCCTCGCCAGCGCCGACGATGGCCGGAATCCCCAGCGAGCGGGCGAAAATCGAGACGTGGGAGGTCCGCCCGCCGGTCATCGTCACGAAACCAGCGATGGTGTCGGGATCGAGTTGGGCGGTGTCGCTTGGAGTGAGTCGCTCGGCACGGAGGACCGTCCCCTCCGGAAGATCGGTGAGATCGGTTCGCTCGCCACCCGAGAGCAGTCGAAGCAGTCGGTCCCGGATGTCTCGTAGATCGTCGGCCCGTTCGGCCATCATCCCGTCCATCCCCTCGAACTGCGAGATTGCGTCGCCGAACGCCTCGTCGACGGCCAACTCGGCGGCTGCGCCGTCGGCAATCGCGGCCTCGATTGGATCGGTGAGCTGTGGGTCGGTCAGAAACTGGAGGTGGGCATCGAAGACGGCGGCCTCCTCGCTGCCGACGCGCTCGCGGGTCGACTCCCGTTCGGTTTCGAGTTCTTCGCGGGCGGCCGCTTGGGCGTCGTCGAACCGCTGCTGTTCGGTCTCGGGGTCGGCAGCCGATATCTCGGCTGGATCCGGCTGCTCGCCGGACCGATACCACCGAACTGTTCCGAGTCCCGACAGCGGCGTCGCGCTGATACCGGCAATCGTACGGGTCTTGTGTGGGTTACCGAGCATTATGATTCGGGCGTGGTCAGAATCGTTTCGAGTTCGTCGAGGGCTGCCTGTTCGTCCGGCCCGTCGGCAGTCAGGTCGACTGCGTCGCCGGAGCCGACACCCAAACTGGTGACGCCGAGCATGCTCGATGCGTCGACTGAGTCGCCGCCGGCAGGGCCGACGGTAACGCTGCTGTCGTAGCTGTTTGCGGCTTCGACGACCTGTGAGGCAGGCCGGGCGTGCAACCCGTCTTCGGGGACGACCGTCACGGTGCGTTCGATCATTGTTCGACTGCCTCCAGAATGATCGACTCGACGCGGTCGACCGAATCGGCTTCTAGGAGGGCGGTTCGGGTCTCCTCGTGCATCAGCGACCGCGACAGCGAGCTGAGCATCTGGAGGTGTTCGTCGCCGCTGGACTCCGGAACCAGCAGCATAAACAGGAGCGTTGCGGGCTCGTCGTCCATTGCATCGAAGTCGATCCCATCAGGCGCGCGCATGAAGGCGATTGTCGGCGAGATGACGGCCTCGCTTTTGGCGTGGGGAATACCGATTCCCATGCCGACGCCGGTCGTTGCTTCTTCTTCGCGGGCCTGAAGATCCGCCAACGCCTGCTCGCGGTCGTTGACGCGGCCTGCGTCGACGGCGAGATCAAGCAGCGCTTCGATAGCTTCCTGTTTGGTTTCGGGTTCGTTCGTCAGGTCGATCAGGTCGGGTATCAGTGGTCGTTGGGTTGGATTTGTCATGGGTATGAGTGTATCGAAAGGGAGTGTGGTGGGTCGAAACAGGATGGTGACGACCGGTTTACGCGGTCGACCCCGTTGTCGTCGTCGATTCGGTTTCTTCGGCGTGGTCGGATTTCAGCAGCGTGACCATCGCTGCGGTCACGAGCGAGCCGAGGACGATACAGCCGAGGAAGCCGAGGATGCTGCTCGACAGGATCATCACGAAGACGCCGCCGTGAGGTGCTGGCATCGTGACGCCGAGACCCATCGCGGCGGCTCCGGCGGTTGCACTACCGACGATAATGCTCGGGATGACGCGCAGTGGATCGGCGGCGGCGAACGGAATCGCGCCCTCAGTGATGAACGAGAACCCCATCGGGACGGCGGCGACGGCGCTTTCTCGCATCTCTTCGGGGTACTTCTGTGGCGCGATGAAGTACGAGAGTGCGAGTCCGAGTGGCGGTGTCATGCCGGCGATCATCACCGCGGCCATTGGCCCGTAGATTCCGTCAGCAACAAGCACCGTTCCGAACACGTAGGCGACTTTGTTGACGGGACCGCCCATGTCGAAGGCCATCATTCCGCCGAGGATGAGCCCGAGGACAACGGCGTTTGCCCCGCGCATGCCTTCGAGCGTCGACGTGAGTGCGCTGTCGACCAGTGCGATTGGGACACCGAGTGCGAAGACGACGACCGGGATGAGCAGCGCGGTCGTCAACACCGGGATGACGAGGATCGGCATCATCGGTTTGACGAACGAAGGCACACTCCAGCCTTTCATCCAGCGGGCGACGTAGCCAGCCAGCAGGCCAGCGACAATCGCACCGAGGAAGCCAGCGACCGCGCCGTCGGCAGCAATGCCGACCGTTGCGCCGGCTGCGTCGATGATTCCGGGCTGTTGGATCGTGTACGCGAGGATGAACCCCGGTGCGAGTCCGGGTTTATCCGCGATTGCGTAGGCGATGTACCCACCCAGAATCGGGATCATAATCGTCAGCCCGAGGCTGCCGATCTGGGCGAAGTACCAGCCGAGGGTCCCTGTTTGATCGAATACTTCTTGCGTGTCCCCGATCATGAACCCCAGTGCGAGGAAGATCCCGCCGATTGTCACGAACGGAATCATATACGAGACCCCTGTCATGAGGTCTTCTTTCACCGACGTGAGGTGTGTCTGTAGTCGTTGTTCTGTTTGATCTTTGGTTACCATCGAGGGTGTCATAGAATAGTTCTCATAGCGTGATGACGGTGCTTCCTGGATTGTCTCCGCGTTCGTCGTTGGTGATCGCAATAACGAGACGAAGGCACAGCGCGAGGAACACTTGTGCTCGTGCGTGGACGCGGCCTCGGGCGCGAACGTGCCCGAGGCCGCAGTCCTTGACGGCGTCGTTGGTTCGTTCGACTCCACTCCGGCGGTTGTACGTCTCGTCTAGCGTCGATTGCTTCAGCTGAACGTCCTCGCTGTGTTCGTCGATGCGGGCTTCGACCCTGTACTCGATGTCTTTCGGATCGTCGGTGTTTCGTGCGTTGTACGGAGCGACTGGCACGACCCCTGCGGCCAGCAGGTGGTCGTGCCAGCCGAGCGTGTCGTAGGCGCTGTCTCCAAGCATCCAGATCGGTTTCTCGACGGCGAGCGCGTCACACGTGACGCGCATCGCCGTCTCCTCTGGCGCTTGCTTGCTCTCGGTGAACTCCGCGGCAATCGGGATCTTTTGCCCGGTCGAGACGATCGTACAGCCGTAGCCGTGGTAGTACTCTTCGGCGGTTGGATCGTAGCCTTTCGACGCGTCTTGGTCGGCGGGCATCGTCCTCACGTCGGTGGAATCGATGGAGTAGGTCAAGTCGAGCAGGCCGCGGCAGGCGGCCTGCTCGACGAGGCGGTCGAAGACCTCGTCGACGACGTGTTCGAGGTCGGTGAGGAAGCGATCGACCGCGTCTCTCGACGGCGGTCGATCGAAGCCACAGCTGAGCCAGACGACCGTGTTCTGGAGTTCTCGCGTGACTGGACGGATGCCGTAGACGTTCTTGTAGTAGCAGTGCAGGAACGCTCGGAAGAGTGCTGGTGGGTGATGATCTCGTGTTCGCCCCCGGCGAGCGGGGGCGAACACATCGAATTCTTCGAGAAAGTCGAACTCAAGATGCTCGAACAACGCGAGCGTCTCGGTCGCCATTACATTGAAGAACTCGTCGATAGAAGTCTCCTCTTGCAGGATGCTGGCGCTCGTAGACACAGTTCCAACATCCTGCGTCTTCGTGTGTGACGCTTTCTATGACACCCTCTACCATCGTCTATCGTCTACTATCATGAGAGTATGGAAAAGTATCTTCGAATTTGATTATTTTTGTTCTTAGACTCAAAATTTAAACCTTTACGAATACTATATAAATAAAATGCCACAATGAATATGTGTGATCAGGATGAGTTTGCTCGAAATATCGGTGACTCAGTCGACTAACCTACGTTTCAGCGCGGATCGTTCATGTCGACGGAAGATGTAATCCGACTGTATCGCTATTATGCAGAGTTGAGTGCCTGTTCGTATTCATAATGTGGCCATTGTCGTGGTTTGAACTATATTTCATGCATATTCATTCGATATTTTTCACCACAACTATAATGACACCGCTGGAAGCAGAGACAACTATCAGACAATGTTACCAGAAGCCCGTCAGCGAGAGATCGTCGAACACGTCACCGAGAACAGTGGCTGTTCGGTCGATGAGCTCGCGGAGTTGATGGAGTGTTCGAAGGCGACGATCCGGCGGGATCTCAACGCGCTCGCCGAGAAACAGCTGATCGAGCGCTCTCACGGCGGTGCCGTGCCCGCGACCTCGGTCGGCCAAGAACAGAACTACCGCCAGCGGGAGGTCCAGAACCTCGAAGCCAAGATGGCGATTGCCGAGCGCGCCGTCGAGGAGATCCACGACAATCAGGTCGTCTGTTTCGATGCGGGGTCGACCACCATGCAGATCGCCAAAGGGCTGTCGGCCAACGGGAGCCTCATGGCGGTAACGAACTCGCCGCTGCAGGCGATGGAACTCGACGATACGGGGGTGGAGGTCAAACTCACCGGCGGCTCCCTGCGGAGTCCGACCTACTCGCTTGTCGGGCCGAGCGCCGAGCGATTCATGGAGCGGATGACGTTCGATCTGCTGTTTTTGGGCACGAACGCGATCCACCCGAGCGAGGGGCTGATGACACCGAACGAGGCCGAAGCCAACATCAAATCGCTCATGATCGAGAAATCGAACCGTGTCGTCCTCGTCAGCGATCACTCGAAGTTCAACGAACAGAGCTTCATTAGCTTCGCCGAGTTCAGCGAGATCGACCTGCTGATCACCGATAGCGAACTCCCGTCGGAACTCCAGGACAAATTCGAGGGCGGCAACGTCGAGATCGCCTCGGTGACCGTTGCATGATCGTCACCGTCACACTCAATCCTGCCGTCGACCACACCATTCAGGTCGAGGCGATGCCCGACCCCGAGACGGTGGCCCGTACCGACACCGCACGGTTTGACGCCGGTGGCAAGGGAATCAACGTCGCTCAGTATCTAGTCGGACTCGATGCAGAGACCGTCGCAACCGGGCTCTTGGGTGACTTTTTGCGCGACTACATCCGCCGGGAACTCGACGCCGACGGCCTCGCCACCGAGTTCGTCGAGATCGAGGGCCAGACCCGACTCAACACGACGATCCTTGATCCCGATTCGGAGTACAAGATCAATCACACCGGTCCCACTGTCGACCGGACGGCTGTCGACGCTGTTATCGACGTCATCCAAACATACGAGCCGTCGATGGTACTGGTCGGCGGCAGTCTGCCGCCGGGGCTCGATTATCACGCCATCGACCGGATCGCCGACGCCGGGGACTGGGCGACGAGCGTCGACGTCGGCGGCGAGATTCTCGCCCAACTTGAGGCGGAGTACGCTCTCTGCAAGCCAAACCGAACCGAACTGGCAGCCGCGACCGGAGCGAGCGTCGACTCCCTTGAGGACTGTCTCACGGCTGCCGAGCAGCTCCGAGAAAGCGGCTTCGAGCGCGTCGTCACCTCGCTGGGGAGCGATGGCGCACTCGTCGTCAGCGAAGCCGACTGCCTCCATGCGGCCGCACTCGATGTCGACGTAGCCGACACTGTCGGCGCTGGCGATGCGATGCTGTCGGGCTTTCTGCTCGAACTCTCGCGTGGCAACGACGCCTGGAGCTGCCTCCGCCGTGGGATCGCGGTCGCCTCTCGGATCGTGACAGTTCCCGGAACGCGCATGCCTCCCTTCGACGACCTCGACGAGGCCGCACAGCGCGTCGAGATTACCGAACAGACGGTCCCATCGAGCGACTAACGGCGACGCCGGCGGCTGTTCTGAGAGACTATTTAAAAAAGTCCGACTACGGATCGAACGGTGTTCGGACTGTGGGAAGGCCGAACGTCGCGGGGGCGGTGTTAGGCTTCGGCGCCGGCTTCGAGTCGTGTTTCGAGCTCATTGATGAGCGAGTTCGTCCCGAAGAAGGTGGGCACTCGTTGGTGGCGTCCCTCGGGTTCGACATCCAAGATGGGCTGGCTCCCGGTCGACGCTGCACCGCCGGCACATTCGACGGCGTAGGCAATCGGGTTCGACTCGTACTGGAGCCGGAGTACGCCGTCGGGTTTGGTCGACCGGGCTGGGTAGCCGACGAGACCACCGTGGGCAAGCAGTAGCCAGACGTCGGCGATCATCGCCCCAGTGTACCGATGGGCGTACTGTCGGCCCAACGTGTCGTCGTAGTCTCGAAGGGCCGGGGTCCACTCGGTCGGGCGGCCCGAAAAGCTCCAGATGCCACCGGCTTCGGGGAGCGCAATTGGTTCGCCGTCGACGATAGCTCCGTCCTGGATGGTGTACTCGATGAGTTCGTCGTTGGCGGCGACTGCCAGCGTCGTTACCGGGCCGAACACCAGACAGAGGCTGGCGACCAACTCACGGCCACGCGCCGGCAGTGGAGCGTCGTAGACGCCGATAATCGTGCCCACCGTCGTGTTCGTCTTGATGTTCGACGAGCCGTCGAGGGGGTCAGTTGCGACCGACAGCCCCGAGCCAAGATCGGTGATTCCCTCGCGTTCCTCGCTGAGGTACTGTCCGAACCCGTCGACCGAGCCCACGCAATCGAAGATGATCTCGTCGATCTTCTCGTCCGCAATGCGCTGGGTATCGCCGCTCGGATTCACCTTGCCACTGGCTCCTCGTTCGGATGCGAGTGCGGTCTTGATCTCCGGAATCACCTCGATGAGTGTCTCGATGAGGCGAGTGACTTCGGTTCTCGTGTCTTGTCTGAGTTTGGTGGTCGGACCCATACTCCAATCGTCGTTGATCAGTTACAAACAAGCATTGGATTGGATTGTTTTTGAATGATTTTGAATGAAAATAGAATATGTGGGCAGGCAAACTGGATTCAGCCCCCGTGTACTGTCTTTTTATTGCCATTATGCGCTGCTGTCGACACTCATTATATCGGTCACCACATCGACTTCCGGAACCAACTGTCCAACCGACGGCTGCACGGCGTCGACTCGCCGGTTCGCCGATTTTGCGGACCTACTCGGGAGGAGTGTTCGGTCCGGCTGCCAACCGTTCTTTGACAGTTTCAGCGACGCCCAGCAGATGGGCTTGGCCGAAGATAGCGACAGTGATCCCACCGAGCGTATTGAACATCATATCCCGAACCGTGTCATCAAGCCCGTGTTGGGCCAGCGGCATCGAGATGCCTGTCTCGTCGGCGATGATGTCGAGGCCGAACTCGAACAGTTCCCACGTGACGCCGAAGGCCATCACGACAATGAGGATAAAGACGAAGGCAAACCGGTTGGGAATTCGGATTTCGTCGCTATGGAGGTCGACTGCCCGCGCGAAGGTGTAGCCAATCGCGGCGACAAGCGACGCTGACATGGCGTGGGTGATGTGATCCCAGCCATCGATCTGCTGGTAGAGCCCGGCCGACCCCATCGTGTGGAGGAAGACGGCGAGCGTGATCCAGAGGCCGAGCCACGGGTCCAGCGGGAAGTCGTACTTTCGCTCCATCAGTGCCGGCACGAACGAGACGGAAAGCCCCATGCTGCCGTTGGTGATCGCTTTCGTCTGTCCCGCGATGATGCCGTAGAGAACGATCCCGACCAGCACCAACTGCATTCCACGGGTGAGTCGACGCTGATTTGTCACCGAGGGTCGGGGGAGAATCGTCATCGGCGAACCACCTGCCGGAGTCGACGCCGAAGACTCCGACCACGCCCTCTAAAGTAGGCATCGAACAGCACGCCACCAACAAGGCCAGCCAGCGTCACTACGATAAACTCGTTCATCAGCGCCGCGTTGGCGGCCTCCTGTGACATTCCCGGCTCGATCAAAAACTGGGTGCCGAACTGCTGGTCCATGTTCCAGCGGACAACCGACCACGCCGCCACCGAGGCCAGCGTCGTCAGCACGACCAACAGCACCGCAAACCAGTGTGTGAGCTGAATTTCGGTAAACATGTGGAGTTCGACAGTCACGAGAAGTGCGAGCCCGGCGACCGACAGATAGTAGCCAAAGGTGCCGACCTCGCCGCCGACGAGTGCCCGAACCAAAATCGGCAACAGCGCGATGGTGAGCAGCTCCCACGGCAGCATCATTCGCCAGTCGCGGTAGGCGACCGGCGGAATCAGTACGATTGCGGCCGTCGCACCAACGAACAACATCCAGAGCCAGTCGACGTCGACGACGCTCTCGACAAAGACGACCGTGAGAACCCCGACCAGCAGCCACGAAATGACGGCATTCGTCCGGCCACTTTTAAATAACCGAGCGAGCACGTCCGGCGGCCCAGCGCTGTGATCGTCTGCTGATTGCATGATTGGTGCGTGGTCACTGCTCCTGATAAGTCTTGTAGAGCGGTTCAGTTCGGTCGACTGTCAGATCAGAGCCACAGCCGGCTTAGTTCCGATATCGCTCAGGGACGTACTGGCTGAGTCGGTCGGGGACGAGTCCGAAGACGACCGGCGCAATCGCCGCCAGTCGTCGACGAAGGCCGACGTAGAGCACGCCGATGAGCAGCGCGAGGCCGACAACGAGTCGAAACGGGCTGTCGAGTACGACGAGCAGTGGGACCGCAACCGTCGACAGCAGTAGCAAATCGTGTGGCGAGCCGTCGTACGGTATCCAGCGCTTGGGTCGACGCCACTCGCCGCGGACGTGGTCGTACACCGCACGTTCGGAGCCACCCTCCCACGGTTTGAGTTCGAGGCCGCCGCCGAACCGATCCATCTGACAGTGGGCGGCCGCGCCACCGACGAAGAAGGCGAACCCAATCGCGGCGGGTTGTGGAATCAGCACCGCCACAGCAGTCGCAGGCAGGACCGCAAACAGGTAGCCAGTCGGGAAATGGAGCGTCTTCCGGTGGCCCGAATACAGATCGAGATCCGGAAAAATCCCACCAGCGAGGCCGCCAGCGAGTGCGGCTGGGGCGAGATCCGGCGCGAGCGCCACCATCGGCGTCGCTATCGCCAGCCCGATGATCGCGTGGGTAGGTAACATCATGAGTCGACTCCCTCTCTATGGACACCAGAGAGCCTCATCCCGTATAAACACTTCAAAAAGAACGTCGACGCAGGTGAAACGAACGCGTCGACGCAGTCTGTCGAGCTATTCGGTGGCGGCACCGGGCGCGTTGCGTTTCACGCTCTCGATCCCATCGCGGGCTTTGCTTCGGTTCGCGTATCCGTCGCCACAGTCGGCGAGGATGTTGCCGTTGCGGTGGCGGAGCCGCCAGCGGAATTTTCCTTCGTTGTCTTCGTATATTTCGAAGGCCGCGACACCGATTTCGAGTGTGTCAGCGTCGGAAGCGTGGTTTTTGACACGGTTGACGGCGTTTTGGGCTTCCCGCTGGGAGCTGTAGCCCTCGCCGCTGTCGCCGAGAATCTCGCCGCCGTCGTTCTGGAGCCGCCAGCGGAACTCGCCGGCGCTGTCCTCGGAGATTGAAAACGTGAGTTCGTCGACCCGCTCGCGAATCCGGTCGACGGCTCGGCTGGCGTCGTGTCGACGGCTGTAGCCCTCGCCACCGTCGGCGAGGATGTTGCCGTTGCGATGGACAAGCCGCCAGCGCCATTCGTTTGCGTTGTCGCGGTAGACCTCGAATCCGGCGGGATCGAACCAGAGGTAGTCGGCCGGACCGACGTACTCTTTGAGCCGGTCGATGGATTTTTTCGCTCCGGATTTCGAGCTGTAGCCCTCACCCGAGTCGGCGATGATATTGCCGTTGTCGTGGCGGAGCCGCCACCGACTCTCTCCGGCCTTGTCGGTGAACTGCTCGAAGGTCGCTTTGCTGTCGACCTCGTCGACGGCCGCCGGAACAGCGACAATCGGTTCGTCGGCGTCCTCGGGGACTGGGTCGTCCTCGCTCTCAGCGTCCGGCTCGGGTTCGATTCGGAGGGTGCCCGCACCGAGTGCGTTCCGTCGGACGCTCTGCATGCCCTTTTGGGCGTTGTGGAGCGCGGTGTACCCCTGACTGGAGTCGGCGATAATGTTGCCGTTGCGGTGGCGGAGCCGCCAGCGGAATTTGCCACCGTTGTCGGCAAACAGCTCGAATCGGGCGGCACTCTGCCGGCTTTCGTCGGCCGCCGTCTGGAGGTCGTCGACCTCGGCTTCAAGCTCCTCGGTTTCGGCTTCGAGGTCCTCGGTGCGCTCGTTGGCTGCCGCGATCTCCCCGGCCGAGTCGGCGGAAGCCTTGGCGTAGGTTGCCTTCTGTGATTCGGTCAACAGTGGTTCGGTGAGTAGCGGAATGATCGTGCCCGCGAGCCCGGTAGCGACGATGCCGACGGCGTAGAGAACGATAACACCCGTCTGCCCCGTCGTCACGGCCCAGCCGCCGGGGAAGATCGCGACGAACCAGACCACCGCAATGGAACTGAGGATCGCTCCACTATACCCAAGCGTGGTCGCGGCTCGTCGGAGCGGAAACCGAATAGTTGCCCCGAGCAGGACGAACGGCGGTGCCAGCGCCACGAGCCCATAGGCGAGGCCACGGCTCTCGGTTGCCGCCGTAGTGCCGAAAAACAGGGCGACCCCCGCCATCCCGAGGACGATCCCCGCAACGAACAGCCAGTAGCCTGTCACCTCGTCGCTCGTAGCGGGCTCGCCGATCCGTCGACTGTACCAGTCCAGCAAGACGTTATCCGATGTCGGTTGTGCCATAAGCGGTAATATTTTCCTAGACGCTTATATGTGTATCATAAATGAATATTGTTTTAGATATGTCTGACGCGAAATACTACCGTCGTCACTGACTGATCCGACTGCTGTACTCATATATAAAATACGTCATTGACACGCAATAACATGGATAAATCCGTCCGACGGGGGCGGTCTCACTGAACCACACGCAAAAGGCTTATATAGAATCACAAACAATCACGAGGTGATTATGTCTCAGCGACAACGCATGGGTAACCAGCCGATGATCGTACTTTCCGAGGACAGTCAGCGAACCTCCGGAAAGGACGCGCAGTCTATGAATATCACAGCCGGCAAGGCAGTCGCCGAGTCCGTGCGAACCACCCTCGGTCCAAAGGGTATGGACAAGATGCTCGTCGACAACGGCGGCTCCGTGGTCGTCACCAACGACGGTGTCACCATCCTCAAAGAGATGGACATCGACCACCCCGCCGCGAATATGATCGTCGAAGTCTCCGAAACACAGGAGACCGAAGTCGGCGACGGCACCACCTCCGCAGTCGTCATCGCCGGTGAGCTCCTCGATCAGGCCGAGGAACTCATCGATCAGGATATCCACGCGACCACCGTCGCGCAGGGATACCGACAGGCCGCCGAAAAAGCCAAAGAGATTCTTGAAGCCGAGGCCATCGAGGTCTCGCCGGACGACCGCGAAACGCTCATCAACATTGCCGAGACCGCAATGACCGGCAAGGGCGCAGAAGGGTCGAAAGACCTGCTCGCCGAACTCGTCGTCGACGCCGTCCTCGCAGTCCAGGACGACGACGGCATCGACCTCGACAACATCAACGTCGAAACCGTCGTCGGTGGCTCCATCGACAACGCAGAGCTCGTCGAGGGTGTCATCGTCGGCAAAGAGCGCGTCGACGAGAACATGCCGTACTTCGCCGAGGACGCCAACATTGCCGTCTTCGACGGCGCCTTCGAGATCGCCGAGACCGAGATCGACGCCGAGGTCAACGTCACTGATCCATCGCAGCTCCAAGAGTTCATAGACGAAGAGGAAAAACAGCTCAAGGAAATGGTCGACCAGCTCGTCGCAGCCGACGTCGACGTCGTCTTCGTTGGCGACGGCATCGACGACATGGCCAAACACTACCTCGCCCAAGAGGGCATCATCGCGGCCCGACGCGTCAAAAGCTCCGAGCTGACCGCCGTTGCTCGCGCAACCGGTGCTCGCGTCGTCGCAAACCTCGATGATCTCTCCGAAGACGATCTCGGCTTCGCTGGCAGTGTCGCCCAGAAGGACATCGGCGGCGACCAGCGAATCTTCGTCGAAGATGTCGAAGACGCCAAAAGCGTCAGCCTGATCGTCCGCGGTGGCACCGAACACGTCGTCGACGAGATCGAGCGCGCCATCGACGACTCGCTCGGTGTCGTCCGGTCGACGCTGCTGGAGGGCCACGTCCTCCCCGGTGGCGGCGCACCCGAAGCAGAGCTGGCACTCCAGCTTCGTGACTTCGCCGATTCGGTCGGAGGCCGCGAGCAGCTCGCAGTCGAAGCCTTCGCTGAGGCACTCGAAGTCATCCCACGCACGCTCGCCGAGAACGCTGGACTCGACACGATTGATTCCCTCGTCGAACTCCGTTCGCAGCACGATAGCGGCGAGTTCGGTGCCGGTCTCGACGCCTACACGGGCGACGTGATCGACATGGAAGCAGAGGGTGTCGTCGAACCGCTGCAGGTCAAAACGCAGGCCATCGAGTCCGCGACCGAGGCCGCAGTGATGATCCTCCGGATCGACGACGTGATCGCCGCTGGCGACCTCGCAGGCGGACAGGTCGGCGACGACGATGACGACGGACCGGACATGCCCGGCGGCGGAATGGGCGGCGGCATGGGCGGCATGGGCGGTATGGGTGGCATGGGCGGCGCAATGTAAACGTCGGCCATTAGCCTACTTACACTCTAATCGACCCACTGCTGATCCACCGCTGTACCGCTGTCGACCATCGATCCCAACGCCTGTTCATCGGCCCACGCCGGATCGATCTCTTCATTTTTCAGTGATCCGACACCGACTGGTACGTAGCTGATTCGCCGATGGTAAACAGTGATTTGAGCGAGTCGACCGTCGCTCTAGTACTATAATGTATTATGATGCAAGACTCTCGCGTCCGGACACCGGCGCGCTCTCGTTGACTACGACTCTCACGACCGAGTACTGGGTTGTCGACGAGGCCGGGCACCTCGCCGATCCGGATCTGATCGCGGGACTGCCGGGAGCCGCGGGGACAGCCTCGCCGTACAGCGTTGCTGTCGAAACCCCACCCTGTGAACGCTGTGTCGAACTGGAGGCGGCACTCGACGCCCGGCTTGCGGCGACCGTCGAGGCCGCCCACGACCGGAGCTGTCGACTGCTCGGACTCGGGCTCCGGCCGGATCTGTTAACTGAGTCGGCCTCCCCGGTGACCGACCAGCCGCCGGTGGCCACGGCCGGCACACGGGTCAGTTTCGAACCCGATCCTGCGGCGTCGACCGACCTGTATAACGTGTTGTTGGCGCTCGATCCAGCCTTCGTGTTGGTGAACACGACCAGTCGGGCCGCCGATGGTCAGCAGTATGCCTGTGGTCGACCCTCGCTGTATCACCGTGGTTCCATCGCTCAGTATCGTTTCGGTGACGTGGCAGTGGGGGGCCCGTCGTCGAACGACACTGCCACAGCAGCCACCGACTCATCGACCGACTGGCAGCCGGTCGCCCTCTTGGATGACGGGTCGCGGGTCGAGTGGCGGTCGCTGGACCCGACGACGCCGACGCTGCTGGTCGACCTGATCGCAGATATCAAAACGATCCTACAGCAGGCCCGTCACCACCGACTCAGTGTCGACTCGTTCGGCAACGGGTTCCATGGCGACCGGCTGGTGTTGCCGAACGAGGAGTGGCGGGCGATCTACGCGCAAGAAGCCGTCGAAAAGGGGCTGTCTTCGCTGCTGGTGCGGGCGTACCTCGAACGGCTCGGCGTCGACACGGGCTGGTATCTGGCTGCCACACCGCCGACAGTCAGTGCTGCGGCCGATATGTCGATGGTCTGTCGACAGCATGCTGCCCATCTCGAAGCCGATATCGGTGCCCGACAGACGAGCTAATCGTCAGCGGCCGCCGTCGACGATTCGATACCGGTTGTCGTCAGTGCACCGATGGTGCCCTCATGGGCGGCAACCCAGCGCAGCAGGAGGAACGCGAAGACGTACTTCGCTCCGATATCCAGCAGGCTGTAGGCCCACGACGTGATCGCCACATCGAGGACCGCAAAGCCCTCCGCGCCGAGGGCCCAGAAGAGCGGATAGCCGAACCACAGCACGACAGTCAGGCTTTTTAACGTGCCGAAGATGTCGGCTGTGCCAGCAATCTCAGCGTCTTTGGGCCACTCCACGAGCAGGACGTAGAGCACAGCCACGAAAAACGCACAGCTAATCAGATACCAGAACCACCGCAGGGCGTACGAGGAGGTGGTCAACGCCGCCGCAAGCCCGGTGATACACATTCCGATGTCCATCACAAGCGCGGTGAAGATTTTCGTCAGGTTCGATCCCGCAAGGAGCCCTAAGGCCAGCAGGATCATCGGCGTCGACAGTGCCCATGTGAGATATCGCCCCCACATAGTCAGGACCTCCTCGCCCGCAAGCGCGTGGCCTGCTGGCATCTCTAGGACGCTGATCGTGAGACCGGATACCAGCCCCAGATAGCTCGACAGCGAGACCAGTGGCACCATCAGCGTCGACACGAAGATCAACTGTGCCCGTGGCTCCTCGACGTTGCGTCCGAGATAGACGAAAAACAGGATCGACAGCCCCGCCAGCGCGATGTTGGCCCAAAACGAGAGGTTCAACAGCAGGTTGTCTTGAACCAGTTGATACACCTCCGGCTGTGTGAGTTCGCCCCCTGTCTGTGCGAGGAGGTCGACTCCTGCAGTTGCTATCATAGTCCGAACAAATAATCGACAGTTGCTGTCAAAAGCACACACCCTGACTAGTAAGCATCGTTGCCAGTAGTACTCCGCAGGCTGTCTAAACAGTACATATATAGTTTTATTTGGCGGAAATATTTTATACGCCTACGTGCAACCTAGTAGTCATGACAGCCCCGCGAGTTCTGCTGGTGTATCCAGCCGAGGGGGGCAGTCGGCTCAAGGATGCCTTCGAGACCGCCGGCTGTCGGGTACAGCAGGTAGCGACGGCGACGGAGGCTCTCGCAACGCTGTCGACCGAGAGGTGGGACTGCTTGGTCAGCGAGTTCGAGTTGCCGGGTGATGACGGCCTTGCGCTACGGTCGGCTGTCCGCCAACTCGACCCCGAACTCCCGTTCATCCTGTTTACTGCAAGCGACGCTATCGAGGAGTCGGTGGTCGACGCCGAGTACGACAGCTACGTCCGGAAAAACGGCGCGGCGTCGGTCGACCGACTCGTGAGCGAGGTGACGGCGACCCAGCCCACCGCGGCGTTGACAGCCTCCCAACAGGACGTCTCCAGCGCCGAACCTTCTCCCGATGAACTCGTCAGGACGATGGATACGGCCCCGATTGGAATCAGCCTCAGCAATCCATCACTGACCGATTACCCCCTCGTCTACGTCAACGACGCGTGGGAGGAGCTGACAGGGTACGAGGCCGCGGACCTGCTCGGCCGGAACCCGCGGCTGTTGCAGGGTCCGAACACCGACCCCGAGACCGTCGACCGACTCTCCGAGGCGATTGCCAACGAGGAGCCAGTGAGCGTCGAGATCCGCAACTATCGACGGGACGGGAAACCGTTTTGGAACGAACTCACCATTGCGCCGATCTACGACGACGGCGGCGACCTCCTCTACTACGTTGGCTTCCAGATCGATGTCACCGACCGCCGGGAGGCCGAACAGCTCGCGACAGAGCGGGCCGAAACGCTCGAATCGGAACGACGCACGCTCCGGCGGGTGCTCGACCGAGTCAACGGACTGCTCCGGGAGGTGTCGGGCGTGCTCGTCGAGTCGACCGAGCGTCGAGAGATCGAACACCGGGTCTGCGAAACGATTGCGGCCGAAGAGGGCTACCTGGGTGGCTGGATCGGCACGGTCAGCTCCGATGGGACCGATCTCCGGCTGTCGGCCACGAAGGGGCTGCCAACCGAGATTCCGGAGACGGTTCCCATCGCGGCGCTTCCAGCCGCAGTCGGCGACGCCGTCGACACTGACGCCTGCCACCTATGTTCGGTCGACGATGCGGAGGCTGAACCCGAGGGGCAATCCGAGACTGGTCTCGATCCGTCGACTGTCGGTGGGCGTCGACTGCTGGTCGTCCCGCTCTGCGACGATGAACGACGGTATGGCGTGCTCGGGGTGTACGGCATCGACGCTGCGGCCCTCGACACACGGGAACAGGAACTGTTTGACTCACTCGGGAAGATGATCGCAAACGGACTCCACGCGGTCGAAACCACCCGTATTCTGACGACCGACGACGTCACCGAACTCCGGATCGAGATCCGGGACCCGTCGTTTCGGCTCGCCCAGATCGCCGCAGTGATCGGCAGTCCGGTCGAACGCTGTGGGACAACCACCACGGCCAGCGGCGACTACGAGCTGTATCTGACAACCGACGCTGCCGACGCCGTAGACTCCACTGAGGCTGGTGACGCCGTCGACGCCGTGGATACCCCTGAGGCCGCGGCCACCGTGGACGTCGACCCCGAGGCACTCATATCGCTATCGTTTATTCAGGCTGCACGGGTAGTCTCCAAGACCGACAGTGAGCTGACGCTGTCGGTCACGATGGCACAGCTCCCGCCCGACGACGAGTTGGCCGCCTTCGGGGCTGTCGTCACCGACACGACCGCTACAGCCGACGGTGGGACACTAACAGTCGAAGCACCGCCCGAACAGGACGTGCGCCCACTGCTTGAGACGCTTCAGTCGCAGTATGACACCGTCGACCTCCGGGCCAAAACCGAGCGAGAACGGCGGGAGCAGCGACCCACTGAGTTCAGGGCTGTCGTCGACGAGCACCTCACCGAGCGACAGACGGCTGCCCTCGAAGCGGCCCACCTCAACGATTACTTCGAGTCGCCCCGCCCGGTCGACGGCGAAACGATTGCCGAGACGATGGATATTACGCGACAGACGTTCCACCAGCATCTCCGCGCGGCCGAGCGGAAACTGGTCGCGGCCTACGTTGACGCGTAATCCGATCACGCCGTGAACGAGTGGGGCTGTCGGAACGCGGGCGCGCAGTGCTTTTCATTACCCAGTGTGTACGGTCGCTGTGGATAGTCGTTCGGCGGTCGACACCGAGGACATCGGGGTCCGGCAAGCCACGCGTGCGGACCTCCTCGCAATCTCGCGGCTCGAAAAAACAGTGTTCGACGAGCCGTGGTCCTACTCGGCGTTCGAGGGATTTCTCGACGAACCGGCGTTTCTGCTCGCGGAGGTCGACGGCGAACTGTTGGGCTACATCGTCGCCGACTGGATGCCGAACTCCGGCCGGGAGCTGGGCCATGTCAAGGATCTCGCGGTCCATCCCGATGGTCGACGGAACGGCGTGGGTCGACTCCTGTTGCGCCATGCCGTCTCCCGCCTGCTAGTCAGGGGCGTCAGCCGAATCAAACTCGAAGTTCGGGCGGGCAACACCGCTGCCCAACGCCTGTACGCCGACGAAGGGTTCGAAACCGTCCGGCGGGTGCCGCGCTACTACAGCGACGGCGAGGCTGCGCTGATTCTCGTTTATACGCCGGAGTGAACACCACGTTTCGGACCACCGGCGTTTTACTCATCGCGCCCCTATCGCCGGCAATGGGGTATCTGTGTCCGGTCTGTGAGGAGCCGTTCGGTGATGAAGCCCAGTGTGCCAACCATCTCGCAGTGACGGCGATTCTCCACGGCGAGGCCCACGACCAGTGGCTCGCCGAGGCAGTCGACGAGCGAGACGATGGCACTGACGACTGGGAGTCGGTGCCACGCGCCGATCTCGCGGCAATCGTCGCAGAACGCGCCGCGGAGACCACCGACCACGACCATCCCGGCGACCATACCCATCCAGTCGACAATGGTGGTGACCAGCCAGTCGACAACGCTGGTGAGCAGCAGCAACCCGGCCAGCCAGCGATCACAGAATCACCCGGAGAGACCGAGGCCTTGGATGCCGACGCACAATCCATTCTCAACGAGGCCCGGGAGCTGACCCGAAAGATGCAACAGCGTGGTCCCGACGCCGACACCGAGGACGAAAGCAAAGAAACCTAACGGGTCGCCACAGTGTCGACGCCATGCACACCGAAGGCGTCTCCGAACCCGAGACGGTCGAAGCCGCACGGGAAGCCTACGAAACCGCCGGTCCAGCCGCCCAGATCGTCGTCAAGGAGGCCACGAAGGCCATGGAGTTCGACAACGCGGAGTACGACGAGCGCGTCACCGGCGCGGTGATCGAAACCGCCCGGGATGCGCTGTTTGCCTCTCTTTTAAAAGTCTACCACGGCTCTCAGGCCGAGTTCGAGGAGTGGTGCGAAAATCGGCAGGACAGCGTCGACCTTGTCGGGAGTGACGACGTAGAGTCGGTCGTCTGGCATCCAGTCGCGATAGACAAAACAGTTGTCGCCGCCAGCTATCAGGCCGAGCCGGAGGCGGCCGCCGCAACCGTCCGCCGCCGAGCGTTCGGTCGACACTACCGCGAGCAGTTCTGAGCGTCGGATCGCTACGCTTCGTAAAACGTTTTTCCGACTGTTTCCGATTCGATAGCCCAGCCGTCGGCCGGCTCGTCGGCCTCCGGCTTGTAGTAGCGCGTCGACTCGTGGCCGTCGGGAGCGGCATCACTCATATAGGCGAGTTCCGTGATCTCGATCCAGTTGCTCCCGTCGGCTGGCTCGGCGTCGACTATCTCCGTAATCTCCCCGTCGTCGGCTGTCTGAATCCATCGTGCCATCTTCGTCCACAGTATCGAAGTCATGACCTATTAGTGAATCGCGGTATTGCGCGAACGCCTCACAGTCGCTACAGAATATTGACCAGTCGACACGCCTATTGATTGTCAGCCCGCAGTCGACACCGATCACGTCACGGTGTGACGAGACGCCGGGAGAACAGCAACTTTATCAGTCGTTCGGGGCGAATTTTTCACAAGATTACTCTGAGGAGGTCAAAGGTGACACAAGAGACAACACAACCGGAGGTGAACATCGGACTCGTCGGCCACGTCGACCACGGAAAGACGACGCTCGTCCAAGCGTTGAGCGGTTCGTGGACCGATCAGCACTCTGAGGAGATGAAGCGCGGTATCTCCATCAGGCTGGGGTATGCGGACGCAACGTTCCGCCAATGCCCGGGCGTCGAGGAGCCCGACTGTTACACCGTCGAGGAGGAATGTGAAGATGGAACACCGAGCGAGCGACTTCGAACGGTCTCGTTCGTCGACGCGCCCGGCCACGAAACGCTGATGGCAACGATGCTGGCGGGGGCCTCGCTGATGGACGGCGCGGTGCTCGTGATCTCTGCGACCGAGGACGTCCCCCAGTCGCAGACCGAAGAGCATCTGATGGCGCTCGACATCATCGGCATCGAGAACATCGTCATCGCCCAGAACAAAGTCGACCTCGTGGATCGCGACCGCGCGGTCGACAACTACGAGCAGATCCAGGAGTTCGTCGAGGGCACCGTCGCCGAGGACGCCCCAATCGTCCCGATCAGCGCTCAGCAGGAGGTCAACATGGATCTCCTGATCGGCGCCATCGAGGAGACGATTCCGACGCCCGAACGAACCGAAGGCGAGGACGCCCGGATGTACGTCGCGCGGAGTTTCGACATCAACCGTCCCGGCACCACGTGGGAGAACCTCTCAGGTGGCGTCATTGGCGGCAGTCTCGTCGACGGCGAGTTCGAGAACGGCGACGACATCCAACTCCGACCCGGCCGCGAGGTCGACGAGGAGGGCCAAACCGAGTGGCGGTCGATTGAAACGTCGATCCGGTCGCTACAGGCCGGCAGCGAGAACGTCGACTCGGTGACGCCCGGCGGACTGATCGGTGTCGGTACCGGTCTTGACCCAAGCTTCGCAAAGGGCGATGCGCTCGGCGGACAGGTCGCCGGGACGCCCGGCAGTCTGCCACCGACGCGGGAAGCCTTCGAGATGGACGTTGAACTGCTGGACCGCGTCGTTGGCGAAAACGACGAAGTCGAAGAGATCTCGACCGGTGAGCCGCTGATGCTCACCGTCGGCACCGCGACGACAGTCGGTGCGGTGACGAGTGCGCGCTCCGGCGAGTGTGAGGTCAAACTCAAACGACCAGTGTGTGCGCCAGCCGGAGCCAAAATTGCCATCAACCGCCGAGTCGGCGCGCGATGGCGACTGATCGGCGTTGGCACGCTGACGGAGTAAGATGACACGCGTTGGCATGGATACGAACGCGCTGATGATGCCGGTCGAACTCGGGATTCGCGTCTTCGAGGAGGTCGACCGGCTGTTCGACGAGACCGAATGTCTCGTTCCAGAGGCTGTCGTCGACGAACTCGACGACCTTTCGTCGGGCCACGGTGAGGCCGCAACCGCCGCCAGCGTGGGAAAAGATCTTGCCAATCGATGTCGTGTAGTCGAAACGAATGCGTCGTACGCTGACGATGCGATTGTCGAACTCGCCACGGAGGGCGAGTTCGACGCCGTCGTCACGAATGACCGCCCCTTGCGCGACCGCCTGCTGTCCCGCGGTGTTCGCGTCGTCGGTGTCCGGGGAAACAGACTCGGGATAACAGAACCATAATATGTACAAACGGGTACGACTCAAAGATACGGTTGAAGTGCCGCCACGTCAGTTGGCGGATGTAAGTCCACAGCGGGTCAAACACCTGCTGCAGGACAAACTAGAAGGACGGATGGACGAGGATGTCGGCAGTGTCGTCAGTATCGCCGAGGTACACGACATCGGGGAGGGCACGGTGCTCCCCAATCGGCCCGGCGTCTACTACGAAGCGGAGTTCGACGCGATCACGTTCGACCCCGACATGCAGGAGGTCGTCGACGGCACGGTCGTCGAGGTCGTCGAATTCGGTGCCTTCGTCGGGATTGGTCCGGTCGACGGACTGCTCCACGTCTCCCAGATTTCGGACGAATACCTCGCCTTCGATGGCGAGAACCAGCAGCTCGCCTCGACGGAGTCCAACCAGACGCTCGGCGTCGACGATCCCGTCCGCGTGCGGGTCGTCACAAAGAGCATCGACGAACGGAATCCCCGAGATTCAAAAATCGGCCTGACGGCCAAACAGCCGGGGCTGGGCAAACACGAGTGGCTCGAATCTGACCGCAGTAAACGCACCCAAGAAGCCACTTCGGAGGGAACCTAGATGGCCAAATCGCGACTCGCCTGCCGGGAGTGTCACTACGTCAACGAGGCTGACCTCCAGAACTGTCAGAGCTGTGGATCCTCGAGCCTGACCGAAGACTGGGCGGGCTACGTTATCATTCCACATCCCGAACAGAGCGAGATCGCAACCGAAATGAACGTCACCGAACCCGGTAGCTACGCGCTGAAGGTCCGGTAGTTTGTGATTACCCTCCCCGACTCGCTCCGCAGTGCGTTCAAAGAGCCGTTCGGTCCCGTCTACACGGACACCGAGCAGCTACTGGCGGCAGTTCGGGAGGCCGGTGTTGAGGCTGATACGACAGACGATTCTGCGGCCCCACTCATTGCTGTCGGCGATGTCGTTACCTACCACCTACTGGAGGCTGGTCGACAGCCCGACGTGGCGGTGATCGACGGGAAAACCGAACGCGAGGCAGTCGACGCGGAGATCGAAGCCGCCCTTGCCGATCCCGACACCGAGACGTGCCGGGTGACAAACCCACCGGCCGAACTCTCCAAAGCGATGCTACTCGCGCTCCGGGAGGCGATCAGGAATCCCGAGCCGGTGACAATTATCGTCGACGGCGAGGAGGATCTGGCGACGCTCCCGGCGATTGTGCTCGCTCCGGTGGGCGCAAGCGTGATCTACGGCCAACCCGGTACAGGGATGGTCCACGTTACGGTCACCGAGTCCGAGATCGACAACGCGCGTCGACTGCTCGAACAGTTCGATGGCGACACCGACGGCGCGATGGAGTTACTGATCACGTGAGCCCCATACGACCCCATTGAGTCGCCGTGAGACCCCCTGCCGTCGACGCAGGGCTTCGAAATCCTTTTACAGCGTTCCCGAGGAGTTATGAGCAACTGACCATGGACGTCACTATCATCTCCGAGGAGGAGAACCCGATGCTGCACCGCACCGACATCCGATTCGAAACGGTCCACAACGAGACCACACCGTCACGCCTGTCGGTCCGCGACAGCCTCGCGGCCAAACTCGACAAGGGCTCCGACGAGGTCGTCGTCCACGAACTCGACACCGCCTTCGGCATGCGGAAAACCGTCGGCTACGCCAAGGTCTACGATTCGGCCGAGTTCGCCCGTGACGTCGAGCAGGACCACATGCTCGACCGCAACAAGATCGACGAGACCGAAGCCGAAGCAGAGGAAGCCTAACGCGACGCAATGCGCGTTCTCGGCATCGAGGGGACCGCGTGGGCCGCAAGCGCCGCCCTCTACGACGATGCCGAGGATACTGTTTTCATCGAGAGCGATCCCTACCAACCCGACAGCGGCGGCATTCACCCGCGTGAGGCCGCCGAACACATGGGCGAGGCGATCCCACAGGTCATCCAGCGAGTGCTGAACCACGCCGCCGAGACGGCCGACGGCGAGGGACGGGCGGTCGACGCCGCGCCCAATGAGTACGGAATCGACGCCGTCGCCTTTTCGCGTGGGCCGGGACTCGGTCCCTGCCTCCGGACGGTCGGCACTGCCGCCCGCGCGGCGGCCCAGAGCCTCGGCGTCCCGCTTGTCGGCGTCAACCATATGGTCGCCCATTTGGAGATCGGTCGACACCAATCGGGCTTCGACTCGCCGGTCTGCCTCAACGCCTCGGGCGCGAACGCCCACCTGCTGGGCTTCCACAACGGTCGGTACCGCGTGCTCGGCGAAACGATGGATACCGGCGTCGGCAACGCCTTAGACAAGTTCACGCGGCATATCGGCTGGAGCCATCCCGGCGGCCCAAAGGTCGAAGAAGCCGCCGATGACGGCGAGTTCATCGATCTCCCGTACGTCGTCAAGGGGATGGATTTCTCCTTTTCTGGAATTATGAGCGCGGCCAAACAGGCCGCCGATGACGGCGAAGCTATCGAGGACATCTGTTTCTCGCTTCAGGAACACGTCTTCGGAATGCTAACCGAAGTTGCCGAGCGCGCGCTGTCGCTGACAGCCACCGACGAACTCGTGCTCGGCGGTGGAGTTGGGCAAAACGAGCGGCTCCAAGAGATGCTCCGAACGATGTGCGCCGAGCGTGGTGCCGACTTTCACGTGCCTGAGCCGCGATTCCTCCGGGACAACGCCGGGATGATCGCCGTATTGGGGGCCAAACAGTTCGCCGTCGGTGATACCCTCGCCATCGAGGCGTCGACGGTCGACCCTAACTTCCGACCAGATCAAGTGCCAGTGACGTGGCGGGTCGACGAGCAGTCGGTGGCTCGTGGGCTTGGCGCGACAACCGCGAGTGACGGGACGACCACCACCGCGAGTGACGAGACCACGACCCAGCGCGGCGCGGAGGCAGTCGTCGACGTTCTCGACCCTGCCGAAGCGGGGCTGAGCCTGCCGGCTCGCTGTGTCCGCAAGCGCCGAGTGCCGAAAGCCTATCGCCATCCCCTGTTGGACGAGACGCTGCGGGCCGAGCGCACGACCGCCGAGGCGCGGCTCACTTCGCAGGCCCGGCGGGCAGGGGTACCGACACCGCTCGTCTGGGATGTCGACCCCGAGGAGTCGACGATCTGGTTCCAACACGTCGGCACGAGCGACCTTGCGGCCGATCTCACCATCGAGCCAGTGCGAGCGGTCGGCCAATCGCTGGCCACGATTCACGAGGCCGGATTCGTTCACGGCGATCCGACGACCCGGAACGTCAGAATCGGCGACCGGACGTGGCTCATCGATTTCGGTCTCGGCTTTTATACCGGCCACGTCGAGGACCACGCGATGGATCTCCACGTCTTCCGGCAGAGCCTCGAAGCCACTGCCGACGATCCAGCACCGCTCTGTGAGGCGGTGATGGCGGGCTACAGCGAGGTTGGCCGTAGCGAGGTCGTCGACCGACTCGCAACCATCGAAGACCGCGGCCGATACCAGTAGCTGTCTGTGGCTCGAAACCAGTATCAGATCCGATTCTTAGTAGCCGACGCTTAAGCCAGTCGACCACACTCGTCCCCTATGGTCCGCCATCCGATTTCCCGCCGGTCGCTGTTGGCCACAACCGCGGCCGGTGTCGCGGGGCTGGCTGGCTGCACCAGCGCCGGCGAGGGAGACTGTCGGACTGCGTTCGACGGGATCGCAACGGTCGACATCAGCAGTATGGAGATCTACGATATCGAGGCCGCGGCGGGCCAGCGACTGTATCTCAACTTTCGACGACTCGACGGGCCGCGAGCCAGTCTCAGTGTATTCGGACCGAACGAGGAGTCGCTACTGCGTCTCCAGAACGTCGACCGGCTCGAACGCGTCTTCGAGGTCAGCGAGCCGGGAACGTACTCGGTGGTAACGCGCAACGAGTCGACCGACGGCAGCGGTCGGTGGGAGACGACAGTCACAGTCTACCGTGGCTGGTGTGGAGACGTTTTTTGACACCATGAGCAGGCTCCTCGACGGACTGATCTGGGCGCTCGTCGGCCTCATCACCGCCGGGCTTGTTCGGCTGACGATGCCACGAAACACGGTTTTCGTGCTCGGCCTCCTTGCCGGCGTCGCAGTTGGCAGCCTCTATGCGGCCAACACGCGGCTCTCGCGGCCGACGCTGTCGACGCTCGTCGTCACGCTGTCGACGGGTCTCATCATCGCCACCGTCTCGGTCGTCATTGTGTCGACGCGATGGCTCCCATCGATCTGGACGGTAACCCTCGGTTACGCCATCGGGATCGTCGCCACGTGGCTGTTGGTGAGCGGGCTTGCGCTCGATGATCTGGGCGGGTTCGCCGCCATCGCCGGACTCCTGCTGGCGGTGATCGGCGGCGCGGCCGGACTGCTGGTGGTCGACGATTCACTGCTGTTTCTCGCCGTGCTGTTCGGCGGGCTGGTGGCTGGCCTGCTCGTCCCGCTCAGCGGGCTCGTCTTCGGTTTCGTTCGGTCGACATCGGGCGGTCCGCAGCGATCAAAAGACGCCGAACGCATCGAGCCAGCCACGCGGTTCGGCATCGAGGCCACGGCGATTGCGGGGTTAGCGGTGGGAGTCCCGTTCGGTTCGCGGGCGGTCGCGCTGTTCGGCTCCGGCGGACTCGACGCGTTCCCGATTGGGGTCGGCTGTGGCGCACTGTACAGTCTCGGACTCTGGGCGGTCAGTGGCGGCCGCTCCGAGCGGGTCAGTCGACTCCGTGATCGGTTCGTCGAGCGCGTCTATCGGCTGCTCAATCGGATCGAGGACTGGCTCGACCGCCGTCGACCCGATGGCCCACAACAGGACTCCGAGTCGGGCGACGGCGAAGGCCAAAGCGAGGAGACCGCCGCCGCAGACGACGCCGACTCGGTCGCGGCGGCCAGTCGACTCATCGAGGGAGTCGCCACCGATTTCGCTGACCGCGAGTTGGTGATCAAAGCCGCCGAAGAGTTAGAGAATCTCACCGCGACCAATAGCGGACTGCGCGACCGGATTTCCACGCTCTGGATCCGGTTCAGCGGCACGCTCTCCCGGGAGACGCTCAACGCCGGGATGGCACTCCAGCTTTCGGCGGCCGAAGAGGCTCGCCAGCGCGGCGACACCGAGCGCGCCGAATCGTTGACCGACACCGCCTTGCAACTGGCTGCACCGACAATCGGCTCGGTGGCCTCGGCCATCCTCCGCGGTCGACGCAACGGAGTTGATACCATCTTCGACACACTGGCACCGCTGTTCGCACGAATCGACAGCCTGCTCGGCGAGGAGCGGCGTCCGGTCGACGACGATGATCCCGAAGGGTTTCAGCTGATCCAGCAGCTACTCGAACGGCTCATCGACGAGGAATCCGGTGAGGGGTTCGACACCGCCTTATCGCGGATTCGGGCCGCGGCCGCCGACGGCTGGTACTCGGTGCAGGCGGGCGATCAGGCCCTCTCAGCCGGCAACTACCAGCGCGCGCTGGTCGCCTATCTCGCCGCGATCAAAGCCTACCGTCAGGCCTACGACATCGCCGACGACTCCGCCAAGACCGCGACGAGCAAGCACGCCCAGCCCGACGACGCCAGCGATACCGACAGTTCGACCAACGAGGAGGGAGGTGTCACGGCGAGCGCCGAGACATACGCTTCGGAGACCAGTCGACTCGGGACGGCCATCGAGGCGATCTGCCACGATACAGCCGCCGCAGTGATCGCGGCCACCAACGACCTCTACGGCGAACAACCGCCGCCGACCGTCGACACCGATGCCCGCCGAACCATCGTCCGGAGCCTGCGCACGCTCCGGCAGACTCGCACCCGGATCGATGCAGCCGTCCCGCCGGTCGACCTCGCCGACGACCGCTACCAGCAGGCCGAGATCGCCCGGTCGATTGCCCGGCTTCGTCGACACCTTGAGACGGCCGACGAGGCCGCGACCGCCGGCAACGTCGACGCAGCCGTCGACCAGTACGAACGGGTCGCCGACCGCCTCGACGTACTCAGCAACCGAGCTGGAACCAATGGGCTGACCGACCTCGCACGGTCGCTGACTAAGACCGCGGTCGACATCGCCGGGCTTGCCAAGGAGCCAACGCCGGAGGCGGTTACCAACCGACCGGAGCTAACGGTGCCATTACCGAATGACCGGCGAGCACCCGAGGTTGCCCCGGCCGGGCGGCGGCTCCGGCGGACGTTCTGTGCGCCCGCGTTCGTCGACCTCTGGGCGTTCACCGAGGCGGCGGCTGACCACGCGCTGCTGGACATCGCTGGCCCGCCGTATCCGGATCTGATTGGTTCGGTCGGGATCGCGATCTCGGGACTCGACCCACTGTACACCGAGCCGGACGTCGACTCGCTGCTCCAGTGGGTCTCGGAAATCTCGCTTGAGGCGCTGTCGACAGCCGTCGAGACCGCCTCGAAGAGTCACAGCAGGATGGTCGAGACCGACCCCTCGCCTCCACCGGTATTCCGGGAGCCACCGACAGTGCTTCGTGAGGAGTCGGCCGCCTCGGTGTCGACCGCCGAGGGTGTCGCGGCGTTCAGCGAGGCGTGGCTCTCGCGGGCGACCGCGCTGGTCGAAGCCAAAGAAACTATTGAGCGACAGCAGTCGGCGGTCGACGGGTTTGCCGCACTCGAACCAAACGTGCGAAAGACGCTTCAGCGGGACGGCCAACTCGACTCCTCGCAGGTCAACGCTGAACTGCTCGTGGTTGCGGCTCACCATCTCTCGGGTGTCGAGTACGATCCCGACGCGGAGACCCTAATAAAAACGGGGACGATATCGCGGCGCACACCGGCGTCCCCGGATGAGGAGCCACGGACTCCGAACTGAGTCTTCGATTGGAGTGAGGCTGTGATTGACCCGATTTCGCAGAGCGACATCGACACGTGACTGTCTGAAGGCGAATTTTCATTACGGCGAAGCCTGTAGAGACGTGTATGGTAGACAAACCAGACTCCGGTGAGATCTTCGGGATTCCGTACAACTTCGAACGGCCCTCGATTGGGCGGATGTTGTCGTCGTACTTCCAGCCCGGCGAGGGCATGTTGGTCAAAAAGCCGTTCGGCATCGGCTACACGATCAACCTCGCCAGCTGGCGGTCGTGGGTCGTCCTCGGCGTCGCGGGCGCGCTGCTCTATCAGGAACGACGCTCCGGCTCGGCCGACGAGGCCGACGCGGAGACCGACGTCGACGAGCCCGTCGAAGTCATCGTCGAAGACTGAACTGACCTGTTTTCACCGTTCTCAGCCGAACCGACGACACTTTGGCCCGTCGACCGAACCGACGACTATGCTTCACTACGTGACGACCAACCCCGGCAAACTCCACGAGGCCCGGGCGTATTTGGGCGACGACACGGTCGACGGCTACGACTACGACTACACCGAGATCCAAAGCGAATCGCTGGAAACCATCGCCGCTGAGGGAGCACGGGAAGCCTACCGCGAGGTCGGCGGCCCGGTGATCGTCGACGACTCGGGCCTGTTTATCAACGCCTTCGACGGGTTCCCGGGTCCCTACTCCTCGTATGTCGAGTCGAAACTCGGCATCGAGAACGTGTGGGAACTGGGGAAGACGGTCGACGACCGCGCGGCGTCGTTCCGGTGTATCCTCGCTTACTGCGACGGCGAGCCGGTTGCGGCTTCGCCCGATCCAGTCGACCGGGATGACCGCGCGGCCGCTGCTGCCGCTGGTGCTGGCGAAAGATATCAGGACGACGAACCACTACCCGTAAAACTGTTCGTCGGCTCGGTTCGCGGTACGCTGGTCGCCCCACGCGGCGACGGCGGCTTCGGCTACGACCCGATCTTCGAACACGACGGCTCAACGTTCGCCGAACGCAGCTCCGAGGAGAAAAACGCCCTCTCACACCGCGGCCGGGCGCTGGCGAAGTTCGCCGACTGGTTCGACCAGCGGTAGGTCGACGCCATGGCGTTCGACCAACGATAGTCGACACCATGGGTGGGTGACACAGGTGTTACTAGGTTACCTTTGTGTCCAATAAATGATATATGGGCATAGCGTGTAGGAACCACCGTGATGCAACGACGTTCATTTGCCGGGCAGTATCGTTCACAAGCAACCGCGGTCGTTGAGGTGGGTGCCTAATGGTGTTCGACGCAGCGGGCGCAGGCGAGCTGTTCCTGATTGCACGGCTGCTGTTCGGTGGCGTCATGGCCTTTACCGGACTGAACCACTTCTCGGACGTCGACGGGATGGCGGGCTACGCCGAGTTCAAGGGCCTGCCAGCCCCGCGTGCCTCGGTGCTGCTGAGCGGCGGGCTGCTGATCTTCGGCGGGCTCTCGCTCATCGCGGGCGTGTACGCCGTGATCGGTGCGGGCGCACTCGCCGTCTTCCTCGTCGCCTCCGGGGTCGCGATGCACGACTTCTGGGCCGTCGACGAAGACGAAAAGCAGAGTGAGATGAACAGCTTCCTGAAAAATATCTACGGTGCCGGTGCTGCAGTCGCCTTCCTCGTCGTCGCCACCGTGCCGTGGCCCTACGCAGTCAACATCGGCCTCGGCCTGTAGACTGACGCCGATTTCCCCGACGTTCACACACTCCTTGCTTTTCGAGCGCTCCAAACTCGACAGCTCTAGGCTCGCGGATCGCGGTCGGGACCGGGATACTCGCCCGACAGTTCGGCCTCATAGAGGCTCTCGGGATCGAACAGCAGTCCAAAGGCGTCCGGCTGGCGGACGCTGACCGGAAACCGGTTGTGGAGGGCTGCGCCCGTCGACGAATCGGTCAACGACTCATCAAACGACAGCAGATGCATCGCCCCGCCGCGGTAGGCCGAGGCGAGGGCGGGATGATCTCCCGGAGGTTGGTCGACCGGGTCGCGCCACCGTTCGATACACGCCCGCCAGTCGACGGCCAGCGACTCGTCGGCGATCGCCTCGATGATGGCCTCGGTGTCGTCAAGAAGCTGATCGCTGGCGACCAGTGTCGTCCACGAATGCTGGCGAAGGGAATCGAGCGCCCGTCTGGCGTCGCCGTCTATACAGCAGTCGGCGGCCAACACGTCGGCATCGGCGACGACGCGTGCCGGACTCGGCTCGGGTGGCTCGCTCGCGGTCGACTCGCTGTCGCCGCTTTCGGCGGCTTTGCTACTGCGATGGGCCGCGAGTGCCGACCGAATCTCGTCGACCGTCACATCGTCGGGAGCTTGAGCGAAGCAGTCGACCCAACTCATTCGTCACCGAGCAGAATGGATTCAACCTCGTCGATTGACTCCTGTTCGGTGACGAGCGCCAGCCGGTCGCCAGCACTGACTGTCGTTGTGGGGAGGGGAATCGTCATGGGCTTGGAGTCCGCACCGTGGGCATAGAGGCGTGCAGTCGCCGGGAGTTCGATCTCCGAGATGCGGCTTCCGATCACCGGCGACTCGTGGTCGACCGTAAACACGGTCAGCTGGAGCTGTTCGGTCAGGTCACCGATAGCGTTGAGGCTCCCGCCAAGGAGGGCAGTTTTGGCACCCGCTGCGCCGAGCCGCTGGGGATAGATTACCTCGTCGCAGTCGGTGACGTAAGTCTCGTAGACGTCGGTGCTCACGTCCTCACTGATTCGCATCACGGTCCGGCAGCCGTACTCCTTCCCGATGAGACAGATTTTGTGATTGATGTCGACGTCGCCCGTGATCCCGCCGAGGGCGTCGGCGGTCTCGATGCCTGCCTCGATGAGAACGTCCTCGTCGGTGCCGTCGCCCTCGACGACGGTGAGTCCCTGCTCACGGGCCCGTTCGACTTTGAGGTGATTGTTGTCGACCACCATGACGTCGTACCCCTCTTCGGCGAGCACACGGGCGGTGCGGGACCCAACACGACCGTAACCTACGACAATGATTTGCATACCACACCGTACAACCGTCGAGCGCAAAAAGGTGTGTCCTCGTTTCTCCAGCCGTGGATTCGTCCCGAACTGGCGGTTCGGTCCCTGATTTTATATTACTCGCCGACATGTGTTCGGTGTATGCACTCGGCGCTCGGTCCCCTGATCAGACAGCGTCTCTCGGTCAGTGGCATACTCAAATGGACACTGGTTCTCGGCGGGATCTTCGCCGTCACGCGCAACGCAGCACTCGTCGTGGGCCTTCTGACTGCCGCAGTGATTACCGAGACAGTCGAGGTTCTCAACGCCGTTCCGGGCGTCGACGAGCGATGGGTGAAGGCAGGCTTTTCGGTCGTCTTTCTGGGGTTGAGTTGCTTCTGGCTCTGGGCCGACCTCCAGACACCGACGCGTGACTACACCGTGTGGTTCCCCATACTGGCGGTTGTCGGTGGGTTGTGGCTGCTGTTGGATACCCGTGCGGACTTCGTTCAGGGCCACCAGTTTGGCGTCGCTGAGACAGTCGACGCCGCCGACGATCTGAGCAGTCGCGAGGCTATGCTGCTCATCCAACACACGAGTCTCGTTGCCGACCATCTCGGTGACCGGCCGAAAACCATCCCCGAACTCGCTACGGAGTGCGATCTGACCGAGTCGCGGGTTCGGGAGGCCATCGAGATCGCAGGTGACGATGGAACCATCTACCCGACTGGGGAGTCGACCGACAACGGCCAGCCGCGGTACACGTTGGATGATCGGAAGATGGGAGTCAGCGGCTTTGGTCGATTGGCTGCCGGTGGCCTCTCCGGGATCGTTCGCCGAGCGGTCCGCCCCTTCGTCAGCCAGTTCTCATAATCGCTGATTGCTGGTGTCTCGGCTCGGCTACAGACTCTCCTGCGGTTGGTTGTCAGGTCGATGCAGTTGCTCCGAAAGCGTCTGATTGACCTGCGAAGGATTCGGCACGTCCTTGAGTTCGATATTCAGCGTGTCCGAGCCTGCAGTAAAGGCAACCACGTCACCGTACCCCAGTAATCGTTCGCGGACCGACTGGCTGAGCGTCGTGTTCTGAACCCGCGCGAGCCGGATTTGGTCGACATCCAGCGAGACGAACCCCCGTTTGATGTAGATCACCTCCGAGGTGATGACATACACTACCCGATACCAGTTCGCCAGGACAACGGCGAAGATAGACAGCGCCGCCAGCAGTGGCAGGACACGGACAACCGGTGGCAACGGCTGACTCAGTACAGACCCGAGCAGTGACACACCGAAGGCAGCGAGACCGCCGACGAGGGCCGCCCCGAGTAGCTGTGGCGCAACCGTAAACAGGGATGGTCGACCGGTCCACTCGATGGTTTCGCCCTCGGTCAGTGTGAGCCAGTTGGTCGACTGGAGGCGGTGGGATGCGGCCATCTAATCTCGGTTTGGTCTCACTGGTCTTCCGTGTTCGTACCGTCCGGATCGCTAACTGATCGTGTCCGTCTACACCGGATCGGCTGCTGCAATCTCACCGATTGCGGCCGACAGCACGTCGACCGCGATGCCAATATCCCGTTCGTCGACGTCGAACGTCGGCGTATGATGGCCGCCGGGGTGGTCGGTGCCGACACCGACGTAGGTTGCCAGCCCGCCCTGATTTTGGACGTGTTGCATGAGGAAGGTGGCGTCCTCACTGCCGCCGAGACTGTCGCGTTCGAGCACGTCGTCGACACCTGCGGTTTGCCGAGCCACGTCGCCAACGATGTCGACCAACTGCTGGTCGCTTTCGGCGCTCGGAGCCTCACCCAACATCTGGATATCGGCCGTACAGTCGTGCATCTCGGCGGCCGAATCCAGGATACGCTGGGCGTGATCCCACATATAACTCATCAGCTCGGTGGTTTCGCCGCGGACTTCGCCCTTTATAAATGCGTGTTCGGGGACGATGTTGTCGGCGGTCCCCCCGCCGACGTGGCCCGCGTTGACGCGGGTTTCGCCCGCGGAGTGTCGGGGGATACCATAGAGGTTCTGGACTGCTGCGGCCATCGCTTGGACCGCGTTCGCACCGGATTCGGGACGGGCTCCGGCGTGGGCCGACTCGCCGGAGAAGTCGACGCGGAACTGCGTGACCGCCAGAAAGTCATCGATACCGGCGACGACCTGTCCGGAGGGATGGTCGAGCCCGATGTGGAGCGCGAGCAGGTGGTCGACGTCGTCGATGATCCCCGATTCGGCCATCGGTTTCGCGCCGGAGATCTGTTCTTCGCTCGGCTGGAAGATGATTTTAAACGTGCCCGAAAAGTCGCTGTCGAGGATTTGATCGAGGACGCCGAGGCCGATGGTTGCGTGGGCGTCGTGGCCGCAGGCGTGCATGTAGCCCTCGTTTTCGGATCTGAATCCCTCATCGACAGGCACGTGGCCCGCGTCGTCGGCTTCGAGGATTGGAAGCGCGTCGATGTCGACCCGGAGGGCGATGGTCGGCCCGGGGCCGCGGTCGACGACCGCGACTGCGCCGGTGAAACTCTCGCTGATCTCATCGAGGATCGTGCCGTTGGCTCCGGCTTCGCGGGCGCGGTTCAGCCACTTAGTCCGGGTCGATTCGTCGGGGACGTTGAGTCGCTGGTCGGCGGCGTGGATCTCCCGACCGTAGTGGAGTTCGTCAATCGGGCGGGTGCGTAGCTCCTCAATCAGCCGGGCAGTGGTATAAAATTCACACCACGCTGGCTCGGGGTGGCGGTGGAGATCGCGGCGCAGCGACCGGAGATCATCGTCAGTTTGGACTGCAGAATCGGTCATAGCCGATGGAGACGACCGAAGAAAATAAAGCTAGATGTACGCAGTCGACGTTCGACTCGATTTGGTTCGATCAGTTCTTGTGGCCGAGTGGTTTCTTCTGTTCGACTTCGATTTCAACGTGGATCGAGTCAGGGAACTCCATATGGCCGACTTTGTTGGCGATGTGGTCTGCGCCGTGGATGTCGACCCGCCGCTCGTAGACGGCATAGGTCCAGTTGGAGAACGTATCTCCGGGCTGAAGGGTCTGATACTGGGGGACGTTGTGCTGTTCGACTGGGGAGGTGTGGGGGCCTTTACATTGGCCGCCCTTCCGCTCGACCATCTCTTTGAGCGAGGAGACGGTATCTTCAAGCACTGCCCGGTCGCCCGACTGAAACGTGAGTTTTGTGACGAACGTCATGGTGACTACAGCCCAGTGTGGCCGCGAACACTAAAAACGCATCTACCGCTTGCCGGACTGTGAGACTCTCCCACGAGCGACGGTGTCGACCACCAGTAATGGGTGACTGACTGGCAGTAATACGTGACTACCAGTCCGTAGTGGTCGACTACTGACAGTGGTTTCGGGAGAATCGTGGTACTCACGGGTGTCGACTGGTATATCCTCCGACACCCTCTTAACATGCGGTCGCATACCGGTTGCTAATGACGGTTGAGGCAACCAGTGCTGGTGCAATCCTCTTCCGCGACACCCGCGGCCGACGGGAGTATTTGCTCCTCAAAAGCCGTCCGGGGGACTGGGAGTTCCCCAAAGGCGGGGTCGAAGGGAAAGAGGAGCTCCAGCAGACGGCGATTCGAGAGGTATCAGAGGAGGCCGGTATCGAGGAGTTTCGACTCATCAACGGCTTTCGCAAGGACTACGACTACGTGTTTCAGGCCAACGGGAAGACCATCCACAAGACGGTCCACCTGTTTATCGCCCACTCCTTCGAGGCAAGCGCCGAGCTCTCGAAGGAACACCGCGATCTCCAGTGGCGTGACTACGAGCAGGCGCTCAACACGATCACCCAAGACGGTCCCCGTGAGATCCTCGAAGACGCCCACGAGTACTTAGAGGAACTCAAAGACGACGACGGCGAGTACATCTGAGCGAGGCGACCGTGTCGACTGGTCGCTCGGAGTTCGTCTACGAACTACAGGTCTGTCGGTGGGCCGAACTCGCATGGCCACCCGAAGAGCCAACGCCACCGGCCTACCTCGTCGCCCGCCAACTCGGCACGAAGCAGCGACGCTGGGATACGGTCGTCATCGAAGCCGACCCTGAGGGGTTGGCCGCCCGTCGACAGTTCGGTGAACAGGAACTCGATGCTGACCTGCTTCACGTCGTCCGCCACGCTCCCGCCGACTGGGCGTTTTATCGCGACGCACTACCCAAACCTGACTACCCGTGGCGCTACGTCCGAGAGTCGATTCACCGGGCCGACGACCGCGGCATCGTCCAGACGCGCCGCAACGGCAATCGAATCGAGATCAAGCAAATTGCGCCGTATCCCGACTGGCTCGGTCGACTCATCGCCATCGAAAACAAGCCGGATCTCGACGCCAGCGCGGCCCGCCAACTGGCCGATCAACTTGAGCACGACGTAGCGGCTGGACTGGCCGACGAGGTCTGGGTCGCCACCGCAAAAACGGGTCGACGGGTCGAACCAGCCCTGCTCGAATCGCTCCCGGTCGAAGCCGGGATTCTGACCACCGATTTCGAGGGTGGTGTCGACGCCGAGTCGGCCAGCATCGAATGGTATCCAACGCGGCTTCAGGCTGATGAGGACCGCCACGACCGGCGGCTCGAACTCGCCGAACGGGCCTACGGCCGGGGGTGGCGTAACTACGAGCGAACGATGCGACCTGACTGTCGACACTTCCAGCTTCGCCCCGCCGGACGCGCTCTTCTCCCGTGGTGCGAAGCCAAACAGTGCCATCAGTCGTCGACGGTCTGTGGGAGTTCCTGCGACGAGTTCGAACCGGAGCCACCCACATGGCGGACCCGCGGCTGGCCAATCGAAGGCGGTCCCGGTAAGGGACTCAAACGGCTTCTTAAAAGTCGGGCTGAGCAGTATAATCACGTCGGTGCGTCGGGCCTCAACGCTGAGGAGTAACTGCCTCTATTCGTCGTCTGTGGTTTCGACGTCGACCGCATCTCGGTCGACACAGAGCCGGAAGGTTGGGACCGTTCGGTAGATCACTTCGACCACGCCTTTTCGTTTGAGGCTCTGAAGGGCGCGTCGCACCTCGCCAGCCTCGGGTTCGACATCGTAGGCCTCCCGGAGGGCGTTGAGCACGCTAACGACACTCTGTGAGCGGTCGTCAGGACCGGCGACGGTGTCGAACACCTTGGCCTCTAGGGGGGAGACGCGGATCGAACTCGGCGGCTCGTCGGTGCCTTGGCCCTCGGTTGGGGGTTCGACACCGGGTTCGACGCCCGTGAGGTCGACGGCCTCGGCCGTAGAGCGGATGAGGCTGTTGTCGTCCCGGAAGTAGTACTCCTTGAGGTGGCCTTCGAGATACTGGTGGACCTCACTGCCGCTGTCGAGCCCCCAGCGGTCCTGTAGCTCCTTGTTCTTCGTTGGCTGGAGTTCGACGATGTCTCCCAGCCGATCTAACTCGTCGTCCGTGAGGCTCATCGACCGATTGTTATTCCTCGCCATATATCGGGGTTCCGGGTTCGACTCGCTGTCGGACCTGTCAGGAAACCCTCCAGAGCGGCTAAGTCGTGTGGAACCGTTATAGATGCTGTGACAGACCGTATCAAAATCAATCGCGTCAAAAACGTGCTCGGACGAATCGACTACCCCACAGGGAGGGATGAGGCCGCCAGCGCGTTCGCTGACGTGACGCTGGTATTTGCCGACGGCCAGACGAACCTCGGCGAGTTGATCGCCCAAGCCGACCGAAATCGGTTCGACTCGGTCGACGACCTCGATACCGAACTCAACAACGTGATGCCCATCGAAGCAGTCGGCGAGCCCGGCCAGTCCGATGGCGACGCCTGACTGCTGGGAATCCCGGCGTTTAAGTGTGCCAGCCGTCTTTCGATTCGCTAATGGAGTTTTGTGACGACTGCGGTTCGATGATGAAGACGGAGGGCGACCACTGGGTTTGTGGGTCCTGTGAGTTCGAAAAGCCACGCGACGAAAAACAGGAACAGGCGATGACGACCACACAGGGCCAGGTCAGCACCGAGATCGTCGACGTCAGTGACGCCGAGGATCAGGGGCTGCCAAGCACGAAAGCCCAATGCCCGAAATGTGACAACGACAAGGCTTACTGGTATATGCAGCAGATCCGGGCGGCCGACGAGAGCGAAACGCGATTCTTCATCTGTACAGAGTGCGAACACAAGTGGCGTGAGGACGACCACTAGGCATGACAATCCCGCCGCCGTCGGTTCCGGAGTCGCAGTTGGTCGACTGGCGGCAGACCGAGCAGATCGTGCAGACCCCGTTTTCGACACCGATTGTGTCCGTGGTGGCCCATACCTGTGTGTACGATGCCGACCACCAGGAGCTTCGGGCGTCGACCGGGATCGACGAGCCATGGCGGTTCTTTTTCGCCAGTCGAATCCGACTTGATCCACCGAAGCGACCCTCCTCACTTTTGACCGCGCTTGTTCGACGAAAAGTCAGCGCCACGTTCGTCGACCGGCTCTCCGAACGCGGCTTCGAGCAGATACGCAAATCTGGCACGGAGCAGGTCACAATCGGCGACAATGAGGGAGTTCGGTATCGGTATCGAGCGCGCTGTCGACTGATGGTCGAGTCCACCACGCTCGAACTCCCGGTCGAGGGCTATCTCGCGGTCTGGGCCGACGAGGAGTACCACGTTGCCGGTGGCGCATTTCCGGCCGGTCGACCGACGCGTGGCTCGCCGGAACTCGCCTCGAAGCTCGCTGAACACATCGATCCGGCCGCCGCCCGCGAGGAACTGTTGGCGTTGATCGAGGGCTGTGGCGAGCAGTAAACGGAGTCGCTTACTCTTCAGTACTGCTGTCGGTCGACTCGGTCGAACAGGACCCACCGCTTACGTCGGTGAGGATCGAGAGGTCGCCCTCACGAGTGACCATCACGACGAGGTCGATACAGTCACGCTCCGGGAGTTGTGTTGAGGAGAACTGGGCCCGCGTGTCGTTGTCGAGACGGACGATCAACTGAAAAGAGCCTGGGTCGGTCGGCCAGTCGCCACTGAGCGTGAGACTGCTGTCGTTCCCGCCGTTTGCGGCCAGTTCGTGTGTCCGCCAGTACTCGTTTTCACCGTCCCACTCGATGAATATGTCGAGCGTATGGGACTGGTCGTTGAGGTTCTCCAGCGAAATCGACTCCAACACCGGTCCAGTCGCCTGCGATGAATCACCCTCGGCGTCAGCCGTGTTCTCCGCTCCCGAACAGCCCGCAATCCCGGCCACCGTGGTCGCCCCGCCAATCGCAAGCAGTTGACGGCGTGTGTATGCAGTCATTACTACTGGTTCACAAACGAGACGGTATAACGTTTCGTCACACGCCGCGACGTTAGCCGCGGCGTCGACGTATGCCGGCCTGCACAACGCCGCTGAGATCGATCCGAAACGGACTGATCCCGAACAGGTCGGCGAGTCGACCCGGTGGCTGGGAGGGGTCGTAGCGGGCAACTGGGACACCCTGAACGCGGACGAGTACTGGCGTCTCGATCCGGAGGGGGCTGCCGAGACCCAACTGGCGGAGCCAGTCGACGGCCTCACTCTGGGCTGTCGCGCGGAGCTTACGCAGGGCGGCGAAGCTCTTTGCCTCGACGTACAGGGTGTCGTGTTCGGTGTGGAGTTCGAGGACCGAGTTCGGGAGGTCGACAGTCAGCTCGGCCTCAATCAGGAGCCCACGATGCTTGTCAGCGACACCGCGCTGCTCGTCGGATGCCTCGCGAGGCTCGTCGGTTGTGGTCACTTGTCGCTGTTGCGTTCGCGGGCCCGGATTTTGACGGTGCCGTTGAGCCGCCACTGGGCGTGGTCGGCGTCCTCGCCGATCCGGTCGGGGACGTCGACCTCCATATCCTCGAACTCGTAGGTGATCTCGGCTCCCCGGCCCGTCAGTCGCTCGTAGAGGCCAATCGCCAGCTCCGGCCACGTTTCAGTCTCGTTGAATTGACCGCTGGAATCGTCTGTCGACATCGTAGTTGTACTCAGGCGGGCCGATACAAAGAGTCTGGTGTCGTCCGGCCGCCAGCGACACCGATCCTAACTGTTGCGAGCGAAGGTCAGATAGCCGGTGTGGCCGACGCCAGCCGTCGACGGCCGCGAGCCGCGGTCGTCGAACATCATCTCTCGCTGGATGGTCTCAATCGTCACAATTCCGCTGAGTCCGGCTTCCTCGGCCGCAGCTACTGTCTTCCGGGAGTTCTCGATAAACGGCGAGTAGACCGCAACGTAGCCGCCGTACGTGAGGAGATCGGGAGCCGAGTCGACGATCTCGGGGGCGTCTTCGGTGTCGAGCGTGAGGAGATCGAACGGCTCACTCTCGGTGAGGCTGTCGAGATCCGCTTTGATGTCGCCGCTACGGACGTCGACGTGATCCTCGACACCGGCGGTCTCCATGTTCTCGCGGGCGACTTCAGCGAAGTCGGCCGACTGCTCATAGGTGGTGACCGAGGCACCGAGTCGACCCAGATACGCCGATAGCACGCCAGTTCCAGTCCCGGCGTCGAGAACGCTGTCGTCGGCTGCCGCACCGGTGTGGCCGATTACGAGCCCGATATCGCGGGGCATCATCGGCGCGCCGGTTCGTTCGAGGTGATTAAACAGATCCGGCCCGCGGAGTTCGCGGGCGACGAACTCGTCGCCGAGATGCGTCTCAAGGACGTCCCCGCTTTCGACGTCTTCGGGGACGGTCAGCATGCCGAGATCGGTGTGAAGCTCCGCACCGGGTGCGCGGAGGTACTCCCTGTCACCGTGTGTGAGGAGGATCACCCGAGGCGAGAGATCGCCGCGGCGAGATCGCCGTCTTCGGCTTCGAGCGCTTCACGCGCGTCGCTTTTCGACGCACCAGCCTGCGAGGCGACGAGTTTGACGTCGTCTTCCGGGATGGCTTCCTCGTCGGTTCCGGCGTCCTCACCGCTGCTGTCCTCGATAGCGCCTGCGGCGTCCTTCGTTTCGGCCTCGCCGACGATCTGGTAGGTCTGGCTGCCCTGAGCGTCCATTCGGGTGACCTCCGGCGCGTCGAAGACGAGCTGCTCGCCGTTGGTGGTCGTGATGGTCACGGTCTCGGCATCGATATCCGTGACATCGATTCCCATCTGTTCCATCATCTGTTGCATCTTCCGTGGGTTCATACCGCCGCCTCCAAACATAGGTAGATCTTCTCGGGGAACGACGAAAAACGTGGCGAAGCCAGCCGCCTCCCCACTGCCCTCCAGCCGCCCGTGATCTCAGCACTGTGTCGACCGAATTCCCCCCGAATGTCGACCGAATCGTGACACACGCGCCTGACTGAGAGTCTCGGATACTATAAAAATGACTACACTTCTGCCGGCCGAAATTTGGGTGGTTGCACATGACACAGACACCACGCAGAGACGTACTGAAAGCCGCGGGAACGGTCGCCATTGTCGGCGGCTTGGCAGGCTGTGCCGGAGGCGAGGGACAATCGACAGGGCAGCAAAACGAGACGGACGGCACCCAACAGGATGGCGGACAGATGGGTGCGTTCCGGGTTGCTCACATGTCGACGGATGCGCCGAACGTCGACGTCTTGGTCGACGAGGAGCCTGTGATCGAGGATCTCGGCTTCCGTGAGGTAAGTCCCTATCAGGAACTCGAACCGGGACCCTATCAGGTACAGGTCGCGGCGACCGGCGATCCGGAGACGCTCGTCTTCGACGAGGAAATCGAGGCCCAAGCGGGAGTCACAAACACCGCCGTCGCCTACGGTGAGGCTTCCGGCGGTCCTGACACCGCCTTTACCGTCGACGTTCTCGAAGACGATCCGAGTGATCCGGGCGAAGGGATGAGTCGTGTCCGGCTGTTCCACGCTTCGCCGGACGCCGGTGACGTGAATATCATCGTTACCGAGGCTCCCGAAGGCGGACAACAGCCGGAAGAAAATCAGACCGAAGAGGGAACAGAGGAAAATCAGACCCAAGACGGACAGCCAACCGACCTGCCACAGCAGGGAGCCGTGCTGTTCGAAGCCGTTGGCTTCGGCGAGTCGACCGCCCAAGAGGTTCCAGCAGGCGACTACTCGCTGGGGGTTGTTCCGGCCGATGACGACGATCAGCAGGCCCAAAACGAGACGAACCAGACTCAACAGGAGCCTGAACCCGAAGACGCCCAGTCGACACAGGAACCGGTCGCGGAGTTCGATCTCGCCGCCGAAGGCCAAACCGTCTACTCGGCGTTCGCCACGGGCTATGTCAGTCCCGAAGACGCGCCCGTCGACGAGGCCTTCGAGGTCATCACGGTCGTCGACGCAGAGGCAGGCGAACGCGCAGATGGCGGCACCGACAGCGGTGGAATGATGACGCTGACACGATAGCCAACTCGCCAACGACATTTAACAGGCCACACCGCGTCAGCGTCGACAATGTTCGATGACGAGGACCTCGCGACGATCCGCGAGGCCAAAGCCGAGTGGGAAGCCGAGACGCTCGAACCGACCGTAGACCGGTTCGGCGAGCGCGCCGAGCAGTTCGACACCGACACCGGCGGTCAGGACGTCGACCGGCTCTACACGCCCGACGACGTTGCCGACCTCGACTACACCGAGGATCTCGGCTTCCCCGGCGAGGAACCCTACACACGGGGCGTCTACCCCACGATGCACCGTGGTCGACTGTGGACGATGCGGCAGTACGCCGGGATGGGCACCGCCCGCGAAACCAACGAGCGGTTCAATTATCTGATCGACCAAGGCTCCTCAGGACTCTCGATGGCGTTCGATCTCCCAACCCAGATGGGATATGATTCTGACGCCTCAATGGCCGCTGGCGAAGTCGGAAAGGCTGGCGTCTCCATCGATACCCTCGCTGATTTCGAGACCGTCTTCGAGTGGATTCCGCTCGACGAGGTCTCGACGAGCATGACGATCAACGCCCCGGCGGTCGTCCTGTTGGCGATGTATATCGCCGTCGGCGACAAACAGGGCGTCGACCGCGAGGAACTCAGGGGAACGCTCCAAAACGACATCATGAAGGAGTATATCGCCCGGAATCTGTTCATCTACCCGCCGGAGCCGTCGATGCGGCTGATCACGGATACGTTCGCCTTTGGGGCCGAGGAGGTTCCCAACTTCAACACGATCTCGATTTCGGGGTATCACATCCGCGAGGCTGGCTCAACTGCGGCCCAAGAGATCGCCTTTACGCTCGCCAACGGGATCGAGTACGTTGAGGCCGCCATCGAAGCCGGACAGGATGTCGACGAGTTCGCCCCACAGCTCTCCTTCTTTTTCAATGCCCACAACAACATCTTCGAGGAGGTAGCGAAATTCCGCGCCGCCCGGCGGCTCTGGGCCACGATTATGGACGAGCGGTTCGGTGCGGAGAATCCCAAATCCAAACAGCTCAAATTCCACGCCCAGACCGGGGGGTCGACGCTAACGGCCCAACAGATCGAGAACAACGTCGTCCGCGTGGGGTATCAGGCACTCGCGGCGGTCCTCGGTGGGACCCAGAGCCTCCACACCAACGGCAAGGACGAGGCGCTTTCACTGCCGACCGAGGAGTCGGTGCGGACCGCCCTGCGGACCCAGCAGATTCTGGCCCACGAGTCGGGCGCGGCCGACACCATCGACCCGCTTGCGGGAAGCTACTACGTCGAATCGCTGACTGACGACGTGGAGGCCGAAGCCCGCGAGATCATCGACACCATCGACGAGCGCGGCGGGATGCTCCGGGCGGTCGACACCGGCTTCGTCCAACAGCAGATTCAGGACGTGGCCTACGAACGCCAGCGGGAGATCGAAGACGGCGAGCGGATCATCGTCGGCGTCAACGAGTTCGAAGTCGACGAGGAGCCGAAAATGGATCTCGAATCCGTGGACGAAGAGGACGGGGCTCGGCAGGTCGACCGACTGGAGCGGGTCAAAACAGATCGCGAGGAGGAGGCGGTCGACGATGCGCTGACGGCGGTTGCCGAGGCGGCGGCGGGCGGCGAGAACGTCTTGCCACCGGTGATCGAGGCGGTCAAAGCCTACGCCACGGTCCAGGAAATCTGTGACGTGTTTCGCGATGAGTTCGGCGAGTATCAGCCCGGCGTCTGAGGCGGTGGCTGTGGCTCACTGAAGCGAGACGGCCGTTCCGTACGCGAGGACCTCCGACGCCCCATCGCCGTCGTTGCCGGTCATAAACCGGACGCCGACGATGGCGTCCGCGCCCATCGACTTCGCCTCGGCTTCCATCCGTTTTTCGGCCCGCTCGCGGGAGTTCGTGGCGAGTTCCGTATAGCCGCGGACCACACCGTGTGTGGTGGAGATTGTTCGATCGGGGACCGTTTCGGTTGTCGTAACGATCATGTCGACTGACTCTCAGTGTGGGCTACTAATTGTGTCGGCGAGGTGACGGCAACTTCTCACACCGTAATCCGCCACAGTAGCGGCTGGCCTTTTATACGGGCTGCCGTCGACCGATGACGTATGCGTTTCCACCACGCCGGGATCGCGACCGCCGATACCGACCGACTGGCCGAACTCTACGGCGAACTGTTCGACGTGCCTGTGGTCCACGACGAACGGTTCGATGGGATGACTGTCGTTTTTCTCGATCTCGATGGGAGCTATTTCGAACTGTTGGAGCCACACGACGGCGGGCCGATTGCGAACTATCTCGACAGCCACGGTCCGGGCATCCACCATCTGGCCGTGGCGACCGACGATATCGAGGCTGCGCTGTCGACCGCCCGAGAGTGTGGCATTGAGCTGATCGACACCGAGCCGCGGCCCGGCGCGTGGGGCCACGATGTCGCCTTTCTGCATCCGGCGTCGACGGGTGGGGTGCTCGTCGAGTTCGTCGACGACTAACGACGGGGCTGTGATACCGCGGTATCACCGCTCGACTGCATCATAAGGTCACTGCTCAGTCGACCCACCGAACGGTCGCAGAAATCTATTCGTGTGGTTATTAATGACAAAGACGATTACATTTGAATAAAATATATCAGGCAGTATCATAATCCACAGACTATGTTCGAAGATGGAATGGCGTATCCCGTTCGCGGTGATTGGTTCGGACGAACAGTGATCGGTGGACTGTTGTTCATTTTTTCGATCTTTTTGATTCCAATATTTTTCTTGGTGGGGTATCTAATCAGAGTACTTGAACGGACTGTTGCGGGCGTCGACGAACCACCGGCGTTCGACGATTGGGGTGATCTCTTTGTGAAGGGAATTGTTGGAACGGTTATTTCGGTCATCTACTCGGTTGTACCGTTCGTCGTGTTCGGGATTCTGGGCTCCGTTCTGTTCGGTGTTGTTGGCCTTGCGGGGAGTGCTGGCGGTGATGGCGGTGGCATCGTTGCTGGCCTCGGATTCACGGCGATCCTGATCCTCGGGCTACTGTTCGTCCCGGTTTTGTTCATCGTGTACTACATGGTCCCGGCGGCACTCACCAACTACGCCATCGAGGACGAGTTTGGGGCGGCCTTCGACTTCGGGACAATAAAACCGATCCTGCTGAGCAGTGAGTACCTGGTCGCCACGCTACTGCCGCTCGTCGTCTCAGTGTTGCTCTGGATCGCAACGAGTATCTTGGGTCTCACGGTTATCGGTCTCGTACTCGTTCCGTTCCTCCAGTTCTACGGACAGGTCGCGGTGTTCAGAATGTTCGGCTCGGCCTTCGAGAGCGTCACGCGTCGGTCAGGAACGGCTCGTGCGTCACCTGCCGTCTCTGCGGACTAACCCGCGTTGATCCGCTGGTATCGAGCCGTCGACTCTCAAACTTATTGGTGAATCACAAGTCGATTCGAAATAATAAACTATTATGAATATATGAACGAGAGATAAGTAAGAGTTAAAGCATTTGGATTTGACAAACGCGGTATGGTGCAACAGAACACCGAAGAAGTCAGTGGAATCGTCTCTGCGCTTCTTTCGTTGATAATCGTTGGATTGGGTCACATTGTCATTAATAAGCAGACCAAGCGGGGAGCCTTCTGGTTGGTCGGCTCAATCGGTGCCGGGGTCCTCTACGGTCTGTTCAGCTTTTTAACAGCAGGACTCGGTCTGTTTTTGTTCCCAGTCCTGTTTTTGATTCCGGTAGCGTCCGCTGTTGACGCCTACCTGCAGGCCCAAAAAATAAATTCGGGTGCGATTCAGGTCTAATCACAGAGCGTTCGGACAGTACCGTTTTTAACAGATATTCTACACGGACATAGTAACTTCTGAAGGCTGTCATACCCGTCTTCGCGCTGATTCAACCGGGATCAGTCACTGATAGGTATAAAATCCGGCACCCGTCTTTTTGCCGAGATCGCCCGCTTCGACCTTTCGTTTCAGCAGATAGGCGGGCGTATACCGATCACCCAACTCGTCAGCGAGCGTCCGGGAGGCATGAAGACAGACATCCAATCCGATATGGTCGGCGAGTTCGAGCGGGCCCATCGGGACGTTCGTCCCGAGTTTCATCCCGCGGTCGACATCCTCTTTTGTCGCAACACCCTCGTCGTAGGCGCGAATCCCCTCGTTGATCCACGGCATCAGGATTCGGTTGGTGACGAATCCCGGCTTGTCGTCGGCCTCCCACGTCTCCTTACCCAGTCGCTCGGCGAACGCGTGGGCGCAGTCGACCGCCTCCGATGCCGTTTTTTCGCCGACGACGATCTCGACGCCCTTCATCACTGCGACGGGGTTCATAAAGTGGATACCGACCACCTGCTGTGGGCGGTCGGTGGCCGCGGCAATCGTCGTGATCGAGAGCGTGCTCGTGTTGGTCGCGAGGAGGGCCTCGCTGTCGACGAGCCCGTCGAGATCCGCGAACAGATCCCGTTTGATATCGATATCCTCGACGACGGCCTCGATGACGAGATCGCAGTCGGCGAGATCGGCGAGATCGGTTGTGCCGGTTACGCGGTTGCGAACTGCCGACACCGAGTTCGACGCCGGGAGGCGTCCGTCGTCGGCCAGCCGCGAGAGGCTTTCGTCGATGGCCGCCAGCCCTTGGTCGACGGCCGCCGGGTCTACGTCGCACATCCTGACCGCGTAGCCGGCGGTCCCACACGATTGGGCGATCCCATGGCCCATCGTTCCCGCACCGACGACGCCGACTGTGTCGATCTCAGCGAGGGCGTACATACATAACCCTCTGTTCCCAATAGCCTAAATATGAGGGACCGGCCTCCATACCCACCCATCGTGCTTCCCGATTCGAGAGAGCTGTTGCGTCGACCCGGAACGCAGAACGACCGCGAGCAGTGATCGGTCTGTCACACTACGGCCGCATAAATAGCACAGTACTGATAAGTATGGCCGGTGTCTCGACGTATGCCACTGATTTCTACCTCTCATTAGTCGTAAAGTGATGCAAATATTCATTAGCGATGGGTCCAAGATTCGTATGGAATGGTGACTGGTTGTGTCTAGCGATGGTACAGATCGGTGTACTGTCGACAGCCCGTTACAATCAGTGCGGTTCGTCGGTCCCGCAACCGCGACCGCGCTCGATACCCACGGGTACGATGCCACAGCCATCACCGACAAGCGCGTCTCCTACCGGATGTTGGTCGAGGCGGGCGTGAATCCGGGTGTCGCCGCGAAGATCCGCCGCGAGCACTCGCTGTCGTGGTCGTTTAGCTCCGGCGGCGACCTCGACCGACGGTCGGCACAAATCAGGGGCCTCGGCACCGCAGAGGCCGAGTGGGTCGCCGCCTCGGCCGGTGACTGGGAAGCGGCCTCCGAGCAGACGGTGGCCAGCCAGCAGTCGACGGCCGACTCAGCCGCCGATTCCGATACCGTAACCGACGAGAGCGACGAGACGCCGACACCGTGGCCGACTCACGGCGAGTCGACTGCGGATACGACTACGACTGGCACCGCGACCGATGGGAGCGGCGATGCGATCCGTGCGGAGGCCGCCTGGCGCGCCCGGAGCAAACCGACGCCCGTCGATGAGCTGGATGCGGTCGACGCGGCGTCGGCCGACCAGCTTGCGGAGGCGGGGATTATCTCGGTTCGAAGCCTCGCCACCGCCGATGCCGAACACGTCGCCGACGTGCTGGAGCTTTCAAAAGCGGTTGTCGACGAGTGGCATCAGGCCGCGCGGGATGCCCACGACCGATCCTAGGAGGATTCAAATAGATCAACAAGTCGACACCGACCGCTCGTCGACTCGGGAATCCCAATACAAGAGACATAGCTATAAGCCGACGGTATCGCGCTGCCCAATGTCTATGAATTAATTATAATGATCGATTCAGTCATTTTCACACGCGTCTACGATAATTTGCGCACAAAATCTGGCGGGGAAAACTAAAATCTGCGAAGTTTTTACTACAAAACAAAGTAACGCTGTGAGCCCAAAAATGTGCGTACGGGACTCTCTAACGTATCAAATCTGAAGGATTGACCACAGCGTTTTTATCCTAGATTACGGGACATAGTACTGATGATCCCTCACGCTGACGAGGCGATAACACGCGACGATAAGTCGCTGATACTCGCCTACGATCACGGACTAGAACACGGCCCCGTCGACTTCGAGCCGAATCCGGCCACCGCCGATCCCGACCGCGTCTTCGAACTGGCCACCCACGACGCGGTGACTGCGGTTGCCGTCCAGAAGGGGATCGCCGAGGGCTACTACCCGTCCTACGAGGATGACGTGACGCTCCTGGCGAAACTCAACGGCACCTCGAACCTCTGGATGGGAGAACCGAACTCGTCGGTCAACTGGACGGTCGAAAACGCCGCCGAGGTCGGTGCCGACGCGATTGGGTTCACGGTCTACGGCGGCTCGAACCACGAGATCGAGATGGTCGAAGAGTTCCGCGAGGCCCAGGAGGCCGCCCGTGAACACGATCTCGGTGTCGTTATGTGGTCCTACCCGCGCGGACAGGGCCTGAAAAACGCGACGACTCCCGACACCATCGCCTACTCGACGCGACTCGGTCTCGAACTCGGTGCCGACATCACGAAGGTCAAATACCCCGGTTCGCCGGAGGCGATGAACCACGCGGTCACCATGGCCGGCAACTCCAAGGTCGTCATGAGCGGTGGCTCGAAGACCGACGATCAAGACTTCTTGGCGACAGTCCGCAACGCGATGGATGCCGGAGCCAACGGGCTTGCAGTCGGTCGAAACGTTTTCCAGCGCGACAATCCAGAACAGATCCTCGACGGACTCGAAGCCGTAATCTTTGAGGAAGCCAGTGTGAAAGACGCACTCGACGTGATGGGATCCGAACCAACCAATCCGGCGGCCCTTGAGTAATGAGTTCACCAACTACTGACTCCGACCACGAGGCGGTCTTGGACGATATCTTCGAAACGCTTGCCGAACTCGCCCCCGAAATCCGGGCTTCGCTGCCCGGTCGACGGACCAAAAGTACCGAAACGAACCCCAGCGGCGAGACGCAGATGGAAGCCGACGCCTACGCCGACGAACTCCTCGAAGAGGCACTCGGCGCAATTGACGGTGTTGGGTTCTACGCCAGTGAGGAGCAGGCCGAACCACTCGACCACGGCGAGGGTGTGACGGTCGCCCTCGACCCACTCGATGGCTCGTCGAACCTCAAACCCAACAGTCCAATGGGAACGATCATCGCCGTCTACGAGGGTGAGCTTCCGGCCGGTGGCGACGAGCTGCTGGCCTCCGGCTTCGTCCTCTTCGGCCCGATCATGACGATGTCGGTCGCCCGCAACGGCACACTTACCGAATACATGGTCGAAAACGGTGAGAGTGAGGTTATCACCGAGAGCGTTCAGCTCCCCGAGGAGCCGACCGTCTATGGGATGGGTGGCCGTGCTCCCGACTGGACGCCCGGCTTTTCGGCGTTTATCGACGAGGTCGAAGACGAGTACAAGCTTCGGTACGGCGGTTCGATGGTCGCCGACGTGAATCAGGTACTGACCTACGGTGGGATCTTCTCGTATCCCGCACTCCAGTCGTCGCCCAACGGAAAGCTTCGCCTCGAATTCGAAGGGATTCCGATGGCCTACATCATCGAGTGTGCTGGCGGCGCGTCCTCGGACGGAACCCAATCGATCTTGGATGTCGAGGCCACTGAGGTTCACCAGCGTGTGCCTGTCCACCTTGGCAACGAACAGCTGATCGACCGCGTTGAGGCCCACCTCGTCGACGAGTAGTCGACGCCGACTCCGAAAGATACTATTCCTCTTCGAAGACGAACGTTCCGTCCTGTTGGACGATGTCGCCATCGAGTTCGATTCGGGAGTCCTCGCTCATGTCGACGATCATGTCGACGTGTTCGGCCGACTCGTTGCGCTCGTTGCCCTCACCGACGGTATCCTTGTATGCCGACCCAACTGCGAGATGGATCGTGTCGCCCATCTTCTCGTCGAACAGCATGTTGTAGGTCACCTGATCGATAGCGCGGTTCATTCCGACGCCGAACTCGCCGATGCGGCGTGCGCCATCGTCGGTGTTCAGGATTTCAGTAAGGAGGTCCTCGCCGCTCTCGGCGCTGTGGTCGACCACTTCGCCGTCTTCGAAGGTGAGCCGGACGTCCTCGATCTTTCTGCCCTGCCGATAGAGTGGCACATCGAAGTAGACCGATCCCTCGACGCTGTCGACGACCGGCGAGGTAAACACCTCACCACCCGGCAAGTTCTTTTCGGCGTAATCGTTGAGTGTCGGATTGCCGGCGATAGAAAAGCGGATGTCGGTCTCCTCGCCGGCGACGATCCTGACTTCGTCGGCGGCGTCAAGGCGGTCGACCATTTGAGCCTGGAACTCGCGTTGGGCCTCCCAGTCGAGACTCACAGCGTCCCAGACGAAATTTTCGTACCCCTCGGTGCTCATCCCCGCGAGTTGGGCGTGGCCGCTGGTCGGAAACTGCGTCAAACACCAGCGTTTCGAGAGACGTTCCTCTTGGACTGGCCGCACCGCTCGCTTGTAGGCCGCGTTGTTCTCGGGTGGCACGTCGCTGGTTTCAGTGACGTTGGGGCCGCCGCGGGCGATGATGAACGCATCAGTTTCCTCGAAGAGGGCCTGTTGGTGATCGGGGGTTTCGTACTCCTCGCCACCGGCCCGGAGGTAGGCCCGCGAGGCCCGCTGGGAGTGGGCCAACCAGATCGGAATCGCGCCGCGTTCCCCACACAGTTCGTGGAGCGCAACAGCGAGGTCTTCGGCCTCTTTTGGGACTTGAATAACGACACGGTCGCCTTCCTGAAGGTCGACCGAGTGGTCGACGATTGTTTCGGCGTGTTGGCGGATTCGTGAGTCCATACACCCCGTGGTGTCGCCGTGGCTGAATAACTTCACCTTCGGCGGCTGTTTTTATACCGGATTCCGGGGTTAGCGTCGTCAAGCCGTTGTCCGAACCCTTTTAGAACCTCATGCGCCAAACAGGAGTAATGAGTAATCTAGAGCAGGAGTACCGCCTCGACTACTTCGAGGCCGAAGACTTCGTGCGCCGGGAGTGTTCCTCGTGTGGGGCACACTTCTGGACGCGCGACCACGACCGCGAACTCTGCGGTGAGCCGCCGTGTGAGGACTACCGATTTATTGATGACCCGAGTTTCGACGAGGAACACACCCTCGAAACGATGCGCGAGGCGTTCCTCTCGTATTTCGAGGACCACGACCACGAGCGAATCGAGCCCTACCCGGTCGCTGCAAACCGCTGGCGTGACGACGTGCTTCTGACCCAAGCATCTATCTACGATTTCCAACCACTCGTCACCAGCGGCCAGACACCACCACCGGCCAACCCGCTCTGTATCTCCCAGCCCTGCATTCGGATGCAGGACATCGACAATGTCGGCAAAACGGGTCGACACACGATGGCCTTCGAGATGATGGCCCACCACGCGTTCAACGCCCGCGCCGAGGCCGAGGGAGAGTATGCCTACGAGGGCGAGGTCTACTGGAAGGACGAAACCGTCGAGTTCTGTGATGGCCTCTTCGAGTCTCTCGGTGCTGATCTCGAAGAGATCACCTACATCGAAGATCCGTGGGTTGGCGGCGGCAACGCTGGCCCAGCCATCGAGGTCATTTATAAAGGCGCGGAGCTCGCCACGCTGGTCTTCATGTCGATGGAGCAGGACTCGGAGGGTGAATACGAGATGAAAGACGGCAACCGGTATTCGAAGATGGACACCTACATCGTCGACACCGGCTATGGCCTCGAACGCTGGACGTGGATGAGCCAAGGCACCCCGACGGTTTACGAGGCGATCTACCCCGAGATGATCGCCTTCCTCAAAGATCACGCTGATATTGATCACACCAACGAGGAAGAACAGCTCATCCACCGGGTCGCCAAACTCGCGGGCCACATGGATATCGACGAGGCCGACGACATGGACAGCGCGAGAGCAGAGATCGCTGACCGCTTAGACGTCTCTGTCGACCGACTCACCGAACTCATGGAGCCGCTGGAGGACATCTACGCTATCGCCGACCACTGCCGGGCGCTGGCTTACATGTTCGGCGACGGGATCGTCCCTTCGAACGTCGGCACGGGCTATCTCGCCCGAATGGTCTTGCGGCGAACGAAGCGCCTCGTCGACAACGTCGGCGTCGACGCGCCGCTGGACGAACTCGTGGATATGCAGGCCACCCGGCTGGAATACGAGAATCGTGATACGATCCGCGATATTGTCCGGACTGAGGAGGCCAAATACCGCGAAACGCTGGAACGCGGCTCCCGGAAAGTCGAACAGTTGGCCGACGACTACGCCGGAACCGACGAGTCGATTCCGGTCGACCAGCTGATCGAACTGTACGACTCCCACGGAATTCAGCCGGATATGGTCGCCGAGATCGCCGCCGAGCGCGATGCGACCGTCGAGATTCCGGATGACTTCTACTCGCTGGTCGCCGCGCGCCACGATGAGGCCGGTGAGGCAACCACGTCTTCTGAACAGGACGAACGACTGGGTGATCTCCCGGAGACTGATAAACTCTACTACGACAACCAAGAGCGGATGGAGTTCGAGGCGGTCGTCCTCGACGTGTTCGAGGCCGACGAGGGCTACGATGTCGTTCTCGATCAGACGATGTTCTACCCCGAGGGTGGTGGCCAGCCCGCCGACCACGGGACGCTGACCAGCGAGGAGGCCACCGCCGAGGTCGACGATGTCCAGATCGTCGACGGCGTCGTCCTCCACCGCACGGATCGTGATCCGGGCAAGGGCGAGTTCGTCCGTGGCCAGATCGACGCCGACCGGCGGCGTCGACTGATGAGCCACCACACGGCGACTCACATCATCGGTCACGCGACCCGAAAGGTCCTCGGTGAGCATATTCGGCAGGCAGGCGCTCAGAAAGGGATCAACTCCTCACGACTCGACGTTCGGCACTACGAGCGCATTACGCGCGAGGAGGTCACAGAGATCGAACGGATCGCCAACGAACTCGTGCGGGACAACATCTCGGTCACACAGGAGTGGCCCCACCGCAACGAGGCCCAAGAGGAACACGGGTTTGACCTGTATCAGGGTGGCATCCCACCGGGGACCAACATCCGACTGATCCACATCGGCGAGGATGTTCAGGCCTGCGGTGGCACCCACGTTAGCCGGACCGGCAACGTCGGCGCGATCAAGATTCGTAAGACCGAACCAGTTCAGGACGGCGTCGAGCGAATCGTCTTTGCGGCCGGCGAGGCGGCCATCGAGTCGACCCAGCGCACCGAGGATGCGCTGTACGACGCCGCCGATGTCTTGGACGTGAATCCACAGGAGGTCCCCGAGACGGCCGAACGCTTCTTCACCGAGTGGAAGGAACGCGGCAAGCAGATCGACCGTCTCAAAGACGAACTCGCGGAGGCTCGCGCCGCCGCCGAGGCCGACGAGATATCGGTTGGCGATCAGCCCGCCGTGATTCAGCGCATCGATGCGGATGTCGACGAACTCCGGGCGACCGCCAACGCGCTCGTCGAGGAGGGCAAAATCGCCGTCCTCGGTAGCGGCGAGGGCGGCAGCGCGGTGTTCGTCGTCGGTGTCCCCGACGCCGCAGGAATCAATGCCGGTGAGGTCGTCGGCGAACTCGCTGGTCGTGTCGGCGGTGGTGGTGGCGGCCCACCGGATTTCGCACAGGGTGGTGGGCCGGATGTCGACGCACTCGATGACGCGCTTGAGGCGGCCCCCGAAATCCTCCGTGGCGTGCTGAACGCGTAGCTGTCTCGCCTCTTTTCGGGTTCGGTCGACAATATATTCGTCCGTAATCAGTTCTAAGAATTCCCCTTCGAGTAGCTACATTGGATCTCCTCCTGCCGACAGCGACTCATAAGTTATGAGTTGGATTTTCCTACCACCCTCAATGGCTTTGGGTTACCCACCAGAAAGAATTAAATATGTATTGCCCATAGTATGTCATGTATTATGACCCGGTACTACGACTTCGTGCTTGGCCTGATTCCGGCTGTGATGTTCGGACTGACTGCGATTTTATTCCTCGCAGGCATCCAGTTGACGATGGCCGTGCCAGTCGGAGCCGGGGCTGCGGTTCTCGTTATCGGACACGCGCTGTTCGTCAACGTTCCGGGTCGGGCCGAGCCGACGGCCGACCAGCGATCCGCCGTTCAGCCATCAAACGCTGACTAACTCACAGTAGTCGTCGACTACGTTCGGATCAGTTCGCTCCGTAACCGACCAACGGACCGTCGATGTACCTTTCCTTCTTGCTGTCTTCTGTTGAGCTAGCATGACCGACTGCCTCTTTTTGAGTAGCAGCGATGTCCAGGGACTCGCCGAGCCAGCGGCTTACGTCGACGCCGTCACCGAGGGCTATCGCCAGCGTGGCGAAGGCGCGCCAGCCGAACCACGAACGAAACTCATCAACGAGTCGCCGCCGGGGATGTTCACCGACTACGCGGCAGTGCTTCCGGAGGCTGGCTATATGGGTGGCTACATGTATTCGGCTGGCTTCGGCGAGCGCGATGCGTGGTTCATGACGCCGCTGTTCGATGCCGACAGTGGCGAACCACTCGCGCTTCTGGATGGGGCCAGCATGAATCCGTTTAAAACGGGTGCGGCAGGTGCGGTTGGCGTCGACCACCTCGCCCGCGCTGACGCCGAGACGGTCGGGATCATCGGGTCGGGACCACAGGCTCGCGGCCAGCTCCGGTCGACGGCGACTGTTCGAGAGCTCTCAGCAGTCGAGGTCTACTCACCGACGCCAGCCAACCGCGAGACGTTCGCCGACGAAATGACTGCGGCGCTCGACTGCGAGGTGACTGCGGTCGACTCCAGTGCCGATGCGGTCACTGGGGCCGATATCGTCATTACAGCAACGAATGCCGACGAGCCGGTGTTTGATGGCGATCTGCTGGCTCCCGGCACCCACGTGACTGCAATGGGACAGTACACGCCCTCGAAGCGCGAACTCGATACGACCACCATCGCCCGGAGCCGGTACGTGCCGGATCTCCGTGAACGCGTCATGCAGGACGCTGGCTCGTTCATGCACGCTGTCGAGGCGGGCGTCGTCAGCGAAGTCGACATCCATGCCGAGTTGGGTGAGATCGTCGCTGGCAACGCAGTCGGGCGACAAAGCGAGACGGAGGTTACGGTGTTCGACAGCGGCGGCACCGGGATCGAGACTGTCGCCGCGGCTGGGATGCTCTACGAACGAGCGAAAGCCGAAGGACTCGGGTCGACAATCTCGTTTGCACCGGCCAACGAGGCACTGACTGGCGAGTAAGTAGGGACCGTATACTCTTACGGTAGGCGTCGACTACTATCCGTATGCTTCAACTGCCGTCGAACATCGCCGAGCGGGTCGTCTCGGAGTTCCTTACGGATATACTCAGTATTCTCCCGACACTCATCTCGGGACTGGTGTTTCTGACGCTCGCCTACATCCTGATTCGTGTTATCCGGTCGGTGCTTCGGTCCACACTCGGTCGGCTCTACTCTCAGGAGGAACAACTCATCGTCGACCTCGTGGTGACGGTCGTCACTGTGTTCCTCTGGTTCGGGGCTGGCCTGACGCTGTTCAAAATCGTCGGGATGGACGATGTGGCAGCGAGTCTTGGGACTGCAACCGGTTTTGTCGCCTTGGGTATTGCCTTCGCCCTCAAGGAGATGATTGCCGACACGGTCGCCGGGGTCTACCTGCTTCAGGATGCGGATTTCAACGAGGGTGATCTGGTGACCACGGCCTCAGTAACCGGCACCGTCACCGGCATCGATCTGCGTAAAACCCGGATTCGGAGCGAGGAGGGCGACCTGATTGTCGTTGCCAATCGGGATGTCGAAAAGAAGTGGGTTCAAGAAGCTCCAACCGACGATGAGGTGTCGTCGACCGATTCGGGTTTGAAGTAAGCCGGAGACTACTGTTCGGAAGTCAGTGATGTCGGGGGCTCGTCGACTGTGAGTTTGCCCGACAGATCGTGTTGAGTGGTCGTACTGAGATCGATGCCAGCAGCCTCACACCGATCTTTGACTATTTGAATGTATTCGGACCGGGTTTCGGAAAACTCCTCGCGGTCGGGGTCGCCGATCCAAAACCGGGCCTGCAGTAGTACTGCGGTATCACCGAGATCAGCCATCCGAACCGAGGGTTCGGGATCGGTGAGGATTTCGTCGTGGTCATCGGCCACATCGAGCAAAATACGCGTTGTTTCATCGATATTATCCGCGTAGCCGATGCCGAATTTGTAGGAAATGCGGAGTGTGTCGTTGCTCATTCTGTTTGTCACTGAGGTCGTCGCAAGCTCCGTGTTGGGGACGGTGATCGTCTCGTTGTCGAACGTTCGGACGCGAGTCACCCGGAAGCCAATATCGTCGATAAAGCCCGCCTTGTCGTCCCACTCGATCCAGTCGTCGATAGTGAAGTTCCGATCCTGAACGATAAACACGCCCGCGACGAAGTTTGAGATCACGTCTTGGGCGGCGAAACCGACTGCCAGCGTTAGCGCGGCGACAATGAGTGCCGAGCCACCCAATAGACCACTAAAGCCCGCGGCTGCCGCGGCAACGGCGAGCGTGCCTACGATGACGCCCACGTGGAGTACCTTCTGAAGGGCCCGCTCGATGGTTGGATCCATGTTTCGGCGGCCAAACAGCCACGCGACGGCCGGTTCCAACAGGTATCGACCGGGGATGTAGACCACAGCCGCAACGACAAGCAACTCCCCGAGCTGTCCGAGAAGAGCCGCGTATTTCGGAACGAGACTGTCGACTGACTGCGGAAGTACCATTACCTACACCCCTGCAAGCAGGAAACTAAGAGATACTGGTAGAAGCGACCGACACCGTCGACTACTGGAGCCGGTAGCGAAGCAACGCTGCAATTCCACCGAGATTTTTCAGCTGTTGGCCCGGCTGGAACTCCTTCGAGAAGACGGTGATTTCGCCACCCTTCTGTTCGACAGTCTCGATAACCTCGTTGACGTCGAGGTCCCAGTCGCCCTCTTTCTGTCGTTCGTCTCGGAGTCGCTCATCAAGGATCAGTAGCTCTTCGACAGCCCCGAACTCGGCGGCCTCTTGGACCTGCTCGATCCCATAGGCGGCCTTCGCGCCGTCGCCAATGCGGGTCATCAGTTCGTCGATGGTCTCGGCCTCGCGGGCGATTCTGGTCTCGTCTTGGACCTCTTCGACCGCACCGCGTTTGAGCACTTCGTGGACCCCGCGACCGCCCGCACTGGAGGTGTCGACCACCGTAATCAGTTCCTCCAGATCCCGATAGTTCTCGGCGATGTAGTCCCGAGCGTCCTGTTTGGTAAATCCCGGTCCAGCGAGAATGATCGCGTCGGTGTCGAGATGGCTGAGTGCGCTTCCCAGCTCGCCGAACAGTTCATCGCGGGGCCGAGAGTATTCTCCTTTGCCGGTCGGCTTCGTGAAGGAGGCGTACTCGTCGACGCCGTACTCTTTGACCAGATGGATGTAGGCCTCGCCTTCTTCGACGGTGGCGATGGCGACATCCGGGTTGTCGGCGGCCTCCTCGGCCTCCTCGATGCGGTCGATCTGATCCGGTTTGAAATGCTTTTCAATGGTTAGCTCTTCGTGCTGTTCGACATTGAGCGTGTGGTGGAGTCCGAGCTGGTCCTCGCGGGAGCAGCCGGTGATGACCCCACCCACGCGGAGTCGGTTGGCGAAGCGGGCGAACTCGACGCTCTCGACCTCAATCGTCACTGAGATGTGTTCGCGCTGGCCGCCGGTGTCGCGCATCTGGTCGTCGTTGCGCTGGATGCGGCGGGTGGTGTCGCCGGAGACGAGATCGCCCGGTTCGAGGACGTAGGAGAGATGCCACAGATCATCGACGGTTTCGGGGACCAGCGTCATCCGTTCTCGGCCCTCCTCGCCACGACCGCGGCTCGCGATTCGCATACCCCTTCTTCGGCCGACCGGCTAACAACCCTTCCGTTTGATCTGGGCCTCTGGCTACTGGTCGTCGTCGACGCCCCAGACGAAGCCGTGGTCGTCGGTGTTGTTAGTCTCGCCATCGCCATCAGGAGCCTCGGGTTCGTCGCTGTCGGCACCGACGCTGTTTGCCGCTCTGCTATCGTTGTCGTCATCACTCCGCAACTGGTTGCTCTCGTCGTCGACTGACTCACCGTCGTCATCCGACACTGACCCATTGCCATCAGCCTCGGTCGGTGTCGACTGGCTGTCGACCGCCGGGAGATCCGACTTTCCGGGAGGCTGTGACTCGGCGGGATTCAGCCCCACGGTTCGTCCCGTCTGTATGGCTGGGTCGGCCTCCGGTCGACTGGGTTCGGTCTTGGGGCTGGGCGCTGACGCCGAATCCGCGGTCATCAGCACGCCCGTTTCCGCGGTCGTGTCCCGTACGGATGCCGGATAGATCTCGGCGAGTCCCGTACTCCCCCCGCGACCGGTCGCCCATGCCGCCGATACCCGGATGACGAACCCAAGGTAGAATCCGAGCAGGATCGTCACCAACAGGATGATCAGCGCGGCTGCCGGTGAGAGATAGCCTACAGCTACTGCGATCCCAACCAATGGAAGGAGGAGGGTTGGCGCGGCCGTCAGCAGCCCCATTGCGATCAACCACCCCGTGAGGTAGTCACCGGTTGCGGCCAGTCGGAGCACCCGGCGAACCCCAAGCGCCGCCCGAAGCGAGCCAGTCGACGCAAACACCGCCCGCGCGGCGGGCCGAACGTAGAGATAGACGAGTCCGTAGAGCAGGAGTCCGAACCCCGCGACCAAAATTAGCACGCCGACCAGCGCCTGTGCCGACTCGGTGAACCCCGGCGGCTGTATCGCCGCCGCGACCCACCCGCCTATCGCAATCCCACCCAGCACAGCCGCCGGAAGCAGATAGACCGCCGAAAGCAGCGTCGACGAACCGCCCCTTCGGACGAGCGTCCCCCAGCGCACGAACGACGGGACAGTGGGTCGGTCGTGGATGCCACTGTCGACGACCGCAAGCAGATAGCCTCGCAGTACGAGACTCGGCAGGGCGACCACCGGCGTGGCGGCGAGTCCAACCCATGGCGATGCGACCAGTAACACGGTCCAAACTGCCACTAACACCGGTGTAAAAAAAGCCAACACCGAACCGACGAGGATCGTCCCGAAGGCGTCGTCGGCACGGTAGGGCACCCGGAGCGACTCGCTCAGCATTGGCTATATCCAGTACCCCACCCATCTTATGTACTGTGGTGGACACAAACCGCGTCGCTCGATGACCCTTTGTGAGGGTCGACGATGGATGTAACTGCTTTCCCTGAGGCTTGGGTGTGACTGACACACACCTATTTGTGCGTAGAAACAGTATGGTAACTAACACAATGTCCTCTACCGGATGGTTGTCAGAAACGGGCGTACAGGGGGCGACCAGACACCGGGAGTCCGCCTTCGGAGAGGCTGGTATCGGATGACGGGCGACTCACTGACGTCTCAGGCGGCCAGAGAGGAGCTGTATGACATTATTCGGGGCGACGGCTCGTTTGAGACCAAAGCACAGGCGGCACTCGACATCGGGGTGCGGTTTTTGAGTGCCGACAGTGGCTATCTCGCACGCGTCGACGCCGAAACGGAGTACTGGGAGATACTGGTCAGCACCGAGCCGTTCGACGGCGAGGCCCCGACCGGACAGGAGATCGATTTCGAGCTGTCCTACTGTCGACGGACGGTCGACTCGGACGAACAGATCACACTCCACGATGCCCCAAATCAGGGGTGGGCTGACGACCCTGCGTTTCAGGCCCAAGGATTGCACTGTTATCACGGAACGACACTGATCGTCGATGGTGAGCCCTATGGAACGGTCTGTTTCGTGGCCGAAGATCCCCGCGGGGAGTTCAGCGACTGCGAGAGTCTGTTTGCCGAGATGATTGCCCGACTGCTCGAACGTGAACTCGAACGCCAACAGCACGAAACCGAACTCACGAGACAGGCCAACCTTACGACCGTCCTCAACCGTGTGCTCCGGCACAACCTCCGAAACAAGCTGTCGATTGCGCGTGGGCATATACAACTGATGGCAGATTCAGCGACTGAGTCCGGAGAGATAGCCCTCCAAAGTGTCGACACTATCATCGAACTCTGTCAAAAAGCCCGGGACCTCGACCAGATAATCAGCCTTGAGACCGACCCCGAACCAACTGACATCACTGCGCTCGTCCGGGCGGTCGCCGAGAGAGTTATTTCTCAGCATCCGAATACGAGTATCGAGATCGATCAGGTGGACTCTGTCACGGTCAGTGTACTGCCGAGTTTCGAGCGAGCCCTCTTAGAGCTGATCGAGAACGCCGCGAAACACGGTGGCCCACCCTCGACGATTACCGTTTGTATTACGGAGGTATCGGATGGCGTCGAAATACGGGTCTCTGACGACGGTCCCGGTCTGGCTCCCCAGGAGGCGAAAGTACTCGAAACAGGCTCGGAGACGCCCCTGACCCATGGGAGTGGACTCGGGCTGTGGATCTCTCACTGGATCGTAACTGGCCACGGCGGCAGCATCGATGCCACAGTGACCGACGCGGGGACGACGATGACGATCAGTCTCCCCCAGCAGACGGAGTCGACTACGGACAGCCACCAACCCACGCTCAAGCGCGCTCACGATCAGTATCAGGCAGCCTTCGAGGAGGCCTCCGACGCGATGGTGATCGTCGACACGGAGGGCCGAATCATCGAAGCCAACCCGGCGGTCGCTGACGTCTATGGGGTCGAGAGCCAGCAACTCCTCGGGCGGCCGATTGCGGAGTTCCTGCCCGAGGAGTTCGATTACGAAGGCGCGTGGAGCCGGTTCCAGACCAAAGACTCCGAACACGATACGGTCACCATCGTCGGCGGCGACGGCGTCGACCGGCGTATCGAGTACACCGGGACGACGAACATCGTTCCCGGCCATCATCTCATCGTCGGGCGAGATATCTCCAAGCGGACGGACCGCGGTTCACGCTAGCAGACGACCGTTTCTCGGACCACAGTAAGAACCGCCAGTTACAGAGTTTCGAGGCGAAAGTCCACGACTTTCGTCGTGGGAGGATGTCAAGTCGACTGCTTAGCTGAACTTGCTTCGGTCAGCACTCCCGGCGACGGTTGCGAGGTCGGCGTACACGTCCGCGATCCGGTCGCGGATGTTCCGGCCCGCAACGCGGGGGTCGAACCGATCCTTGTTCGGGGCCCAGTCGACATCGTTGAAAAATGTATCCCGGTGGTCTTCGATCCCCTCCGGCGGGACGATTTCATCGGTCTCCTCCCGGTAGAGATCGAACGCCGTCCGGGTGTACTCGTACTGGTAGCGGGTATCCTTGTTGACCTTACAGATTCCGTGTTTCAGCATCTCCTGAAGCTGTTCGGGCTGGACACCCGACGAGCCGTGCAGCACCAGCGGCGTGTCGAGACCGTGGTCTCGAAGCGCCATCCGAATATCTTCGGTCAGATCGGGTCGGAGTTCGAGATCCTTGCCTTTGGCGACGCCGTGCTGGGTGCCGACCGAAATCGCCAGCAGATCACAGCCTGTGCGGTCGACGAACTCGACGGCCTGCTCGGGATCGGTATAAAAGGCCTCGTCGGCGACGATCTCGTCTTCGACGCCCTTGATCGTGCCGAGTTCGGCCTCAACGAGGATGTCGGCGTCGGCCTCGTCGACCCAGTCGACGACCTGTTTGGATTTTTTGACGTTCTCCTCGAAGGGGTCGTGGGAGGCGTCGATCATAATCGAGGAGGGGATCTCCAACTCGATCTGTTTCCGGATCGTATCGAGATCCGTCTGGTGATCCATGTTGAGAAAGACGCCGATATCGTACTGGTCGGCGATGAGGTCGATGTAGTTGCTCATCGCTTTGAGGCCCGCAATCGGATTGCCGTTGCCGGCGAACGAGCAGGCCCCGTTGGACATCTGCAGGAGGAGATCCGAGTCGACCCGCTGGGCCCCCTCGATCAGTCCGATCATTGTGTTCGGTTCGGCGATGTTACTCGCGATCAGCCCGAACCCCTCGTCGAGGGCGTCGTCGTACACTGTCGACAGGTCAGCGCCACCACGAAATGTCATACTGAGATAGATGTGTGTGGAGGGAAATAAACCCCACAGAGAACTGTCCCTTACTGGTCAGTTCGTGTAGGTTTCTGGAACGCTACTGGTCGACACGCTGGCTGCCACCGGCCGGCAGATGCTCCTGGATCAGATCGGGGCTGGCGACCTTCCTGACGAAGCCTTCGTCAACGAACCGCTCTTTGAGTTCGCGGTAACAGCGTTTTGCCATGTCGTTTTGGGCGAATTTGCCGGGCTGCAGCCCAATCTGGGTTGCGGCGTTTTTGTCGACCGCATCCGTGGGACCGCCAACGACGCGGGTCTGTGGCTCACACTGAATCCCGACCGCGAGGTCGACTGCCGTATCGTCAAAGTAGGTACGGTCCCCGCGAATCACGAAGCTCCCCTTGTCGATGTACTCGCCGCTCTCGGGGGTTTTCGAGACCTGATCGGGATCGACCATGTAGACGTCGCCTGCGTACTGGCCGGCTTTCCAGACCGACGAATGCGAGACCGCAAAGGTGGCGGCCTCTTCGAGCGTCGACTCCGGAAAGTCGATATCCTTAGCCGACTCGCTGGGGCCTGTCGCTTTGAGAATCGTCACCGGCGCGCCGTGGGCCTGGGCGTGGAAGAACTTGTCACCGCGGCTCATATACTTCTTGACAAGTTCCTCGTTCTGGTCGGCGTTTCGGCCGGCAATGACGAGGAAGTCGTCGGTCGTGTGGAACCAGCGGAACCGCTCGTACCACTGCTCGTTTCGCTTGATCGGGACCGATTTTCGGGCCGTCCAGTCCATCTCCTCGTAGTCCTCGTCGGTCACTCCGTTGTCATCGTCCTCGTCTTCCTGATCCTCGGCATCCCACGCCTCACGCCGGGCTTTGGCAGCTTCGAGATCCTCACGGGTGTTTTCGATAGCCGCCTTCGCGCCTTCCTTTTTCTCTTCGACGCGTTTGGCCTCTTTATAAAGCTCGTCGGCGTTCTTTTCGACGCCGGTGGTCGCATCAATCGTCGCCTGTGTTTCGCCGAGGTCGACCGTGACGGTCCCTTGGGAGCCGTCGACGTTCACCACAGCCTCGGCTTGCGGGATTCCCTGCTCGGCTCCCGCCTGCAAGGTTTCGCCGATCTCATCCCATGGAACGCCCTGCTCGCGGGCGGTCTGGATGGTCGAGAGGATCTCGTCGACCAGATCGTATTTGGCATACAGCGCTTCGGCCTTCTCGCGTTCGGCCTCGGCCTGCTCCTCGAAGCCTTCGATGGCCTGCTGCTGTTGTTCGATGATGCGGTTCTGTTTGGCGATTTCGCTTTCGAAATCCGGTTTGCTGGTCGTGGGTTCGGTGTCGTCGGTCTCGTCGTCCGAACGATCCAGTCGGAAGAAGTACTCGTCGACGGCGTCGTTGAAGTTGTCGTAGGCCTCCTCGTCGAGATTCTCGGCTTCGCGTTCGGCCAGTGGGAACGGAGTGACGTCGACAACCGCCTCCTCGTCGAGATACAGTCGCGGCTCGAAATCCCCGGCGTTCACACGCGTTGCGAGGTTGTCGAGTACGTCGTAGATGGCCTGAAACGTCGACTCGTCGGCCTCGTCGATATCGAGTTCTTTGTCGACGTTGGCGCGGGTACAGACCTCTTCGGCGTACAGTCCCCCAAGGTTGAGTTGGGTGGCGAGTGTCCGGACGACGTCCGTAGTTGAGGCCTCCATCTCTCGCTCGAAGGCGTCGTAGCTGACCGACAAGGGGTTGAGCCGTGAGTCGGGGAACTGGTACTGGGAACCGGGCGCGACGGTTCGGGATTTGAGCCGAACCGTCTCCAAGCTCTGGACGACCTCGCCGGCTTCGTCCAGAACTGCGATGTTGCCCTGTCCGAACAGTTCGGCGACAATCGTCGTGTTGGCGTCGGGTCGCTCGAACTCGAAGACCAAGATTCGATCAAATTCGTACTGGGAGACACCAGCAAAATCCGCCCCGCCGAGGCGGTTCCGGATCATTTTGGCGAAGTTCGGCGGTCGACCCGGTGCGTCGGAGACGTGGTCGGGGTCGGCCATGTGAGCGCGTTTGGTGTCGCCAACCTCGATCATGAGTTCGACGCGACCGCGGTCGAAATCCCGCATCTTGAGCCGCAGCAGATCGTCGCCGTAGAGATACGCCTTGTCGACCTTTGCGCCCTCGTACCGGCCCAACTCGGTGACGAGTGCCGCAAGGTCGATGCTCGAAAGCTCCCGCTTGGGGTCCATACGGTGAGTTCACCACGACGTGAAAAAGGGGTGTCGCTCCGCACTCCGGGAACAGGCGTTTTTTATTCCTTGAATGCGGCAGTCGAATTATGATATCAGTGGTCGACGTGACGTTCATCGCCCTGCTGGCTGGCGCGGCCACTGGGCTCGGTGCGCTGCCGATTCTGATAGCGAGCAACGTCAGCCACCGTGTGTACGACGGCGCGCTCGGTCTCGCGGCGGGGATCATGGTCGGTGCGGCAGTGTTTGCGCTGGTCGTTCCGGGCCTCGAACTCGGCACGCTCGCGGAGGTCAGCGGCGGCTTCATTGTCGGCGGCGGGTTTCTGCTTGCGGCCAACTGGGCGATTCCACACGCTCATATGCTGTTCAGAGGCCCGAACGGCGACGAGTTCCCCGAGTCACAGCCGGTCGACGAGGAAGACGACGCCATGCGCCGGGCGGTCCTGATCGGAAGTTCGATCACGATTCACAACGTTCCCGAAGGGCTTGCTATCGGGATCGCCTTCGCCAGTGGGTTCGAGGAAGTCGGCATCGCACTCGCAGGGGCGATTGCGATCCAGAACGTGCCCGACGGGTTTGCGATGGCGGTGCCCGCGAGCCAGACCGGACTCTCGAAGGTCAAGACGATCCTGTATACAACCCTCTCGGGGGCGATTCCGGAGCCGATTGCGGCGGCGGCGGGCTTTGCACTCGTCGGGGTCGTCACCGGTGTCTTCCCCGCTGCGGCTGGGTTCGCGGCTGGCGCGATGATGGCGGTCGTCTTCCGCGAACTCATCCCCGAAAGTCACAGTCACGGCTACGCTGACACAGCAACAGTGACGTTTATTCTCGGCTTTGCGATCATGCTCGGCGTCGACGTCGGCTTAGCTGTGTGAACTGTTTCGCGACTTGATCCGAACATTGTCCGTATATATTTTAGAAGCAGCGTGCAACGCTCTCATCTCGTAGTCAAAAGGGCAGCGCCCCCGCACCGCCCTTCCATGCAGAGAACAACGCTCTGTGAGCGTTCCCCCATCTCTGCGAATACTCGTTAAAACTAGCTAGACTAAACGGTATCGTCTGCGATTTCTCACGTTTTTATACGTATTTAAATAAATACGTTTGTCTGCTATTGTGTGGATGCGATCTCCACCATCGGCCAGTCAGCGCTCATTATGTATTTACATCCTGTATCTTCTCGTTGACGACGACCCGACCTAGGCCGGTGAGTACCGTCCCGTCGTCTGTCATGCGGACCAGCCCAACGTCTTGTAGCGAGTCGAATACGTCTTGGAGTTCGCCGGGGTTTTTATCGATAATCATCGAGAGATCCATCTCGTCGCTGGCCGAGTAGAGCGCAACGAGGACCTCCTTGAACGCCTCGGTGATCGTGAGCTGCTCGATTTTCCGTTTCCGTTTCCGGTAGCTCTGTCTGACGAACCGCTCGAACAGTTTTTGTTTCCTATCATCTCGGAGCTTGATTGCGGTTTCGGCCGCCTCCTTGGAGGCGTGGAGATGGCGAATCGACAGCCCCCGCATACGGAGGTTCTCGTAGGTCTGTTTCCCCGTCCCGATGTGGATGATATCCGACAGCCGAATCGTCAGCTCGTCGTCTCCGTCGGCGGCGGTGATCGATACCGACCGGTCGTCGACTGTAAGCTCGCCGGGGACCGGATCGGTTTCTAAGACGCGGCCACCCTTCTTTGCAGGGTGGGTGACGATGATTTCACAACCTTGGAGGATCAGCTTGAACAGTTCGTTCGCAAAGCCGATCTGTTTGTTCCCCCGGAGTTCGATGATCGCCAGCTGTCGACCCTCACCTTCGTCGGAGGCGATGGCGACCGTCGACTCGAAGGTCTCGGCGAACTCCGAGGGAATCTGATCCGGCGAGAGGTCGACGATGGAGTCGACCGGGATGGCTGTGTACTCCTCGCCCATCGTGTCGTCGGCGCGGGCCAGCACCAACTCGGACGCACCCAGCACGACACGGCAGGCGACTGGCTGGCCATCGGCAAGCCCGGAACAGGCAACTGTCGTCTCGGTCGTGAGGATTGGGTCCCCCGAGATTCGCTCTCGTGGATCGAAGAGGCCACCGCTGTCGACGCTGGCCGTCCCACCGGTCTGTCCCTCGGAATCGCTTGTACTCCCCTCGTCCGGTGCTATGTCCAGTTGTCCGGACTGATTTGTTGAGTGACTTTCGGCGGCTGTCGACCGACCATCGGCCGAGCCTGCCTCTCGGCTCGCCGCCCCCTTGGACTGATCGGTCGATTCCGCGTCGAGAGCGTCGTATCGCTGTGCCTCGCGGCGGCTTACCCACTGCTGCAGCGTGACGGCTGCACCGTCTTCGTCGACCAGCTCGCTGTCGCGGTCGAGATGCATCCGGTCGCCGAGATCGGCGACGTTGAACGAGCTGTCGACCGAACTGGTCACCGGCCGTGGGTTGCGGAGCGAGTCGGGGTAGCTCGCCCGCTGCTCTGCGCGAGCCAGTCGGCGTCGTACGTCCGCGGATCGAACGGCTCGTGATCGAACGGTTCCGGCTCGGCGAGCAGTGCATACGCCGCACCGGGATCTGCGACCGTCGACTCGGTGAACTGCGCGAAGAGCTGTTCGCGGGCGTCGCCACCTTCTCGCCGGGCGAACGCACCGGCGGTGTCGACATCTTCGCCGAGCAGGCCCGCGATCCGGCGGGCCGAAAAGCCAGCGTCGGCGAAAAACGCCGCCGCGGTCGCTCTGAGGCTCTGGATATCGATACTGTCGTAGTCCAATCCCTCAGCCTGATGGGCGCTCCGATTGATGAGTCGGGCCATCGCCTCCGCCGAGAGGCCGAGATAGCCCTCCACATCACAGAGTGTCGCCAGCACTGCGGTCAGTCGTTGGGACCACCCGAAGGGGGCGGTCCGTTCACCACCGGGTGGGGTCCACGTCGACTCCGCAAGAATATCGAGTACCTGTCGACCGTCGCCCGCGCGCTGGCGGTGTCGAGCGGTCTCGTAGCAGAGATTGCAGGCACAGGGATCGCGCTTTGGAATCCGGATCACGCCGCGGTCCCAGTCGATCCATCCCTCGTGGAGATGCTGGATCTCTCCCGGTCGCAACCCGAGTCGACCGCTGAGGATGAGGATGGCGGTCGACCGAACCCGCCGCTGTCGGTCGGAAAACGCCAAGCCGCCCAAATATAAGCTATAGAACGCCGCCGGATCAAGTGCCTTCGATGGCGGGACCGATGCCGCTGACAGTGCTTCCGGTCGACCTGACATGCGCTCGTCCATTTTTTCACCTCTGGTATGGTAGCTATACCAGTACACGCATCAGTTATAATAGTACTCACTGACAGGTTCGCCGCGTGTCGGTGTCGACGTTAGACGAAGCCATCGCTGGATCGCGTTGATAACAATAAAATCAAACCGAGTCGGTTGCGGCGTTAGTTGAACTGCTCTGCGGCGGCCTCAAGGACGGCGTCCTTGGCGGCCTCGCGTTTGCCGGCGAGGAACTCGATGCGGCCTTCGCGGACGCCGCGTGCGGTGACGTCGGCTTCAGGAGCGGCCTCGGCGGCCTGCTCGGCGACGGCGCGAATGTCGAGCGGTTCGGTACTTCGGAGGTAGAGTTCGTCCATGCCGATGCCGACAGTGACGAACGCCTCACCCTCGCGTTCGGCGCGATGGAGTTCGTCGAGCAGGAGTTCCGTCGACGGGAAGTCGAAGCGGTGACTGAACTGATCGGTGTCGAGGACGGCCATCGAGACACCGTCGCGTTCCTCGCCTTCGAGGTTGGCTTGGGCGGTCGAGAGCTCGGTGTCGAGCTTCTCGCGGAACTGCTCGGCGATGTGGCCAGCGAGGCCGCCGGCGTCGTCGAACAACAGATCCGTAATCAGTTCGCGTTTGTCCTGATACGACTGGTAGTAGGCCTCAAGGGCGACTGCCTCGCGGATGTTGGTTACCTGCTCGGCGTCGTAGCCCGCGTCTTCGGCGGCTGCGGTGTAAGCCTCGGGGGTGTCCTCCCAGTAGCTCACTGCGGGGAGGTGCTGCATGTCGTCGCTCACGTCGGTGTTGAGCGCCGCAGCGAGCGTCGCGGTCAGCGCGCCGACCGAGAGATCCGTTGCCTCTTCGTCCGCGGTGACAACCTGTTCGGCCACGTCGTCGACATCGGTGTCGGCCGAGATCGAATCGAGAACGATTCGTTCGGCACCGTACACACCCAAGAGGCCGAGTCCGTCGGCCGAATCGGCGGTGCTGGCGGCTCCAACGAAGCAGAACAGTGGCAGTTTCTCGTCGTGACGGTCTCGGTCCTGAAGCATGCGGGTCGCGTCTTTGGTCGCCGCATCCATCCCGTAGATGGCGTTGTCGAGCGGCCGGCGGACGATGTAGTGGTACTCGGCATCCGAGCGGGCGTGTTCCTCACGGACGAGCGGGAGGACGGCGCGCTCAATGGCCGCTCCGGCAACGTAGCCGTCGGCGGTGGCTGGATGTCGGATGACGACCGGGCGGGATTCGAGAACGGCTCGGCGGATCGCCTCGGCCACGTCGAGGAGCGGTTCGGCGATGGCGTCGACCGCGTCGTGGTCACCGATTGGCTCCAGCGAGTCGGGTCGGGCACGGTCGGTGAGCGCGTCGGCCAGTCGCGTGGTGACGGCCTCGCGTTCCTCGTCTTCGAGGGCGACGAGTTCGTCGGTTTCGACCTGGAGTTCGCCGCGGCGGCGTTCGACCTCGCCGTCGAGTCGGACGATGTCGCCGAGTTCGATCTCGGGGTAGGCGCGGACGCCAGCCTCGACGAACGCGGCACAGTCGACGACGCCGGTCTCGTCGCGGAGTTCGAAGACGGTCGGGCCGCCGGTCTGGCGGATGCTCACGATCTCGCCGTCGAGTCGGACGCGCTCGTCGACGAGATCAGCGAGTGCTTCGATGCTGACTTCGTCGTAGCCCTCAGCGACGGGCTCGCCGTCTGCTTCGGCTGATTCGGCCTCGCGCTCGGAAACGGTGACCGCACCGCCCGAGGAGTTGCTGCTCGGCGTACTGGTGTCGGTTTCGCCGCCAATAACGGCCTCCTTGGTCTCGCTTCCGGTCTCGGGACCGTGGCTGACGGCGACCTCGCCGGTGTCGAATTCGTCGGTTTCGACTGACTCAGGTTCGGCGTCGTCAGTTTCGCCTTCGTCGACTGCGTCGGTCTCGACGCTTTCGGTCTCGACTTCCGGCTCCGGTTCTGGCTCCGGTTCGCTTGTCTGAGTCTCGGCTTCCGACTCGTTGTCGTCGACCTCTGCGGCGAGCTTTTCGTCGGTGCCGTCGAGGATCAGTTTGCCACGGAACTCGCGGTCGGACTGTCGGATCGATTTGCCGAGATCGATGTTGCCGTTGTCTCGGACGTTGTTGACGCGAACGCAGACGGTGTCGCCCGGTTCCCAGTTGAGACTTTCGAGGCGACGATCTAGCTCACTGCGGTGAAGCAGGCCGGTGACGCCGGGGGCGAGATCGATGAAGACGCCGAAATCGGCGTAGCCGTCGACCGTTCCCTGATAGAATCGGTTGTCGATAAGTTGCGATGCATGGTTTCCACGGAACTCGAAGATGACGTCTTCTTGATGACTGTCACAAACGTGACCGCCATCAACAGGGACGTCACAGATGATACACGAACCCATTTGCTAAAAAAATATGGACCCACCCTTTAACCGTTGTCGAAACGCGCTGGGGTGTTAGCCGACTACTCCGGCGGCCACTGCCTGCCCAGCCCGAATCGCTCCGAACCCTACACCGAAAACGAGTATCGCTGGCAGCATCCCAGCTACAGCGGCCCGAAGGGATGTCGTCCGGTGGACGACTGCCAGACCGACAATGAGCAGGCCGGTCGCGTACAGCCCACAGAGCGCAGCCACCCCCGGAATCGGAACCCATGCGAACACACAGGGCGCGGTTGCATAGCCGATGATCTGGACCGTCTCGCTGACGCCAGCGCGGTCGTCGACAAGTAGCATAAGAATGACTGTCTGGATGGCCGAAACGAGATGGAGCGCCGCAGGGGCGACGACGACAGCCAACAGCAGCAAAACGAAGACCGCGGTGAGGCCGAGGCTGTCGGCCATGATCGGAATCCGGCCCTCGCCGAGTAGGCGTTCGGGCTGGACAGCCAGCAGGCCACCGACGTAAATCAGTGCCACGACGATTGCGAAACTCAGTCCCGGTGCTTGGTCGCCCGGGGCGACGCCATTGGCGAAAAACCGGCGCGGTCGACGGAGGACTTCGCCCCACGCGCGCACCAAGCCAGTTGGCCCTCGATCACGGCCGCCACGCGGCGTTTCGACCCACGTTGTCACGGTCGACCGGAGGGCTGGCGGTCCTATCAGCGTTACTATCGCGCGGAGTCCACGGATTTTTCCCTCCCGCTGGCACCCCTCTCTGTATGGAGGAGCAACTTCGCGCCGGGCTTGCTATTTATAATGCCGGAGCCACCCATGCCGCCCACGACGCGTGGGAGGACGTGTGGCTCGACCTCCCGACCGGGAGCGACGACGAGCAATTGCTCCACGGACTGATCCAGTTTACGGCCGCAATCTACCACGCCCAGAACCGAAACTGGAGCGGCGCGGTCGGCCTCTGTGAGAGCGGTAGGGAGTATTTAATTGGGTTACCATCGACCTACCGCGGTGTCGACACCGTGGCTGTCCGGAGCTACTTACAGGCACTCGAAACCGACCCCGAGCGAATCGAACGCGCCTCTCCGCCCGTGCTTACTTATAAGGGACAGCCACTTGCAGCAGCCGATCTGGAACTCGGGGCGATCACGACGGCCGCAGGGGTTCTCACCGAGGAGTTCGACCAGTACGACGACAGCGTCATCCACGATGCCATCGAGTACGCCCGCGAGGAAGTAGACGAGAGCCAGACGGAGTATATCAGCCTGCTCACGACCTTCGTCGGCGAGTCGACACACCGCGGAATCGTTTATAATAGATTAGCATCACAGGTCGAGCGTCGACGGCGGAAAGAGAAGGATGTCGCAGGGCTGTTCGATCCTGCCGACGAGAACGAAGAGTAGTTTCCAGCTTAGTATTTCGGCTCAGCGCCGGTCGTCTCGTAGATTTCGTCCATCAGTTCGTCGCGCTGACGTTGCCATGCTTCGAGGGCCGCAGGCGTCGACGGATATCGCTCGTAGTGGTTGATCAGCTTCTCTGCAAGCTGTTTGACCTTGTAGAAGTCCAGAATCTGCCGCCAGTAGCCGAAGCTGTCGACGGCGGTCCGAGCAGCCAGCAGTGGCCCCATCGACGTTTTGCCCGTATACAACGCCTCAGCCAGCTTTTCGCCCGGCAGCGCAGCCAAGAGGCCCATCAGGTCGTCGATGTCGACGGCGGTCGAAAGAATATTGTAGACGTCGAGGCCCGCATACCGGGAGCCGAAGTGGTCCATCACGCGCTCGTTGTAATGCCAGAGGGCGTCCTCGCTCACGTCGCCCGCCTCAATCGCCTCGACGGCCTGTTCGGCGGCGTACTTCCCGGCGTAGGCCGCACCAGCGATTCCGCCGCCGGTGGTCGGATTGACGTGGGCCGCAGCGTCGCCGACCGCCATGTATCCGGGAGCCACAGCCGAGTCGTAGACGCGCCGGGTTGGGAGGGCCGCGCCGAGTTTGTCGGTGACCTCGCCGTTCTCGAACTCCTCGCGATCTTTGAGGTCCTCTTTGAGGTCCTCGATCATCTGCATCGGTTCTTCGTTCATCTGGAAACCGAGGCCGGCGTTGATCGTTGTCGACGTGCGCGGGAAGTACCACAGATAGCCCGCCGCACGCTTGGTCGGCTTGAAGACGAGTGCATCGTCCCACTCGACGTCCTCCTCGACCTCCACGATCTCTCGGTAGGCCGAGCAGAACTGGGAGTACTGGACGTTTGTGTCGAACGTGGTCCCGTCGAAGTCGACTTTGTCCTGCAGCAACGAGAGCGAGCCACCCCCGTCGATCACGACCTCGGCGTCGTATTCGACGGCCTCGCCGTTCGATTTCCCAGTGACGCCGGTGACGGTGCCGTCGTCGGCTTGGGTGACGTCTTGGACGACCGTATCGTAATGGAACTCCACGCCGGACTCTTCGGCGCCTTCGATGAGGAGTTTCCCGTACTTCAGTCGATCAATCACGGCGAGTTCGCCAGGGACTGGGATTTCGAGCACCGTGTCGTGGCTCGGGATCTCGAAGCGACCGTGGTCGACGTCCGTGTTCGTGAAGGAGGGTTCGATCTTGGACTTCGGAATCGCCTCGGGGAAGGCGTCAGCGCCTTTGAGGGCGTCGCCGCAGGCGATGTGGCCTGCCTCTTCGGCGTCTTTCCGCTCGATGATGACGACATCGAGGCCAGCGTTGGCGGCGGTCGCCGCAGCATAACAGCCCGATGTCCCCGCGCCAACAACGGCGATATCGTACTCGTAGGTAGTCATTGGCCAAAATCCAACCTCCGTGGCGAAAACTCTTTATCTCGAAATCAGTCGCTTTGTATGCAACACATAGTTGGTAGCGAACACACTGATTGCTGTGGCGGCCCTCTGTTCGGTATGGACCGCCATGAGCGACGACAGGCGTGGGAGGCGTTGTCGACGGCGTATGCCGAGCGACGCAACCCGGATGGTTCGGATGCAGACCTGATCGATGACCTGCTGGCGGCCCTGCCCTCCGAACCATTGGTTCTCGATCTGGGCTGTGGCGACGGCGCGCGAACGCTCGCCAATCTGCCGCCGGGAAGTATCGGCCTCGATTTCGCCCGCCGTGGTCTCTCGCTGGCCGCCGAAACCGTTCCCGACAGTCGACTGTTGCAGGGCGAGATGAGCCACCTCCCGGTGGCCACGGATGCAGTCGACGGGATCACGGCCTACCATGCGGTGTTTCACGTCCCCCGAGACCGCCATCCCGAACTCTACCGAGAGTTTGCCCGCGTACTAAAACCCGGCGGCACGCTGCTAATGACACTATCCTCGGGCCGGTTTCAGACCGTGCGCCGCGGCTGGATGGGTGGAGAGATGTTCTTCTCCGCGCCGGGGCGGGAGTCGACGCTCAACCAACTCCACGAGGCTGGCTTCGAGGATCTTCGAACCGAAACGGCGACCGATCCCCTCGGCTCCAGCAGCGAGTTCGTGTTTGGGGATCTCGAAGAGTCGTCCTGAGTCGGTCGACGACGCGTCCACTCGGTCGACCGATTCGGATCCCGACACGGTCCGAACTACAGCACGGTCCGGAGTGCGAGAACCGTAGCGATGCCGACAGCCAGCGAGAGCGTGATACTCTCGGTCCGCCACGCAACGACGAGGACGACCCCGGCAGCGAGCCAGGTCGAAAGCGTGGCCCCGATCAGTTCGGGGGCGACAATCGAGACGATGATCGCTCCGGGCAGGATTTCGAGTCCGGATTCGATCCGTGGTGAGAGGTCGACCTTGCCGAGCAGCCACAGCCCTCCGGCTTTAGTCACGAAAGTGGCGACGCTCATTCCCAAAATAACCGCGACGACGATGGGGTTCAGCTCAATCGTCATACCGAATCATCTCCACGGCTGCCCCCGCGAGACCACCGAACAGGATGTACCACTGACCGCCGAGGAGCTGTGCCGTCCCGACGGCGACGAGACCGGCGACGAGCCACGGGATCAGATCCGACCGTCCCTCCCAGAGGCCAACCGCGATAATGATGAACACAGCAGTCAGCATGAAGTCGAGCCCGTAGGTCGCGGGATCGTCGATCACGCCGCCTGCTACCGCTCCAAGCACCGTCGCAAGCACCCAGAACACCCAGATCGCGATCCCCGAGCCCAGCAGGAACGCGCCAGCCGGATTCCCCGACCGGAGCTCCTGCATCGTGAGCGCCCAGTTCTCGTCGGCCATGACGAACACGCTGCCGTAGGCCTGGAGGGGCGAGAGCTCTTCGAACCACGGCCGCAGCGATGCGCCCATCAGCAGGTATCTGAGGTTCACGATGAACGCCGTGCCGATGACCGCAGTCACGGGGATCGGCTGGTCCCACACCCCGATGGCGATTACCTGGGCGGCCCCCGCCACTACGGTGGCACTCATCAGCGTCGACTCGGCGATGCTCAACCCCGCCTGCCGGGCAAGCACGCCGAACAACACCCCATAGCCTGCAACCCCGAGGGCGACCGGGACACAGGCAATGAACCCCTTGCGGGCACCCGCGACCGAAAACGTGGTCGACGCCGAAGTCGTCTCGTTCACCTCCGAGGTCGTTGTGTTCACCTCCGGGGCCGTCTCGTCGCTGTGGGTGGTTTCCTTCGCCATACGTACTCTGTCAGGTCGGTTTTATTGATTGTTTGGACACGGTGCCGACTCGGAGACGCCCACGACTGCGAGGCGGCTGACCCGATTGCTTCCATCTAACAAGAGACGAACGGACAACCAAACTACAAGACGATTCGACACAGAGTTGGGAGACAATGGAGGACAACCTGCTGGAGTCGACGCCGGAGGGGATCGAAACCGCCGCCGACAGCATCCGCGAGGGCGGCGTCATCGTCACCCCGAGCGACACCAACCTCGCACTGACGCTCGATCCGTGGGACGAGGCGGCCATCGAACGCGCATTCCGGATCAAAAACCGCGAGCCAGTCGACCCCCTGACGCTGTTCATCCGTGACCCCGACGACTGGACCCGGTGGGGAACAACCGACCGCCGAGACGAGATGGACGCACTCGTCGAAGCGTTTTGGCCCGGTCCGCTCAATCTCATCGTCGAGAAAACCGAAGCCGTCCCTGAACGCGTGGTTGCTGGCGGCGACACCGTCTCGCTGGCCTGTCTCAGTAACCCGACGTGGCGCACACTCTCGAAAGCAGTCGACCAACCGCTCTGTATGACCTCGGCAAATCTCACCGGGCAGGCCGACGACCAACTTGTCGACCTCGATCTCGCAACCGAGCAGGTCGGTGATCGAGTCGACTACATTCTCAAAGGCTCTGCTCAGGCAACGACCCAATCGAGTACGATTGTCGACCTCAGTGGTCCAGAGCCGACTATTCTTCGCCACGGCGATATCACAGTCGAGGACCTAAACGCGGTGGTCGATGTCTTTTCATCGCCCGACGAGACGCCGTAGGGAGTATCTAACTACTGTTAGGCGTCGACTTCTGTTTCTATTACCCCTGTTGCCGCCTCAACGACCGCGTCGACATCGTCGCTTTCGGCGTAGAGCCGAATGTAGGGCTCGGTTCCGGAGGGTCGAACCAGCAGCCACGAGTCATCGACGAAGGTGAGCCGAACGCCGTGATCCAGCGAGACCGTCGCATCCGGAAACTGTTCGGAGAGGCTGTTTTCGAGCCGAGCCATCGCATCCGGCTTGATTTCGTCAGGACAGTCGACGCTCACCTTGCGATAGGGACGTTCGGTAATCGGCTCACGAAGCGAGGCTAGTCCCTGCTTGGCGACCAGCCGCGAGATGACCGCCGCGCTGGCGACGCCGTCGATCCAGCCACCCAGCTGGGGATGAATATGTTTCCACGGCTCGGCGGCGAAGACGACCGGTTTGTCGTCTGCTTCGGCGGCGGCGATTCCCTCGTGGAGGCCACCCAGTTGGACCCGGTCGACGCGACCACCGGCAGCAGTCACCTGCTCATCGATCCGCCCCGAGGCGTTCGGTGTCGTGATGACGACCGGCGTCGGGGCTTCGTCGCCATGTTCGTCGACATACTGTCGCGTGTAGTGATCTGCGAGAATCGCGAGGACCGTGTCCTCGTGGACGATTTCGCCGTCTTCGTCGACGATCACGATTCGATCACCGTCACCGTCGTGGGCGATGCCGAACTCGAACTCGCCGTCGGCCACCAGCGTTCGGAACTCCGAGAGCGTCTCGGGGGTTGGCTTGCTCGGCCGGGCCGGGAAATGGCCGTCGACGGTCGCGTTCACGCCGATAGCGGTCGCACCGAGTTCACGGAGCACCGCCGGTGTCGCGTTCGACGCCACGCCGGTCCCACAGTCGACCGCGATCCGAACCCCCTCGCAGTCGGCTCCGTATCTGCGGCTGTAGTCGACGACGGCCTCTCGATACGTTGGCAAAAGGTCGCTTCGGACCGACGACTCCCACTGCTCCCAGTCGGCAGGTGGGCCGTCTTCGTCGACGTACTGTTCGATCCTCTGTTCTCGCTGGCTGTCGAACTCCGACCCGTCGACGAAACATTTGATCCCGTTGTCGGTCGGCGGATTGTGCGAGGCGGTGACCATGAGTCCGTGTCGACCTTGGGAGGCAAACGCCAGCGTCGGCGTTGGCACCGCACCGATCCGAACCGGTATCGCACCCGCCGAGGCGACACCGGCTTCGGCGGCCGCCGCCAGTGCGGGCCCACTGGTTCGGCCGTCCCGGCCGATAACGACCTCCGGCGACGTCTCGTTGGGTTTCGACTCGGTTGCGACCTGCCCGACGGCCTGCCCAACCGCCAGCGCGACCGCTGGCGTGACGCGGTCGACGACGCTCCCCCGGATGCCCGCTGTTCCAAACTGAACCATGTGGTACCGTTGGAACCCTGACGTTTGAAACCGCTGGTCGACCGGAAGCGACCGTGTGATGGCGTTTATTTGTCCGGCAGTCGAACCCAGTGATATGACGGATTCCGACCGCGTTCGTGCTCACGTCTTTGTTAGTGGCCGCGTACAGGGCGTCTACTACCGAGCCAGCACGCGCGAGGCTGCCCGCGAGGAGGGCGTCGACGGCTGGGTGACAAACCGCTCGGATGGTCGCGTCGAGGCCGTCTTCGAAGGCAATCAGGATAGCGTCGACAGGATGGTCGACTGGTGTCACACCGGGAGTCCGGCCGCCAACGTCGAGGATGTCGAGGTCACGATGGAATCGCCGGAAGCCGAAGACGGCTTCGAGGTTCGGTGGTAACAGGGAATCTCCGAGTAACACTGAGAAGGGCCGGAGGTGGAATGAAGGAGTGGGGTGAAGAGAAGACGGCGTCACCTCCGAACGCGCGTCCTCTCGGACTGGATGTAGTACCAAGCTGAGGTGGCAACTGCGGGAATCAGGATGGTGGCATTGATGTATGGCGTGGATTGATTCGTGACCTCACCTCCGTTGGCAACTTATCCAGTTGTAAGAGCTAACAGTACATATACTTCAGGTTATAAGCTGTAGTGGGGTGCATTAAACAATATATATGCTCAATACGTGTCCGTTCGTCCATAGAAGGCTGCGTCGACTGCCAGCAGTCGACCGGCGCGGCAGTAGCTCACAAGCATACTGAACGAGAAACGAGCCAAGGTGGCCCCCGACTCCTCGGCTCGTTGTCGGGTCCGACCAGACCCGAACTGAAGCGACTGGGATGGGCGCGGCAGCGTTCTTGCCGACGGCGACGAGAAAAGCGTCGATGCGTCGGCACCTCACCGTTGGTATCAGGCGTTGATAAATGCACCGTCCTCCGGCCCTCGAAACTCAGTCCCGGCGGTCACCGAGGGCGGGAAACCGCTCCCGAATCTCTTGGACTCGCTGGGGGTCGACTTCGACTGCGAGGCGTGTCGGCTCATCGCCCACGCTGGCCATCGTCGTCCCCCATGGATCGTAGACCGTCGACCGGCCACAGAGCGTCGAATCGGCCTCCGGGAACGTTCCGGACCCGTTAGTAGTCGCCACATAACAGAGGTTCTCGATGGCTCGGGCCCGCCCGAGCGTTTTCCAGTGTTCGACCCGCGGGTAGGGCCACGCGCTCGGCACGACGATCAATTCTACCCCGCGGTCGACCAGCCGCCGATACAGTTCGGGAAACCGCAGATCGTAGCAGGTCGTTATTCCTACTTTCAGTCCCTCGAAGTCGACAATATCGAGACGCTCGCCGGGCACCAACAGCTCCGATTCGGCCGACTCGTAGCCGAACAGGTGGTGTTTCCGGTAGACGCCGCGCTGGTCGCCGTCGCGGTCGAAAAAGACGGCCGTGTTCGCATATCCACTGTCGGCTGGCACGTCGTAGCCTGCTTCGGCACTGGCCGCAAGATCTTCGACCGTCGTTCCGGCGACCAGTCCCACGCTATTCTCGACGGCCAGTTCGGCGAGTCGGTCGAAAATCGGTTCATTGAGCCCTGCAGCGTGGGTTGGGTAGTCGTCAAACGCGAAAAAACCGACCACGAACTGTTCGGGGAGGACGACCAGATCCGCGCCATCGGCGGCGGCAGCCGCGACGGCCTCGGCGGCCCGCGAGAGATTTGCTTCGACCGCGCCGGGTTCGATCTGTAGCTGTGCGAGGGCGAGTTTCATGTTCAGTTGTCGGCAGCGATATCGGCCCGCAGGGCGTCTTCGAGGTTGTCAATTTCCGTATCGAGGTTTCGTTTGAAGAACTTCTCGACGCCCGGGAGCTTCCCGTCGACGACGAACTCGTTTGTGAGTCGACAGCCGGTGTCGGTGTCGGTGATCGTGTGTTCGCCGGTCACATTCATCCCTTTCGAGCGCCCGGAGAACTTGACGCGGTGGGGTGGCTCTCGAAGCACGTCTTCGGTTTTTACCGTGATCGTGGAGTTGATCAGTGGAATCGGCAGTTTGACCTGCCAGATCGCTCGGTTCTCCCCGCGGAGTTCATAGGAGTCGACGACGCTGATCGCGCCGGCTCGTTTTTCGGGATCGGCGATAAACTCCCAGACTCGCTCGCCGGGCACATCGAACTCGAAGCTCCGTGAGACACGGACTGTCATTGGTGAGGAGTCGAATGGCGTAGGTAAAAAGGGCGTGGAAGCGGCACCGAGACGCTGAGCGAGGGTTACTCGGGGGTGACGCGCCACGTCGTCGATTTGGCACGACTCCATTTCTCGATCTGAACGTCGTCGGATTTTTCGGCCAGCCGCGGAAGCCGTACACCGACCTGTTTCGAGGAGAGCCCGATGGCCTCGGCGATGGTCTTGGCCCGGAAATATCGCTCGCCTCGGGAGACGCTGTCGCGGAGATAGGCGACGATCCGTTGTTCCTCGTCGGTGTAGCTAGTCATTGCCATCCCATTGGGCTGTGAGCGGCTTAACAATTGCGTCCCACACCCCCGACACGTCTGCTACTCGTAGAGATGAATGACGACCACACAGAGACTGGCGGCGACCATCGCAGCCGCAAACGCCCACGCCTGCATGCGTTGTGTTGAGCCACCAACCATGAACAGCGCGCCCAGAACCGCGAGCACGCCGAAGGCCATCGATATCCCGATTGCTTTGTCGGAGTCGACTGATCCGGTTTCCATACAGAGTGCTTCGACGGTGCCTACTTAATATATTCGTCCCAGTTACCTGATTTCGACGTGTTCGGACTCCTCGTCGAGTGCGAGGTTGGCCGCGATTTCGGCGTTCCGGACAGCATACTCGGCGGTCTGCTGGAGACTGACGAGCACTTCGCGGACCCGAAGCAGCTCCGTGTTCGATAGTTCCGGAAGGTCGTCGAGGATCTCTTGTTCGCGATCGGCGATCTCTTGAAACAGGTACCGACATTTGATCGTCAGATCGTAATCCCGCTCGACGACCGCCCGGACTGCGAGCACGGTCAGCTCGTCGACCTGATCGGTGAACTCCCTGATTCGTCGCATCGTCGAACTGTCGACATCCAGCCCCTCGCTGTCGGCATCCATCACGATATCGGCGATATCCTCGGCTTTGTCCGCGGTGAGTTCGAGATTCTTCGCCACCGAGCGGTAGCCGATCAGTGGGAAGCTAGAGTCGAGACCGACCGCTCGACAGAGGTTGGGGTTCTGATGCGCAGTGAAGATGAGACGCAGGAGTAGCACGAAGATCTTGTTGGCCTGTCGCTCCCGGTTGAGCGCCCGCTGGGCGAGATCTTCGTTCCCGTGGGCCAGCGCTTTGATTCCCTCGCCGCGCATCGTACTCCCGGTGTTTTCCAGTCGCTCTAAGAGGTTGTCGAGGGTGAAATCCTCGGGGTCGACCGAACACCGAATCGCAATGGATTCGGGCGTTTCTTCGATCACACCGAGCCCCATCAGCTGGGTTTCGGCCTTATATACCGCGTTGATATGTTCGGATTCGAGCGCGCCGTCTTCCTTTTGAACGTGGATCACTCGTCGACCGAGGACGTACTGGGCGACGATGGCGCGTTCGAGCGCCCCGGCATCGAGGTTGTCGGCGTGGATGATCGCCTCGCTTTCCTCGGTGTTGGCTGACTCAGGGAGTACCGTGAGAGTCCCTTTGCCACCCATCCGAATCGAAACCTCGTCGCCCTTCTCGACGTTGTGTTCCTTGGCCCATTCGGCTGGCAACGTCATCGCCAGCGTCGAGGGTCCCAACCGCTGAACCTTCCGCGTTTCCATACCTCCTGTCGGCTTCGTATCTCCTTAATCTTGTCTATACTCTTGGTATGACTACAACACACATGCATATTTCTCGGAATATCGGTATGTGATTGTCTCCCACCAAAACGGGTGTCTCAGGCTACACAATTTTCATCATGCGGCGTTCGAACCGGCCGACGCGGACCTTCCGCCATCCTCTCAGTTCGTCGTCGAGTTCGGGATCATCGGTGTCGACGCGCAGCACCGAAAGTCCATCAAGCTTCGAGCGCGAGGCAACAATCTCCACGTCACAGCGGCGGATGACGGCGGGCGAGAGCTGTGGATTCCCCCGTCCGAAAACGAATCCCTGCCCACCAATCGGCGAGACGACGATGACGTTGTCTTCGCCCAAGGAGTCGAGGATTTCGGATTCGCTGGCATCCAACGCCACTACCTCCCCACCTCGCCAGACGTCGACGCCGATGGGCGACCCCTCGAAGCCGAGGGCCGCTTTGATCGCGCCCACGGTCGACCCCGGCCCAAGCACGTAGGTTCGATTGGGGTCGATGTTGTCGGCGATCCCCGCGGCCAGTGAGTCGACCGTGCCGCCGCCGAGCTGTTTCGAGGACTGAAGCTCGTCGGTGACCGGCACCCATGCAACCGCGCGCAGTTCGGGGTTGACTTCCCCCTCGCGGTAGTCGTCCTCGTCGATATCCATCACTTCGCGTCGCTCGGTGCGGTCGAAGCTGACGACGATGTCGGCGGCGTCCTCGGGCGAGACGGCGAACACCGAAGAATAGACTTTGACGCCCGCCGGAACGCCGAGCATCGGGATTTCGGTCCTACTGAGTGCCTCGGCAACGTCGGCCGCGGTACCGTCGCCACCGACGAACAGCACGAGGTCGACGGCTTCGCGTATACATGCTGCAACCGCGGCGCTCGTATCGTCGACCGTCGTTTCGTCGGTGTCGCGGTCGACAGCTGGGTTGTAAACAACCGTTGGCTCAAGGCCAGCCTCGCGAGCCAGTGAGTCGCCCAGTGGCTCACCGGCAGTCAGGAGTTCGGTGTCGGGCGCAAGCTCGGCCAGCCGGTCGAGTGCTCGGCGGGCGCGGTCGGGGGCTCGCGGCGTTGCACCGCGGTCGCGGGCTTCTCTCACCTTCCCGTCGGTGCCTTTGAGACCGACACGACCACCCATTCCGGCAATCGGATTGACGACGAGACCGATTCGCATAGCTATACACCGGTTTTGTGGAAAGAAAAACACCGCGACCGCACAGTGTCGTCCCACGACCCTCACTGCGACTGCACTGCAACCGCACCGTGACGTCAGCGATGCTACGTTCGGCCGCCGTCAGTCAGTGCGCGTCGACGGCGAAGGATGCTGGCAGCAAGAGTATCGATCTTTTCAGGTGCTGGTCGGTTACCCGCCTGAATCTCTCCCGTAAGCAGGTCTGCGAGCCGGCTTACGTCCGCTCCAGTTCCCTCCGCCGCGACCCGGCGGAACGTCGGTCTGTACATCGGTGCAACTCGGACTCCCTCTTGGTCGAGCGAGGCATCGGTGACACACTGGATCTGTTTGACGGCTTCTTCTGGCTGCATACACAGCTATACAGGAGATGGGTATAAGTATTTACTCCAATTCGGAACTGAGTAAATTATGGCAGATGTTGCAGGTTTATTGTCGGCTACCCACCACGTCGACCGACGGTTATAGGTCACATCGAGAGAGTGTAGGCATGTGACTGATACCGACGATACGCGGGCAGTCGTCGCCGAGCGTGCCGCAACCGCCGGAGCCGAACTCGCCTACGAGCAGTTCCGGACGGGGATTGCCTCCGAGACCAAGCGTTCAGCAACTGATCTCGTCACCGAGGCCGACCGCGCCGCCCAACGGCGCGTAATCGAGGTTATCGAGGAATCGTACCCCGACGATACCATCGTCGGCGAAGAGGAAGACGCGTTAAAAACGGTGCCCGACGAGGGCGCAGTCTGGATCATCGACCCAATCGACGGCACCAACAACTTCGTCGACGGGATTCGGATCTGGGGGACCGCCGTGGCGGCAGTTGTCGACGGCGAGCCGGTTGCGGCCGCAATCGTGCTTCCCGCCCTCGGCGACAGCTACACCGCTGACGAGTCGACCGCCTACCGGAACGGCACCGAGCTGAGCGTGAACGAGACCAGCGACCCGGAACTGTCGACGGTCGCGCCGATGCTCTGGTGGGATACCGACAGTCGGGACGCCTACGCCGCGGCGACCCGTGAGATCGTCACGCGGTTCGACGACCTCCGGCGGTTCGGTTCCGCACAGGCCACCCTCGCACTGGTCGCCGACGGCGCTATCGAGGGCGGGATCACGGATCTGCAGGCCCATCCGTGGGACAGCGTCGCTGGCGTCCATCTGGTTCGACTGGCCGGAGGGACCGTGACTGACGTCGACGGCGAGCGATGGCAACACGATTCGACGGGGATGGTGATCTCTAACGGCGAGGTTCACGAGGCGATGCAGGCGGCGACCAATGCGGTTGTCGACAGTACAGCCGAATAGCCTCGCCGACAGCGCTGGCCAGCAGCGTCGACTGACGGTCGGGCGACTGCAATACAGGAGACCGGAACCCTCAATTTACTGACCGCCCCACGGATACCCAATGGCTGCAGTCTCCGAGCGACTCGACACCTCATCAGAACGGCTCTGGATCGGTACGGGTAGCGTGGTCGCCCTTGTCCTCCTCGTCGGATCGCTGCTGTTTCGAGAACTCGTCTACGGTCGCTTCCTCTGGCAGTACTTCTGGGGCCCGGTCGTCGCCGACGGCAACGGGGCGAACTGTGCGATCCGCTCCGGCGGGACCGTCGACTTCGGCGGCAGTGCCAGTGCGTGTACCCAAGCCGAGACCGCCGGACATATCGTCGCTTACCCGGGCTACACGCTGGTTTCGGAGATTGGCTACATGCTCATGTTGCTGTTTACGCTGTTCGGCGTGATCCTCCTGCTTCGCAGGCTCGACATCGGGACCGACCGGCGGTTCTTCTACGCGCTGTTCCCGTTCATGCTGTTGGGCGGTGCCCTGCGGACCATCGAAGACGCGGGCATCTCGGCGATGCGGTTCGGTGCTGAACCACTGATTGACTTCCCGTGGAGCGCCGTAATCATCAGCCCGTTCATCTATTTCACGATGTTCGTCCTCACGCTGGTGGCCGTGCTGGTGGCCATTCGTCTGGAATCGAGTGGCTACGTCGACGACTACGCCTATCCGCTTGCCGGGATCGGGACCACGCTGCTGGTCGGTTCGCTCGGCTATCTGACGTATCTCGGCGCGACCACGGAATACGCGACGATCCATCCGCAGGTCTTGCTCGTGACGCTCGTCGGGGCGACCCTTTCGGCGTGGCTGACGTGGAAACTCATCGGCACCAGCTATCCGGAACTCAACGCCGGAACCGGCTTTATCGGCTTTGTCGTCATCTGGGCCCACGCGGTCGACGGGATGGCCAACGTCGTCGGCCTCAACTGGATGCCCGCACTCGGCGCAGGAGCGAATCTCATCCCGAAACATCCGGTCAACGCAGCTATCGTCGAGTACACGAGCCTGCTGCTCCCTGACTCGATTCTTGCGGTCACTGGTGATGCGTGGCCGTTCCTGCTGGTCAAACTGGTTGCCGCAACGTTCCTCGTGTGGATCTTCAACGATGAGCTGTTTGAGGAGAGTCCGCGGTATGCGATCCTGCTGCTCGTCGCAGTAGTTGCGGTCGGTCTCGGCCCCGGAACCCGCGACATGCTCCGGGCGACGTTCGGTGTTTAACTGGTAGACGGAGGCTACTCGTCAGTGCGGCCGTCGGCGTCGACCGTGATCACGGTGCAGTCGAGTTTCTCTCGGAGGTAGGCACCGATATCCGGATCAGAAAGCAGTTTCCGGACCATCCGTTTCCATTGGCTGGCCTGTCCGGAGCCAATGACGACGACATCGGCCTTTTCGGCCGCGATCTCTTCGAGAATCGTCTCCTCGACCAGAAACCCGCGCCGGACAACGTAGCGGGCCTGTTGGAGGTCGCCGAACTCACGTTCGACCGCTGTTTTGAGTTCGGTTCGACTGACGTGATTGGTGTCCTGATAGAGGTCGACGTGGAGTATTGACAACTCTGCCCCACGGTCGTTGCTGATACGGATCGCCTCGGCGAGTGTCGCCGTTGAGTGGGCCGAGAGCGGATACCGGACTGGAACCACGACAAGCGTCATCTGGCTTCGACTCGCCGTGCGGGAGCAAAGAGGCTATCGTTCCGTCCAGCGATTGATCCAACAGAAAAAACGAACCCGGCCGTGAGGCTACCCTTCGAGCTGGAAGGCGACTTCCACTTCCGCCTGATACTCTCGATCCTCGACGGTTGCGAGTTCGACGCCCAGCTCCTCGACTTCGATCCAGTGGACGTTGTCGAGGGTATCTTGGGCGCGGTCGATTGCGTCGTCGACTGCGCGATCAAAGCTCTCGGGACTCTTGCCGATCAGTGTTACCTTCTTATGTACCATTGCGGCAGTCCGTTCAACGCACACCCTCAAAAAGTACCCGACGCTGACAGTATCCAGAGAGTCGGCCCAACCGGCCGATGACGCTACGCTGGTGCCAGCGAACTGTCGGGGTGGACGACTTCGAACTCCGCGTCGTCGTCTTCTTCGATCCCAATGATTGCCCAGTCGTACGGCGGTTTTGTTGTCCGCAGATACTCACGTAACTCCCCTGTACACTGCATCCATGTGACGAAACACCGAAGCCGCAGCCCGGTTTCGGATTCATCTCCGAGTACGGGATCTGGCTGGGTGGCATCATCTGCACAGAGTGGTGTCACACGGACGCGACGCCACTTTCGTTCCGCGACGAACTCGCTACCCTCCTCGCTAATAGCGTAGCCGAGCCGTCGGAACACGGTCCTGGCCTCTTCAGTCGGTGGTATGGTAACAGGGGCCATCCACGTGAGCCTACGATAGCCTGTATGATAAACTTTGTCACACATGCCCTAGACTACCGTTAGCCGTCGACTACTCGTGGGCAGCGTCCCACTCTTCGGGTTTGCGGACGTTTGGACACTCGTTGCAGACGATCCGCCCCATCGTATCCATCGCGTTGTCGACGCTCTCACACGAACTACAGAAGTACCCCCACCGGTCGGTCGCAGCCTCGGTGGTATACACTGCATAAAATGGGCCTTCGGAGCCGCGTTCGGTATCCTCACGGTCGACGTAGACAGTGCCTTCCGACTCGACAGTCAGCGCTTCGAGATCCATGCCGGGAGAAAGAACAGCAAACGGTTTAGCTGTGGCCCTACGTCCGGAAACTCTCGCCACAGCCGCATTCGGAGACGACATTGGGGTTTTCGACGTGGAATCCCGCGGCCTGCAGGCCGTCTTCGTACTCGAGTCGACTGCCGCCGATATAGTCGAGACTTGCGGGGTCGACGAAGACACGAAGCCCGTGGTGGACCGTGATCGTGTCGTCGTCTTCCGGTTCGTCGTCGAACCGCATCCCGTAGGAGAGCCCCGCACAGCCGCCCTGCTGGACGAACAGCCGGAGCCCACCGATATCCCGATCCATTCCCTCGCTGTCCATCAACGCGAGCGCCTTCTCGGCGGCCAGTTCAGAGACCGCCACTGCGGATTCCGAACTGCCGTCGACGGTTCCCGTGCTCATACCATTGTCTTTCTCTCCAAGCTTGTTAACTGTGACGACGGGATGCAATCAGAACCGGTTCCGTGCCGAGAGCGTCGGCACTGGTAGTCGACGACTACTGACTACTCGAACCGCCGCCGGACGCTCTCGGCGTGGCCCTCCAGCCCCTCGGCTTCGGCGAGCGTGGTAATCGTCTCCGAGAGACCGCTCAAACTCTCCTCGTCGAGTCGCTGGACCGTCGTCGACCGGAGGAAGGCGTCGACCGAGAGCCCACCGAACCGCTTGGCCCCGCCGTTAGTCGGCAGTACGTGATTGGTACCGGACGCATAATCGCCTGCGGCGACCGGGGTATACGGACCCAAAAAGACACTGCCGGCCGAATCGATCCGGTCGAGCAGGGCCTCGTCGTCGTCAGCCTGAATCGAAAGGTGTTCGGCGGCATACTCCTCAGCAAAGAGGACTGCTTCGGACATCGACCGCGCCAGCAGGACGCCGCTGGCCTCGTTAGCCAGTGCCTTCTCGATGGTCTCGCTTCGCTCGCGGTCGTCGACCTGCTGGTTGAGTTCCTCGCCGATTGCCGCGGCAGTCCCCTCGTCAGCAGTCACCGCGACGACCGAGGAGTTGGGGTCGTGTTCGGCCTGTGCGATGAGGTCGCTGGCGACGAACTCCGGGTCGGCGGTCTCGTCACAGACCACGAGCAGTTCGCTCGGTCCGGCGAGGAAATCGATCTCGACATCGCCCCGAACGGCGGCCTTGGCTGCTGTGACCCACTTGTTTCCGGGACCGACGATCTTGTCGACCGCGTTCACGGTCTCAGTTCCGTAGGCAAGCGCGCCGACAGCCTGCGCGCCGCCGACCGCATAGATTCGATCCGCGCCGGCTTCGTGGGCCGCCGCGAGCGTCACGGGGTTCATCGGATCGGCAGGTGGTGTGGCGACCGCGATGTGGTCGACGCCTGCGATTTTCGCGGGGATGACACCCATCAGGACGCTGGATGGGTAGGCTGCGGTGCCGCCGGGGGCGTAGACGCCGACCCCTTCGAGCGGGCGGTAGCAACGGCCTAACTCCCGGCCGTCGAAATCCTCGCGCCAGTCGTCTGGGACCTGTCGCTCGTGGAACTCACGGATGTTGTCGGCTGCGGTCGAAATCGCATCGAGAATCTCGTCGTCGACCTCCTCGTGTGCTCGCTCGGCGAGATCAGTCACGTCAATGTTGCCGACCTCGACATCGTCGTGTTCGGCCGACAGCTGGCGGAGTGCAACATCGCCCTCAGTGCTAACGCGGTCGATGATCTCCTCGACATCCCCTCGGACGGCATCGATACCGGCGTCGCGTTCGAAAAATGCGACGCGCTCGTCCGGCGAGAGATCCGCAATAACTCGGTGGCTCATACGGAGCGTTGGATTGGCTGCTGAAAAACCGTTTCCATCGGTGAACGGCCACGGCGTCGACCGCTTAGACCAGCAGTAACACAGTGAGTGCGACTGCGACGAGCGCGGTCAGCACGAAGATGCTCCGCCCGATACCCGCCCGGAGCGGGATCGGGTTTTCTGGGCTACCCACTCCGAGCCGCTGTACGACAGCCTGTGGGTTCGACCCAGCCTGTTTCAGTCGGGCAATCGTTCGCATGACGACGCGGTCGACGCCCGCCCAGAGTTCGGTGACGCCCACAACCAGCCCGCGGCCACCGTAGAACATCGCGGGATTGTAGATCGCGTCGACATCGGGTACGCGACCCAGTTTCGACAACGGCTTTTTGACCAGCGCGAAGCCGATCAGTCCGAGGACGCCGAGGATCACACCCTCGATGATGTGAGGCACGGTGTAGGTCGTGTACACCTCGTCGACGACGGCCGGATCTGTAACGTCGAACGGCAGCAGTGCGAAAAGCGAGGCATCGGAGACGCCGTAGAAAACACAGAGTACCGCGACAGTTACCATCGCCATGGACTGCCCACGGTTGGCGTCCTCGACCTCCCACCCGGAGTCGCCGTGGAAGAAGGCGTAGTAGCCGAACTTGATGAACGACATGAACGTCCCGATCCCGCCGAGCAGCAACAGCCATTCGAGCGTGTGGAACTCCCCGATTGGAAGCGGCCCTTCCCCGAAGGTGTAGTGGGCTCCGTCAATGATGATTCCCTTGCTCACGAAGCCGTTGAAGTAGGGGAAGCCAGCAATCGAGAGAGCGGCCACCGTGAAGGAAGCCGCGGTAATCGGCATCTGTCGGGCCAGCCCACCGAGTTTCTTGAGATTCTCCTCGCCAGTGCGGTAGATGATGACGCCCGCCGTCATGAACAGCAGTCCCTTGTAGAGGATGTGGTTAAAGACGTGGGCAAAGGCCCCTGCTTGGGAGAGCGCGGTCCCGATACCGACCCCGGCGATCATGTAACCGACCTGCGACTGGATGTGGTAGGAGAGCAGTCGACGCATATCGTTCTGGAACAACGCGTAGGTCGCGCCGAAGATGGCCATCCCGCCACCCATGTAGGCGATAGCGAGACTTCCCTCCGGGAACGCTCGATACATGCCATACACGCCGGTCTTCGTGGTGAACACACAGAGGAAGACGCTGGCGGCGATATGCGGCCGCGGGTAGGTATCCGGTAACCACGTGTGGAGCCCGATAAAGCCGACATTAACGCCGATACCGATTGCCGCAAGCGCGGCCGGGAGTCCGGCTGTGATGCCAGCGATCTCCGGGCCGCCGGGCACGGAGGCAAACAGGAAGGTGCCTTTGTCGACGTAGGTCTGCAAGATTGCGGCCATCAGCAGCGTGCCGCCGATGCCGTGGAAGATCGCATACCGGTAGCCTGCTCGGATCGCTTTCCCCTTGTAATGCCAGACTAACAGCGTGCTGGTGACCGCCATCAGCTCCCAGAAGAAGAGGAGCGTCAGCCAGTCACCGGCGAAGACCGCGCCAAAGCTCGTCGCTACGTAGGACAGCGCGATGCCGGTCTGGGTCGACTCGGCCTCGCTGGCATACGAGTAGCCCACTGCGACGATGCCGATCAGCGCGAAGATGATCCCCATCAGCCGCGAGAACTCGTCGACGTTGAACAGCACGGCCTCAAAGCCGAGGAACTGCGTCTGGAGATAGGCTCCGGACGGGATGGTCCACACCCATGCGAGGGTCACCGCCGATGCGGCGACGCCGAGGGCGTGGCCAGCGCGTCGCGGGAGCAGTGCGACGAGGATGGCAACCGCCAACAGGACGACTCCCGGCGGCACCATCGTCAGCGCGCCCGCTGACGCGGTCGTCAGTACAGTCGTCATCAGATCATCACCCCCGGCAGATTACCGACAATCGTCTCGACGATCCGCAGGAAGACGATTGTGTGCGGAACGATCCCGAGCAGGAGCGAGAGCACTGCTGCGGTCAAGATTGGCCCCAGCATGAACCATGTACTCTCGCCGCCGCGCCAGTTGCTCTTGGCCCAGCCGCTCGCTGGCGGCCCGCCGTGGTGGTCTTCTCCTCCATGGCGCTCGTCGAGATGGTCGACGTGTTCTGGCTCTGTAATCTCGTCGCTCTCGTGGCTATCGCCACCGTCGGCCCGCATTGCCTCTCGTCCACCGAATGGGCCTTCGATGAGCGGTTTCTCGTCGTGGTCCTCGGGAGACTCAAAGAACGCCTGGTAGACGATGGGCCAAAAGTAGGCAATGTTGAGTATTCCCGAGGCCAACAGTACCGCCGCGAAGATCGCGTTGCCGCCATCTAACGCGCCAATGACGATATACCACTTGCTGACGAAGCCAGCTACGAGCGGAATCCCGGCCATCCCGGCGGCGGCCACCCCGAAGGCGACCATCGTCAGCGGCATCCGTCGACCGATCCCGGCCATATCGCTGATGTCGTCGGTATGGGTCTCCACGTGGATGATCCCTGCACAGAAGAACAGAGTGAGCTTCATGAACGCGTGGGCCGGGATGTGGAGCAGTCCACCGATGAGGGCATTGCCCTCCAGTAGCGCGAGTCCGAGGACGATGTAGGAAAGCTGGCTTATCGTCGAGTAGGCCAGCCTGCGTTTGAGGTTGTCCTGCCGCAGAGCGATGATGCTGGCGACCGTCAGGGTGATCGCTGCGATGACCGCAAGCGGGAACGCGATGCCGAGGTCGCCAAAGAGGTTCGAGCCGAGATTCGAGAGCGTCTCGGGACCGAATACGTCGAGGACGACGCGTGCAATGCCGAACACACCGCTTTTGACGACGGCGACCGCGTGGAGCAGCCCGGAGACCGGCGTCGGCGCGACCATCGCGCTCGGGAGCCACTGGTGGAGCGGCATCAGTCCGGCTTTGACACCGAAGCCGAGTGCGAGAACAATGAACGCCAGTGACGCGGCGGTCGGCTCGGCGTTAGCGAGCGCGGCAATCCCGCCCGGCGTGAAGTCGACCGTTGCACTCCCAGCGGGCCCGGCAATACTCGTGAGCCAGTAGACCATCACGGTCCCAGCGAGTACCAACACACCGCCACCGAAGAAGGTGTAGGCGAGGTATTTCCGGCCTGCGGCGCGGGCCTCTGGCGTCTCGTCGTGGGCGACCAGTGGGTAGGTCGCCACCGACAGTACCTCGTAGAAGATGAAGATCGTCAGCAAGTTACCCGAAAAGGCGATCCCGACCGCCGAGGCGACCGAGATGGCGAACGATGCGAAGTAGCGCGTCTGGTTGTCCTCGTCGAGCCCACGCATGTAGCCAATACTGTAGAAACTCGTGACGACCCACAGCAGGCTGGCGAGTGAGGCGAAGAGGACGCCGAGAGGGTCCGCACGAAGGACGAAGTCGACGTACGGCAGGATCGTCCCGAGATTGGTAACGTACACTTCTCCGGCGAGGACGCCGGGTACCATGCTGGCGACGATGCCGAACATCGAAACCGAGGCGAGGATCGTCCACGCCTCGCGGAGGTTCGGTCTGCGGCCCGACGCGAGGATAAGCGCGGCGGCAACGAACGATACGGCGACGGCAGCGAGTGGGCGAATAGCTGTGATTTCGTTCATGCGAAGAACCTCCCGAGGACGGGATCGAGCAGTATCTCAAACAGGTCGACCGACGCGAACAACACGACCGTGGAGACGGCGAGCACGACGACGACTGCCAGTCGCTCGGTGGCAACCGGACTGGCCGCCCGACCACCGTCGGCCACCGGCGAATCACTGAGTGCTGCGGTCTCAACGGTCTCGTTTTCGGCTGCTTCCGTCGGCTCTGCTTCGCGTGGCGCGTTGAAGTAGAGCTTCTCGATGATCTGGGCCACGTAGCCCAGCGTCAGCAGCGTGCTGACGAAGATGACAATCGCAACGCCCCATGATCCCTGTTCGATTGCGCCGAGGGCGATAAACCACTTGCCGAGCAGGCCAATCGATGGCGGAATCCCGACCAGCGCGAGACCGGTGACCGCCATCGCCCCGCCTGTCAGCGGTGCGCGCTTGGCGAGGCCAGCGTACTCCGCAATGGTGGTTGCACCATACGCGGTCGACAGAATCCCCGCGCCCATGAACAGCGTTGCCTTCATGAGACCGTGGCCGATGAGGTGGATCACCGCACCGAAGAGCGCGGTTTCGCTATTCAATCCGATGGCAACGACGATCATGCCGAACTGGGCAACCGAGGAGTAGGCGAACACGCGTTTGATCTCGGTTTGCATCGCTGCCAGCAGACTCCCGACGACGATACTGATAGAAGCGACGAGCACGACGGCGTCGGTGATCAACGGGTTGGCCACAAAGAAGTCGACCGTAAACACGTCGTAGGAGATCCGGATCAGTGCATACGCGGCGGTTGTCGAGACGAGCGCCGAAATGTAGGCGCTCACCGTATCCGGCGCGTAGGTGTAGGCGTCGGGCTGCCACGTGTGCAGCGGGAAGACGGCGATCTTCAACAGGAGACCGACGAGAATGAAGCCAAAGGACGCCTGAACGAGCGGATCGGTGTAGCTTCCGGCGAGCGTCGACTGGAGATCCAGCATGTTCAGCGTCCCCGTGGCGACGAGCATGTAGCCGACACCGATCAGGTAGAGCGACGCGCCCACAGTTCCCAGGAACAGGTATTTGAGTGCGCCGTAGGCGGCCATCCCGCTGTCGCCGCTGGCGACCAGCGCGTAGGTGATGAGGCCAACGATTTCCAAAAAGACGAACAGGTTGAACAGGTCGCCGGTGAGCGCCATCCCGAGTAGCCCACCCATCAGCAGGAGGAAGCCGCTGTAGAAGGCGTTGGTCTGTGGGCCGGTCGTCCGTCCGTAGATCAGGACCGCGACCGAGATGACACCGATCAGGAGGGTGATCAGCGCCGAGAGCCCATCGCCGACGAGTTCGATCCCGTATGGGCCGGGGTAGCCCGCCATCTCGTGGACCAACCGTTGGCCAGCCGCGGTGTCGGCGCTGTAAATATCCCAGGCAAACAGGCTCGACATCCCGGTTACCGCCAGCGAGCCAGCCAGTGCGATTGGCCAGCCGACGTTCTTGAACCGAAGTCCAAGCAGGAGCGGGAACACCGCAAGTGTGAGCGGAATCGTCACCAGCAGTGCGAGCAGGACGTCACTCATCGGCGATCACCTCCCGCAGCGCATCGGCACGGAGCGTCCCGTACTCCTTATAAAGGCGGATCGTCAGCGCGAGGCCGACGGCGGTCAGACTGATGCCGACGACAATCGCCGTCAGGACGATTACCTGCGGCAGCGGGCTGACGTAGGGACCGCCGCCATCGGTAATAATCGGTGCCTTCCCGCCGACCCGGTAGGCCGACGTAATGAAAAACAGGAAGATACCAGTCTGGAACATATTGAGGCCGATAATCTTCTTCACGAGGTTTTCGTTGGCGATGAGCATGTAGAGTCCAATCGTCGACAGCAGCACGAACAGCACGTAGGCGTGGCGAGTCGTCGCAAGCCCGACGAGATCGGTTGTCAGTAGCCCGGCGAAATCGGTCATCAGCGGTGTCGCAACATTAGTCATTGGTTTGGCCCTCCGTGCTGGCAGTGTCGCTACCGTCGCGGAGCTCGCTGGACGGTTCGAGATCGTCGACGCTCGGGGTATAGCCCGCCGCGAGGACGAAAAACAGCCCCATCATGATGCCCGAGACGATGAAGGCGATGCCGACGATTTCGACGGCCTCCATCCCGTATTTGACGAACTCGTACTCCTTGAGGCCGAGCGTCGACCCAAACACCGGGTAGTAGGCAGTGTATTCGAGGAAGTTCTCGCCGAGCAGTACCGGCCCGAAGCCAATGGCCGCAAACAGCAGTACACCGAGCGTGCCGAGGCCGACAACGGTGCTGTTGGCCAGCCACTCACGGGTCGACTCGATGCCGAAGGCGAAAGCGATCATCAGGACGACCGAGGCGATGATCGCTCCGCCCTGGAAGCCGCCACCGGGCGAGTCCGCACCGTGGAAGGTGATGAACAGCCCGTAGGTCATCACGAACGGAATAACGACTTTGACGGTCGTCATGATGACCTGACTTTCGGAGTACGCCGAACGTTGACGGGCGACGCCGTCTTGATCCAGTCGACCGTCCGTTCGCTCGTCCGTTCGCTCGTCCGTTCGCTCGTCAGGTCGACTGGATGAATCATCGCTCATGCGGTGAACACCTCCCGGCCGAGGACGAGCAGGCTTGCGACGCCTGCGGCGAAGACGACGATTGCCTCGCCGAAGGTATCGAATCCACGGTAGGCCGCCAACACTGAGGTGACGGCATTGTGGACTCCCGTTTCGTCGTAGGCGTTTGCGAGGTAGTAGCCCGTCACGTCCGGATTCGTCAGGATCGGCGAGTTCGGATCGCCGACTGCGGGGAACGCAGTCAGCGTCGACCCGACAACGAGCGCGAAGATCCCACAGACGGCGACCGCTGGCCAGTGAATCGACTCGAAGAGGTCGTCGGTCGGTGGTCGGGTCGTCTTGGCAATCGTTAACAGCAGGAACACGGTCGTTATGCCAGCCCCGATTGCGGCTTCGGTCAGCCCCACGTCGGGTGCGCGGTAGAAGGTGTAGACGACCGCCAGCCCGAGGCTGTAGGCCGCGAAGATGACAATCGACGCGAGGACATCCCGGAACAGCGCAGTCAGTACTGCGGTAATCAGTACGAAGACGAAAAGCGAGAGCTCTACCGGCGTAATGCCGACGCTTTGGATCACGGTCGACGGAGCGTCGAGACCAATCATCGGCGATCATCTCCCGTGGTCCACGGCTCGATACCCTCTTCGTACGCCGCACGCGCGATGGCGTGGGCCGCGGTCGGGTTCGTCACGAAAATGAATACGAGCAGGAGTACCGTCTTGACGGTCACCGGCTCCCAGCCGAACGTCAGCGCGACCGCGGCCAGCGCGAAGCCAGCGCCGAGGGTATCGGCCTGCGATGCTGTGTGGGCCCGCGAGAACACGTCCGGGAGCCGAATCACGCCCGTTGCCGAGACAAACGTGAAAAACAGCCCCAACGCAATCGCAACGACGATGAGGCCGATCCGAACTTGCTCGATCATATGACTCCCCCTCGCTCGACAGTGAACTTCGAGATTGCGATTGACATCATGAAATTAAGCAGCGCGTAGACGAGCGCGATATCCAGAAACCACGGCTCGCCCAGCGCCGCACCGAGCAGCGCAAGAATGACGACCGTGTTGGTTCCAAGGACGTTGACCGCAAGCACGCGGTCCTGGTTGGTCGGCCCCAAAATCGCACGGTAGAGCATCATCACTGCGAGGGTCACGAACAACGCGGTGGCGACGAGCAGGAGGTCACCGACACTGAACCCGGTGACGACGGCGGTGTCGACAAACATCATTGGTCGTTACCTCCCTGTGGCTCGTGGCCATCGCCCATCACGGCCGGGTCGACGGCGGTCGGCTCCTGAAGGACCTCGGTATCACCGCGCTCTCGCGGCGAGGGGAACCGGGCGGCCTCCCGGCCGTAGAAGACGAATCGGACCCAGCGTTCGAGCGCACCGTCGAACAGCCCTTCACGGGCGAACGGAACCAGCGAGTGGACGTACAGCTCTTGGTCGACGGCGGTCACCGTCAGCGTCCCCGGCGTCAGCGTAATGCTGTTTGCGAGGGTCGTCAGCGGGAACCCCGAGCCGACGAAAAAGCGCACTTTGGTCATTCGCGGGTCGATATCGAGCCGTGGATCGAGGATGACCCGGGCGACCACCAGATTCGAGACGATGATCTCGTAGAGCAGATAGGGGATATAAATCAGCCCGCGAACCATTCGTTTCGGTGACTCTCGCAGCGACGGATCTCGATAAAAACTCACGCTATCCAGCGTGATCGCAACGACACCGGCGGTTGCGATGCCGGTGACGAGATCGAACGTGCCGCTGAAGCCGCCGAGTACCTGATAAAACAGAAACGAGAGGCCGAACAGGGTCACGAACCGCGCCGTGTTCGGTCGACTCACCAGCCGCCCACGCTGTGTGGGTCGGTCGACGGGAGCTTCCTCGACGACGAGTTCGGTCTGTTCGAGTTCGAATTCGAGCGGTTGGAGCAGGGTCGTGTGGCCGACGAGCTGGTACTCCGGGTCGACGATGACTCGGGTCAGACCATTGTCCTCAGCGTACTCCGTCAGGAGCGCGGCGTAATCCTCGGGACTAAACAGGTACTCGTCGAGGCCGAGGAGGGTGGTTTCGACCGCCACCGTCTCGGGGTCGACGTCGGCCTCCTCACACTCGTAGCGCACCCAGATTTCGATCTGTTCGAGTAGCTCCTCGGCACGTGCGCTGTCGGCGTCGGTGCCCGGATCACCGGCTCGCCACGTCGCCAGAAAGACGAAGTGGACCGTCGACTCGCCGTCGGTGTCGGCGTTGAGGAGCCGTTGGACCGCGTAGTCGACTGTCTGCCGGAGCGTCGAGGAGCGCTTTACGGGGACAAGCAGCCGCTCGGCGTCGTTATCCGCCATCTGTCTCCCACCTCGGCTGCCGGTTGGGTTCTCTGAATATCATGGCGTCTCTTAATCCTACGAAACAACGGACGCCTCAAAACAATTTGTATCTCGGCTGCTGTGGCGGTTCTATCTTTATACTACCGCTCTTAATCGGCGCATTCTTGGGCTGAAATTCGGAACAGCGTGTCCCCACATACAGACCCCGAGAATTATTACGCGTCTGTCGACCCCGAGAGTCGTTCGGCGAGCTGTCGGGCAACCCGGTCGCCCAGCTGCTGTTTCGACCCTTCGACCGTCTCGCAGTCCGCCGGGCTCTCGGCTCCCGGACCGACCAGCAGTGCCCGTGTCTCCTCGCTGCCCATCACGCTGGCGTCGTTGGCGACGACGAACGCGAGGTCGACGCGATCACGGAGCGCGGCGGCTTGGTCGACCATCGCCTCCTCGTTGCCCGTGGTTTCGGCCTTGAACCCGACCATCATCAGGTTGGGGTGGGCCTGCCGGATCGAATCTAAGATCTTGGGCGTGGGTTCGAGGTCGAGCGTTCGCGGCTCGCCGGATCGGAGCTTGGTGTCGGCCTTTTTTACTGTGTAATCCGAAATCGCTGCCGCCGAGATCAGGGCGTCGGCGTCGGGTGCGGCTCCCTCGACTGCTGCCAGCATCTCGGCGGCGCTCTCGACGCTGACGGTGTTGGCATAATGGACCTCCGGGCCATCGTGAACGAGGGTCACCTCGGCACCACGAACGTGACACGCGCGAGCGATAGCTCGGCCAGTCGACCCCGAGGCCCGGTTCGTCAGGACCCGAATCGGATCGATTGCTTCGCTGGTCGCGCCGCTGGTAATGATGACGTGGTTGCCAGCGAGGCTCTGTTCGGTTGTCGCGCGTGCGACCCCGGTGACGATGGCCGCCTCAGTGGCGATTTTGGCCTTGCCTTCCTCGATTCTGGGGTCGACGAAGTCGACGCCCCACTCCTCGACACGAGCAATCGAATCCAGCACGCCGGGATGGTCGTACATCGGCTCGTGCATTGCAGGGGCGATGACGACCGGCACGCCGGCTCCGAGCGCGGTGGTCGCGGTGGTTGTCACGGGAGTATCGTCGACCGCGCCCGCGATTTTGCCGACGGTATTGGCGGTTGCGGGGGCGATCAGGAACACGTCGGCCCAGCCGTCGCGGCCACAGAGGTCGACGTGTTCGACTTGGCCCGTGATTTCGGTGACAACGTCGTGTTTGGTGGCGAACTCGACGGCCCACGGGTGGATGATGCCGCTGGCGCTGGGGCTCATCACGGCGCGAACCGATGCGCCCTGTCGACGGAGTTCGTGGGCGAGTTCGACGGTTGTGACCGCGGCGATGCTTCCCGTGACGCCCAGTGCGACATTTACCCCCTCAAGCATTCATCTCAGTTGACGGGCGGCGTATAAATAGTCGTTCGGGCTTCGGTGGCGTACCGCGGCGATACAGAACTGGTAGGGGTTATATTACATCGTCCAGTGGGGACTCCGGCTTGGTTACATCATCGGTCGAAGAAACGATTATCCAGTCGCGTGAGAAAGTCCAGTATGTGACTGAGAACATCGTCTATCCTTCTGTCGAAACGATCCTCGATCTCCACGAACAGATCGTTGCGGAAGGCGATGTGACAGAATCAGGAGTCCGATCAGAGAAACCGATTGAATCTGCGCTTCAGTACGTTTCGGAGGGGTTCTTTGGCGAACTCCCAGAAACGCTTCATGAAAAAGCGGTCCATCTGATGCGACTCCTCGTTGCGGATCATCCCTTCGTCGACGGCAATAAGCGAACAGCACTTCGAACGGTGGTCGTGTTTTATATGCTGAACGGCTATATGTTCGAGTACGGCGATGAGATTCGGGCATTACTCCATCGATTCGCCACCGATGAAGCCGCAGTCGACGTTGAGACAGCAGTTATCTACTTCCGTGCCTGTGCTCGCCGCAACCCATAAACCGACACAACGAGTAGGTTGAGACCACTAATGGCGTCCAGCACCGATTCCTCGACGGCGGTCGACGAAGAAGTCCGTCGGCTCTACGAGCGGTATCAGTCGGCCGACAGTGACAAAGAACGCCGCGAGATCGCCCTCGAAATGGGGCAACTGGATGGACGCCGTCACGCCGACATCTACGCGGCGCTTGAAGACGAGTAACTGTTATTTCTCCCAGTCGACCCGCCCTTTCTCGTCCTCAACAAGACTCGGATGGGTGCGCTGACGCTCCTCGTGGACTTCACTGAAGTACTCCTGCATGGCCGCCCGTGAAGCCGCCTGTCGGGCCTGCTGCTCGGCGGCATCGATCTCCTCGCAGCCCGGCGGGACCTCCCGACCACGATCAGTGAAATAGCCCTCGGGGACGACCCAGTCGTTATAAAAAGGCGTCTCGCTGTCGTGGATCAGCGTGATCGCGGCCTCCGCGCCGTTGCCCGCCGCGATGACCGCTTGGTGGTAGCGTTCGGCAGTCCGCCCCGCCGCGTAGATCCCTTTTATATTCGTTCGTCCGAGGCCGTCGTCCTCAATGTACTGCTTGCTCCCGGCATCGCGGCTGTCGACGCCGAGGTCGTCGAGATACGAAACGTCGCTCCACGAGGAAATCAGTACGCGCTCGGCGTGGATCTCGCGGCGCTCGGTTGCGTCGTCGACCGCCCCAACGGTGGCGACGAACCCCTCGTCGAGGCTCCCGAAGAGGCCATCCACCAAACCCTGCTGGTAGCCCGCGCCGTTGCGTGTCGCCTGCGCGTGGAGCATATCGGCGAACAGTCGAGGATTGACACCGGCCGGGAAGCCGGGGAAATTCTCCAGATGGGCATTCCGGCGGAGGATCGACTCGCCGTGGTCGACGACGAGCGTGGTGAGCCCTGCCCGTGCGGTGAACGTCGCCGCGGTGAGTCCGGCGACCCCGCCGCCGATAACGAGTAGTTCGTAGCTGTCACGGTCGCCGTCGGTTGCCGAATCGCTCATACGAGGCGTCGTTTCGGGGACTCCTTGGCTGTCGCGGTTCGATGATCCTGAAGTTCATAGGTGAGGACGACCTACGGCTCTGCAATGGCTCAGGCAGGGAATCAGGAACTCACTGATCGGTTTATTCAGTTCTACCGTAACTACTACCGCGACGACATCGGGACGCTCGCCCAGAAGTATCCCAACGAACAGCGTTCGCTGTACGTCGACTACGACGACCTCTACCAGTTCGACCGCGATCTCGCCGACGACTATCTCTCCCAACCCGACCAGATCCAGGAGTACGCCGAGGAGGCCCTCCGACTCTACGATCTGCCCGCCGACGTCAAACTCGGCAACGCCCACGTCCGACTACAGAACCTTCCAGACTCCGTGGACATCCGCGGCATCCGGGTCCACGACAACCACATCGGCAAACTCGTCTCCGTACAGGGAATCATCCGCAAAGCCACCGATGTCCGACCCAAAATAACGGATTCGGCGTTCGAATGCCAGCGCTGTGGGACGATGAACTACATTCCACAGGAGGACGGCGACTTCCAGGAACCCCACGACTGTCAGGGCTGCGAGCGCGAAGGCCCATTCAAGATCAACTTCGACCAGTCGGAGTTCGTCGACGCCCAGAAACTCCGCATTCAGGAGAGTCCCGAAGGACTCCGCGGGGGCGAAACCCCACAGAGCATCGATATCAATATCGAAGACGACGTGACCGGGAAAGTCACCGCGGGCGACCACGTCACCGTTGTCGGCGTCCTCCACATCGAGCAGATGGACGGCAACGACGGCAAATCCTCGCTGTTCGACCTCTATATGGACGGCGTCTCGGTCACCATCGAGGACGAGGTGTTCGAGGATATGGACATCACGCAGGAGGACAAAACCGAGATCATCGAACTCTCGAACTCACCGGATATCTACGAGAAGATGGTCGCCTCGGTCGCACCGTCGATCTACGGCTACGACGAAGAGAAACTAGCGATGATTTTGCAGTTGTTTTCGGGTGTGACGAAAAACCTCCCCGATGGCTCTCGGATTCGTGGCGATCTTCATATGCTGCTTATTGGTGACCCTGGTACTGGTAAGTGCGTTTCCGGGGAGACGCGGGTTACGCTCGCTGACGGCTCGGAAACGGAAATCGAGGAGCTTGTCGAATCGAATTTGGACGATCCAAAACCGGTCGACGACGGTGTGTGGGACGAAGTCGACATTACGATCCCGACACTCCAGCAGGACGGGACACTCGGGACTGGCCACGCAACGAAAGTCTGGAAACGTGAGGCCCCCGAGCAATTGTACCGGATCACGACTCAGACGGGGTCATCAGTAACGGTTACTCCATCACATCCGCTGTTCGTCCAGCAGAACGCCCAGTTCACACCAATCCGTGCTGAAGACCTTTCTGTCGGTGATTTTATTGGAGTTCCACAGACGATTCCAAGCGACGGTTCCGATGGACTCGAAGCTACGTATCGAGCATCCCAGTCATACAACGCAGTCGAATTATCATTGCCGGACAGATGGACCCCCGAGTTAGCCCGCTTGCTCGGATACATTGTCGCAGAGGGATACGTTGAGCAGCGCGAGGATAATACTGGCTTCGTCTCGATTACAAATAATGACGAGAAAGTCTTAGCCGATGCTACACAGACGCTTTCGGATCTTGGATTGAACACTACGATTCGAGAACCACACGATGGAAAGGATGCCGAGGAACTCATGTGCTCGTCAGGGGAGTTCGTAAGCTTCCTTGAGCACTGTGACAGCAAACTGCTCACTGGCTCGGACACACAGCGAGTACCACCCGCAATTCAGAGCGCGTCAGTCGAAATCAAAGCCGCATTCCTCAAAGCGTATATCGAGGGCGAAGGACACGTTTCAGCGACGCAACGAGAGATTTCAGTTGCCTCGATGAGTCGTGAGCTGTTGGCAAACGTCCGAAGCCTGCTGCTCTCGCTCGGTATCTCTTCGCAGCTTGCAGAACGACAGAACGGCAGTTACCGACTCCGAATCAGTGGAGACCAATTCAAACGGTACGTCGACGAGGTCGGATTTGTTACGGAACGGAAAACACAGGCTACACTGAAACACGGTAGTACAGCAAGCAATACAAACCGCGATGTAGTGCCGAATATCGGGGCCGAGCTCAAACGAATTCGGGAGGCGCTTGAGCTCCCACAGGCTTCGTGCAACCTTCCACGAAGCACGTATCAGCATTATGAGCGAAACCGACGAAATCCAAGCCGTGACGCGCTCTCACGCGTCGTATCTGCATTCGAAGATGCGATGACAGACACAACCGCTGAACAGACAGTCATTGCTTCTGACGGTGGTGTCGACAGCCTCACGCGAGATGTTGACGCGCTCCGACAGTTGGCTGATGGCGACGTTGGATGGGAGAAAATCGAGACGATTGAGACAGTCACCCCCGACGACGACTGGGTCTACGATCTGGAAGTCGAGGGAACTCACAACTACCTCACGAACAACGTCATCTCCCACAACTCCCAAATGCTATCATATATCGAGAATATTGCCCCGAGATCGGTGTACACCTCCGGGAAGGGCAGCAGTTCGGCCGGGCTTACTGCGGCAGCTGTAAGAGATGACTTCGGCGACGGCCAGCAGTGGACCCTCGAAGCCGGTGCGCTCGTGTTGGCCGACCAAGGGATCGCAGCGGTTGACGAGCTAGATAAAATGCGACCGGAAGACCGGTCGGCTATGCATGAAGCTCTTGAGCAGCAACAGATCAGTATCTCGAAAGCAGGGATCAACGCCACGCTCAAATCTCGGTGTTCACTGCTCGGCGCGGCGAATCCGAAGTACGGCCGGTTCGACCAGTACGAACCAATCGGCGAGCAGATCGATCTCGAACCCGCACTCGTCTCGCGGTTCGATCTCATCTTTACGGTTACTGACAAGCCCGACCCCGAACACGACGGCATGCTGGCCGACCACATCCTCAAGACAAACTACGCGGGTGAGTTGAACACGCAACGCGCCAACGTGCCGACCTCGGAGTTCACCCAGGAGCAGGTCGACGAGGTAACCGAACAGGTCGCCCCCGAGATCGACGCCGAACTCCTTCGGAAGTATATCGCCCACGCCAAACGCTCCTGTTTCCCGACGATGACCGACGAGGCCAAAGCCGCAATTCGGGAGTTCTACGTCGACCTGCGCTCGAAAGGGGCCGATGAGGACGCGCCGATTCCGGTCACGGCCCGAAAGCTGGAGGCACTCGTCAGGCTGGCGGAGGCCAGCGCACGGGTACGGCTCTCGGATACCGTCGACGAGGAGGACGCGACCCGATCCGTTGATATCGTTCGCTCCTGTCTGAAGGATATCGGTGTCGACCCCGAGACTGGCCAGTTCGATGCCGACGTGGTCGAGACGGGGACCTCGAAAACCCAACGGGACCGGATCAAGAACATCAAGCAGCTGATCGCCGAGATCGAAGACGAGTTCGAGGAGGGCGCACCGGTCGACGAAGTGCTTGAACGGGCTAGCGAGATCGGCATGGAGGCCACCAAAGCCGAAAAAGAAATCGAGAACCTCCGCCGGAAAGGCGAACTGTACGAACCGACCCAAGGTCACCTTCGGACGACATAGCTCGCAGGCTTCTTTTCAGTATCAAAAAGCCCCACCACGGAGCTGTCGACCCCAGTGGTTGGTCCCCTGAGGTCGTCAGGTCGTCGGGGTCGGTCGACACTGGCTATCCCGTGCCAGCTTAGGTCGAACACATATCGAGGGTATACTCGACGTGGTCGACGACTGCGGCAAGCGACTCACGATCACGAGCTGGGGCTGTGTCGTCATCCAGCCGCTGTTGACAGAGGTCAGCGAGCAGCGAGAGCTGATCTCGGGTCAGCCGCCCGTCCGTTTCAAGCCGTGACAGGAGCCGCGAGCCGACACGCAGCCGGTCGATACTGGTGTCGGAGTCGGGCGCTGATTCGGCGCGAAGCCAGCCTTCGACAGTCGCGTGGGCTGCCCACGCATCCGCACGTGGGAGCTCCAGACTGTCACACAGGCGTTTGATATGTGTTGACATGGATCACCCCTCCATTTGTGAGTACGTATCATGGGGTACTAATAGTTTCCTTGTTAGTATCAAATTGCGAGAATTAGCTTCTGCAGCCAGTCTCAGTTGTGGGCCGGGATGCCGTACTGGGCGAGTGTCCGGGCGAAGGTGTCGTCGGTCTGGCCAGCGCGGGTTGCCGCCTGCTTGAACGTGAGGGTTCCACAGCGGTACAGTGTCAATGCGGTCATGAGGCCGTTCGTTGCCATACTCTGTATACAGACACCAAGTATCTAAACCTTCTGTGAGTCTTAGTGCCACACCACTTGTAAGAATTAGCTATAACTGTGAAAAACAAAAGTAAATTTGGATTTTAGGTTGTTGATTGTCAATCTGTGTCTGGGCGGTACTGGTAGCGTCTCAGAGAGTCATAACCTCTAATATGTTCGAGGTTCGACCCGCTGTATGGACCGACAGCAGATCATGGCGATTTTCTTTACAGTCCTGATGATTGGCTCGATGCTCGCCTACGGCGCGGTGCTCATTTAAGCCGACTGCACCGTCTCACCCGTCGCCCCAGACGTCCGACAGCGGATGGTTCTTCCGACGGTCGGCGTCGGACTCAGTTCGTGTCTGTCCAGTAGTCTGTTTTCCTGAACGACTGGGCGATGCTGTCGCATTGATTCCAGCGAGCGCCGCCTGTGGATCGAACTCTGGGAGGGTCGGCTTCGAGAGTCGGTCGACCTGCTGTTTGAACCACGGCGGGGTGTCGCTCTCGGCGCGCTCAAAAAGGTCAAGCAGACTCGAATCCGCGAGATAGGTCGCGCCGTAATCATCCGGCGCGCGCACGACCCGCCCGCAGGCCTGAATCACCGTCCGGAGGGCGGTCCGGTGATACCACGCCCACTGGCCGTCTTCGAGCCGCTGGGCGACCCGTGAGTCGTTCGTATTTAAATACGGAGCTTTACACAGTACCTGCCAGCGTGCCAGATCGCCTTTTAAGTCGAGGGCCTCCTCCATTTTGACGGCGATGAACAGTTCCGGATCGTTGCTGGCCTTCCAGGCGTCGAGTTCGGCATCTCTGTTCTCCGTGTCATGGACCCGCACGCGCTGGCCGACGCCGAACTCGGTGAGCGTTTCGGCCAACTGCTCGGCAATCGCATACGAGTGGGCGTGAATGATCCCTTTCTCGTCGGGATGGTGGGCCATCAGCCGAACGATGAGGCGGGCGATTTTGGGGATCGTGTCGTCGCGGTGTTCGTAGGTCATTTTCCCCTGTGTCACGTCGTACAAGGGCCTGTTTTCGATTGGGAACGTGTGCTCTACGTCCACCAGCGCGACGCGGTCAGGATCGAGACCGACCTGTCGACAGAAGGCGTCCTTGTTGAGTATGGTTGCCGACAGCAGCGCGAACTTCTCGCCGCGGTCCCAGACCGTGTGATGCAGATAGCGGGCGGGATCGAGCGGTTTGATTGTAATCGCGGTGCCCGCTCCGCCGGGCTGGTCGACGACCCACGTCGTCGGGCTGTCTGGACTCCGGTAGTCCTCCATGAACCAGTCGAGTTCCGAGACCAGTTCGCCGAGTCGGTCCCGACGGGCGACCTCGTCGGGCGTTAGCTCCGGTTCGTTTGTCAGTTGGTCTTTGGCGGCCGAACAGACGTTCGAGAGTCGCTCGGCGAACCCAATCGCCACCTCGACCTGATCGTGGCCTCCGTTGATGTCGGGAATGTCGACATCGTCCCAGACTGGGACACGGTGGGGCGAGAGCTCGATTGTCGCGTACATTTCGGCCCACTCGGCGAGCCCGTGGGCCTCGTCGATGACGACCACGTCGCGCATCCCGAACACGTCGGAGCCGGCGGTCTGCATAAAATAGGCCAGCGTCATCGCGGCCATCGGCTGGCCGGAGGCGATAGCTCGGTCCGAATAGTAGGGACAGCGATGTTTGACAGTACAGTCAAACCCCTTCTCCCGGGCGCAGGGGGCCTGATTGACCGGCGTGTCGTGTTCGCCGGGGAGAATACAGTTGTAGTTGCTTTTGCCGCGGATGACTTCGAGGTCGTCCAGCAGGTCGTCGGCGTCGACGTCATCGAGTTGGGAGACCTGCGGGGTCGTGTAGTAGGCCCCCGTTACTTCGGCGGGTTTGGCGGTCTGGAGATCCCGCGCACAGCCCATGATCGAGCGGGCAAGGAGGGATTTGCCGCTGCCGGTGGGTGCGCGGATCAGCACCACGTCGTTGTCGGATTCAAATGCCTCGCGGATCTCAGTGAGTGCCTCCTGTTGGGTCGCACGGAAGCTGGGGGCGGGGAACTCCGCCAAAATACGCGAGGGCTTCACGGCAGGTGGTGGGGCGGCCTCGGTCAAAAACGTACGGATGGCTGTGTGATACGTTTGCTCACTCCTCGGTGTCGGTCGACAGTGCGGCCACGTCGTCGGCTCCCGGATCGTGGTCGTCGGGAAGCTTGTCGACGCAGTCCATACAGAGGAAATGCTCGCTGCCGTCGGCGAGTTCGAGGATCATCCCGCCGGTTGGCGTGAAGTCGAAACTCCAAAAATCACCGATCCCTCCGGCGATTTTTACCTTCGTCTCACAGCCATCACAGCGCCGTTTTGCCATTAGCGAGCCTATGAGTTGGGCCGTCTTTATGTCTCCGCTTGCTCGGAGACGACTACCCCAACGCGCCGGGAGGACAACGCTTAATTTCCGGGCCGAGCAACGATTCAGCACATGGGTTTATCGCTTGCAGATGCTTCTGTTATGCTCTCGGCGTTGCAGCTACCGGCTTTCGACACATCGACGCTCACGATTTTAGGCGTGGTGGGCATCGTCATCCTGATCGGTCTCTCGGCGTTTTTTTCGTCGTCGGAGATCGCTTTCTTCTCGCTGCCCCAACACCGGGTCGACTCGATGGTCGACGAGGGGATCAAAAACTCAAAGCTGGTCGAGGGGCTCAAAAATGACCCCCACCGATTGCTGGTAACGATTCTGGTCGGCAACAACATCGCCAACATCGCGATGTCCTCGATAGCAACCACACTGTTTGGCTTCTATCTCACACAAGGTCAGGCTGTCTTTGCGGCCACCTTCGGAATTACGGCCGTCGTGCTGCTGTTCGGCGAGAGCGCGCCGAAATCCTACGCGGTCGAAAACACCGAATCGTGGGCCCTGCGGATCGCCAAGCCACTGAAGTTCTCCGAATATCTCCTCTTTCCACTGATATTCGTCTTTGACCATCTGACACGAGTGATCAACAAGCTGCTTGGCAGTTCCTCGCAGATCGAATCACCCTACGTCACCCGCGATGAGATTCAGGACATCATCGAAACCGGTGAGCGTGAGGGCGTCATCGAGGAGGAGGAACGCGAGATGCTCGAACGCATTTTCACGTTCAACTCGACGATTGCCAAGGAGGTGATGACGCCCCGACTCGACGTGACTGCGGTCTCCCGTGAGTCGACCGTCGAGGAGGCGATTCAGGTCTGTATCAGCAACGATCACGTTCGGGTGCCCGTCTACGACGGCAACCTCGACAACATCATCGGCATCGTCAACATCCGAGATCTGGTCCGAGAACACCAGTACAGCGAGGGTGGCAGTAACCTCGGCGATGTCGTCCAGCCGACGCTCCACGTCCCCGAGTCGAAGAACGCCGACGACCTGCTGGCCGAAATGCAGGAAAACCGCCTCCAGATGGTGATCGTCCTCGACGAGTTCGGGACGACTGAAGGGATCATCACCCTCGAAGATATGGTCGAGGAGATCGTCGGCGATATTCTCGAAGGCGACGAAGAAGAGCCATTCGAGCGACTCGACGACCAGACGACGCTGGTCCGCGGCGAGGTCAACATCCACGAGGTCAACGATGCGCTGGATATCGAACTGCCGGAGGGCGAGGAGTTCGAAACCCTCGCTGGCTTCGTGTTTAATCGAGCCGGTCGACTCGTCGAGGAGGGCGAGACCTTCGAGTACGACGGCGTCGAGATCGAGATCGAAGAGGTCGACAACACCCGAATCCTGAAAGCACGGATCACCGTTACTGCGGAGTATCCTAAAACAGAGGTCGACGAGGAGCCGGAACTAACGTGAGTGACTCCGGTCGACTGACGTGAACTCCGACAGAACGTAGTGACGGATTATCTAGCGTAGGGACGGACTAACTGGCGTCTGTTTTCGGTATCATACTGCTCGATTATTGGTTGATGCGATCACCGAACGAGTGTAATCAGCGTGAAGATCCCGTAGGCCAACACGAACGACAACACGAGCGAGCCGACCCATGCGAGCACGGTGTAGATCATTTTCCGTCGACTCACCCCGGCGTTCCCCGCGGCGTAGCCGCTGCCAACAATGGCGCTGACGATGATCTCGTTAAACGAGACCGGAATCCCGAACGCGACCGCCGTCTGGGCGATAGCGAACGAGGGGATGAGCGCCGCGATTGAGCGCCGGGGGCCGAGCGCGGAGTAGTCTTGGGCCAGTGCTTTGATCATTCGCGGCGCGCCGGTCCACGAGCCAAGCAGGAGTCCGAACCCACCGCCGGTAAGAACAGCCCACAGTGGGATCTCGATACCGCTACCCAGCAACGGCACCAGCGGGCCAATCGCCAGCCCGACCTGACTGCCGCCGGCCGAGAACGCCACGAGCCCACCGAGCACGAGCAGGAACCGCCGCTGGCCGGCCGTCCGGTCCCGGTTGAGCGCGAACCAAAGCACCGCAACTGACAGCGCCGCCACGGCGAGTGCGGCGACTATCTGGCCGCCGTCGACGCCAGCCACCGTGGGAAGCGGCAACCCTGCACCGAGCGTCCCGGCAATCGAACCGGAGCCATCTGGTGGGCCGAGGAATGCGAAGCCGACGTTAGCGATGATAAAGCCGATAACGCCACCCAACAGCGCGATCAGATAATCCTCGTCGAACCGGTCGCCCCGGAGGAGGCGAGCGATGCCGTAGGCGATGCCGCCGCCAACAAACGGCGTCAGCACCCACAGCGTCATGATCTCGGCATACTTCGCCCACGCGGGCGCGCCGCCCATCGCCAATCCGACGCCGACGATAGCGCCAGTGACCGTAAAGGCGGTCGCAATCGGGTAGCCAGCGAAGACGCCGATAGCGACCAACACGGCGGCGGTGATGAGCCCGACAATCGCCGCGGTCGCGGTGAGTGGCTCACCGATGATGAGTTCGCTGCCGACTGCTTCGGTGACGTTCGCGCCCTGAAAGACGGCTCCAAAGAAGCCGAGGACGCCGACGATCAGCCCGGCCCGCATGACGGAGATCGCGTTGGCACCGACCGCGGGGGCGAACGGCGTAGAGCCCGAGGAGCCGGCCCCGATGGCCCACGCCATAAACAGGCTGGCGGCGGCCGCAACGCCGAACGTGAGTAGTGTGCCAGTTGCTACCATTGTGTGTGCTCCAGAACAGTAGCCATCTTACTCCCGCCGTTGGCCGTCTTCGTACCCTTCACGGAGCCCGAGCACGGTGCGACGCATTAACAGATAGCCGAAGAAGACGAACGCTACCAAGAGGACGATAAGCCCGATAACCACGGGATCGTCGAAGAACGAAACAACCATAGATTGGGTATTATCGGCCTGTTGAAAGGCGTTTCGACGTGTCGACGCCAGCATCCGAACTCACCGCGGCTGGATCTCGAACTGTTTGAACACCTCGCCATCCGGTGTCACGAGTCGACCCTGCAGTCCACCCGCAACCGGCTCCAGTTCGGCATGCGCCGGGCGATTGCCCCGCGGCTGGGCGTGGCTCCCCGGATTGATAAGGGGGAGCTCGCCGGACAACTCAGCTGTCGGGCGGTGGCTGTGGCCGAAGATGACCGCATCGGCTTCGCGTTCCTTGCCGAACAGTGTCAGGGCCGTGTTCCCCCCGCGAACCGTGTGGGTTACGGCGAACCGGACGCCCTCATACTCGATAGTTCGGGCTTTGGGGAGCCGCGAGCGGATCGCTTCGTCATCGTTGTTGCCGTAGACGCCTCGGAACGTCGACGATTCGTCCTCGAAGGCATCGAGGACGGGGTCGATCATGAAGTCGCCAGCGTGGACGACGAGGTCGGCCGTGCGAACCGCTTTGAGCGTGCGCCCGCGGAGACGGTGGCCATCGGTGCTGTGAGTATCGGAGACGATTGTAAGCATATCCAACCATTATGGGTCTGACTACTGAAAACTATTGTTCCGGGACGGACCGGTCGACAGTGGGACGAACCCACTCGGTCGACGCCGAGAGGGTGACGGAACCATTAAACGGCAGACACGTCAGCCATGACATATGGCAGGCAGTAAATCAGTCGTCCTCGCCGCGCTCGTCGCCAACGGAGCGATTGCGATCCTCAAGTTTTTCGCCTTCGTGCTCACCGGCAGCCCCTCCATGTTGTCGGAGGTTTACCATTCGATCTCGGACACCGGCAATCAGGTGTTCCTCTTGGTTGGGATTCGGTACAGCGACCGCGCGGCCGACCAGAGCCACCCCTTCGGCTACGGCAAGGCACAGTTCTTCTACAGCTTTTTGGTGTCGGTGCTGCTGTTCGGCATCGCGGGCTGGGAGTCGGTCAAACACGGTTACGAAGCGATCCTCAATCCCCACACCGTGACCGTCGACCCGATAACCCTCCTCGGAATCGGTCCGTTCCCGGCGTGGTACGTCAGCGTCGTTGTCCTGCTCGGAGCCATCGGCTTCGAGTTATACGCTTTCGCCAAAGCCAACGCCGAACTCCAGCGACAGATCACGAACTACGGCTGGTCCGGCATCCCGGAAGCATTTAAAAAGACCAGTGACGTGACGACGCTGACGGCCTACACCGAAGACACCATCGCGCTGCTCGGAGCCGCCCTCGCACTGGTCGGAATCGTCCTCACCCAACTCACGGGTAACCCGATCTACGACGCGGTAACCGCGCTCCTGATCGGTCTCATGCTGATGGGATTTGCCGTCGCGCTCGCGTGGGAGAACAAACGACTCCTGCTCGGTGAGAGTCTCCATCCCGATGTCGAATCCGATCTCAGGGACGTTATCGCGGCCCACGAAGGCGTTACGCACGTCGACGGGTTCCGAACGATGTTCGTCGGCCCCGCCGAGGCACTCGTCACTGCCGAGGTGAGCTTCGACAAATCGCTGATCACCGGTGACATCGACGAAGATATCACCCAGATCGAGACGGAACTCAAAGCAACCGACGACCGCGTGAAAATCGTCTATCTTGAACCCGAACTCTGAGGAACCCTCCTACTCGGTTCGGCCTACTGTTCGTTCATCGCTAGCGACGCCAGCAGTGCCTCAAGCTGGACCTGCTCGTTCGCACCCTCGGTAATCCGGTAATCCGTCTCGCCGATTCGCTCCATCAGTCGCACCGCATCACGCTCCGAGAGATCAAAGTCCCACACTGACCGGTGAAGTTGGTCGATAATATCGCCGCCAGCCATCCCGGTGTCGGTGAGCAGCGTGTCGAGTGTGGCACGGGATTTCGAGAAGTCGCCGGCGATTGCGTCGGTCACCATCGACTCGATTTCTTCGGGGCGCGCCGTCGACGTAATGAGATAGACCGCTTCCTCGTCGACGACCTCGCCGGTGGTTGCGGCGGCCTGCAGGGAGTTGATCGCCCGGCGCATATCGCCGCCCGCGGCGTAGACCAGCGCCTCACGGCCATCGTCAGTGACTTCGATTCCCTCGGCGGCAGCGATCTCGTCGACCTGTGCGGCGACTGCTTCGTCCGAAAGCGGCGAGTAGCGGAAGACGGCACACCGCGACTGGATCGGGTCGATGATCTTCGAGGAGTAGTTACAGGAGAGAATAAACCGGGTGTTGTCGGAGAACTGCTCCATCGTGCGGCGGAGCGCTGACTGTGCATCGGATGTAAGCGAGTCAGCCTCATCAAGAAAGATAATACGGTAGTCGTGACCGCCAAACGACGAGCGGGCGAAGTTCTTGATGCGGTCTCGAACCACGTCGATTCCGCGCTGATCGGAGGCGTTGAGTTCGAGGAAATTCCCCCGCCAGTCGTCGCCGTAGACCTCGCGGGCGATGGCGGTCGCGGCGGTCGTTTTGCCGATTCCAGCACGGCCCGAGAACAGCAGATGCGGCAGATCCCGCTGGTCGATGTAGCTCTGGAGCCGCTCGACGATGTCGTCTTGGCCCTTGATGTCGTCGAGCGTCTGGGGGCGGTATTTCTCGATCCAGATCTCCCGTCCCGGCTCCGGCTCGCTGTCGCTTTCGGCGTCGACGTCGCTCATACCGAAGCAAGCAGTCGATGGCTCATAAACGCCCCGAGACCAGTCGACGGCCGGACCCGACTGCTTTTATTAATTGATCGCCCTACCCTCTCGTATGAACGTTACCGTCGACGTCGTCGGCGAAGGCTCCCGCGAGGTGACCGTCGACGAGTCGGCTACCTACGCCGATCTGGTCAGGGAGGTCGACCGAAGTCCACAGGAGGTTTCGGTGCTCGTCGATGGCTCACCGGTTCCGGAAGACCAGCCCGTCGGGGTCGACCATGTGCAGGTGTTACGACTCATAAAGGGTGGATAGCCACCGGCGAGCAGGTCGGCAAACTGAGTATTTTTGTCAGTCGGCGACAGAAGGCTCGGTATGTACTCGAAGCCGACCGATCTCTCGATTGAACTGCCGAACGGCGGGGCCGGGCCGGACCCGCTTCGGCTCGACAGGTTGGATGCGGAGTTCGTCGTGCTGCTGTTCCAGCGGGATTATCTTTGTGGCAACTGTCGGAACCAAGTCCAGGATATCGCCGCCCGCTACGATGAGTTTCGCGAGCGAAACACCGTCGTCGTCTCGGTCCTGCCGGAGTCCAAAGAGCGGGCCGCCGAGTGGGCGACCAACTACGACCTCCCGTTCCCGGTCGTCGCCGATCCCGACACCGCCGTCGCCGACCGGTTCGGCCAACCGGTCCGGTTCGGGTTTCTCGGCTCGCTCCACAATCTCCTGGGCCGGATGCCGCTGGCGGTCATCATCGACCTCCGGGGTGACGAGCCACGGCTGGTCTACTCCTATGTCGGCAACTCCCCGTCCGACCGGCCCACAATCGAGGGACTCATTCTGGAACTCAACCACAAGCGCAAATCCAGCGCGTGACCTCGATCCGCCACGCCGCCCCCGAGGATCTGGTCGACGTCATGCGACTGTTCGATGGCGCGCTCCTCGACACCGACGCCGACCGGATTAGGGATCAACTAACCGGCGATAGGGGCTGTATACTGCTCGCAGAGGCGGCTGGTCGACCGGTCGGCGCAATCGCGCTTATACGTGCAGCGGAGGCAGTTGAAGATGTGCTGTGGCCCGACTCGAGTTATATATCAGCGATTGCAGTCAGCACGACACGTCGGGGTCAGGGCATCGGTCGGTCGCTGATCGAGGCGGCCGCCGAGTGGGCTGGCCCACAACCGCTGTCGGCGACGTTCGACGAGCGCGTCCGACCCTTTTATATGGCGTGTGGGTTCGCAATCGAGGAGCGTGAGGGTCGACTGTGGGGAATTCGACGGGTTGCGGGAGTCGACTAAATCGGCAGGGTTAGGCGGCCGGATCACTGAGGAGTATCCAATATGGGAAGCGGCAAAGACAAATACTACAACCGAGCCAAACAGCAGGGGTATCGCTCGCGGTCGGCGTTCAAACTCAAACAGCTCGACCAGCAGGTCGGCCTGTTCGGCCCCGGCAACACCGTCGTCGACCTTGGGGCAGCCCCCGGCGGCTGGCTCCAAGTCGCCGCCGAAGAGGTCGGCGACGATGGCACCGTGATCGGCGTCGACTTCCAGCGCATTCGGGATCTGGAGGACCACGACACCGTCGAGACGATCAAAGGCGACATGACCGACGACCGGACCAAAGACCGACTCCGCAAACTGGTCGGCGAGGATGGCGCGGACGTTGTCATCTCGGATATGGCCCCGAACATGACCGGCGAGTACTCGCTGGATCACGCCCGGTCGGTCCATCTCGGCCGGCAGGCCTTCGAGGTCGCCTGCGAACATCTCGGCACTGGCGGCGATTTCGTGGTGAAGGTGTTCCAAGGCCAGGATCTCGACGATTTACAGGACGAAATCGCCGAGGAGTTCCAGTACGTCCAGCGGAGCAGCCCGGATGCCTCCCGCGATAGCTCCTCGGAAATCTATCTCATCGGCAAACACCGTCTGACTGCTCCCCTCGGCGTCGACGACGAGTTCGAAGTCGAGATCGTCGACGTCGGCGAGGAAGGCGACGGGATCGCTAAAGTCGAGGATTTCACCGTCTTCGTTTCCGGGGCCGAAACCGGCGAGACGCTCGACATTCGGATCACGGACGTCAAACCGCAGTTCGCGTTCGCCGAGCGCGTCGACTGAGTCCGGTCGTCGCGCGTCCGTTTCTGACCGTCAGATCAATACTGCTTGCGGGCCTGTGGGTATCTATGAGTACGACATTCTCAGTCACTGGAATGAGCTGTACTGGTTGTGAATCAAACGTCGAGGCTGCGGTCTCGGAGTTACAGGGTATTCAGGGCGTTGAGGCCGACCACGAGGCGGGAACGGTCACAGTCGACGGCGATGTCGACGAAGGAACCGTCACCTCGGCTATCGAAGACAGCGGCTACGAGGTCGTGGCGTAGGGTTACTGACTCCCGTCGGTCGCTCCGGCGGTAACCCCACAGATCGATTTGAGGATGACGACGAGTTTGTTCGTTTCTCCAGCCCCCCAGATCGCCGTCTCGGCATCCGGGGTTGGGTTGCCGACCTGCACGCTCAGCAGCGTTCGACTCCCGTCGACCAACAGGAACCGACTGACCATCGGAATGGCTTGGGCGGCGGGTTCGAGTCGTTCGACCGCGGGGATCTCGGCCTGGAGGCGGTCCATCGCCTCGGCCGAGAGCCCACCGATGCTGACCGAGATGCCGCGGTCGACGGCCGCCGAGAGTCCATCGATGAGCCGCTCCGAGAGGAACCCATCGTCGGCGACGTAGACGATCTCCGAGTCGGCCTCGGTGAGAAACGTCAGCAGTCGGTCGACGATGGTTTCTTGGCCGCTGACTGTCCAGATACCCCGTTGTTCGGACCCATTGTCGACCGCTTCGAGCTGATCGAGCGCCGTCGTCAACTTCGTGAGGCGCTGTTGGAGATCTTGGTCGAGCTTTCGGCGCGTGGTCTCGGCCGAGATCGCAATGAATCGCTGTGGGCTGGACTGCTGGATGTCGACCAGCCCCCGGTCACGCAACTCCTCGACGGCGTCGTAGACGCGGGTTCGCGGAACCTCTGCAACCTGACTGACCTCCTTGGCGGTTCCGGAGCCGAGACTGGAGAGCGCGACAAACGTTCGGGCCGCATAGGTGCTGAGTCTGAACGCTTCGAGCTGTTCGATGGCTGTCGAGTGCTGATCTGTGCGGTGAGTAGTCATGCGAGGAGCTGACAGCGGTTGGCTACCGTCGACCACGACTGCGTGAGACGGCAGACGGTAGCGATTGTGCCAATCGTGATTGTCTCCTCCTCCTTAGACTCTGTAGGTATATTGCTTTTGTGATTAACTGAGTGAATGCTTTTAGAAAAGCAGTATTCGCTCCGTAGAAATATCAGCGTTGAATTCGCAGTATGTGACAGTAGCCGTCACAACAAATTTTCACTATTTGCGTGAAAAGTCTTTGAATGTCTGTTTGTCCAGATATCACCATTCAATTGGGAATTGATTTCACGAATCGAGTGACAATACCTATGAGTGTGGGACACCGAGTGTACTGCATGACCGGGTTCTCCGGAGAGATAGATTTATGTCCACATTAGAAAACGTAACCGAGGCTGTCGAAGTCCTCCAGCAGATCGGGCTCAAGGAGTACGAAGCCCGCTGTTTCGTCGGCCTCTCACGGCTGTCTACGGGCACCGCAAAGCAACTCAGCGAGATGACCGACGTGCCGCGAACCCGCGTCTACGATGCGGTTCGCATCTTAGAGGCCCAAGGGTTGGTCAAAATCCAGCATTCGAGTCCCCAGAAGTTCCGGGCCGTCTCGATGTCGGAGGCGACCGAAACGCTTCGCGGTCAGTACGAAAGTCGCGTCGACCGACTCCAGGCTGCGTTGGACGATGTGGAGATGGTCGAAGACCACGATGAATCGTCGATCCAGCAGGTGTGGGCACTGACCGGTTCGACGGCCATCGAAAGCCGGACGAACAAACTGCTCGACAAAGCCACCAACGAGATCGTGTTGGTCGTCGGCGACGAGTCGCTGTTGACCGACCGGCTGGTCGACAATCTCACCGAAATGAACCGGAGCGTCGACCTGCTGATCGGCGCGCCGACCGAACTGATTCGAACTGCGATCCAAGAGTCGATCCCCGAGGCAACCACGTTCGTTTCGGGGTTAGGGTGGCTCCGAGAGGAGGAACAAGATACCGGTGAGACGGCTATCGGTCGGCTGCTGTTGGTCGACCGCTCGAAGATCCTCGTGAGTACGATCCTTCCGTCGACCAACGAGGAACACGCGATCTACGGCGAGGGGTTCGGCAACGGCCTGGTCGTGATCGCGCGTCGACTGATGTCACAGGGCGAGTTCACAGGAGAATAAATAGGAAGGGGGGAGGGCCGAAACGTGGGGGAACAGGTAGGAAGGCGTAGCACGTTCGGGGAGGAAGGGGGGTGAAATGTCCCAGACTACGAATCTACCTAGTTTTATCAAGTCCTTCCAACCACATTAAGCGAAGACATTTTCACGGCTGTTCGATTTTTGATGAACTGGGTAACAGTCTTGTGTGAACACTGGTCATACAATTACGATCAGGAGCCACCCGTGAACATATATACGAGAGCTCACCAACCGCCAACCAGTGCGAATCACAGACAGTCGGGCAGTCGATACGGTCGGGACGCTGGGGGACAACCACGAGCTCTCCCGTCGGGCCCGTGGGTACGGCGAGGCCGTGGTTTGCGGCGAGGAGTGGCCGCTCGACGGCGTCGACCTCAGCAAAATCACGTGGTCGACCTCGACGCGCGCGAAGCGTCGACACGGGCGGTGTTCCTACGACGGCGATGGCCGCGCGACAATCACACTGACCGAACACACCTACGACCGAGCGGGGTTCGCGGCCTGCAAGATGACGATCCGCCACGAACTCGTCCACGCCTGGCAGTACCAACATCGTGGCGAGCGGGCAGTCGTCGGCGAGATGGGGATCGAACTCCGGGCTGACGGTGCGACTGCGACCCCCGATGGGGGCCACAGCGACCACGCCGACACCGGGCCCGCGACCGGTGGCCGGAACACGGCCGTCGACGCCGGGTTCACCATCGAGACGGGTCACGGCGACTCCTTTCGGGCGTGGGTCGACCCCCTCGAACTGCCGGGGCGGTGTTCGACCTACTACGAGCGTCGACAGTCGGATTTCAACTACGTGTATGGCTGTCCGAACTGCGAGCAATGGTGGGGCAAACACCGACTCTGTAAGAGTGTCCGGCAGGCCGCCCACGGTGGCGAGGGGTCGACGGGCTACCGCTACTGTACGGACTGCGAGGTACTCCTCCATCTGCAGGTTGGTGAGTGGTATCTCGGCCACGCAGACCACGACGACGAGTGTATCAAGACCTTCGTCGACGGCGAGTTCGAGGCGGCCGCAGACAGTGGGTTACCACTCGTTCACGCACACGACATCAACCCAACAGAGCGACCGGAGTAGTTGCGGAAAAACAGTCCCTTATCCGAGATGCAACGCGTACGAGCCGCGTTTCTCGCCCTCGTCGTGGTAGACGATTGGCTCTTCGACCATCGCCACTGCGCCGCCGTCGACCGCCGCCGCAGTCGAAATCCCGTCGACTGTCGTCGCCTCTTTTGGCCCGCCTGCGAGATTGAACTCCCGCAGAGCATGCGTCGACGAATCGCGCGTTCGGAAATTCTGGGCACAGGGGATGACGATTCGATCCCCGTCGACCGCCGTGCCGTGGACGAACCCTCCGAGGTCGGCGTCCCATAACTCAGCACCGTCGGCGTCGACCCCCACGATTCGGTGTTCGTTCGGGTGTCGACCCTCGGTTTCGCGGCCCTCCTCCGGGTAGGTATTCCCAGTTAGGAAGGCCACGCGGCCATCGTGGGCGTGGACGTGGTTCGGGTAGGCATACAGCGTTTCGTCTTCTATTTCGGTCGGGACCGCGAGGTCGACGCGCCACTGCTGTCGACCGCCCGGTCCGAGCAGATAGCCCCGTTTGTCGCCGTGGCTCGTGACCGCCAGCGAGTCGCCGTCGTAGGATACGTCGCCGACCCGGCGGTCGCCTTCGGTGCCGGGGTCCCACATCCACGCCGGTTGGCCACTGGCTGTGTCGAGGACGACGAGGCCATGGTTGTGGTCGCCCATACATCGGTTGTAGCCGACCGCGAGGCGGTCGCCCGCGGCATTGGGGGCGAGGGCGATTGGTGAAGCGTCGACCGAGTACTGCCAGTCGACGGTGCCCTCTGAACCGAAGGCGTACACCGCGCTGTGCCAGCGTCGGTCCTTGCCGTCGCGTTCGTAGCGTCGGGCCGCCGCAAACAGTCGGTCCTCACCCACCGCGAGGTCGACCACGTAGGGCTGTTCGAACACGCGGTCCGACGTCGGTGCGCCGATGTCGTCGGCGGTGGCATACGACCACTGTTGGTCGCCTGTTTTGGCGTCGTAGGCTGCGATGGTCCCCGTCTCGCCGCGACCAGCCGCGATGATTTGGTCGTCGGATTCGAGCAGGGAGGCGGGGCTGTCGACGTGGTCGACCGTCCACACAGTGTCGAGGGATTCGCGGTCGACCGCGGTGATCGTGCCGTCCCACTGGCCGACGACAGCCAGCGAGTCGGTGAGCGCGAGGCTCGACCGGGTCCACATATGGCGGCTTCGGGCCGGTTCGATTGCACCGAGGTCGACCGTTCGGAGCGCGTCGGTTGCGTCGGCCATGACTCAGTCTTCGACTGGGAACGTCTCGTGAAGCACGTCGTGTGCCTCGCCGAGTCCCGAGAGAACGCTTTCGCCTTGGGCGGTGATGCGGTGGACCGCGCGTTCGGCATCCCGGACGGCGACCAGTCGACCGCGGAGATAGTTGTACTCGGGGTCATCAGAGGAGGTGGTGGCGACTTCCTCTTCGAGGTCGACTAGCGCGGCGTCGAGATGGCGCTCGATTGCCGACAGCGAGTCGGCGTCGGCCAGCGCCTCGATTGGGCCGGTGAGGTGGCCCTCAAGTTCGGTTTCGGCGTGTTCGCGGGCCGCGGGATCTTCGGTTCCAAGGACGTTCATCAATCCGAGTCGGAGTGCTTCGATTTCGTAACAGCTCATAGATGTGTGTGGTTGGTCAGTGTGATTAAAGCGTCTGGTCGACCAGATCGCTCACGATGCGGTCGCGGTCGAGATGCGACGAGACGATGCGTTCGGCGTCTTCGGCTTGGACGCCGCCATACCAGACGTTCTCGGGGTAGACGGCGACCATCGGTCCTTCGCCACACCGCCCCAGACACGACGAGCGCGTAATCCGAGCATCGCATTCATCGGAGTCCCGTGCCTCCTGCCGGAGGCGTTCGAGCACCGCGGGCGCACCGTCTTCGGCGCAGGTCTGGTTCGTACAGACGGCGACGTGTTTTGCTGGCGCATCGTGCGTATGCGGATCATCGTCGACATCGCTCCGGTCGGCGTGAGTCTCCTGTTGGGTGAGCGCCCGCAGCATCGCTCGCGCACCGCCCGTATCCTCCTCGTAGCCGGTGAGGTCGACCTTGTACTTGCAGGTGTCACACGACATTTCGACGCTGTCGGTCCGAGCCTCCTGCCACCGATCACCCAGCACATCCAGCAGCCGTGAGTCGGTCCCAAGCGGATCGCCACAGCTGGCGTCGACGTAGGGATACTCCTCATCAAAGTCGTCAGTCCACTCCCGAATCCGCCCAGTCAACACACCGTCGCCGAGCATGTAGGGGACCACGACGATAGCGTCGGGCCGCTGTTTGGCGATGGTCGACAGCGAGTCGTCCAGCGTCGGCTCGGTGATCCCAATAAACGAGGCTTCGACGTGCGAGAACTCCCGGCCCTCGTACAGCAACCGCGAGAGTTTGTGGAGGTCGGCGTTGGCATCCGGATCACTCGATCCACGACCGCAGACGACCGCCGCCACGTCGTCTTCCTCGCGGTCGACGCCCAACTCTTCTTCGACCGCTTTTGCCCTATCATCCAGCAGGTCGACAATCGCGGGATGGATACCGAGATGCGCGCCGTTTTTGATCTCGGTTTCGTGGGCCGACCGCGCCTGCTGGACCGCGACCGGCACGTCGTTTTTGACGTGGCTCGCGGCGAACAGCGAGAGCTGGACGACCGTCACCGAGTCGACAGTCGCAGCCAACCCCTCGATAGCATCCGGAATCGCAGGCTCGGCCAGTTCGAGAAAGGCGGCGTCGACCGGAATCTCCAGTCGGTCTTCGAGCATCGCCGCCAGCTCGCGGACCTGCTCGTTGGATTTCTCGCGGCGCGAGCCATGCCCCACGAGCAGGACGGCCTCATTGTCGACCGAATCGATGGCGTTCCGAAGCTGGCCCTGACTCATTGTTCGAACTGTGAGCGGTCGAACTCGACGTCGGTTGCTTGATCGAGACTTTGCACCAGTTTCCGGCGTCGACTTGGCGCGAACAGGCCCGTATCCTCGGTGCCTTCGTAGAGCCAGATCCCGAAGTCGGCAGCCACGTCGTCGTCGACGCCGAACCAGTAGCCACCCGACGAGGTCGCCGAGAGGTCGCCGTAGGGCGCGTCGACTGGGCAGTCGTCGATGAGTTGTTGGACGAGTTCGAGCAGCTCGGCGTCATCGTGGACGAACGAGACACCCACAGTCCCGCTGGAGGATTTGAAACAGATCGTTCCACAGCCTTCCAGCAGGCCGCGAAGCAGATCACGCCGGAAGTCCGAGAAGGCTCCAAACCGGTAGTTGCCGCGCCCGTCGACCGGCAAGCCGAGCGAGCCACTCATTCCAAAGAGGTCGTCGCTCGTCACTTCCACCGTGTACTCGTCTTCGGTCTTGCTAATGTCGGTGTTATGGGCGTAGTCGCGGGTTTTCCGGTCGTGGTCGACCTCGCTGCCGACGATCTCGCTGATCGTCTCGGCCGATGCCTCGTCGTTGGTCGTCACAGTGAGGCTATTGCGGTCGACCTCGCCGTTGCCAGCCACGCGACCCCAAAAGTACGCCGTCGAGGGGTGGCCTGCCAGCAGATCGTCGGGGACGGCAATGCTCATTGGTCGACCTCCTCGACGGTGATTGCGTTCACGGGGCAGGCCGCCGCAGCCTGCCGGGCTTCCTCGATTCGTTCGTCGTCGAAGGAGGCGATGACGGTGCCGTTTTCCTCGCGGACCTCGCCGTCGCCGTCGTAGATCGGATCGCCGTCGGGGTCGATGGTCGCCAGTCCGTCGTCGTCTTCGACGAACCGCGGATCGCGGGTCAGACAGGCGAAGATGCCGTCACAGGGCTCCTTGTTGAGGGTGACTTCGTAGGCAGTCATGTTAGTAGTCGTATTTGGTTTCGTAGCCACGCGGGGTGACCATCCGGTCGTCCCAGACGTAGGTCTCCTCGTTGCCTACCAGAATCGTGGTCGTCATGTCGATGATCTCGCTCTCTCCGAGTTCCTCCAGTTGGTCCAGCGTGGTGATCATGACCTCCTCGTCGTCTCGGCCCGCGCCGTGGACGATGCCGACCGGCGTGTCAGGGCCACGGTGAGCCAGCAGGATCTCACAGCACTTCTGGAAGTTCTCCCGGCGCTTCCGGCTCCATGGATTATAGAGAACGATTGTAAAACTCTCACCCGCGGCGGCATGGAGGCGGGACTCGATCTCCGGCATCGGGACCAAGTGATCGGACAGCGAGATCGAAACGGTGTCGTTGACAAGCGGCGCGCCGAGCAGCGCACTACAGGACTGGGCAGCCGGGACGCCGGGGACGACTTCGTAATTGAGCATCGACGCCGTGGCTCCCTTCGATTCGATGATTTCGAGCGCCAATCCAGACAGCGCGTAGACGTTGGGGTCGCCGCTGCCGATGATCGCCACGTCGTGGCCCGCCAGCGTGCGGTCGATTGCCTCTTCGGTTCGTGAGACCTCGCCACACATCGGCGTATCGTACAGTTCGTCTGCCTCCTCGGTGATCTCCTCCGGAAGGAGTTCGATGTAGGTCGTGTAGCCGACGATGTGGTCGGCATCCAGCAGCGCGGCACGTGCGCGTTGGGTCATCCCCTCTGGGTGGCCGGGACCGAGACCCACAGCCGTCAACTGCCCCGGTTCGGCGTCGAAATCGTCGACCGTCGAGCCGATCTTCTCGTCGACCGACTGTTTTTTTGTTGACCCTGATTTGGCCGTACAGCCGCCAGTTGATCCGTCGTTTGCCGATTCATCCGTCTGATTCGTGTTTGTGTCCGTACTCATGGTTGAATTAGAAATTCTCGACGTCACGCCCACCGCGCGGGGTGACGAGGAACGTTCGGTAGTCGTTGCTCCACGTCTCTGTCTCGTGGTTGCCGATGATCAGCGATGTCCCCATCCCAGACACCTTTTGGTCGTGGTCGGTGGCCTCACCGAGTGTCGTAATAAAGTGGTCCTCACCGTTTCGCCCGGCGTCTTTCCTCCCGGCGTCGTTGACAATCGCGACGAGTGCATCGTCGGTCCGCTCCTCACGGACGATGTCGACTGCCTTCTCGTAGTTTCGCCAGCAGTTGTAGAGAACGATGACGAAATCGCTGATCGCTGCGGCCCGCAGTTTCTGTTCGATCTCCTCCCAGCCGCGCCACTTATCGGATAAGGAGATCGTACAGAAATCGTTGCACAGCGGCGCGCCGACCATCGCCCCGCCGCCGAGTGCGGCGGTGATGCCGGGGACGATCTCGATTGGAACGTCGGTGGCGTCTTCCTCCTCGGCCATCTTGAAAATCAGGTCGGATTTGCCGTACACTGAGGGATCGCCGCCCGAGACGTGGGCCACGTCGTCGCCCTCGCGGACGCGCTCAAAGGCCACTTTTGCGAGTTCGATCTGTCGACCCATCGTCGACCGGATGATCTCCTGTTGGTGGCCGTTGTCGCGGGTCACGAACCCATCGTCGTCGACCTCGTCTTTGGGTGGCAGGCTGCCGTCATCGCGGAGAAACGCCTGATAGAGGTCCGAGACGATCACGCAGTCGGCGGTCTCGATGACTCGTTTGGCGCGCTGGGTCATGTCGTCGGGCAGTCCTGGGCCGATGCCGACGACCGAGAGGGTGCCGAGGTCGTCGGGTTGGTCGACTGTACTGCTGTCGGTCGATTCGCTGCTCATCGGCCGATCGCCACCGTCACCTCGTTTTCGTAGCCGATTTTTTCGAGCAGGAGGTCCTGCTCGCGGCCGCCGGCAATCGCCGAGGCCTCCGAGACGCCGGGCCAGCCGATGAGTTCCTTCGATCTGGAGGGTGTCGGCCCCTCGTGTTCGAGGAGCGTTTCCTTGTCGAAAGCAACAACGCCGAGATCCAACTCTTCGGCGGCCTCCAACAGGCCTTCCTCGTCTTCCTTTCTGGTCGCGGTGGCAACGAAGTCGACATCCTCGAACCCGTACTCGGTCTCCGCAAGCGCAGTCTCCCACGCCGCGATGAACGACTCAGCCGACGCCCCCGAGACGCTGCCAGTCCCGATGACGACGCCGTCGTCTTTGTTTCGTTTGAGAACCGTCACATCATCGCCGACCAGCACGGCCTGCGGGCCGTCGAGTCGGGCGATTGGCCCAAGGTTGTCGTCGAGCACCGCGAGGTTGGTCTGAATCGTCGACCGACCATTCACCACGTGGGAGTCCATCGCCTTCGCGCGGGCCTCGACGCCCTGTTTGCCCGCTGCTTCGGAGGCTGTGGTCATCGCCGGGATCGCACCCATCGTGGCGAGGTCTTGGGCGACCTGATTCGCGCCGTGATGGCCGCCGGTGATCGGAATGGCCCACGTGAGCGCTTCGTCGACGACACAGATGGCGGGGTCGTCCCACTTGTCGTCGAGCAGGTGGGCGGTTTTCCGCATGGCGATCCCGCTGGCCATCAGGCCGATAAAGCAGTCGTACTCGCCCCAGTGGTCGTCGAAGACCTCGCCGTGGTACTCGATGATGTCGATTTTCTCGTAGCGGTCGGCGAGTTCAGCCTTGATCTCCTCGGCGGTCTCCATCTTTCGGCTGAAGGAGATGATCGCGATCTCTTCGGCGACCTCGCCGTCGCTGTCGGCTGTGCTACAGTGTCCGCCAGAGTCAGAACTGTCGTTGTCAGTACTCATTGTGTTGTTGTCTCCGTGGTTTCGTCTGCCGTCGACTCCTCGTCTTCCGCACCGTCGTCGCCCCGATTCGCCCAGCCATCGTAGAGGAAGGATCGCTCGTAGCCCGCCCCAGTTACGGCATCGCCGATAATGACCATCGCCGAGGCCCGATGCCCCGCCTCTTCGAGGATCTCGCCAATCGTGCCAATCGTCCCGATCATCATGTCCTCGTCGGGCCACGAGGCGTGATAGACCACAGCCACCGGAATGTCCTCGTCGTGGCCATCCTCGATGAGTCGGTCCATCGTGTCGGCCACGGCGTGGGTGCCGAGATAGATGCAGGTGGTCACATCACCCATCTCCACGAACTCGCTGATGTGGTCGTCCTCTTCGGTCAGAGTCTTGCCCTGCGGTCGGGTGAACGCGACGTGGTTCGAGACCTCGTTGAGCGTGAGTTGGGTCCGGAGCGACGCGCTGGCCGCAAACGCCGAGGTGACGCCCGGAACGATGTAGGTTGAGACTCCCTCATGCTCTAGGGCATCCATCTGTTCGAGCGCCGCGCCGTAGATCGCCGGATCGCCGCTGTGGAGTCGGACGACGTTCCGGCCCTCTCGGTGGGCGTCCCGCATCAGCGGGATCAACTCTTCGAGATCTTTTCCAATCGAGGTGACTGTCTTGGCGTGATCGCAGTACTCATCCAGCAGTTCGCTGTTGACCAGCGAGCCGGCATGGACGACCAGATCAGCCTCTTGGAGAAGTTCCATTCCGGCGACCGTCAGGAGTCGTGGATCACCGGGACCGGCACCCACGAAGGGGATGCCCTCCTGTTCGTCGCCCGCGTTGTGGTCGAAGATCCGGTCATCGAGTTCAGCCCGTCGACGCTCGCCTTGCGCATCGATGGCAGATTGCGGGTCTGTCTCCTCACCGGAGTCGGCCGCGGACTCGTCGCTCATGCTTCGCCCTCCTCGCTGTCGTGTTCGTCGACTGCGAACTTCGCGGTCGCTGGCTCTATGTTGAGGTCGCGTTTGACAGCATACGCAAGGGTGTAGTAGTCGCGCTCGTCGATCTCGCTTGGATCGTCGGTGATAATCGTCTCACCCTGCTTCATGTAGAGCCGTCGACCGTAGGTCACGTCGTAGCCAGCCTCGACAAGCCCTTCGTGGGTCGCGGGTGCGTCAGTCACTTTAAAAAGGATCATCCGATCCGGGCCAGTCGGCGCGTGGCCGTTGGCGGCCTCCCGAAGCGAGAGGCCTGCCCCGGCTTCGATTTCGACATCCAGCGCGGTGGCGAAGGCGGTCATCGCGCTGACGCCGGGGACAATTTCGACCTCAACTTCCGGATGGAAGGCATCCAGCGTCCGGCGCAGATGGCCGAACGTCGAGTAGATGTTCGGATCGCCAAGGGTGACAAAGGCCGCATCGCCCTCGCGGGCCTGCGGAGCGATTTCCTCGGCGGCGGCTTTCCATGCCGTGCGGAGTTTGTCTTCGTCGCGGGTCATCGGGAAATCGAGGTCCCCAATTTTGGACTCCTCAACGTGTTTCAGTGCGACCGTCCGCGAGAGTCGACCGGGCGAGTAGACCACGTCGACCGAGTCGAGGATCTCTTTCCCTCGCACGGTCACCAGATCACCCTCGCCGGGACCGAGGCCGATTCCGTACAGCGTCACTGTGTGGCCTCCGCCTTTTTGCCACCTTCATCGCTGTCCTCTGTTGCACTGCCGACGAGCATATACACTGGATTGTCGGAGTTGAAACTCGTCGCCCCGGCGAGTTCGTAGCCGTGGCTCACCTGAAACTGGACGACCTCCTCCAAGATGTCGCGGTCGCGGAACGCCTGCGTGGCGCGGCCTGCGACTTCCAGCCGCGAGACGTTCATCACGATCCGGTCGACCTCGGTGTCGACGGCGTGATCCAAGACGGCCTCGAAGTTCCGGCTCCCACCCAAAAAGAGGGCGTCGGCATCGTCGGGGAGTCCCTCGGGGGCCTCGGCGTTTCGGAGGTCGACCTCGGCAGTGACCGACTCCTCGTTGGCCGCGAGGTTCTTTTTCGTGACTTCAAGGCGTTTGGCCCTGCGTTCGAGGGCGGTCACGCGACCGGCCCGGCGGGCGGCCTCGATGGTTACTGCACCGGTACAGGAGCCGACCTCGGCGAAATGATCCGACTCACTCAGGTCGAGTTTACCGAGCAGTACCGACCGTACTTCCGACTTGGTCGGTCCGGCCTTGGCGTCGTGTGGCAGCGCAAGTGGCATTGGCACTGTCGACTGACCGTGCCAATAAAACAATTTTGCTTGTGGTAGCGAAACTTCGCTTGGATAACGAAGAAGGACTGATCGAGCGTCGCTCTCGGTTGTCAGGCGTTGCCCGGATCGAAGATCCAGATCATGTTGTGGTCGTGGCCCTCGTTCCCCGTGTCTTCGCCAATGACGACCCGCCCGTCGTCCATGACGACGATGTTGTCGGGTTCGGCAATCGTGTTTTCCGGATCAAGCGAGGTCTGGCCGCTCATCGCCATCGATTTGGCGAGGTTCATCGTTCCGACCAGTCGACCACGGTCTTCCTCGTCTCGGGTCGGGTTGAACGCACACGACTGGCAGGCCTTGTCGTTTGACTGGGGGGTGGCGTCGTAGGGGCAGCCACCGCAGATATTTGCGTCTGGACCGCCGGTGATGATGGGTTCCATCTCGCTGACATCGTAGTCGACTTCGAGTTCCATTCGGTACATTGCGCCCCAGTCCCCACCTTCCTCGTCGATCTGGATGTCGCCCTCGTCGTCGCTCATCGTCTCGTTGGTGTTCGACATGCCGACGTACATGTAGTCGCCCGGCTGGGCGTTTCTGCGGATATTGACGCCCTCCATTTTGCGGAACTCGGTCGTTGCGCCTTTGGCTTCGGCGGCCGCGGTCGTTTCGAGGAATGCAACACGGTCGTCAGGGGCCTCACCATCGCCCCACGTTTCGATCTCTGTCTCGGTGATGTAGGATGTCTCACCGTCTTCGTAGTCGGCTTGGGTGATGTCGTCGTACTCGGCGATCCACGATTCGATTTCTTCCTCGGTGGCGTGAGCGAGTTCGATCCACTCCAAGCCAAAGCTGACTGCCGCTACGTCGCCACCGTCTGGGCCACGCTGCGTTGCTTTGGCGGCATACAGCGTTCCTGCCGAAAGATCACCCGGCTGGTCGGCAACGAACTTGTAGAAGCCGCGTCCGGTGCCGTCGGAGGTGGTGTAGGCCGTCCGCTGGTCGGGCATCACGACCGCGTTTTCGTGGGCCGACCGACCGAGTCCGAACCGCTTGACTGGCTGAGGTTCTCGTTCCGGCTCTTCTAGTTCGACGATGTAGCCGTAGCGGTAGGGGTTCGGGAACGCTTCAGTGAATTCTCCATCATCCTCCTCGTGGCCGAGATGACGGGCGAGCCGGTCGACGTTCTCCCGTTCTTCATCGTCATCCCAGTCTGGATTGTTCCAGTCCGGGGTGTCGGTGATGAGATAGTTCTCCTCCGAGGTGAGTGGCGTTCCCCACGGCGAGACGGTTCCAAAACAGTTCTGCCACGTTCCTTCGATATCGATGAAATCGAGGTTCTCGGAGTTCAAGACTTCCCACTGGCCGTTTCGCCCGGTCTGCCTGAGATGGAGTCGACTCATCGTTCCCGGCCAGTGTTCCCAGTTGGTGAACAGATACCCCTCGCCGTCGACCTCGCTCGATGAAATAAACCCGTTAAAATCGGGGTGAGTCTGCCCGACGAGGAACTCACCGTCAGGAGTGTAGACCGAGCCGAGTTCCTCGCCATCGCCCGTCGACTCGCCGCCGCGGGCGAGCCGCTGGTAGTCGCCGACTGCGGTTCGGACCTCGGCATCGTCGTCTTCCGGGACCTGAACGCTCGGGAAGTCCTTCGGGAGCCGGTTCATGTCGACGCCGGTGACTGCGCCGACGATTCCGGGGTCGGCCTCGTCGTCGCCGTCGGTATCGGGGTGCTGGACGTTGAAGAAAAACTGGCCCTCGGCGGTAATAAACAGGCCCGTCATTTCGGCCCCAGTAAGGCCAGTTGCAAACCGGGTGAGCGTTGCACCCTCCTGTTCGATGCCGTGTCCCTCCGACTCTTGGGCTGCGGTCGCCGGGAGCTGTGTTGTGCCAGCCGCCGCCATGAGACTCAGCAGCACAGACCGTCGTGTAAATCGTCCAGTCATCAGCTACTGTCCGGGGAATCGATGTCTTAAGTGCTGACCACAAATCGATGTGCGATGGCGTTGGGTGCCTCTCAGTCTGTTCTCTGTATACGCTGGATGATAGCCAGCTACCCCATCGTTTGTCGTCGACAGTCGGGGTTTGTGATGGGACGCGGTCGACTGGCTGCGATGCCGTCTTGGCAGTGTGTTTAGGAGTCACATGAGTAGTTCGTGGTACTCAAACTCTCCGCTGAGAATGGCTCTTTCAGCGGGTGGTCCGAAGCTCTTTGCTGTGGTCGACCCACCATCTCTGCATGAGTGATGCAGTCATCGTTCTCGACATGGTCAACGACTTCGTGACTGGCGCAATCGCGGCCGAGCGTGCCGAAAACATCATTCCCACGCTCCGAGACGATCTGCTGCCAGCCGCCCGCGAACACGACGTTCCAGTCATTTACGCCAACGACGCTCACCGACCCGAGGACTTCGAGCTAGAGGTCTGGGGCGAACACGCGATGCGCGGAACTGAGGGTGCCGAGGTGATTCCGGATCTCGAACCCAAGGCCGGAGACCACGTCTTCGAGAAGCGGTTTTACGATGCCTTCTACGAAACGGGCCTCGATCAGCACCTCCGAAGTCTCGGCGTCGACCGACTCGTGATGACCGGTCTCCACACCAATATGTGTGTCCGCCACTCCTCGGCGACCGGCTTTTTCAATGGCTACGATATCGTCGTTCCCGCCGACTGTGTCGACGCTTTCAGCGCCGAGGAACACGAGCGAGGCCTCGACTACTTGGAGCGCGTCTACGCCGCCGAGATCACCGACACAGCAGAACTCATTGGCGAGTGGGACGAGGCTGCGTAGTCGACTGGGAGACAGTGCGGTCGACGAAACCCTGAATTGTCACTTGGAGTTATCCCAGCACGGCACATAGTACCAACTATGACAGATTCAAATCGACCGGATGACGATGAGCAGGATGAGGAGTACGAGGTCGACCACGTTGTGAGCCGCGAGACTGGTGCGGCGACGCTCCGTCGACTGGCCGACGGGATCGCAGCCGGGACGGTCGAACTCACTGGCGATGACGCAGTGACGGTGACTGTGCCGGACACCTTCGAGCTTGAGATGGAGTACGAGGAGGACGACGAGGCCGAACTGGAAGTCGAGTTGGAGTGGCCACTTGTCGACGGCAAGTCGGAAGGGGTCGTCGACAGTGACGACGCGGACGTCGGGGATGACGCGGACGTAGTTGCCGAGGATGAAGTAGAGGCAGACGGCGAAGCGGTCGAAGACGAGGTCGTCGGGATCGAAGCCCCAGCGAGCAAGGCCACGTTCGAACTGTTTCAGGATCGCGCCGACGAGTGGCGTTGGCGGCTTGTCCACAACAACGGGAATATCATCGCCGACAGCGGCGAGGGGTACAGTCGGAAGGCAACGGCGAGGAAAGGATTGGAGAGCGTGATGCGAAACGCAGCCGGGGCAGCTGTGGTCGAAGACGTCGACTGATCGTTGGCTACTGTGTTTCTGTCGAGTGAAACAGAGAGGCCCCTCGTCCCACCAACACGCTTTTGATTTTGTACCCACAACGTATGTACAACTATGAGTACAAAACGGGTCAACTTTCGTCTCCCCGAGGAGTTGCTCACGCAGGCAGACGTTACGGCGGAGGTGACGCACAAAAATCGGACTGAGGTGGTCATTGAGGCGTTACGGCAGTATTTGGCCGACAAGGAGTCCGACGAGAAGTTTCGGGAAGCTGTGGTTGAGCTCTTCCTGGCCGAGGAAATCGAGTACGAGACGCTCGTTGCTGTGATTGGTCGACAGGATGCCGAGGCGGTCAGAGCCTCGAAAGACGTGCTTGATCGCGGTGAGAAGCTTGCTGACAAGCTTGCAGACCTCTAATGCTCGTTGTTGATACGAGCGCGTTCATCTCTCTTGCCGTTGGTGGTGTTCTCGATTCTGTTCTTGGGGAGTACGAAATCGTCACTACACAGGCAGTGTGGTCGGAACTCGAAGACACAGCCGCGTATGATGATGTTCACGGAGCGGGTGCAGCCAAGGTGCTGTCGGTGCAAGATCAGGTGGCTGTACTGGAGTCGACGGGCGAGGCCTTCGTTACGAGTCGGATCGACGACGGCGAGGCGAGTTGTGTGGCGGCGGCCGCTGAGACTGAGGCGGCGTTTCTGATTACTGATGACTACCGAGCATTGCCGGAGTTGCAGGAGCTTGTCGACTGTGAGGTCGCGCTGTCACCGATTGTGCTTCGGGCGTTAATCAAGCGAGAGGTGTTGACTGAAGACGAGGCAATGGAAGCATTTGAGACGATTGCCGAACAGCGGGACTGGCTTGGCGCACCGATCAATCGGTATGCGCGTCAGTTGTTCGAATAGATCGGTAATTGCGTTTCTCTGAGAAGAAAACAAATCAGAAAAACTGGATGGACTCGGCGGGATTCGAACCCGCGGCCTCCCCCGTGCCAGGGGGGTGATCTACCACTGATCTACGAGCCCTCGTTCGCAACAAATGCTTTCCCGGTTCTCTTATTAAGGCCTTCGACTCGTCGACACTGAGTCAGTCGACGGCACACCCATACGGAATAGAAAACCCTTAACGCCCACACCGTGGAGACACCATTGGGAACAGCACAGTCGTAACTCTGACTCGCCCCTCGGGGCTTGGGATTGCGACAGTGCGCTGCCAGCCCCCGGTGGCGGTCGACCCGACGGTCGACCCTGCCGCGGGACTGGCAGACACGTCGTTTTGCGGCCTGTGCCGTTCCAATTCAATAATGGCACGAATGCATACCCGTCGCCGTGGCTCGTCCGGATCGGACCGCCCGGCGACAGACGAACCCCCGGAGTGGAGTGACGTAGAGAGTGACGCAATCGAAGCCCGCGTCGTCGAACTCGCCGAAGCAGGCCATGACCCGAGCGTCATCGGCATGAAACTGCGCGACGAAGGCGTCAAAGGGACGCCGATTCCGAACGTCAAACTCGCGACTGGCAAGAAGGTCACCCAGATCCTCGAAGACAACGATGCAAGCCCTGAGCTGCCGGAAGACCTCCGGAACCTCATGGAGCGCGCCATCGGTCTCCGCGAGCACGTCGACGAGAACGGCCAAGACCATTCGAACAAACGCGCACTCCAGAACACGGAGTCGAAGATTCGCCGCCTCGTCAACTACTACCGAGGCGACGAGCTCGACGAGGACTTCAAATACAGCTACGACAACGCTGTCGAACTCCTCGAGTAATCGACTGACCACCTGACCACCAGATACCCGAACCCGAACGACCCACCCACCGAACGATCCAATGTCGGACACACAGACCCAACCCGTCGACCCCGAGGCCGCCGGAACGCTGGCTGCCGAGCTAGCGACCGCGCCGTTCGTCCGGCTCTACGGCCACGCCGACGGCGACTCGCTCGCCGCGGTTGGGCTGCTCGCGGTCGCACTCCGCAATCGCGGTGTGCCGTTCCAGACCCACGTCTCGGCGGACCCGGCCGGTGATCTCGCCACCGATCCCGAACCCGAGGAGGGCGACGACGAGAGTCGCACGCTCCTCGTAACACCCGGACGCGGCGAGGCGGCCGATCACACGCTGCCACCAGCTGGTGACAGTCGACCGGCCAGCGTCGTCGCGGCGGCAGTCAGCCGCGAACTCGGCGTCGACCCCGACCCACTGCTCGCCCTCGCGGGCGTCATCGCGTCGGGGTCGCTGCCCGGCACAGACGGCAGCGGCAGTCTCTTGGAGACGGCCGAACAGACCGGCCTCGTCGAACGCCGACCCGGCGTGGGAGTCCCAACTGCGGACCTCACCGACGGACTGGCCCACTCGACGCTGGTTGAGGCGCCGTTTTCGGCTGATACCGACGTCGTCGAGGCACTGCTGGCGGATCTCGATCTCCCGGCAGCGCCGACCGAGTTCGACGACGAGGACCACACGCGAGTGGCCTCAGTCGTCGCCCTTGAGACGTCGACCGCCGAGACGTCGACCCCGAAAGCCGCGGAGGCAGTTGAAACTGTACTGCGGCCGTACACCACGCCGAACGGGCCGTTCGCGACGCTGGGCGGCTACGCAGATGTGCTGTCGGCACTCGCCGCCGAGACGCCGGGGCTGGCGATCAGCCTCGCGCTTGGCGCACCCGACATCACCGCAGAGGCAGTCGACGTCTGGCGGGACCACGCGAGTGCCGTCCATAGCGCACTCGACGAGCCGATCACGGGACGCTATGAGGGCGTGTTCGTCCTCCGCGTCGACACTGATCGGCCCGCGGTCCTCTCGACGGTTGCCCGACTCGCCCAACGGTTCCGCTCGCCGGAGCCGGTTGCGCTCATCGTGACCGCCGAGGCAGTCGACGGCCAGCGGCACGCAGCCGCCGCGGCTGCAGCCGACGACCCACAGGGACTCGCCGACGCGCTCGCCTCGGTCGCCACCGAGTTCGGTGGCACCGCCGGCGGGACGCCGACGCAAGCGACCCTCAGGGTCGACGGCGATGTTTCGGATGGCGACCTCATCGCGGCAGTCAGGGAGGCGATCCAATGACCGACTCTCAGCCACGAACGGCAACGCTCCGAACCGACCACGCGACCCCGACTCACGCCGAGTGGGTCGCGGCCGCGGTCGGCCCGGACAACACCGATTCGATGGCAACCTCGGTTGATGGATCGACCGTGCAGACCGACATCACTCGGGAAACAACTGGTGGACTTCAGACGACAGTCGACGACTACGTCGTGAATCTCAGCGTCGCCCAAGCGGTTATCGAGGCCGTCGGCACGGAGTCGACAGCCGACGACCCACGCGACGCCGGGGATAGTACAGCAGCCGACCAACCGCAGACAGACGATACACTACATTATGAGTGAACGATCAGTAACCAAGCAGAAGCAAGGCAAGCGATGGTACACCATCTTCGCCCCCGAGCAGTTCGACCGGGCAGAGATCGGCTCGACCATTGCCGAAGAACCAGACCAGGTCATCGGTCGCACGATTGAGACCACCCTCGGCGACATCAACAATGACGCCGGCGCGAACAACACCAAGCTCACGTTCAAAATCACGGACGTGGGGTCGGACTCGGCGTACACCGAGTTCATCAAACACGAGCTCACGCGGGACTACCTGCGGAGTCTCGTCCGCCGCGGAGCCTCGAAGGCCTCCGCGACGATCACCGTCGTCACCACTGACGACTACCGTGTGAAAATCCAGCCCGTTGCCTTCACCACGAAGAAGGCCGACAACAGCCAGGAACACGCCATCCGTCGCGTGATGATCGATCTCGTCAAAGAGGCCGCCAAAGAGCGTACCTTCGAAGAGCTGGGCGACAGCGTCATCGAGGGTCGACTCTCCTCGGCGATCTACGGCGAGGCCAAAACGATCTATCCGCTGCGACGCGTGGAGATCCAGAAGTTCGAACTCGAAGCCCGCCCCGAAGAGCTGGCCGAAGAGGAAGCGACCGCCGTCGACGTCGACGAAGACGACGTTGCCGACGACGTCGCAGACGAATAACTGCCACGCAGAATCCGCTTTTCTTTTGCTACACTCGGGAGCGACAGCTACTCAGTGACTTCGATGGTACCAACCATCCCACCCGTTTCGTGGGGGAGACAGACATAGGGGTAGTCGCCGGGAATCTCGAACGTGTGTTCGAACGTCCCGCTGGTGGTGGCGATGATCCCTTCGCCGTCGGATTCCCACGCTTCGCGGGCGGCTGTCTCCGACTCGTAGCCGCCGCTTGCGAAAAAGGCGGCACCCTCCGGGAGCGATCCCTCGTAGGCGGTGACCGTGTGGCCTCGGGTGCTGGTGTTCCTCCAGACGACAGTCGTTCCCACTGGCACACTGAACGTCGGTGGGTTGAACGCGGTGGCGGTCATGCCGATATCGAACGGCTCACGCTCGAACAGTCCGAGACAGCCGGTCAACCCGGCGGTTGCTGTCGACCCAACGACGGCGAGAAACGACCGACGGGAGACGCCCTTCTGCATACGTATTCGTAGCCACTACCGGCATATAGACGTGCGGTTTCCGGGGTATGCGTTGGCCGTGTCAACGAGTGACCGAACCGAGTCGGTGAATATAAAAGGGTGAACCGCTCCCCTCTGACCGAGTAGTATGAAACCCCGGTTCGTCGGTCGTCTGGGGCTTGCCGATGCCGTGACGGTGTCGAACGCCGCACTCGGCTTTTTAGCGGCTGCGCTCGCGTTGGTGAACGTCGACCTCGCAGCGCGGCTCATCCTCCTTGCTGCGATGACCGACGCACTCGACGGCGTCGTCGCTCGCTACCGCGGTGGAACACCGGTCGGCCCGTATCTCGACTCGCTGGCCGACGTGGCCTCCTTCGGGGTGGCACCGGCTATCGTCGTTGCCGCGGTCGTCATCGAGGAGTGGATGCCCACTGCCGACCCCACAGCACTCGGCGTCGACCCGCTGGTGTTCGGTGCCGGGTTCGTCATCCCGGCGGTGTTCGTGGCGATGGCCGTCACTCGACTCGGAATGTACACGGCCTACGATGTCGACAGCAAGGAGACCGAGGGCGTCCAGACGACGCTGGCGGCGACGATTCTCGCCTCAGCGGTGCTTGCGGGCTACACGTCTCCCGAGATTCTTGTCCCACTGGTCGGCGTGCTTGCCCTGTTGATGGTGTCGACAGTTACGTATCCGGATCTCCACGCCCAAGACGCGCTGGTGATGGGTGTGGTCCAGACAGCAGCGATCTTGTTGTCAGGCACCTCCGGTCGGGTGTTCGCTTTCGCACTGCTGTTTTTAGCACTCGCCTATCTCACCCTCGCCCCCCGATTCTACTGGCAGGACGGTCTCGACAGCGACCGCATCCGGTTCCGCGGTGCCTAACTCGCTTTTACATCCCCATATCCGCGGCCGCGTCCGGAATCGGAAGGCCAGCGGGGTCGACGCCCAGTAGCTCCGCGGCGTGGTCGAGTGCCATATCAAACCCGTAGTAGCGTTCGAGTTCAGTCCCATCAGCAGTCGGTCGAACCGAGACCATCGCATAGCCATCGATATTTTGGGCGACGACTGCAGTTCGACCCTCTCGGTCGAAGCTGAGTCGACGCTCACCGTCGGTCTCTCGATACTCTACCTTGATATCGGTCGCCCGCTCGCGGGCGTCGTCATTCATGATACCGACCACGGCCGCGGGGTAATCGAAACTGTCGGTTGAGTAGTCGTTGATTAATCGGGATAGACATGGAAAGTATTTATATGATAGTTCTGGTAAACAGTGATTAACTAAATGAAACGTACGCCGGAAGAGCCTGCTTCGACAGGCGTCGACGTACTCGACGGGATGTTGGGCGGTGGGCTCCCACGAGACAGGGCAACACTGGTGACGGGTGGACCGGGAACCGGGAAATCGACGCTTGGAATGCAGTTTCTGCAGGCTGGACTTGCCGCGGGCGAGAACTGTCTCTACGTGAGTACCGAACAGACGGTCGACGAACTTCGCGGGGCGTTTTCGGGATTCGATTTCGATCTCGACCACGAGAATCTCAGTTATGCGACAATTCACGCACGGCGCGGTGAGACGATAGAGGAAAACGACACCTACACACTCCAGACACAGGACGACAATGAATGGCTCGACCGCGGCTTCGATGCCCCGTTTACTGGGACCTACATTGAGGACCATCTCCGCAACTACAGCCCCTGTGACCGGGTCGTCTTCGACAGTACTTCCGGGTTAGCGGTCATCACCGAGGACATCGAGCGCTATCGTCGACTCGTCTTCGATCTTATCCGGTTTTTCACCGACGAACTCGGCGCAACAACACTGTTCACCGCCGAGGATTACCCCGGCGACAAGCGGGGTGACGTGTTGCAGTTCACTGCCCATGGCGTTATTCAGCTCGAAACTGACCAGATCAACAACAGCTCTCGGCGGTTCCTCTCGGTGCCGAAGATGCGTGGCGTCGACCACGACCGCCGCCGGGTCGAACTGACGATCCGCGACGGGACGGTGTGTGCAGCCCCCCAGCGACGGAGCCATCTGACAACCCTGCCTGAGCAGTCGATGGTGTCGACTGGAATCGATGGGCTGGATACGCTAACCGGCGGTGGCTTTGTCTCCGGTGCGGGGGTACTGCTGTCTCATGACGGTCGGGCTGGTCTCACTGCCCTGCTCGGGAGCCTGTTCAAACAGGCCATCGAAAACGGAATGGGAGTCGTCCTCGTCCCGACGCTTGAACTCCATCACGAGCGAACGAAACAGCTTCTCGACCAATTCGGTCTCTCGCTGTCGCAACTGTTCGCAGACGACAAGCTGTTCGTCATCGATCAGATCGGCGGCTGGGACACCACCAATCCCAACGTGTTCACACACGGCTCGACGGTCGCCGAGATCAGACAGTATTTCGAGACCATCGAGCGGGATTCCGACGGCGACTGGATCACCATCGAAGGGACGACGTCGATGGTCGAGGCCCTCGGCGAGGACGACGCCCGTGAACTCCGGTACAACGAGGAGCTACAGTTCTTGAAGGGCTCCGAACTGCTGGTTCATTTGTTAAATCCCGCCGTTGTCGACGACTCCGTGGCCGCCTTCTACTGTGATTCGGCCGAGCAGATCATCGAAACGGGCTACCGAAACGAGGGGCTGCAGTATCTGACGCTCCAGAAATCACCGACTGGCAGCGTCGGATCGACGGGGCTTGTCGAGGCGACCCACGAGGAGCCATACCTTCGCGTCGAGACGCCTGCTGGGAGTCATTTCCGCGACGAGGAATAATCAAACAGTGGCGGTTACGAACTGGTCGACTGTGTGGTGTGACTGCGTAGATCGTGTTGACGGAGGTATGCACTGACTAATTTACAGGTAGAGACGAATCCAGAGCCACGGCTCCCGAAGTAGAATACGGTATGAATGACGGACACACCGGGATTGCCGGGTGTTCCAAACACAGGGAATCTCGGTCGCCTCCTCCACCCCGCGATCCAACGAGCGACGGGTGTCCAGCGGTGGGCTGCTCGCTTCCGCGCCTGACCCACTACCGCCGGCAAACCAGTGTGTGACACCCCTGCGGGTGAGCACACCGGTCCACTGTCCCCGGTGGACGAGGTTTCGACGTTGGCTTCCGAGGCCTGTGTCGGTTCGACCCGACGTCCCCGGCATTCGGTCCCCGCTAAAGACTGTCTCACGGGTGCAGAGCAGGGCCTAACTGCCCGACCTAGTCCATCCATACGTAGCCCGGTCGACCTTAAGGGCCTTTCGTCTCCGGTATGAGGAGTCGACAACGGGCGTCGAAAAATCAGTAGACGGCGGCCGCATAGATGGCGGCTGCTCCGGCGACGACACCGCTGACTGCGAGACTCGCCCATGGGTGGTACTCGATCCAAGAGTAGTCGGCCGGGAAGCTAAACAGCAGCGTCGAGTCGATAGCAACTGCCCACAGCGCGGTGAGTCCGAAGATGGTCACACCGACCACGAGCATGATTCCGGCGACCAGTTCGGGATCGGCCCGCCCGCGAACGCTCGATAAGAAGATCACAACACCGAGTGTTGCGAGGAAGAGCGCACCAACGATCCCGAGTGGGCCAGCGCTGTAGTAGTCGCCTAACAGTGGGGGTTGGCTTTCGATCACGAAATAGGGAGCCGACAACAACGCCACGAGGATGAGACACGCGACAGCCCCGAGATACGGGGCGAGCCGTTCACGTTCCATGGCTGCTCGTTGGATCAACGACGCATTAAATGAACCGAGACCAGTCGACGGTCAGGATTGCAAACGACAGTTCGATAGAAGGGAAATCGGTAAGCGGCTGGCCGTGGGCAGGGTGAGTATGGAACGTGTTGCGATTATTGGGGCGTCGATGACCCAGTTCGGCCAGCGTGACAGTTGGATCCGCGAACTGCTGGCCGAGGCCGGACTCGCCTGTCTGGACGATGCTGGCGTCGACGGCTCGGATATCGATCATCTCTATGTGTCGAATATGGCAAGCGGCGAATTTGAGGGCCAGACCGGAATCCCGAACGCCGTAGCCCACGACCTCGATGCAATCCCGGCCTACACCGCACGAATCGATCAAACCAGCTCCTCCGGCGGCGCTGGTGTCTACAGCGCTTGGCAGTCTGTCGCCTCCGGTGCCAGCGAGATGACGATGCTGGTCGGCGGCGAGAAGATGACCCACCGAAGCACTGCGGAAGCAACCGACGTTATTGCCTCCCTAACCCACCCCGCCGAGTACAAACACGGGCTCACGCTGCCGTCGTTTGCGGGACTGACCGCTCGGCGTTATCTCCACATCCACGACGCACCGCGGGAGAGTCTCGCCAAGGTCGCGGTCAAAAACCACAAAAACGGCGTCGACAACCCACACGCCCAGTTCCAGAAGGAAGTCGATCTGGAGACCGTTATGAAGTCGCCGATCATCGCCGATCCCCTCCGACTCTATGACTTCTGTCCGATCACCGATGGCTCGGCCGCGCTCATGTTCTGTCCCGAGTCAGTCGCCAAAGAACACACTGACGACTACGTGACGGTCGCCGGTATCGGCGGCGCAACTGATACCCACGTCGTCCACGAGCGCGACGACCCGACCGTGATGGGTGGCGTCGTCGACTCCAGTGAGATCGCCTACGAGATGGCCGGACTCGGTCCCGACGACATCGATATGGCCGAACTCCACGACATGTTCACGATTCTCGAATTCCTCCAGTCGGAGGGCCTCGGGTTCTTCGAAAAAGGCGAAGGCTGGAAAGCCGTCGAGGAAGGGATCACCGACCGGGACGGCGAACTCCCGATCAACACCTCCGGCGGCCTCAAATCAAAGGGTCATCCGCTCGGCGCCAGTGGGGTTGCTCAGATTTACGAAGTGTATCAACAGCTGATGGGCACCGCCGGACCGCGGCAGGTTGAGGCCGAAACCGGCCTCGCGTGTAACGTCGGCGGCTTTGGGAACTGTGTCATTACAACGATTCTGGAGGCAAGCCAATGAGCGACACCACTACCGACAGTGAGGAGACCACCGGACAGCCACCGATGGAAGCGGCCCGATATCCTGACGGCACGATTCTCTACCCGCCGCATCCGCTTGGGCCGGATGGCGAGGAGCCGGTCGGGACGGTCGACCTCAGTGAGTATACGGCAACGCTCATTACATGGACGACGTCGACGGCGACCCCGCCGGGCGTCCGCCAACCCAACCATATCGGGATCGTCGAGTTCGACGTGGATGGCGAGTCGGTGCGGGCGGTTGGCCAACTCACAACCAACGAGGTCGACATCGGTCAGGAAGTCGAGACCGTCTACAGCAAAGAACTCCGCGAGCCGGGAGCCGGAATCCGAGAGCCAGAGAGTCAGTCGTGGGACGGCTACCAGTTCCAGCCAATCGAGTAGGCTGTCCCTCCCTCGCCGACTCGCCAAGCAAAGACTCTTTGATAGATCATGCCAACTAGTAACTAATGGCTACCTCACTACGTGGGTTCTTTGACGACGTAGACAATCCGAACCGGACCCTCGTACTGATCAACCGCTCGTCGCCGGATGCGATTCGCAATCTGCTGGGCACACTGCTCGAAGGTCAATCGGTATCAATTGACGAGATTCAGCGGCCCGACAGTGATACCGATATCGTCGCGCTGGTCGAAGACAGCGAGGTGATCGCCCAGTCGACGCTGGACGACCTCCTCAACTCGATTCTGATGATCAACTCGGATCTGTACAAAACAGGCTCACGGGAACTCGACGAGGTGTCGTTGCCGGCCGTGCTCGAAGGGCTCGACGAGATTCCGTTCCGAGTTCGGGGGTATCCCGCCTCGAACAAAGAAAAACTCCTCCTGATAACGATGTCGCGGGTGATCGAGCGGCGGGCCGCCGAGAGCGGGAGTGGCACGCTCCGGGCGTCGTTCCAGCGACTTTCGCGGCTGACCGACGAGCAGGGGACACGAGACGTATACGAAGCGGTTGGCAACAGTGGGACCGACGTCCACGTGTATGGCGTCGACGACTGGACGCCGCCGGAGGCCTTCCCTGTGGCGGTCCACACCGGCGATTCGTACCCCTACCGCCGGTCGTGGTTCGTCGTCTTCACCCCGCCGGACGAGGGTAATATCGACCCGGCGGCGCTCGTCGCCCTCGAAGACGAACCCAACCTCTGGGACGGGTTTTGGACGTTCCGCCCGGAACTCGTCGACCAGATCGAACAGCATATCGCCACGTCGCTGTAAGTGGCCGACCGTCGTTCGTCGACCGTCTTCGACACTAATTAAATATAATTAGAACGGGTTAAATATACTTACGCAGAGTCGTCGGTTTCCTCACCGTCGTCCTCGTCGGGCTGGTGGGATTCGGGGTCTCCCTCGTCGGCCTCGTCGAGGGCCCGCTGTGATCGGTCGAGTTCGTCCTTGATCGATTCGAGCTCTGATTCGACGTCGACTTCTGGGGCTTCGCTATCGCCCGCATCGGCCTCGGCATCGCCCTCGTCAGCATCTCCCTGTCCGCCATCGCCGGCATCGGTGACGTCGATCATCACGCCGCGGTCCCGTGTCGAGCCGTTATCTCGTGGCTCGTCCCGTCCAGCACGACGCTCGCGGTCGCGGTTGTCCCGTACCGACTGCTCTGCATCCCGCAGTCGACCTTCGATTTCGCCGGTCAGATCCCGCGCGTCGTCGATCAGTCGACGTGACTCCGGGTTGTCGGGGAGGTCGGCCTCCGAGAGCGCAGTTCGAAGCTCCGAAAGCGCGCCTGCAAGTTGATTGCCGGCCTCGGTGCCGACTCGGTCGAGTCGACTCCGGGCGGCCTCGCTCTCCTCGCGGACGGCGCGGTTGGGGTCGGCCAGCCGGAGAGTGCGCCGAAGCAGTTTCAGCGACTGGATCGTCGCCTCAAGCAGGGCGATCAGGGTCGGAATCGTGTACTCCTCGGTAAATCGGAGCAGTTCACTAAGGCTCGGGGGTTTGGGTGGGCCGCGTCGACGCTCGGAACGAAGCTCGCTCCGGAGATCGGTCAGCGTCTCCTCCAGTTCGTCGAGTTGGTCTTCCAACTCGTCGCGGTCCCGCGGGCGGTCACGAGAAGGGGTCATACCCTGTCGTTGGGACGCGTCTCGAATAAGGGTGTGGTGAAAACAGTTGCAACGCAGTGGAGGGGAGGGCAGTAGCGTCAGTGATGTGTGGAGACCATTCGGTCGACTGTCAGGGATAGTGCTACAGCTTAGTCATCGCTTGGAACACTCGACGTCGAGGATCCACTATCACCAATGAAGCCGGCGGTGTTGGCCACGGCGGCGATCTCCGGCTGGAACACCCATGCCGTCAGCAGCACGAAGGGGATCATGGAGGCGGCGACGATGGAGTAGCCGATGTGGAGGTTGGCCAGCCACGGCGCGGAGTAGATCAGCGGGTAGATGATGCCGCCGACCGTCCCGATCCCGCCGACGACGCCCGCCACGGCCCCGGAGCTGTTGGGGAACATCGACGGCACCTGCGCGAAGATCGCTCCTTCAGCCCATGCACAGCCGGTTCCGACGAGGAAGCCGACGATGACGGCGTTCATCAGCACACCGGAGAGTCCGGCCAGCGTCATCGCAAACATCGTGATCACGACGAAACACAGCGAGACGAACGTCCACTGTTCGCGGTAGCGGCCTTTGAACCACGGCAGGATGTTCATCTCTTTGCGCATCAGCAGATCGCTGCCGTAGCCGCCGAACGGCCGGAGTAGCCCGGCTGCGACCGAGAACGTCGCCGCGAACGTGCTTGCAACCACGAGGTTGTCCTGGTTGAACGCTTCGCGGTAGTAGGTCGCAAGCCAGCCGTTCATCGAGAGTTCGAGCCCGAACGTCATAATGTATCCCAGCGCGAGGACGACAGTTCCGTATCGCGTGGCCGTGTGGAGCCACTCTTTGAAGCTCGCGTTGTCTTTGGTCGCCTGGCGTTTCTCCTCGGATTTGGCTGCCTCACCGAGCAGGTAGTAGGCGATTGCAAGGAAGATCGAAACGATCCCGGTGTAGAAGAACGCCGCTCGCCAGCTCGTCGAGAACAACGGTCCACTCCAAGACTGTGGGAACACACGCGGGAGGATGAGCGCACCGCCGGCTGCACCGGCGTTGCCGATCCCGGCGTAGATCCCCTCGGCCAGCCCGAGGTTTTCTTCTTCCCACCATTCGGCGACGTGCTGAATGCCGATCACGAACGTGATTCCCGCCGTGGCGACGATCAGCCGCGTGACGAAGAACACCGAGTAGTCTTGGGCGAATGCGCTGCCGATCGAGAACACGCCCACGTAGGCCAACACGATGGCGAAGATCGTCGGCGCGCCGTACTTATCCGAGAGCCAGCCGGTCAACATTCGTCCGAACGGTGCCATCCAGATGGCCGAACTCGCCAGAATCCCGATTTCTGCGGTCGACAAGCCGAACTCCTCGGCCATCGGTCCGGTAAACGGCGCAAACGAGAACCAAATCAAGAACGAGAAGTTGAACCCAATGGTTGCGAGGATCAGCGTCCGGTACTTCGTCATCTTGATCAGCCCCATACGGACTCACCTCCGGTCGACAGGCTACCAGATTCTGATTTCCATTTCGGACACTCAACCCACAATTTTGATTTGAATATCATCTTCTGTGAGCAAACTGGTTGACGAACCAGCCCCGATTCACCAATTTCAGTTGTGGTTTCGGACATCGTTACGCTTGCCCCTGATCCGAGATGGTATATAAATTTGGCTGTTCAAATATTGATACAGAGGCATACTCTTGTATCTGTATTAGGTCATATAAGGCACAGTACGCGTAGTTTCGAGCGCCGAAATCGAACAGTTCTCAACAACTGGTGTTCACGTTCGTGTATCCCTCATAATTGGTCGACACCAACCGCGACTGGGCTGGTTGCTGAAGTCGTGAGCGAGCGGTGTATTTTCTTGCTCGGTGGGTGGCGCGCAGTTCGGCCCCGTCAACTGTCACGACGCCCAGAGTCTTAGGCCAACCAAAACCTATATCAGTTTAGGCCCACCTAACTCGGATATGGAAGTCACGGACACACGCGAGACGCGTCGGGAGGCTGACGACACTGATAGCTCACCCTGTATCTCTGCGCTCAAATCCTCCCCAGATCGAACTGTATTCACCGAAGAGGGCAACTGCGACGGCTGGATCGCAACCGACTGTATCGTCACCCTTTCGCGGTAACACAGCTCGTTCTCTCGGTCCCTCTACTCCGTCGGTCCCGCTGACCGCGCTCGCAGAGCGACTCTGAGTTAGTACTGACTCTTTGGGCCACATGTAGCGACCAGCAAGAGACCGAACCGCTATATTCGTTGGCCGTCTGTAGTCGACACCAACTGTGGAGCATCCGGCCCCCAGACTGGTTGCCACATGATCCCACCGGAAACGTATTTACAGTTCCATACAGTCGCCATACTTCCGCCAATCGTCGGGTTGGCACTGCTTGCGTGGCTCCGGCCCTCCGGCCACGACCGCCGACGAGCCGCAACTGGACTGGCCATCATTACCGTTCTCGCGGTTTGCTACACGCTGCCGTGGGATAACTTCCTCATCAGACGCGGCGTCTGGACCTACGGCGAGGGGGTCGTCGCCGGTCGACTCTGGGCAGTTCCAGTGGGTGAAGCCCTGTTTTTCGTCCTCCAACCGATTTTCACTGCGTTGTGGCTCTCCCGATTTTCAATCTCAACCACCACGCCGCTGGCACTGTCGACCCGCCAGCGGGCGGCGGGCATCCTCGCGGGCGTCGGTGTGGGTGTGGTCGGTGCTGGCCTCCTGACTGGTGGGTCGACGTTCTACCTCGGGGCGATTCTCGCGTGGGCCGCGCCCATCTTCGCGCTCCAGTGGGGGTTCGGCTGGACACAGCTCTGGCACTGCCGCCGAACCGTCGGGCTGGCGGTCGCCGTACCGACGCTGTATCTGTGGGTGGTCGACTGGACGGCCATCTCGCTGGAACTGTGGACTATCTCACCCGATTATACCGTCGGCATCGCTCCGCTTGGGCTTCCCGTCGAGGAGATGGTCTTCTTTCTCGTGACGAACCTATTTGTCATCCAAGGGTTGGTACTCTACGCGTGGCTGTTGGACCGATGGGGTGACTGGTCGAAATGATCTCCACCACCGCAGGCCGTGATCGAACCGTCTTTCGACTAGCGTTTGTGGTCCCGTGGGTCGCCCTCGCTATCACCGCTATCGCCGTCTTCTTGTTTGGGCCGCCTTCGCGAGTCTATCAGCTCCTGCCGTTCGCCGCAAGCATCGTGCTGTTTGGGCTTCCGCACGGCGCAGTCGACCATCTCACACTGCCGTGGGCCCTTGGTGAGCCGCTGACCCGGCGCTGGCTCGCGGTTGTCGGCGGACTGTACCTCATCGTTGGTCTCGCGTACGCGAGTGTTTGGTTTCTCGCCCCGGTGGTCGCCTTCGGGCTATTTATTCTCATGACGTGGTTCCACTGGGGTCAAGGTGACCTGCAGCCACTCATCGAACTGCGTGGCCCGACCCATCTTCGAACCCGAGGCGCGCGACTGTTGACGATTGCAGTTCGGGGGGCGCTCCCGATGGCCCTCCCACTGGTGGCGTTTCCCGGCGAGTACCGCTGGGTTGCGGGCCAACTCGTCGGCCTGTTCGGCGTCGACACCACGCTCCTCGATCCGCTGTTTTCGCCCACAGCCAGAACTATCGTTGCCGCCGTGGTTGCCACCCTGATCGTTGCCTCACTGGTCATCGGCTATCACAGTAGCGAGAGTCGACACGCGTGGCGCGTCGACGCTGGCGAACTCGTCTTTTTAAGCGTCTACTTTCTCACGGTGCCACCGATTCTCGCTATCGGCGTCTTCTTCTGCTGTTGGCACTCGGTGCGCCACATCACTCGGCTCCTGCTGTTGGACGATGTCGCCGCCAGTCAACTCAGCGAAAGGCATCTTCGGGGCGCGTTGAGTCGCTTCGGTCGACAGGCCACGCCCTTATCAATCGGCGCACTCGCCATCTTCGGCGGGTTGGCACTCGCGGTCCCCGTCGCACCGGTCGACTGGCCCGACCTCTTTGCCATCTATCTGGTCGGCATCGCAGTCCTGACCGCCCCCCACGTCATCATCGTCACGTGGTTGGATCTCGAAGCCGGGTTCTGGTCGACGACTGTCGACCAGTGATGGCCAGCCACGACTGTATTTAAACGGTCGACAGATGCGGACGTATATCCAGTTGTTCCTCGCTACGTGGCGTCGAGCGAGTGGTTTGTCAAATACTGCCCAGTTGAAAAGAGACGGAATGTCCAGAAAACACGCATAGGATCGACCTTTTGAATAATTTGGTGTAAATTAGTTAAATTATATCTGAATCAGTGCTATTTTAGTGGATGATCGTGCACTCAGTCGTATGGATGGTTCCGATCTTCGCGGTTCTCCCCAACAAGGGCTGATAACCGCAACCTTTGGGTTTTTCATTGGGTTTGCCGGTGTCGTGTTGTACGGACCTGTTGCGCCACAGTTCGGCGAGGCAATGGGGCTGTCGGGCTTCCTGTTGGGGTTGCTCGTGGCCGCGCCGCAGTTGAGTGGCTCGCTGCTCCGCATCCCCTTCGGCGCGTGGACCGACGACGTTGGCGCGAAGCGCCCGTTTATCATCCTCCTCCTGCTCTCGATTGTCGGGATGACCGGGCTGGCAGTGATCTTACTGTACCTGTATCCCGACGGGCTGGCGTTCCGGCACTTCCCGCTCGTCTTCCTCTTCGGCTCGCTGAGCGGCTGTGGCATCGCGGTCTTCTCCATCGGTAGTGCCCAGACCTCCTACTGGTATCCGACGGATAAACAGGGAACCGCACTCGCCATCTACGCCGGACTCGGCAACAGTTCTCCCGGCGTGGCAACGCTCATCGTTCCGGTCGTCATCACCGCCGTCGGGATCACCCAGACCTACCTGCTGTGGCTCGGCCTGCTGGTCGTCGGCACTGGCATCTTTGCCTACTACACGGTCGACCCCTACTACTTCCAACTCCGCAAGCAGGGTCTCAACGCCGAACCAGCCAAAGAGCAGGCACAAGCCGAGGGCCAAGAGCTGTTTCCCTCCGGCAATGCGATGGAATCGATCCGCAACGCGGCCAAGATTCGGCGCGTCTGGGCGCTGGTGGCGATGTTTTTCGTTTCTTTCGGTGGTTTTCTGGCGCTCTCTGTCTGGTTGCCCTCCTACTGGATCGAACTCCACGGCCTCGACATTCGCTCGGCGGGCGTCGTGACCGCGATCACGTTCGTACTTGTGGCGGCACTGATTCGGGTGCCCGGCGGCTGGGTCAGCGACACCGTCGGCGGCGAGCCGACCGCCATCGTCAGCTTCGGGGCTATCGGCTGTAGTTCGATCCTACTCGTCATCACTCGTGATCTGTGGACCGCAATTGCCGCCACGTTCCTGCTGGCGGTCGGGATGGGTGTTGCGAACGCTGCGGTGTTCCAACTCGTCCCCAAATATGTCCCCGAAGCAGTTGGCGGAGCCTCGGGACTCGTCGGCGGACTCGGCGCGTTCGGCGGCTTCGTCGTCCCGCCGTTGCTCGGGCTGTTCGTCGACTTCCAAGGCGTCGACGGCTACGCCACCGGGTTCGTGATCTATCTCGTCCTCGGCGTCGGCGGGATGATTCTGGCGAGTCGACTCTACCGGAACGTCCAACAACAGCCCGGTACACCGGCCATCTCGTAGGCACCCTCCGTCTTTTTAAATAGAATACAGTCGCTCGGCAAGGAGTTCGATACCATCGATCAGCCGTGGGCTCGGCTGGTTTAACAGGGAGTCGTCGACAACGTGGACCGACCAATCGAGTTCCCAGCCTCGCTCTGTCAGGCGGTCAGGTGATACTTGATCGCCGGTCCCACAGATATGCAGGACGGCATGATCTGGATCGGCTGCCGCGACGGTTTCGTGGTCGACTTCCTGTGAGCGCTCGCCGGGGTCGACAAATGGATACCGCCCACCGGCGGCTTCGACAGCATCCGGAACCCAATTCCCGGCGGCCATCGGCGGATCGGACCACTCCTCACAGTAGACGGCCGGTCGACTGCGGTCGGTATCAGCGTCAGTGCCGGCGAGTTGCTGGTCGACTCGCTCGGCGACTAAATCGAGTCGCCGAGTTGCATCGGCTCGGAGGTCGGCTCCAGCCTCGGGGGCGTCGACGGCCACGCCCAGCGATTCGAACCCCGCCAGCACATCGTCGAGTCGACTGGGTTCGTCGTGGTGGATGCTATACCCCCGGCCGCGGAGTTCGTCACGAATCTCTCGCTGGAGCCCGTCGCTCGTACAGACGAGATCCGGCGACAGCGCGGCGATTTCGTCGTAGTCAGGGTTCAGCCACCCACCGACGACCGGACGGTCGAGGTCACAGTGAGCTGTGACGCCCACTACCTGCTCGGCGAGGCCGAGCGCCGAGAGCGTGGCGGTCGCACTCGGGGCCAGCGAGACGATTCGGAGACTGCTCATAGGTCGACTGGGAGCTACACGACCGAAAACAACGCGGTCGCTATCGATGTCAGTTCGCAATACATTCGGCAACTACCGATATGCCGACGACAAACTATCAGGTTCGTTCGCCGTATTCGTGGCTGTATCCGGCGGCCTCCGTCCAATACCAAACTGCTTAAGTAATATTCTGTCTTCGTATTTGCAACGACCGTTCCCGTATTTTTATTCAGCATAACGGGGGCGATTTAGACACAATGAGTGAACGAACGTTTACCTCGACTAACGGCCGCTCGCGGTCCCGAGAGCGGCAAGGAACTGCCTCCGAAACCGAATCAGAAACCGAAAGCGAAAGCGATACGCTCCAGTGCCCCGAATGTAGTGGGAACGTCATCACCGACGACGAACACGGCGAGACCGTCTGTGACGACTGTGGCCTCGTGATCACCGAGGACTCCGTCGACCGTGGTCCCGAGTGGCGAGCGTTTGACAGCGCCGAAAAGGACCAGAAATCGCGTGTCGGTGCGCCGACCACCAACACGATGCACGACAAAGGGTTGTCGACGAACATCGACTGGCGGAACAAGGACGCCTACGGTCGCTCGCTGGGTGCTCGGCAGCGCCAGAAGATGCAGCGACTCCGCAAATGGAACGAGCGGTTCCGTACCCGCGACTCCAAAGAGCGGAACCTCAAACAGGCCCTCGGCGAGATCGACCGGATGGCCTCCGCCCTTGGCCTGCCGGACAACGTTCGGGAGACCGCCTCGGTCATCTACCGCCGCGCGCTCAACGAGGACCTGCTGCCGGGTCGCTCGATTGAGGGTGTGTCGACGTCCTGCGTGTACGCTGCCGCCCGGATGGCAGGCGTCCCACGGAGCCTCGACGAGATTGCCGACGTCTCCCGAGTCGAGAAAAGCGAGATTGCCCGGACCTACCGTTATGTCGTCCGTGAGCTTTCGCTCGAAGTCCGACCAGCCGACCCCGAACAGTACGTCCCGCGGTTTGCTTCGTCGCTGGAGCTCTCCGAGGAGTCCGAAATGCGGGCCAAACAGCTGCTGAAAAACGCCAAAGAACAGGGCGTCCACAGCGGCAAATCGCCGGTCGGCCTCGCTGCAGCCGCGGTGTACGCGGCCGCACTGCTGACCAACGAGAAGACCACCCAAGCCGCAGTCTCGGAGGTCGCTGACATCTCCGAAGTCACCATCCGCAACCGGTACCACGAGCTGCTCGAAGCCGAAGAAGAGATGCTGGTTTAGACCCGGTCGACTGTTGCTTCTTGTTCCGGTTCGGTCTCGTCGCCTTTTTCAGTAGTCTCATCTCTCGACTGGCCCCCTGTTTCGATTTCGAACCGTGCGCCGCCGCTGTCGCCGTTCGTGACCCGAATCGTCCAGCCGTGGGCGTCGACGATCTCCTTGACGATACTGAGTCCGAACCCGGTGCCGTTTCGTGAGGTGGTGTAGCCCGAATCGAAGACGTCGTCCTGTGTGTCCTCGGGGATTCCCGGACCGTCGTCTTCGAGATAGAACCCTCTGTCGTCGGCGAGCGGTCCTACGGAGATGGTCACACTCTCGCCGCCATGCTCGACCGCGTTGCGAATGAGGTTCTCCAACAGCTGTTGGAGACGGTCGGGGTCAGCATCGAGAGTCAGGTCGGCCTCAATGTCGAGTTGGGCCTCGGCGACGTCGACCATTTTCCAACACGACTCGACGAGTTCGGCCAGCGAAACCCGTTCGGTTTCGTCGATGGGCTTGCCTTGGCGGGCCAACGCGAGCAGATCGGCGATGAGTTCTTCCATCCGGTCGAGGGCGGTTTTGACTGTGTCGAGGGTGTCGTCGTCACCAGTCTCGATGGCAAGGTCGATGTTTCCTTGGGCGATGTTGAGTGGGTTCCGGAGGTCGTGTGATACTATCCCAGTGAACTTCTCTAAGCGTGTGTTTTGGTTTTCGAGATCGATGCGGTAGCGTTCCTGTTCGGTGATATCTTGCAACAGCACGATTTGGCCGAGTTGGGCCTTGCCGGTGCTGAAGTGGTTCGAGGAGACGCTGAAATACCGACTCTCGCCGTTGGACCGACATTCGAGCGTGTTGTCGGTCGTGAGCGCGACCGCGATTCGGGGCACGACGCTCGATAGCTCCGCGTCGATGGCGTCTTCGAGCGCCGGAAACAGCGACAGGGCAGCCTGATTGTAGTCTCGAATCCCCTGTTCGTCGTCGACGACGATCACCGGATCGTCGTACGGGCCAGCCAGTTGGATCGTCTGGAACTGGTCTGTGTAGATGAACAGCACGCCGACGGCGAACACTGCCACTCCGACCGACGAGTAGGAGACATCGAGAAACTGTGGGCTGACGAAGCCAACGATATCGAGGACGACCGGCAGCGCGGTCAGCCCGACGAGAATCACGAACGGCGTCGTGTCGTAGTCGACCTGTGCGAACAACTCGAACAGCATGAAAATGCCGACGACGGCGAGCGCGTAGGCCAGTCCCATCGCAGCCCAGTGGAGCGCCCCATGCTCGATCAGCAGGTGGGGAAACGGCGTCTCGACGGGCCGTGCGGTGAAGTACAGGCCGTGGAACGGGTTCGTGAGCTTCACCGCAACGATCGAGAGGTAGAGGCCGACAGCGGCCTGCTGGTAGGTCGGATTTCGGTGGAGCGTCCGGCCGGTGTAGGCCGAACAGAAGTAGAGCCACGGCCCGACCGTGCTCAGACCAACGATGAGGCCGGCCATATAAAAGCCGTACTGGAGTTCGGCGGTTGGTGCGGCGAGATAGCCGACGTGGAACGTCGCCCAGAGGCCACTGGTCACCAACAGCGCCACCAATCCTCGTCGGGTGTCGTTGTTCGTGATCTCCGCCGCGCGACTCAGGCTCGCAAAACAGGCGACTGCAGCGGCCCCGAACACGACCAGATAGATCTCGAACAGCGGGATGGACGTCTGGACGGGTTCCGGCGCAGTCAGTAGTTTAGTAAGCATAGTATAACGTGATACGAGATATTCTCTGTAGGACTAGATAGTTGCCTGAGGGGAGGGTGTCATAGAAAGCGTCACACACGAAGACGCAGGATGTTGGAACTGTGTCTACGAGCGCCAGCATCCTGCAAGAGGAGACTTCTATCGACGAGTTCTTCAATGTAATGGCGACCGAGACGCTCGCGTTGTTCGAGCATCTTGAGTTCGACTTTCTCGAAGAATTCGATGTGTTCGCCCCCGCTCGCCGGGGGCGAACACGAGATCATCACCCACCAGCACTCTTCCGAGCGTTCCTGCACTGCTACTACAAGAACGTCTACGGCATCCGTCCAGTCACGCGAGAACTCCAGAACACGGTCGTCTGGCTCAGCTGTGGCTTCGATCGACCGCCGTCGAGAGACGCGGTCGATCGCTTCCTCACCGACCTCGAACACGTCGTCGACGAGGTCTTCGACCGCCTCGTCGAGCAGGCCGCCTGCCGCGGCCTGCTCGACTTGACCTACTCCATCGATTCCACCGACGTGAGGACGATGCCCGCCGACCAAGACGCGTCGAAAGGCTACGATCCAACCGCCGAAGAGTACTACCACGGCTACGGCTGTACGATCGTCTCGACCGGGCAAAAGATCCCGATTGCCGCGGAGTTCACCGAGAGCAAGCAAGCGCCAGAGGAGACGGCGATGCGCGTCACGTGTGACGCGCTCGCCGTCGAGAAACCGATCTGGATGCTTGGAGACAGCGCCTACGACACGCTCGGCTGGCACGACCACCTGCTGGCCGCAGGGGTCGTGCCAGTCGCTCCGTACAACGCACGAAACACCGACGATCCGAAAGACATCGAGTACAGGGTCGAAGCCCGCATCGACGAACACAGCGAGGACGTTCAGCTGAAGCAATCGACGCTAGACGAGACGTACAACCGCCGGAGTGGAGTCGAACGAACCAACGACGCCGTCAAGGACTGCGGCCTCGGGCACGTTCGCGCCCGAGGCCGCGTCCACGCACGAGCACAAGTGTTCCTCGCGCTGTGCCTTCGTCTCGTTATTGCGATCACCAACGACGAACGCGGAGACAATCCAGGAAGCACCGTCATCACGCTATGAGAACTATTCTATGACACCCTCTGAGGGGCATAAGGATACCTCCCTAGTGTCCGTTGACAGCAGATTTCTAGCCGACGTAGACCACACCGACAGTGACGAGACCGGTGACTGCCAGCAGGACGCTGCTCCAGAGTGTCACGTCCCGGGCGAACGGTTTGGGACCCGCAGTAGAGAGGCCGACTTTGACGAGCACGCTGGCGGCGGTCGCAAGCAAAATTGCGACGACGGTTTCCGACGAGCCGATGGTTCCGGCACGGAACAGCAACACCGCGGAGGTCGTCACGCCTGCCGAGGAGACCAACCCAGAGATGAGTGCGCTGAGATACAGCCCAGCAGTGCCGAACTCGGCTTGGGCGACGGTGCTCCCGGCGAGAATAAAAAGGAACACCGAGCCGAACGCCAAAGCATTTTGGAGCGAAAACGGGCTGGCGAACTCCATTTCGATCTCCTGGTTCCAGTCGGCGATGAGCCACGCGATGAGGAAACTGCCGACGACCAGCACGCCAAGGGGGGCAACCACACCGTAGAGTACAGTCCCTGCCGAGATGGTAAAGGCGACTGCAATGCCGAGATTCCGGAGCGCCATTGCGGCGTTGGCCAGCAACACCGCCGCGACGCCGTACTGGGCGGCCTCAGTGTTTTGGTCGACGTGGTCTAACATTGCGCCGACAACTGCCGCCGAGGAGGCCAACCCACCGAAAAACCCAGTGACCGCGATTCCTCGCCCGCCGTAGCTTCGCACCAGTGCGTAGTTGAGAATACCGATTCCCGCCACTGTGACGACCATCAGCCATGCGATGCGTGGCTCGAATGGGACCGGTCCCACCTCAATGACCCCCGTCGGGAGGAGGGGATAGATGACGAACGCCAAAATGGCGAACTCGATGGCCGACTGGATCTCTTCCCGAGAGAGGGCGCCAGCTATCTCGTGGAGTTCGCGTTTGAGCACGAGCAGCGTCGACGACACCACGGCGACGGTGACGCCTTCGAGGACGAAGCCGGAGGCGACCAGAATTCCAACGCCGTAGGTCACCAACATCGAGACCGAGGTCGTCAGCGAGAGTGAGTCGGTCGACCGGGAGGGCAACAGCCCTTGGACCCCGATGAGCACGCTTTGGCTGATAACGAACAGGCCACCGATGGCGATCAGGAGGGCTCCGTACTGGGTTTCGCGGGCGATAACCGTAAACAGGGCCCCGAGCAGACAGGTCAACGAGAAGGTTCGGATCCCGGCGGGCTTTTCGGACCACTCGCGTTCGAGGCCGAGAAACAATCCGAGTGCGGCGGCCATCGCGAGTTGAACCACTGGCTCGTCGAACGAGAACCCGAAAAACGTGCCCGTCTGGAGGATCGTCGACGCCATTTCCCACATGTTTGAACGCTGGCGGTTTCAACACACCGCCCGGTTGGCCGTCGTAACCCACCAGCCACCTGCTGACAGCAAGCCGACATCCTTTTTCCCTCCCCCCGAGGCTGTTTAGCTATGTCGATCCAATCGACGCTCCGTCAGCATCCGATCTGGATGTTGGTCGGCATCGCCCTGCTTGGTGCTGTTGCTTACGTCGTTAGTTCCTTTATTGGGACACTGGTGTTCGGACTGTTTCTCTACTACTCGACGCGACCGGTGTACAACCGGATCGAAGGTCGCGTTGGCAATCCGAGCGTGGCCGCGGGGATCTCGATTTTCGCCCTTGCACTGCCCGCTCTGGCGCTTGTCACCTATGCGCTGTTGATCGTCTTTAGACAGCTTAACGAACTCACGCGGACGACAGCGCTCGATCCCACGGATTTCGGTCTCGATCCGGCTGTTTTCAACCGGATAACCGATCCAGCAGTGTTGTTGTCGACCGACATTCGGGAGTTCCTGAGCGCCGAACTGGTGGGGTCGGTGCTTGGCTCGCTCACCTCGGCTGTCGAGACGCTGTCGGTGTTTGCGATTGCGATTATCAACCTGTTTGCGATGGTTGCGCTCGCCTTCTATCTCCTCCGAGATGACCACCGGATCTCGGCGTGGCTGTTGGACGCTTTCGGCGACAAGGGAACGCTGTTTCGACGCTATCTCGTTGCCGTCGACCGAGATCTCAAAGACATTTTCTTCGGGAATATTCTCAACGCGGTGTTCGCCGGGACGATTGCGGTCATCACCTACTCGGTTTTGAACGTGATCGCACCGCCCGCCCTCCCGATTCCGGCGGCCGCACTCGTTGGCCTGCTGGCAGGGGTTGCGAGTCTGATTCCGGTCGTCGGGATGAAACTCATCTACGTGCCGGTCGGACTCTATATGACGATCCAAAGCATCACGACCGCCGGCACCGAAACCCTCTGGTTCGTTGTCCTATTTTTCCTGCTGTCGTTAGTCGTCGTCGACTCGATTCCGGATCTCGTGTTGCGGCCCTACGTCTCGGGACGGAACGTCCACGTCGGCGCGCTGATGTTGGCCTACACGCTTGGGCCGCTGCTGTTCGGCTGGTACGGGTTGTTCCTGATGCCCGTCCTGCTGGTGTTGGTGGTGCAGTTCGCCAGAATCGTGTTGCCGGATCTCCTCGCCGATGAGCCGTCGACGCCGATGGAACTGGTTGGGGTCCCGCTCAGACCGTCTCAGCCCGTCGAACCCGCCGAGGATGGCTCTCTGCCCCGGTCAGAACAGTCGACGGAGTAACTCCGAAAACAGGCCGATCAGGCCGGAAGGTACTGCTCTTCCCAGTCCGAGCGAGCGTCGATCTCACGACGACCGCGACGCGTCATCGTGTAGAAGTTGGTACGGCGGTCCCGCTGGCCCTTCTCGACGAGTCCCTTGTCGACCAGCGTGTCGAGATTCGGATACAGTCGACCGTGATGAATCTCTTTTTCGTAGTACTCTTCGAGTTCATCTTTGATCGCCAGCCCGTGTGGTTCGTCAAGCCCGGCGATAACGTAGAGCAGATCACGTTGGAATCCCGTTAGGTCGTACATTGGTAATATCTGATCACAGCTTATTCTCTAAAACAAATAAATTTACCGACCTGACAGCGGACTGAATGTGTGGGTTGGGAGAGTACCGGCAGGATTTGCTATTGAGAGCGGGTGTATCCTGACAACTGATACGTAACATATCAGATAAAGAAGTAATTGATTGCATGCTAATCATTTATTAGTTGAGCGACCCTTTTGGTAACTATGCCAGAAGAGGTACTGTTTAAATCGGAGTCGACACAGTCCCGCCAAGAGATCGCCGACTATCTGCGAGCAGTCGCTGATCGGTTGTCCGCTGGTGAGGCAGTGTCGCTGTCGGCCGGTGACGACAGCGTGACCATGGAGATCCCCGACCGACCGACCTTCGAGGTCAAAGCCGAACGCGAAACCGACAGCAGTGGTGGGAACCCAGAGAAGTCTCTCGAACTCGAAATCGAGTGGGATGAAAACGGATCGAGCGGCAGCAGCGGTGGCTCTTTGAGCATCGAGTAGCGATACCGAACTGCCGCTGTTTGCTCGTAGTGTTTTGAAAAGGGGAACGTAAGCGGCACAGAAAACGTGCCGTCCGTTCCGTTGTGGTCCCCGCTGACGCTTCGGCCCTCCAAAGCGAAGCGTCATTACCGATTGAGAACCGCATAGGTATAAATATATCTTTGTAGCTATCAAATTTGATTACGAGTTGTCACGAATTTCGAGTGGTCGACCGACTGACCACGAACGGTTTTTCGGCACCCCAGCCGAACGGTGTGTATGAAGATACGGGGGACGCGTGAGTGTCAGTCCTGTGATGCGCAGTGGTCATACTACGAGACCGGGAGTGTTCGCTGTCCGAACTGTGGGTCGATGCGGAGTGTCGGCGTCGACGAGGACCGCCGAGAGCACACGGATTCACCGGCTGAGTTGGATCTGGAGCCGGTTCGGCGGACGTTGGCGACCGAGCCGTTGGAGCACGCGGTCGACGATCTCAAACAACGGCTTCGGGAGTACACGCGCAAGCGAGGATTCATCAAGGGCGGCGAGCTCCAGCCGCTCGACGACCGCTATCTCGCCGCCAGAGAGCTGCTCCATGCGGCGGATCTGGCGGCTCGAAGCCATAGTCCAACCGAGACCGAAGAGCTGTACGTCCTCGAACTCCTCGGCGGCACCGACCGCGGTGAGTGGCCGCCCGAAACCGAGATCCCCGACTCGCTTGCGGCCGCCAGAGGGTTGGCAGTCGCCGAGGCCGTCGAGGCCTACCGGCGTGATCTGCGGACGTGGCTCGAAGACCACCCCGATCCCGAGGCAACCAAGACGCTCGGCTCGCTCCGAGAACAGATCAAACGCGCCGAGGCCCTGCAGGGCGAGGTGTCGCTCGGGACTACCAACAGTCTGGTCGCGGCGGCCCGCGCCATCGGACAGTATCTCCGAACCGGTGATGAAAACGCCCTCGCCTCGGCTCGTGACCGACTCCAGCGACTCCAGTAGCCCGAAAATACCAAATCAATAGACTGTCATTAGCTACGATATGCCCGCGACGTTCGACGTCCACGACCACCGACACGAGATGAAACAGCTCAGAGACACGGGGAAAACCGGGCTGTACGACAACCGGAAAGACGTCCCGTGTCCGGTCTGCAACGACCCGTTTGACCGACTGTTTCTGACGAAAAAACGTGAGACAACGTTCCCGGAAAACGACGGCGCGAGTTTCTGTCTCCTCCATCAGGACGACGCTATCTACCTGTTTCGGCACTAACCGCGGGACCGATCAGGGAAGTTCGACGTCGACGCCTTCCTGCTCGCCTGCGGCTTTCACCGTATTATATAGGAGCATCGCGCGGGTCATCGGGCCGACGCCGCCGGGGACCGGGGTGATTGCGCCAGCCACGTCCTCGGCGCTCTCGTAGTCGACGTCGCCGACGAGTTTATATCCCTTATCATTGTCCGCGTCGACGCGATTGACACCCACGTCGATGACGGTCGCACCCTCCTTGAGCATCGAGCCGTCGATGAACTGCGGGACGCCTGCGGCAGCAACGACGATGTCCGCATCGCCTGTTTTGGCGGCGAGGTCGTCAGTGCGTGAGTGACAGATCGTCGTTGTCGCGTTGCCCTGTGGGGCCTTCTGGATGAGGAGATTGGCCAGCGGTTTGCCGACGATATCGGATCGGCCGACGACGACCGCATCAGCGCCTTCGGTTTCGATTTCGTAGTATTCGAGCAGTTTCTGGACGCCGTGGGGCGTACAGGGTTTGAATCGGGCGTCGCCAGCGACCAGTCGACCCACGTTCTCGGGGTGGAACCCGTCGACGTCTTTGGCGGGATCAATCGCGCGGATGACCTCGCGTTTGTCGACGTGGTCGGGGACCGGAAGCTGAACGAGGATGCCGTGGACCTCGGGGTCGTCGTTGAGTTGGTCAATCGTCTCAAAGAGTTCCTCGGCGGGGGCCTCGGGGTCGATCTCGACGTGGATGCCGTTGATGCCGACCTCCTCGCAGTCGCGCTGTTTCATCGAGACGTAGGTTTCGCTGGCGGCGTCGTCGCTCATCAGGACGGTGGCGAGGCCGGGGGTGACGCCGGCGTCTTCGAGGCTGTCGACGCAGCCGGTGATCTCGCTCCGAATGTCGCTTGCGACGGCTTTGCCGTCGATAATCTCTGTCATTGGGTGATAGACGGTGGGGAGTCGACAAAAGGATTCGGAACCACTGCGGCGGGTGACAGCACAAACCGATCCCAGCAGGATCGAACGAACCCAACCACTCACCGACAAACAAAAGAGGTAGGTACGTTCCTGTTGTTGTTCCACCAATGCTCGCTCGGTTTCGCCATCCACTCGTTGCTGTCGCTCTCACCCTGTTACTGACAGTCCCTTGGATCGCTACGTTCGTTTCGGCTGGCGGGTACGGAACCGTCCATCCCGGCGAGAACATCACCCCAGTGATGGCCGTTTTCATTGCCGGTATCGCTATCCTTGGTGCGGCGTTTCTGCTCGCGTGGGCGGCCGAAACCGCAGAAAAGGACGTCCCTCGGGCGTTTGCGATTGCCGTGTTGGCGGTGCTCGCGGTCGCCCCCGAATACGCCGTCGACGCGCTGTACGCGTGGCAGGCTGGGGCTGGCTCCGCCCAAGCCGGTAACCTCGCGGTCGCCAATATGACCGGTGCGAATCGGATTCTCATCGGACTCGGTTGGTCCGGCATCGCCCTGTTTACGATCTACCGCGCCAAGACAACCCGCGATTCGGCGGTTGAGAGCCGCTCGGGATTCCTCAGGGATGCGGTCACGCTCGACCGCGGGATTGCAACCGAGATCACGTTCCTGCTTATCGCCACGGCGTTCGCGTTTTTCATCCCGCTGGGTGGCGGCATCGGACCGATCGATTCGCTGTTCCTCGTTGGACTGTTCCTCCTCTACATCTCGATCATCATCCGTGGTGATGTCGAAGAGCCCGAGGGCCACGTTGGCGTTCCGTCCTACTTTCAGCAGTATCCCAAACTCCCGCGAATCGCAGTCGTTCTCCTCGGCTTCGTGTTTTCAGGGGCGATCATTTTCACCGCCGTCCATCCGTTCGCCGAGGGACTCGAACAGTTGGGGCTGCAGTACGGCATCCCCGAGTTCTTCATGATTCAATGGATCGCCCCGCTGGCCTCCGAAAGCCCCGAACTCATCGTCGTTGCCTACTTGGTGAACAAAGCCCGGTCGACCGCCGGGTTCAACGCGCTCATCTCCTCGAAACTCAATCAGTGGACGCTGCTGATCGGGACGCTCGCAGTCGTCTACTCCATCTCAGCCGGTGCGATTGGCACGCTTTCGTTTGACCCGAAGCAGTCCGCCGAGATCTGGATCACCGCCGCACAGAGCCTGTTTGCCATCGCCATTTTGGTGAACTTCGAGATCAGTATCCGCGAGGCACTCGTCCTCCTCGTACTGTTTAGTACACAGGTTCTGCTGGAGTTCTACGTGATTCGAACGTTTACTGAGCCAGCCGTGACCGAAATTAGCATCTTGGTGTTGTATGCCTACACTGCTGTCTACATGGTTCTCGGCCTTGGACTGTTTCTCAAGCGTCGACAGAGTGTCTCTGAGATCATTACGCGTACCTTTGCAACTGCCCGCACAGCGCTCGGTGGGTCGAACAGTCGACCTGAACACGCGGACTGACAACGAGCTCCCTCTCAGATAAAACACACCCGGACTCACCCAAAGACACCGAGAGACACGATCCCAACTACAAATATCAACAACCCGGAAGTGACCGTAATGATCACAGCGCCCACATTAACAACTCGGTAGGCGAATGAGTGTTCCAGATCGTACTCGCTCTCCGTCTTTGTGAAGACGTTCCTGAGCCCGAATACGAGGGCGACAGCATTCCCAAGAACGAGGAGAACTATGGGGGCTACTTCAGAGAGCACGAGACTCTCGGAGAGTATGAAACTGGCACTGATTGTGAGACACCCAATCAGCGCCAGTCCGTAGCCAACGAGATGGTATTTCCTATGTTCCATCTTTTCTCTGTATTGATAATATAGCCAAAATCAGGCATATATCTGACGGACGAGTGTCACGACAGGATTCTCTCTTGTTGAACAAAAATCTACGTCCTGACCGTTGGACACCGTCGAAATATCTACAACTGCGGTTGGCAGGTCCGGGAATTACTCGTAGAGCGGATGCTCAGCACACAGTTCGTCGACACGTTCGCTGACCTCGGCGATAACCTCGTCGTCGTCGTGGTTGTCGACGACCTTGTAAATCAGATCGGCGACCTCGGCCATCGTCTCCTCGTCGAAGCCACGCGTGGTGAGCGCGGGCGTTCCGGCGCGAATCCCGCTGGGGTTGAACGGCGAGCGCGTCTCGCCCGGCACGGTGTTTGCGTTGAGCACGATGCCAGCATCCGCAAGGGCGTCTTCGGCGTCGCTGCCCGGCAGGTCGGGATGGGACTCCCGGAGATCCACGAGGACGAGGTGGGTGTCCGTTCCGCCCGAAACGACCTCGAAACCGTGGTCGGCGAACCGCTCGGCGAGGACCTCAGCGTTGTCGACGACCTGTTCGGCGTACGCCTCGAACTCAGGCTCGAGGGCCTCACCGAAGCCGACTGCCTTGCCCGCGATGTTGTGCATGAGGGGTCCGCCCTGACCACCGGGGAAGACGGCGTTGTCGATATCGTCGGCGTGTTCCTCGCTCGTCATCACGATGCCACCGCGACCGGCGCGGATCGTCTTGTGAGTCGACCCCGTGACGAAGTCGGCGATGCCGACCGGCGAGCGGTGGACGCCCCCAGCAACGAGACCAGTGATGTGGGCGATGTCGGCGAGGTGGTAGGCTCCCACGTCGTCGGCGACGTCCTGGATCGTCTCCCACTCAACCTCACGCGGGTAGGCGGAGTAGCCCGAAACGATCATATCCGGTTCGAACTCCGCGGCCATCTCGGCGAGACCTTCGTAGTCGACGTAGCCCGTTTCGGGGTCGACTTCGTACTGCTCGACGTTGTAGAACTGGCCGACGAAGTTGGCGGGGTGGCCGTGGCTGAGGTGGCCGCCGTGAGTCAGATCCAGCGAGAGGATCTTGTCGCCGGGTTCGAGCGTGGCAAAGTAGACCGACTGGTTGGCCTGCGTGCCGGAGTGGGGCTGGACGTTGACGTGTTCGGCACCCCAGAGCTCTTTGGCGCGGTCGATGGCCAGTTGTTCGATGTCGTCGGCGTACTCACAGCCGGCGTAGTAGCGCTTGCCGGGATAGCCTTCGGCGTACTTGTTGGTCAGCGCACTCCCTTGTGCCTCAAGGACGGCTTTGCTGACGTGGTTCTCGCTGGCGATCATCGCCAGTGTGCCTTCCTGCCGCGAATCTTCGCCTTCGAGGGCGTCTGCGACCGCCGGGTCGACCGACCGGACCTGCTCGTAGTTCATACCCAAAACGGGGCCGCTCATCCCAATAAGTGGTTCGTTAGGCGTCGGCTACCGTTCGGAACTGCTCGGCAGCGGTCCGGGTTCCTTTGGCGATGACGATGTCACCGCCGCGGAGTTCGGCGTCGGCATCGGCGACCAGAATCCAGCCGTCACCGGGTCGACGAATCGCAATTACCGACATCGTCACGTCGGCATCCGGGACGCCCTCGGAGACGGTGGTGCCGTCAAGCTGGCTCCCGGTCGTGATTTCGGCACGAGTGATGATCTCGTCGCTCTCTTGGACGGCGAGTTGGACCACCGGATGCACCTCGATATCCCGGAGGACGCCCTCGCTGATGTCGTGTGCGGCATCGCTGATCACCTCTGTGCTGGTTCCGAGGTGGATTAGTCCGCGAAGCGTAACGGGGTCCTCAGCGTCGGCCGCGGCTTGGAGGACCCACGCCTCGAATCTGGACTCTAGGGCGTCGACCTCGACTTCGAGGTTGCTGACCTCCTCGGCGAGTTCGGCGTCGTCGAACAGCACGCTGCTGTAGGCGAGGTCGACCGCGAGTTCCGAGAGGTTCTTCATGTGGACGATGGTGTCGACGGCGCGTTCGAGATCATCGAGTTCGGGGGCCTCCGGCACGACGGGATCGTACGGTGTCGCACTCAGCGTCTCGTAGACACCCCCGATTTCGGCTTCGGGACCGCGGAGGAGCGCGATATCGCCGGCACAGACCACGGTGTCCGGACCGGGGTTCAGCAGCCAGTCGTCGCCCCGGCGGAGCGCGATCACCCGAACGCCGGTTTCGGATTCGAGATCGATATCCCCGAGCCTCCGGTTGGCGTACGCCGACTCGGCGTCGACGACGCCCCGAACCAGCGTCTCGACGGCTTCGGGGAGTGCCGCCCGCATCGCCTCCGGCAGCCCGATGTCTTCGAGGACGATTTTGGCGATATCCCCGGCGGCGTCGCTGATCTGGTCAGCCGCGTTGACGATGCTCAACACCGGGGCGAGCGCCTCGGCGTCCGACGGGCTTCGGGCGGCCATCAGGAGGCTCATCTGGGCTCGGATTTCGAGGACGTCCATTTTCTGCTCCAAGCGGAGCACTTCGGTGGCGATCTCGTCGCTCTGGTGGAGCACTGCCGAGTAGGCGAGATCGATCAACAGCTCGGCGGTGTCTTTCATCTCGACGAGCACGTCTTTGACGCTGACGGGCTCGTATTCGATTGGCGTCGACGACACCTCTCCGGCTGGCAGATCCATACTACTACGACACACGGGAGACTACAAAAGCGTTCACTGCCCGACCGCCGCTCCTGCCGTATCGCTCCGTGAATCGGTGATTGGATCGGTGGTTCCTTCGAGACTTGTCGTACAGTTGATCGCGGTGCTGGTCACCGAGCACCGAAGCAGATAACCAGCGGCAGTTGGATGCTGGAGTATGGAGTATTACGAGGCGGCTAACTTTCTTTTCGACCTCCGCCGTTTCTCGGTTCGCCCCGGTACCGACGCTATCGCTGATCTCAGAGCGGAACTCAACGAGCCGGGCGCTGACATCCCGTTCGTCCAGATCGCGGGCTCGAACGGGAAGGGCAGCACGGCGAAGATGGTCGAATCGATCCTCCGGGAGAGCGGGCTGTCGGTCGGGCTGTATAGCTCACCGCATCTGGTCTCGCTGGACGAACGGGTTCAGGTCGACGGCCGACCGATTACCGCCAGTGCGATCACCGAGTTCATCGAACGGACCAAACCGTGGCTGGTCGACCGCGCCGCAGACGGCGAGCCGCTAACCTTCTTCGAGGTCATCACGATGATGGGGATCTGGTATTTCGACCGCGAAGACGTCGACGTCGCGGTTCTCGAAGTCGGCCTCGGCGGCGAGTACGACGCCACGAGCGTGGTCGACCCAATCGCGAGCTGTGTAACCACAGTCACGCTCGAACACACCTCGGTTCTCGGCGATACCATCGAAGAAATTGCCACCACGAAAGCCAAAGTCGCTCCCGGCGGCGGGACACCACTGGTCACCGGTGCGACCGGTGAAGCCCGCGACGTCATCCGTGGGGAGGCTGGCGAACTGCTGACCGTCGGCACGGCTGGCGGCGAGCCCTCGGATGTCACCGTCAGCTACGAGGGTCGAGTCAATCACACCGAAGCCGGTGCGCGGATCGAACTCCCGGTCGACGGCGGCCTTGACCCGACCAATGGCACTGGCGGCCTCGCCTCGACTGTTGGCACCGGCGGTCTCGACGTCCGGTTCCCACTGCTCGGCGAACATCAGGCACTCAACGCCGGGATCGCCACGACGCTGGCCAGCCAACTCTTTGGGGCGGTCGACAATGACACAGTCGACGTCAGTGCTGAGACGATCCATCGTGGACTCCGCAACGCCCACTGGCCCGGTCGGTTCGAGGTCATGCGCGAGGAGCCGCTTGTCGTACTCGACGGCGCACACAACCCCGAGGCGACCGCGACGCTGGCCGAGACGCTGTCGACGTTTGACTACGACGACTTGCATCTCGTCTTCGGCGCGATGCACGACAAATCTCACCGTGAAATGATCGAAACGCTGCCGACTGCCGACTCTGTCATCACCTGTCGACCGAATCTCGAACGCGCCGAGGACCCCGCCGTGCTCGCCAAAGTTTTCGAAAGCACCGGTGTCGACGATGTGGCTGCTGGCTCGTCGGTCGCCGAGGCCTTCGAGCAAGCCAAGGAGCGTGCTGGCCCCGACGACTGTTTGCTCGTCACTGGTTCGCTGTTCGCGGTCGGCGAGGCTCGGACGACGATGACACGGCGAGGAGTTCCGAAGCGCGTCGACGACAGCCAGACTGCCAGAGACGTGCTGTCAAAGGCCCACGTGACTGAGTGGGAAACCGACACCGAAGCCGAGCGAGCGGTCCACCGCGTAGCGACGATGGCAGTCGAAGGTCGACAGGCGACGATCCTCGACCGAGAACTCCGGTCGCTCGGTGGGAGTTGTGGCACCTCTGGTGTCACCGCCGCGGGCGAACTCCACGACGTCGTTCTGATGGGTACTCTCGCCCAGTTCCGTCAACTCACGGCGACACTCGATAGCCAGCCGTTCGGCCTTGCGGGCATTGCCGACGAAATCCGTCGACAAGTTGGGCTTGCCGAACGAACAGACAGCAACGACCCCGATATGCCGTATCCATGGGACGAGGGGACCGCAGTCATGGGAATTCTCAACGTGACGCCCAATAGCTTCCACGACGGCGGGGAGTTTTTCGACCCGGAGGCCGCCATTGCGGGAGCCAAACAACTGGTCGACGAAGGTGCCGACATCATCGACATTGGGGGCGAAAGTACCCGTCCGGGAGCCGATCCGGTGCCTGTCGAGGAGGAAATCGAACGCGTCGTGCCAATCATCGAGGCCATCTCCGATCTCGACGTCTGGATCTCGGTCGACACCCGGAAGGCGGCGGTCGCCGAGGCCGCACTCGATGCCGGGGCGGACATCCTCAACGATGTCGCCGGACTCGAAGACCCCGAGATGCGGTTCCTCGCTGCCGACCGCGAGGTGCCGGTGATCGTCATGCACTCCATCGATACGCCGGTCGTCCCCGATAGGGACGTCGACTACGAGGACGTCGTCGACGACGTGATCCGATCCCTCAACGAGCGTGTCGTTCTCGCCGAAAAAGCCGGTATTCCCCGCGAACGCATCATCGTCGACCCCGGACTCGGCTTCGGCAAAACCCCCGCCGAGAGCTTCGAACTCCTCGGTCGACTCGACGAGTTCCGGGCCCTCGGCTGTCCGATTTTGGTCGGTCACTCCCACAAATCGATGTTCGACCACGTCGACCGGACGCCCGATGATCGACGCGATGCGACTGTCGCCGCCACTGCGCTGGCCGCCGAGCGTGGGGCCGACATCGTTCGGGTTCACGACGTCGCCGAGAATCGGGCCGCCGTCGACGTCCAGCAGGCGACCAGCGATCCGGCCAGCCGAGATGAAGACGCCGATTGAGCAGAGCGAACCGGAACCACAAAGCCACCGACACGACAATGACGAGTATGTACGAGGCGGTCGCCGCCTACCCCGACGGGACGAGCACCGTCAGCCGCTGTGCGAAGACGGCCGCGAGCCTCGGCTACGATGGGCTCGTTGTCCGAACGCGGGACGCCGACTACGACGCCGAGGCAATCGCCGACCGCTATGGCGTCGACATCGTTGCCGGAATCGAAGTCGAGGCCGACAGTCCGGACAGCCTCTCGGGATCGATAGGCAACTTCCGACGGGACTGTACCCTGCTTTTGGTCCGCGGCGGCACGAACGCACTCAATCGGTACGCCGTCGAACAGGATCGGGTCGACGTGCTCACACGACCGATGGCTGGCGACGGGAATTTCAACCACGTACTCGCCCGCGCCGCCAAAACCCACGGCGTCCGCGTCGAGTTCGATTTCGGCCCCGTCCTCCGATCCAGCGGCGGCCAGCGCGTCCAAGCGCTCCGCGGACTCCGCAAACTCCGTGAGTTGGTCGACCAGTACGACACGCCATACGTTGTCAGCGCGAGCGCGACGACCCATCTGTGGCTTCGCGCCCCGCGGGAACTGATCGCCCTCGGCGAGCAGATTGGGTTTTCGGCCGCCCAGATCGAAAGCGGCCTCGAAGAGTGGGAGCGGCTTGCGGCCCGCAACAGGCAGCGAGCGGCCGACTCGTTCATCGAGCCGGGCGTCACACGCGGCCGATACACTGCAGACAACAGCCAACCGGAGGAGCCACGATGAAACACCTCCCGAAACACATCCGGCCACGGTGGCGGTATCTCGCGGTCGACATCGAGTCGACGCCCGACGCAAAGATTGACCGCGGGACCTTCCAGCGGGAACTCTGGTATGCTGCGGGGAACCTGCTGGGCGATCCGGGGAGTGCCGATGCAGACCTCACGGTGTACGATTTCCGGTTCGAGGATGGTGTTGGAGAGACGATCATCCGTGTCCGGCGGGGCGAAACCGACGCTGCGCGAGCCGCAGTGGCCTGTGTCGACGCAATCGACGGCGAGCCGGTCGGGGTTGTCGTTCGTGGGATTTCGGGGACCGTCCGAGCCTGTGAGGAAAGCTATTTAGGACGCCGGACCGGAGATTTCGAGCAGAGACACGTCGTATTCGCGGACGCCCGTCGGGCTGCTGTCTCACGGGGTGAGGCAGTCGAGGTATCGATGCCGAGGGGGTTGGTGAGTGCGACGGAACTCGATTTCGAGTGAGATTATATGCAGGGACAATCCCAACAGCAGGCGTACGACCGTGGCATCACCATCTTCTCGCCGGACGGTCGACTCTACCAGGTCGAATACGCCCGCGAAGCAGTCAAACGCGGCTCGGCGTCCATCGGCGTCCGAACCGCAGACGGAGTCGTACTGCTCGCAGACAAACGTAGCCATTCGCCGCTTATGGAGCCCGAAAGCATCGAAAAGCTCCACAAGGCCGACGACCACGTCGGCATCGCCTCGGCTGGCCACGTCGCTGACGCCCGCCAACTGATCGATTTCGCCCGTCGACAGGCACAGGTCGAACACCTCCGCTACGGCGAGCCGATGGGCGTCGAAACGCTGACCAAAACGGTTACCGACTACATCCAGCAGTACACCCAGATCGGCGGTGCCCGACCGTTCGGGGTTGCGCTGGTGGTCGGCGGCATCGAAAACGGCGAGCCACGACTGTTCGAGACCGATCCGTCGGGGACGCCCTACGAGTGGAAAGCACTGGCTATCGGCGAGAACAGAGCCGACATCCGTGAATACCTCGAAGAAGGATTCACCGAGGAACTGACTCTCGACGAGGGAATCGAACTCGCACTCGGCGCGCTGTCGGATGCCACAGATGAACTGCTCGAACCGGATGGACTCGGTCTGGCGACGATCACCGTTGAGGACGAAGCTTACCACCAGTACTCGGTCGACGAGGTCGAAGCTGTCCTCGAAGAAACCGAACTGCTGGCCACCGACGAAGAAGAAGAAGACGACGCCGACGAAGACGAGTAGTCGCTGACTAATTGTTATATACGCCACTCGCGCGACGTGGTATTGAGTCGCTCACAGCCATCCTGAGTTACAACCACGAGATCCTCGATTCGGACGCCGAACTCGCCAGAGAGATATACACCCGGCTCCACCGAAAACACCATCTGTGGTTCGAGTAGGCGGTCACTACCGTCGACGATCAGTGGTTCTTCGTGAATATCAAGGCCGACGCCGTGGCCCGTCCGGTGGATGAACTGCTCGCCGTAGCCCGCCTCCCTGATGATCTCGCGGACCGCCGCGTCGACCTTCCCTGCGGTCATCCCCGGCTCAACAGTCTCGATAGCGGCCTGCTGTGCCCGGTTGACGATATCGTGGACCCTTTTAAACTCCTCGCTGGGCTCGCCGTCGAAGACAACTGTTCGGGTTTGGTCGGAGGGGTAGCCGTCGACGCGGGTTCCGAAATCCAGAACCACAGGGTCGCCCGATTCGATGGTACGGTCGCCATGGGTGTGGTGTGGCATTGCGCCGTTGGCCCCCGAGCCGACGATTAGCTCAAATGAAGGTTCTTTCCCACCAGCAGCGGTGAGTTCGGCTTCGATCCGGCTAGCGAGTTCGGCTTCAGTCATCCCGACCGCCTCGGAGCCGAGCTCTCGAACAGCCGTCATTGCAGTGTCGGCAGCTGTCGCAGCCCGGCGGAGTGCGGCGAGTTCGGCGTTGTCCTTCCGTATCCGAAGTTCAGCCAGTAGCTCGTCGGCCAGTCCAAACGTCGTATTCGGGAGTATCGACTCCAGCAGCTGGGTAAACCGCGCCCACATCGTCTCGTCGACAAGGAGGTGGCCACCGTCGAGCCCAAGCTCCGAACACAACTCTGCAAGCGGTTCGGTCGGTCCCTCGCTGTCGCTCCACGTTCGAATTCTGTCGACTGGAGTTCGGTCCTCAATTTGTTGCGCGGCCAGTTCGGGGACGAAAAACACCGGTTCGTGATCGGTCGTCAGAAACAAAAACAGTGCTCGCTCGCTTGGCTCCTCGGCGAAGCCGGTGAGATATTCGAGATTTCGACTCGGGAAACAAACGATCCCATCGGCGTCGACATCCGCAAGCCGCCGTCGACAGGCCGCCAATCGATCCGCATGTGATGACATGGCAGTATCTGTCCGGCCATCTCCAAAGCAGTGTCGACCGAAACCAGTGTCTGAAACATCGCTTTAAAAGCTAGAGGCCGATTACTTAGGTAGGATACCGAAAACAGATGGTGTATGCCCTTCCAATGGCTCTCCGCGAACGCGTGTCCCTCCTGTAACATCATTCCAACTGCAACCCGATACGACGATTTCGGTTACCCGCTCTGTCCGAACTGTGGAACGGTCATTCGGTCGGCCGAAGGCGGTGAGGAACAGCAGCTGGCTGCAACCGCTCAGTCCGACTGATACGGTTTGCTGTAGGAAGTTCCCGTCTTGACCCCGACCGTTAGGTGGTCAAGCGGGAACCGTCTACAGCAGACAGTATGAAAGGTACGTTCCGTAACGTACGTGTAGCCGCCTCCCGTTGATACGGCATGGATTGGGAGCAGACGACAGCCGAAGACGGTCTCGAAGAGTGGACTCGCGCCGACGACAACGCAAGCATCCGGCTCCGTCGACGCACTGACGACCAGTTTGCGGTCCGACTCGACCGGCTGTATCAGGCCAACGAGGGACGCGGCTACGAGTACGAAGTTGTCGAAAACCGCGAAGCCGCCGAACAGTTGGTCGACGAGTGGCAGGCCGAAGCCGTTCCCGCCGACGAGACATCGGAGTAGTCGCCGCCTACTCGGCGTCTTCGGCGTCAGTGTGCTCTTGGTCGACCGACTTGGTCCGTTTCCCATCGGTAACATCAGTCGCCGTCGACTGCTCGTCCCGTTTTTTCGGTGGCCCGTGACCGCCGCCACCCGGTGTTCGAACTGTGACTGTGGTTCCGGCGTCGACCTCAACTGTTGTTTTCGCGCCCACTGGCTCGCCATCGATCAAATTTGTTCCACACGCGCCGTCCTCGCCGCCAGCAACGCCACGAGGCGGGTAGCGTCGACGCTCGGTCAGTAGTGACACGGTGGCTGGAACCTCGGTTGTTATGCGGCGTTCGATGCCAAGCCCGCCGCGATACTGGCCACGACCGCCGCTGTCAGGGCGCAGCGCGTAGCGCGTCACCCGGAGCGGATACTCGGCCTCAAGCGCCTCGACCGGCGTATTCAGCGTGTTCGTCATCCCGACTTGGACGCCGTCCATCCCATCTTTGGTCGGTCGACCGCCGAACCCACCACCAATCGTCTCGTAGTAGCTGAACCCTTCGCCATCCCGGCTTCCGATTGTGAGGTTGTTCATCGTCCCCTGTCCCTGTGCCGGTAGTTGGTCGGGGACTGCCTCCGCGAACGCCGACAGCACCGTATCAGTTACTCGCTGGCTGGTCTCGACGTTGCCGCCCACAACGGCTGCAGGTGGCTCCGGATCAAGGAGACTTCCACTCGGAATCTCAACCGAAACGGGCTGATAACAGCCCTCGTTCGGTGGTATATCAGGATCAGTCACCGCGCGGACGACGAAGTAGACTGCACTTTTGGTGACCGCTCGCGGCGCGTTGACGTTACCGTCGACCTGTGGGGCCGTGTCGGTAAAGTCGACGGTCAAAGAGTTGTTGTGAATCGTTATACGCGCCCTAATTGGGACATCCTCGTCGGTGATGCCGTCGCCTTCGAGGAAGTCTTCGGCGGCGAACGTACCGGTTGGAAGCTCCGCGATTGCGGCTTCCATGCGCTCTCGGGAATAGTCGATGACGGCGTCGAAAGCCGCGCGGAGTGTCTCGGTGCCGTGGTCGTCTCGAAGCTCCGAGAGCCGCAGTTCGGCCCGGTCGTTGGCGGCGATCTGTGCACGAAGATCGGCCCGTCGTTCCTCGCTGTTGCGGACGTTCGCCAACAGCAGCGACAGCAGTTCCTCGTTCCGTTCTCCCTCCGCAACGATTCTGACTGGTGGAATCCGAACTCCCTCCTGATAGATCTCTCTGGCCCCGGCAGGCATGCTTCCGGGTACCATCCCGCCGATATCGGCATGGTGGGCCCGCGAGACGGCGTAGCCGACTGGCTCACCGTCGAGCGTTATCGGCGAGACCATCGTCAGATCTGGGAGATGGGTACCACCGGCAAACGGGTCGTTGAGCAGCCAGATATCGCCCGGCTGTGGGTCCTGTTGGCGGACCGCCTCGACGGCCTCCGGCATCGCACCCAGATGAACCGGTATGTGTTCGGCTTGGGCTATGAGTCGACCCTCGGTGTCGAACAGCGCGGTCGAACAGTCCCGTCGCTCCTTGATATTCGGCGAGTAGGCACCGGCTACTAGCACTTGTCCCATCTCCTCGGCGACGCCCTCTAGCTGGTTACGCATGATTTCGAGCGTCACAGGATCAATCTCCTCGGCGACATCGGAGCTTTCGGTGGTGTCTGTCATATAGAGTCCTCCCGTCTGAGTCTGAGTGTCCCATCCGCACTGACGGTCGCCGTCCAGGTAGGTGGGACAACCGTCGTCGACTCGTCGGCCTCGATGATCGCTGGGCCCCCAACCGAGTGGTCGACCGCAATCTCACCACGGTTGTAGATCGGTGTCTCGACAAACTCGTCGTCGAAAAACGCCTCCCGGTGGCCAATCTGGGCCGGTGCCTCCGGCTCGTAGACGACTGCTGGTGGCTCACGTTCGGCCACTGCAGTCGCCCGGAGCGTGACGAGTTCGACTGGATCGTCCATTCGGTAGCCCGAGTTCTGTTCGTGAGCCGCGTGGAACGCCGAGTCGACCGTCTCGATGTCGACCGGCCGCGAAATCGGTACGGTGAGTTCGAAGCTCTGGCCGCTGTAGCGGAGATCAGCCGCATACTCGACTCTCGCCGCCGTCTCGTCGACTCCAGAACCCAGCCGAGAGAGCACATCCGACCGGAGTTCCGAGAGCGTCTCGTCAATTAACTCCGAGTCGACCGCCGAAAGCGGTGTTCGAACTGTTTGGGCCGCGTCGTGTTTCTCGTCGGCCGACAGCAGGCCGAACGCCGACCGGACGCCGCTGGCGTAGGGGACGACTACCCTGTCGACGCCGAGCGTTTCGGCCATCTGCGCGGCGTGCATCGGGCCAGCGCCGCCGAACGCACAGAGGCCAAACTGGCGTGGATCGTGGCCGCGTTCGACCGTGACCGCCCGAATCGCCCGTGTCATGTTGGCGTTGGCAATTCGGTAGACACCGCGGGCGGCAGCTAGTGGGCCGTCTACCCCGGCCTCTGCTGCGAGCGAGTCGAGTGCTGTCCGTGCGGCCTCGGCATCCAGCGAAAGATCACCGCCGAGTTCGGCGTCGTCGCCGATATACCCCAACACGAGGTTGGCGTCGGTGACCGTCGGCTTGGTGCCGCCGCGACCGTAGGCCGCGGGTCCCGGCATCGCGCCGGCGGACTCCGGGCCGACCCGAAGCGCGCCACCGGCGTCGACCCACCCAATCGAGCCGCCGCCCGCGCCGACCGTATGGACGTCGACCATCGGCACGCCGATGGGTCGACCACCGATTTTGGCGTCGGTTGTGATCTCCGCGCCTCCCTCTCGGACGAGACTCACATCGCTGGAGGTACCGCCCATATCGAAGGTGATCAGTCCCTCCTTGTCGGTTTCAACCGCACTCGCGCTGGTAACGCCCGCCGCGGGCCCGGAGAGAACGGTGGTGACTGCCCGCTTTCGGACGGTCTCGCTGTCGGCGATGCCACCGTTGGACTGCATAATACGTGGGGTTGGCACACCAGCGTCGACGGCGCGCCCTTCGAGTCGTGAGAGATAGCGTTCGATTGGCGGACGGACGTAGGCGTCGACTACTGTCGTCGAACTCCGTTCGTACTCGCGGAACTCCGCCAGCACCTCATGGGAGGCAGACACCGGAACATCGAGCCGCTCACGGAGTCGCGCTGCGACCCGTTTTTCGTTGTCCGGATGGGCGTAGGCATGAAGCAGACAGACGGCGACGCTTTCAATTTCACTGTCGACGATTGTGTCGACGAGCCTGTCGATCTCACTGTCGTCGACTGGCCGTTCGATACCCTCTGTTGTCGCCCGTTCGCCGAGTTCAAACCGTCGCCGTCGGGGAACGAGTGGCGTCGGTTTGTCGGCGTTCAGATCGTAAAGTGCGGGGCGGTCCTGTCGACCGATTTCGAGCACATCCCGGAACCCCTCGGTGGTAATCAGCGCCGTTTTTGCGCCGTTTTCCTCCAACAAGGCGTTGACCGAGACGGTCATCGCGTGGCTGAACGCATCGATCTCACTCGGGGCGATATCTGCGGCCGAACAGGCCCGCGTTAGGCCCTGCATAACGCCCTTGCTTTGGTCTTTGGTGGTCGGTACTTTCAGTGTCGTCAGTTCACCGTCGGCCAACAGGACGACATCAGTGAAGGTACCGCCGACGTCGACGCCGATAACCGTCGGTTGCTCCTCGCTGGCGTCCGTACTCACTATCTGTCACTCCAACTGTGTGCGTGAATAGTGTACATACTCGCAGGCTGTCTGCCACGGACTTAGTGATTACCTACTCCTGAAGCCGCTCGGTCGTCTCGACGAGCGGGTGGCGGGCGTAATCGACGATTGCGATGTCTTCGATGCTCGTCAGGTCGTGTTTGTTGGCTGTCTTCGCGATCCCGAGGTCGACAGACTCGTTGAGGACGATTACGTAGGCGTCCATCTCAGGAATATCTAGACTGTCGGCGGCCAACACGCGATGGTGGCCATCGGCGAGATACAGTTCGGGAGTATCGGTGTCGGCTGTTCCGGTGTTGTCGATGACGACCAGCGGCTCGGCGAGTCCCCGTTCGAGTTCGTAGCGTCGACCGGCGAGTTCGTCGGCGTAGACGCGCTCCTGTGTCGGTGTGAGATCGGCCAGCGAAACGGTTCGTCGCTCCTCGGTGAGTTCGACCCCATTGTGGATCTGTTCGAGGCTCCGCCGGAGTTTGCCCACCTTCTCGGGTGTGACGCGTTCGATCTGGCTCCGGACCACATCGGTGTTCGAGAGAATACCGATCAGTCGACCCTCGTCGTCGACGACCGGGAGCTTCTGAATCCCCGACCGAAGAATTACGCGAGCAGCATCGGTCACCGCCATTTCGGGATCGGCAACCAGAATATCGGGAGTCATCACTGCCGAAATCGGCGTCTCGCTGTCGGCTGCAAGCAGATCTCGGGCGGTCACGAACCCCTTGACGGTCAGCTCTCGACAGACCGGAAACCCGTTGTGGCCCTCGCTTTCGACGATCCGGCGTGTCACTTCGTCGACCGAATCGTCCGGCGACACCGTCGAGACTTCGTGAGTCATATACTCCTTGACCCGCGGCTTGCTCTCCATAGCTGGTGTTGGCCCAACGTGGGCAAAAAGCTACGGTCGACTCGTCGGCATACCCTGTGTCGCAGTAGGCAGTGACTACTGTTTCGAGCCGCCGAGCGGTGGGTTGATCATGTACTCGGCTGACTCCGTCGCCGCATCGAGTGCGGCGAAAAACCGCCCTGCGATCAGGTCGTGAACGACATCGGCGAGCTCATCGCTCTCACAGAGGTCATTCAGAATACCGAGCGGGAGCTGTGCGCCGGCCATGTTCGCGTGGCCACCGGCACTCCCGATCTGATCGAGCGCCTCCCGAAGTGTCTCGCCGAGGTCGACTGTCCCGCCGCGTGTCCGTCCCGAGACATAGATCATCTCCTCGGTGTAGCCATAGACGAGCACCGTCGAAATCCCCTCCATATCCAGCAGATCGTCGGCGGCTTGAGCGAGGGCGTCTCGGTCGGTGATCGCGCCGACACACGTTGCCAGTGCTGATCCCCGGACATCACGTCGCTGAATCGCGGTGGCCAGCGTTTCGACGACCGACGGGGTAACGCTCGGTGATTCGATCCGTTCGAGATCGGCCTCGCTGGCGGTTCCTGTGAGGGTAGCTGCGGCCTCGAAATCGGCCTCCGAGACCTCCCTGGTGAACCGTTTGGTATCGGTCTGAATTCCATACAGCAGGGCCGTCGACAGCTGTTGGTCGGGCGAGATACCAAGCCGTCGGAAATACTCGGTGATAATCGTGCTCGTCGAGCCGACGTCCGGCCGAATGTCGACGTATCTGTCGGTTGTGTCGATTGGCATCCGGGCTGGGTGGTGGTCGACGACGATTTGGACGGGTGTTTCCGGCGGTAGGCTGTCATTAACACCCGGCTGGGCGTGGTCGACCAGCGCGATTGCACCGTAGTCGTCGGGATCGAACACATCGGTGTCGACCGGCCGGAGCGTGAGATCTAGGAGGTTGACCAGCGCACGGTTCTCTTGATGAGAAATCTCGCCGAAGTAGCAGGCTTCGGCCGGGACACCGACCGATTCGGCGATCCGAACCAGCCCGACCGCACTCGCAATCGCGTCCGGATCGGGGTTGTCGTGAGCCACCACGGCCAGCGGTTTGGAGAGTGACCGGAGCGTCGACAACAGCAGCCCCATTCCACCACCCTGCGTGTGTGCGGTCGCCTCGATCACTCGGTCCGTGATTTTTTCTCGGGGATCGACCACCGTGTCGGCCACCTCCCCGAGTCGACGCCGTTGTGCGGCTGTGGCATCCACGCCGATAGTGACGAGCAGCATTGAGTCGGGGAACTGCTGTCTGGCAGTGTCGGTAATTCGTTCGGTTTGTGCCGGATCATCGGCAGCGATGACGACGATATCGGCGGCTGAGGGGTACTGCGTTGGATCGGCGGGATCGCCCTCGACGGCCGCAATACTGTCGTCCCGGAGCGTCGTCACCCAGCCGCTGTCGGCGGTAACGACGTACAGCTCGCCCGGCTGTGAGACCGCACGGTCTATCAGGGTCCGACCGAGTGCCCCATCACCGAGAACGAGCCGACGCATCATAGCTAGCCACAGGTGGTCGACCGGGAAAACGGTGCCGTGTCGCTATTCAAGAGGGTCGACAGCGAAAAACAGTGGCTGCTGATTAGGCGAACAGTGCGCCAGCAGCTGTCTGTGCGGTCTCGATGACCGGACCGAAGCCGGGCAGCAGTAGCACGGTGATCACGCCAGCGACGATGACTGCGGCATACAAGCCGGTTGGCTTGCTGTCGAGTGCGTCGAGGTTTCCGTTTGGCTCCTCGATCCACAGCGCCTTGACGACGCGGCTGTAGTAGAACAGCGACAGCGCACTGGTGACCGCACCGACCGCCGCGAGCCACCAGAAGCCGGCGTCGATTGCACTGGCGAACAGGAAGTACTTCGAGAAGAATCCACCAGCCACCGGCAGGCCAGCCAGACTGAACATGAAGACAGCCATCGCCATCGAGGCCATCGGTGCCTTTCGTCCGAGTCCAGCGTAGTCCTCGAAGGTACGGCCGACGCCCCAGTATTCGACCATGGCGATAAACAGGAACGCGCCCGTGTTCATGAAGCCATAGACCAGCAGGTGGGCCATCGCTGCGCCCATGACTGCGGCGTTAGCCTCGTTCGCACCGGCCGTAATGGCTGCGAGGCCGATCAGCGCGTAGCCAGCCTGTCCAATCGAGGAGTACGCCAGCATGCGCTTGACGTTCGTCTGGGTCGCGGCAGCGAAGTTCCCGAGTGTCATCGTGACGACTGCGAGAATCCCGAACAGCAGCGCCCAGTTGATCGCGATATCGAGCGCAGGCATGAACGCAACTGCGAACACGCGGAACGCCACCACAAATCCGGCAGCCTTCGAGGCCGACGAGAGGAACGCACTCACGGGTGCGGGTGCGCCCTCGTAGGCTTCGGGTGCCCAGAAGTGGAACGGCACCGAGGCCGTCTTGAACAGGAAGCCACCGGCGACCATCAGAATCCCCACGCCGAGGATTCCTTGGAGGTCACCGACGCCACCGATCTGGGCCGCAATCTCCGGCAGCAGGAGCGTCCCGGTTGCCCCGTAGACGAGGCTAATACCGAACGCGAAGACCGCTGCCGACAGCGCGCCGATCAGGAAGTATTTCAGGCCTGCTTCGACGCTCCCACGGTTGGTCTTGAGGTAGGCGACCAACGCGTAGGATGGCAGCGAGGCCATCTCGAGGCTGATGAAGACGGTCGACAGCGAGTTCGAGACTGCCATGATCGACATCGCGGTCGTCGCAAACAGCAGCAGCGAGTAGAACGCCGCCGGGTTCTCGTCGTCTTCGAGGTAGTCGTAGCTCGCGACGACGACCAAGGCGGCGACGCTGGTGAAGATGGCCGTGAAGAACAGCCCCATCCCGTCGACGACGATGGCATCACTGAACAGGCTGATCGCACCACCGGTTGCGCCTTGACCAGTGCCTGCGACGAGATACCAGACTGTGACGCCCACCGAGAGGAGCGTTCCGGCTGCTGCAGTGATAGCCAGCGTCGTGTTCGAGCGGGCATCCGGCCAGAGACTGTCGATGGCCAACACCAGCAGTGCGGTCACTGCCAGAATCACCGTCGGCTGGAGCGACCAGATAGCGTACAGCCAGTTCGTCGGTTCGGTCTGTAGGAGCGTGCTCATTAGAGCCCACCTCCAGTCAACTCAAGGATCGGAACGGTTGCATCGAGTATCATATCGAAGAACAACGAGGGTGCGACGCCGAGCAGGATGATCGCCCCGAGCAGCACCACGAGCGGTGCGACGTCGTGGAACGGCGCGCGACCGATCTCGTAGTCGGTCTCAAGTCGGAACGGGCCGAACAGCGTGTCCTGCATCGCCAGCAGGAGGTAGCCGGCGACGATGACGATGCCGAACATCGCCAGTGCCGTGAAGATCGGTGCGTACGGCAGGGCCGTAGAGCCGAAGGAGCCAACGAAGATGAAGAACTCCCCGGCGAAGCCAGCCATCAGCGGCAGTCCCATGTAGGCGAACGCGCCGGCCACGAGAATCCAGACCGCAACCGGCATTCGGTCAGCCAGTCCGGACATGTCGCCGACGATTCGGGTGTGGGTCGCGTTGTAGATGACGCCGACCGCCATGAACATCAGCCCCGAGATGAGGCCGTGGGCGACCATCTGGAACGTCGCGCCACCCATGCCGAACTCGGTGAACGCAATGAGTCCGAGGATGACGTAGCCCATCGACGACACTGAGGAGTAGGCGACGATCCGCTTGAGGTCCGTCTGGGCGAGTGCTAACATTGCGCCGTAGATCACCGAGACGACCGCGATGATCGCAATCGGGATCGCAAACGTGCTTGCCTGCTCAGGTAACATGGTAAAGTTGAACCGGAGCATGGCGTAGGTCCCCATCTTCAGGAGCACGCCAGCCAACATGACGGAGACCGGTGTCGGGGCTTCAACGTGAGCGTCCGGCAGCCACGTGTGGACCGGGACGACCGGTACCTTGACCGCAAAGCCGATGAAGATCGCCGCGAAGGCGACCAACGCCAGCGTTTCTGCGGGCAGTCCGTAGAAGCCTGTGAGTTCACCCGCTGCAAGCGACTGGGTGATCTCCGGCAGGCCGAACGTCGACACTGGCAGGGAGAACACCAACGTCATGAAGCCGATGAACATGACAAGCGAGGCGATGTTGGTGTAGACGAAGAACTTGATCGCGGCGTACTTCCGGCGTGGACCGCCCCAGACGCCGATGAGGAAGTACATCGGGACCAACACGGCCTCCCAGAAGACGAACCAGACGAAGAAGTCCAGCGCGGTAAAGACGCCAATCAGGTTGGCCTCCATCAGGAGCATCAGCCCGTAGAACTGGCTCTGTCGCTCGTCAATCGGCGTCCACGCGCTGACGATTGCCAGCGTCGTGAGGAACGTCGTCAGGATGACCAGCGGCAGGCTAATCCCGTCGACGCCGACGAACCACTGCAGTGTGTAGCCCCCGGCTTCGAACCACGGAACCATCGTCTCGAAGGCGATATCGCCGCCGGTGAGCGCGTTGCCACCGGCCTCGAAGTTCGACCACATGTAGAGCGCCCCGGCGATAGGCCCCAGACTGAGCCCGAAGGCCAGTTTGTGGGCGTACTTGTCCGGAACGGCCATGACGAGCAATGCGGCGGCGAACGTGAATGCGAGTAGTGCTTCAATAATCATCAGAACCACCCTCCCAAGAGTGCGAAGGCAACAAGTAGCGCCGTCAGGCTCACCGTGAGCAGCAGCGCGTAGTTGCCGACGATCCCGGTCTGGATGCGTTTGATCCGGTCACCGCTCAGGAGGCTGACCGACGAGACGCCGTTGACGACGCCGTCGACGACGCCCTGATCGAAGGTGTCGGCCCCACCTGAGACGCCTCGGGTGCGGTTGGCCAGCCAGATCTGGAACTCGTCTTGGTAGTAGTTGTTGTACAGCAGCGATTTTGCGCCGCCGAGTTTGTCGGTGTGTTCGACCGGCTCGGCAACGTTGTAGAGTTTCCATGCCAGCAGCAGGCCAGCGACCGCGAGGCCAAGCGAGACGGCCGCACCAGCAACGACAGTGCCGACTTCGCCGCCGAACAGGTAGCTGCTACTGTACGGGCCGATGTCGGCGTAGTGGTGCGACGAAAGCCCCTCGATGCCGCCCCACTCGTTGTCGAGCCACAGGTGGAGGTAGTCGATGCCCTCGATACCGAGGACCTTCTGGACCGGCACCATGTTGATGATGCCAGTGACCGCGGCGAGCACGCCGAGGACCGACAGCGGTCCTTTGACGTTCCAGCGAACCGGCTCGGGGTTCCGAGCGAGTTCAGTGCGTGCGTTGCCGTGGAAGGTGAGGAACACCATCCGGAAGGTGTAGAACGCAGTGACTGGCACCGCGAGCAGACCGAAGACGTAGCCCACTAAGATGAGCGGCTCGTTGAGGCCGTGAATCAGTGCCTCGTAGAGGATCTCGTCTTTCGACCAGAAGCCTGCGAACGGGAAGATGCCTGCCAGCGCGAGCGAGCCCGCGAGGAACGTCCAGTAGGTGACTGGCATCTTGTTTTTGAGGCCACCCATATCCCACATGTTCTCGTTGTGGTGCATGGCGATGATGACCGAGCCAGCACCCAAGAACAGCAGTGCCTTGAAGAAGGCGTGAGTGGTCAGGTGGAAGACTGCGGCCACGTAGCCGCCCGACCCGAGGGCGAGCATCATATAGCCGTACTGTGAGATCGTCGAGTAGGCGAGTACCTGTTTGAGTTCCTTTTTGACGACGCCCATCGTCGCCGCGAACAGGGCGGTGAATCCCCCGACGAGGGCGATAATGCCCATTGTCGTCGGCGTCAGCACGTAGAAGCCGTACATCCGGGCAACGAGATAGACGCCAGCCGCGACCATCGTCGCCGCGTGGATCAGTGCCGAGACGGGGGTCGGACCCTCCATCGCGTCAGGCAGCCACGTGTGCAGTGGGAACTGTGCGGATTTGCCGATGACCCCGCCCAAGACGAGCAGGCCAATGACAGTGAACCATGTCATGACACCGAGGTTGCCGGGTGTCCAGACGTCGACGGTTCCTGCGAGTGCGGCCTCGGCGAGTGCCGGGAACGATTCGGCACCGGAGAAGGCTGCGGTCCCGAACGTCGTAAAGACGGCGACGACGCCGACGAGGAAGAAGTAGTCACCGAAGCGGGTGACGAGGAACGCCTTCTTGGCGGCCGACGGCGGGCCGGGCTCGCGGAAGTGGAAGCCGATCAGCAGGAACGAACACAGCCCCACGAGCTCGAAGAACATGAACGCCATCAGCAGGTTGTCCGCGATGACGAAGCCGAGCATACTGGCCGTAAATAGGCCGAGTCCGGCGTAGTAGCGCGGCAGGTCGCGTTCGCCCTCGTCGTTCATGTAGCCGAGACTGAAGACGTGGACGAGCGTCGCGATCAGCGCCACGATGACGAGCATGAGCGACGACAGCGGGTCGATCAGCGCGCCGAACTCGAGGGTCCAGGCTTGACCGCCGACACCACTTGCCCACGTGTAGTAGGTCTCTTGGAACGCTGCGCCGTTGCGGACCGAGACGAGAACCCACAGCGACAGCAGGAACGCTCCCGCGGTCGCAGCGATTCCGCCGTAGGCCCCCCGCTTGGGGAGGTATTTGCCACCGAACAGTGCGACGATAAACGAGACGAACGGCAACAGAACGATTGCCGGAACGTATGCGGATGCGGATACCATCTATTTACCACCTCATTGTTGCGGCTTTCATCACGTCGACGTCTCCGAAGTTCCGGTACAGCGTCAGGATGATCCCGATACCGACTGCGACCTCCGCGGCCGCCAGCGCGATGGCGAACAGCGCGAACGTTTGGCCGGTGAGGTTCCCCCAGTAGAACGAAAAGGCGATCAGGTTGATGTTGGCTGCGTTCAACATCAGCTCGACCGACATCAGGAAGTACAGCGCGTTCCGCCGAGTCAGCACGCCGAACAGACCGATACAGAAGATTGCCGACGACAACAGGAGATAGTACTCCATGGCGACTACCATCAGGAGTCACCTCCGCGGTTGTTGTCGATGTTTCCCGAAACATCGCGGCCACCGTCGGTCAGCGCCGAGATGATCGTGCCCTCGTCTTCCTGCTTTGCGAGGTAGATCGCACTGTCGAGTGCGACATCCAGCGCAAGCGCGATAATCAGGAACGCGGCGAGGAAGCCTTCCGAGGCGATCTCGCCGAGTTCGATATCGAACAGCGCATAGCCGATGTTGTGGACGATTGATTCGCCCGCGGGGAACCCCGTGGCTGGGGCAAACCCGCTCGCTGAACTCAAAATTATCGCAGCGAGAACGCCGAACAGCGCGACTGCCGCAAGACCGGGTTTGCGTGACGATCCCGGTTTGTCGTCGGTCATACGTTACTCACCTCCGTCTCTGTGTCGGTTCGCGTCAGCATCACGGCGAACGTAATCAGAATGAGAACCCCGCCAACGTAGACGAGGATCTGCATCGCTGCAAGGAACTCTGCTTGCAGCAGTACGTAATGTACCGCGACGCTCAACAGGGCCCCGCCCAACAGCAACGACGCGTGAAACACGTCATCGGCAAGGACGACACCCAGGCTGAAGCCCACTGTCATGAGGGCAAACAGCGCGAACGCAATTGTCTCATAAACCATTGTATGTGTATGCTTAAGGTATCCCTTTGAAGATTTCGAGAACGATTCGACTACTGATAGTCGACTTCGCCGTCGCCCTCGCCGATCCACGCACCCCGGTCTGGGTTGCGCGAGTTGAGGGGGTCGATCCCCTTGTACCACGGCACGTTCTTGAGCTGTTCTTTGTTGTAGACGAACTCGTCTTTGGTGTCGGCCGTGAACTCGAAGTTCTGAGTCAGTAGAATGGCGTCGACGGGACAGACTTCCTCACAGAGTCGGCAATAAATGCACTGGCCGATATGGAGGTTGTACTGCTCGCCGTTGCGCTGGTCGTCCATCACGATCTGAATCGTATCGTTCGGACAGACGTTCTCGCACTGTCGACACCAGATACAGCGCTCTTGGCTGAACTTGTGGACACCCCGGAACCGCGGGCTGACTTCGGGTGCGGTCTCGGGATACTCGACGGTAAACGTCTTGCCGTCGAGAGCGTGTTTCATCGTCGTTGCCATGCCTTTGAGTAGTCCGATCATTATGCGATCACTCCCACGATAATGGCCGTGAGCACCAAGTTAGCGAACGAGAGCACCAACATTCCTTTCCAACCGATTTCGATCAACTGGTCGATACGAACGCGGGGCAGCGCCGAGCGGCACCACTGGGTGAACAGGAAGAACGCCCAGATCTTGATGACGAACCAAACGAAGCCCGGCAGGACCGGCCCGGCCGGTCCGCCAAGGAAGATCGTCGCCATGATTGCGCCACCGAGGAAGACGTGGAGGAACTCCCCGAGGTAGAACAGCACGAAATACACTGAGGAGTACTCGGTCTGGTAGCCAGCGACGATCTCGGTCGGAGCCTCCGGAATGTCGAAGGGGTTCCGACCGATCTCGGCCATGTTCGCCACCAGAAACAGCACGAACGCGAACGGGTTGACGAACGCGTACCACGCCGGAATCGAGATCCCTCCAAGGGAGATGAGCGTCGACGTCTGTTCGGCGACGATGGTACTCATCTGCAGCGAGCCAGCGAAGACGACGACCGACATCGCGGTGACGATCAGCGGAATCTCGTAGGCGATATTCTGGGCGACCGCACGCAGCCCGCCCATCAGCGAGTACTTGTTGTTCGATGCGTAGCCACCCATAATCAGTGCAATGGAGGCGATTGAGGCGAAGGCGAACACCAGTGCAAGCCCAGCCTCGGGGTCTGCAAGCTGAATCCCACTGCCCATCGGAATTACTGAAAAGCCGAGCAGTGCAGAGGCAGGCAGAATAATCGGTGCGAGATCGTAGGACGGTCGGTCCGCGCCGTCCGGGATAATCAGCTCTTTCGAGAGCAGGCGCACCGAGTCAGCGACGATGATAAGTAAGCCAAATGGCCCAATCCGGTTGACTGCGATCCGGTCTGTGAACGCCGCCGTAATCTTTCGTTTGGCCCACGGACCGGCGACGCCGGTGAACGCGAGCATGATGTTGCCGACGATGAACGCGCCGATCAGCGCGCCGACAACTTCGCCGAGTGTGCCACCCAATCCGAGCAGGTTGGCGATCCGTTCGGGGAGCAGCACTACTTCGCTCTGTAGTGGACCCACCATTACCGATCCACCTCGCCGAGCACGATGTCGAGGCTACCGAGGCTGGCGATTGCGTCAGGGACGTACTCGCCGTTCGACATCTCGGGCAGTGTCTGGAGGTTCGAGAAACACGGACTCCGGATCTTGAATCGGGCTGGCTTTTCGGTGCCATCCGCACGCATGTAGATCCCGAGCTCGCCTTTCGCACCTTCGACAGCCCGGTAGATCTCCGTGTCGTCGTCGGGCTTGATCGTCCGTGGAACGTTGGCCTGAATATTGCGCTCGTCTTCGGGCCATTCTTCGAGCAGGTCGATACACTGTTCGACGATCTTGGCCGACTCTTCGACCTCACGCATGCGCACGAGCAGTCGACTGTAGTTGTCACAGCCGTCTTCGACCGCAACGTCCCAGTCGAGTTTGTCGTAGTAGCCGTATGGGTCGTCACGCCGAAGGTCGTAGTCGATCCCCGAGCCACGGGCGACCGGGCCGGTCGCGCCGTAGCTTTTGGCGACGTCTTTCGGCAGGACGCCGGTTCCAACGGTCCGCATCTGCAGGATCTCGTTGGAGGTGATCATGTCGTGGTACTCTTCGAGGGCGGTCGGGAGTTCGTCGAGGAAGTCCCGCGTGTTCTCGAAGAACTCCTCACGGGGTTCTGGCAGATCCCAGACGACGCCACCGAGTCGGAAGTAGTTGAACATCAGCCGCTGACCGGTGAGGTCTTCCAGAATGTTCTGGACACGCTCTCGGTCGCGGATCGAGTACATGAAGATGGCGGTGAAGTCGCCGTAGATGTCGAGGGCGAACGTCCCCAGTGCGAGGAAGTGTGCCGCCATGCGACACAGTTCTGCGCCCATCGTTCGGATGATCTGGGCGTACTCCGGCACCTCGATATCAGCCATGTCCTCCGCGGCGCGCGCGTAGGCCCACTCGTTGAGCAGGCCAGCCGAGATGTAGTCCCACCGGTCGGGGTAGGGCATGATCTGGTAGCGGTAGGTGCTGTTCTGACAGACCTGCTCCTCACAGCGATGGAGGTAGCCGATATCGGGTTCGAGGTCGACGACCTGTTCGCCGTCGAGGACGGTTTTGATGTGCAGGACACCGTGAGTCGCCGGATGGTGCGGGCCGATGTTGAGGAACATCGTCTCGGTGTCGCCGTCGCTTTCGGCCTCGGCCTTCTGGTCTTCGAGCAGCGGGTTGGCGTGTTCTCGCAGTGGGACGACCTGTGGCTGGTCCTGATCGTAGTCCATGCCGAGTGGGTGGCCCTGCCACGTTTCAGGGAGCAGAATGCGACGGTGGTCGGGATGCTCCTCGTACTCGATGCCTACTAGGTCGTAGGCTTCGCGTTCGTGCCAGTCTGCGGTGCGGAAGACCTCGTTTGCCGACTGGCTGACGGGGTTTTCCTTGTCCGCAGGCACGACAATGGAGACCTCTTGGGTTCGGTCACCGAACTTTGTGAGGTGGTAGATCGATTCGAACCGATCTTCGTACTCCTGGGCGGTGACACACGAGAGGTGGTCGAAGCCCGCGTCGTCGCGCAGTCGACTGAGTGTGTCGACGACGGTGTCGGGTTTGATGACGAAGCCGGGGGCGTTGAGGTGATCGTCGCGGCCGATCACGAGATCGCCGAGCAGCGCTTCGATCTCCTCGGGCGTCTGTTCGGCAACGCCTGACGTATCGGGAAATTCCATGCTCATGGTGAATCAGCCCAGTTGTACCGCATGACGAGATCGTCGACGTCGATTTCCTTCGAGAGCTGGTCGACGATTTCGTCCTGTTCGAGGTCGCCGAACTGCTCTAACTCGTAGGGTTTGACCACGACAGGCGCGGACTCGCCGTTGGCGATTCGCTCCTGCAGTTTGGCGACGCCGTAGATCAACGCTTCAGGGCGTGGCGGACAGCCCGGGACGTGGATGTCGACCGGGATGACCTCTTCTGCGCCTTTGACGACGTTGTACCCCTCTTGGAACGGACCGCCTGAGATCGTACAGGAGCCCATCCCAACGACGAACTTCGGTTCCGGCATCTGGTCGTAGACGCGTTTCATCCGCGGGGCGAACTTCGAGACGATTGTCCCGGGGATGATGATTACGTCAGCCTGTCGCGGCGAGGCACGCGGGACGCCAGCACCGAAGCGGTCAAGATCGTGTTTGACCGCATAGGTGTGCATCATCTCGATGCTGCAGCAGGCGATCCCGAACTGGAGCATGAACATCGAGGAGCCACGCACCCAGTTCATGAACTTATCGAACTTGGTGAGGATGAACGGCGAGGAGTCGAACGCCTCCCGCAGTCGGGAGTTGAATCGGTCGTCTTGGCCCGCAAGCCGTGCCTCGCGGGTGTCTGTTGCTACGTTCGCACTGTCGTCGGTGACGAATGGTTGTTGGTTGTCGCTACTCATGTGTTCTGTCTCTCTGTCTTTCGCGAGGCGGCACGCAGACTCCGTGTCCACTCGACTGCACCGATGCGCCACGCCCATACGAGACCGATGACGAGGATCCCAACGAACAGCAGCATTGGGGCCAGCGCCTGCGATAGCGGGACGCCCGCTTCGAGTGCGCTGCGGTACATGACCGCCCACGGGAAGATCATCACCGTCTCGATATCGAAGACGACGAACAGCAGCGCGACCATGTAATACTGAATATTAAGCTGGACGCGCCCCGAGCCGGTCGGGATCTCACCGCTCTCGTAGGTTGTAGTCTTGCCTTGTTCGGGGACACTTGGACGCAGGAGCGCCGACACCGCCATCATCGCGAGTGGGATGGCGATACCGACGAGCGCCAATGCCCCGATTGCTATCCATGACATTCCGGGTTCTCCGTAACGTCCGAAGGTTTGAACCCGCCCCTCATAAGCGTTGATTTTTGACCGGCCGCCACGGGCGGTATGGTCAGCCAAACAGCTGATCCAGTGCAGAACTCACCAATTGGCCAACGGCTGGGCGAACTGTTCGATTGTCGACACGCTGGTTTCGACCGCGCTTTGCCGAACTGACCTTCATTCAGGAAAAACCAACACATTAATAATAAAACGAACGTTCGTTCGAGACGCGGATAGAGAATACATGAGACGGAATCCAGTCAACGGAGCCACGATATCGGTAGGGTCTGACCCACGATGTGGTGCGTTCCGCGACGGTAGCGGCGAATCCAGCACAGCAACGACAGACAGCAGCCAGTCGACCACCCGACGAACGAAGGCGGTGATCGTGGATGCCTGCTGAACTCGCACCCGAACTCGCCCTACAGGCGTTCGGCGGCTCGTTCGGCGACGTGGCGAGCGTCCTCGGCGAACCGTCGATCTGGGTCGGCGCGTTCGCTGGCGGCGCGTTCGGTGCAGCCATCGGTGCGCTGCCGGCATTCGTGCTCACTGGCCTGCTTGTGGTTGCCGGTGCGGCTGCCAACATCGTCGGCGTCGCCCCCGAGGGCTCGGTCGACCTCGTCGGGATCGGCTTCGGCCACGTGCTCGGCCCTCACATCTCCTTTGCGGGTGGGGCCGCAGCCGCGGCCTACGCAGCCAAAAAGGGCTATATGGAGTCGGGCTTCGACTACCACAACGCCAAGGACATCGGTTTTGCCCTCGGTAACAAACCCGATGTGCTGGCTGTCGGTGGTGTCTTCGGCATGCTCGGTATCGCCATCGAACAACTGTCTCGAAATCTCCTGATCACTGTCGACCCGATCCCGGTAAGTATCGTGATCAGCGCGTTCGTCCACCGTGCGGTGTTCGGCTACGCACTCATCGGTAAAACAAGTGGCAGCGGGCTGTTGGATATGGGTCCGTTCGAGCGCGGAGAGACGGTCAGCGACACGACCACCGGTAGTGACGTCGCAACCGACGGTGGAGCAGTCGAAAACGGCGGTGCGGCACAGCACAACTGGCTCGCAACCGAGCCGTGGCTTCCCCAGCAGTACAAATGGGCCGAGGTCGGTGCAATCGGTGTCGTCGCGGGACTTGTCTCCGGCTATCTCGCGTTCCGAACCGGGAGTCCGTTCCTCGGATTCGGTATCAGTGCCGCCTCGCTACTGTTCTTGAATCTCGGCGTCGAGAACTTCCCGGTTACCCACCACATCACGCTGGCTGGGTCGACGGTCTTCCTCGCGGTAACCGCCTCCGGTGACGCAGCCCTTGCCGGGCTTTCGGTCACCGCTGGGCTGCTTATCGCCGGTGGGCTCGGGTTCGTCGCGGCGATCCTCGGTGAACTCACCCAGCGAATCTTCTATGCCCACGGCCGGACCCACATCGATCCACCAGCGATGGCAATCGTTCTCTGGTCGTTCGGTATCGGACTGCTGTACGTGGCTGGACTCATTCCAACCGGCGTTTGGATCCCCGGTACGGTCTAATCGATAGTCATCGGTAGCTGTGCTCGCGGACCTCACGCGAGTCGACCCGGCAGCCCACTGGTCGGCTGCCACCACACTCCTTGTTCAACGACGTGAGACACCCGTCAGTCGACTGTCTAACCGAAACTGCCCACATCGCATGAGGATTCTTTCGGCCAGTAACAAGCTATATTTTCCCTGATCGATAACCAGCATCCAATGAGTGACGAGGCTCCGCTCGACGGCGAGCCGGCCGACACCCACGAGGCGATTATGATGGCGACGTTTGCCGCCCTACAGAAACACGGCTATCCCGGCATCTCGATCCAGCGGATCGCCGACGAGTCGGATCTCACCAAGTCGACGTTCTACCACCATTTCGACGGCAAAGACGACATTCTGCTGTCGTTCGTCCAATATATGCGGGACTACTTCGAGCGTGGCTATCGGATCGAATCCGCGGGTGATCCGGTCGGCGATCTGAAGGCCTATATCACCATCTCGCTCGGCGAATACCCCGCCCCGGAGGGAACACCGGACGCCGGCGAGCGGATCGGCACCTATCTCGAACTGCGGTCGCAGGCGATCCAGAACCCAGCGTTCCGTGAGGAGTTTACCGAGATGTCGGCCGATCTGGTCGACTACCTCGCCGAAATCATCCAAACTGGGATCGATGCGGGCGTGTTCAGATCGGTCGACCCTCACCGGACGGCGGAGTTCCTCAGCGCCACGCTCGAAGGGATCAACCTCCAGCAAACCACCCGGACCGACGAGCCGGTCGGGCTACTCCGGGAGGAACTCGAATCCTACATCCGAAGCGAACTGCTGGTCGACGACGCTGCATTTTGACGACACTGCGTTCTGAACGCCGGTAGCCAGTACGTTACTCCTCGCGCTCGCGGAAGCCGTCGATTCCCAGATCGTGCAGCGCTTTCGAGACCTCGCCGACGCCGCCCTGTAGCGAGTCGTGGTAGTCGACCAGCGCCTCCTCAATTTCGTCGTGTTCTCGCGAAAGAATCTGGCCAGCCGACAGTCCCGCATTGAACGATTTCCCGGCGTCGACCGCCGTAATCGGTGCGCCAGTCGGCATCCCGATCACCGAGTCGACAGACTTCTCTTGCACTGGGACCCCGATGACGGGAATCGGGTAGGCAATCGAGGCGGTCATGTTTGGCAGGTCGGCGGATTTTCCGCCCGCGCCCGCGATAATTGCATCAATTCCGCGAGCGGCGGCGGTCTCGCCGTAGACGTACATTAACTCGGGCGTTCGGTGGGCCGAGACGACGTAGCTCTCGAAGGTAAACCGGCTCTCGGGTGGGTTCTCGAAATCGGTCTGTTCGGCGAAGCCGAGTTCTTCGAGGGCTTCGTAGGCTCCGGCCATCACATCGAGATCCGAATCCGAGCCCATGATGATTCCTACGTCGGGTGTGGTGGCTGGATTGTGCTCGGCTGCGGCTTCGGCTTCGAGTCGGTCGATCAGGTCTTGGACTTCGGGTGCGGTAGTCATTGGTTATTAGTATGGTATAATTGGTAGGCGGTTCCTACGACGTTTTGTTCTCGACGGTCTATTCGCTGTCGCCGTCGACAAACGTGAGTCCATCACGGAGCGATTCGGTGCGGTCGACCAACGCGTCGAAATCGGCTTCAGTGGCCTCGTCGGCGTCGACCTCCGGATCGGTAACCGTAATATGGCCCATTTTGCGGAGCGGCCGAGCCTGTTTTTTGCCGTACCAGTGCATGTGGGCGTTCGGCGCGTCGAGAACTGAGTCGACATTATACAGCGTCGCCTCCGAAGGTTCGTCGACGTCGCCCAGAATGTTGGCCGAGACGGTCGGCTCTCGAATCTCCGTCGGACCAAGCGGCCAGCCAAGAACCGCCCGGACGTGGTTCTCGAACTGTGAGGTCTGTGCGCCCTCGATGGTCCAATGGCCGGAGTTGTGGGGCCGCGGAGCGATCTCGTTGACCAGAATCTCGCCGTCTTCGGTCTCGAACAGTTCGATCCCGTAGACGCCCCAGCCGTCGAGAAATTCGAGAACATCGGTCGCAACTTCTCGGGCTTGGGCGAGCGTTCCGTCGTCGGTTCGGGCCGGCGAGACGCTGGCTCGGAGGATTTCGTCCTCGTGGATCGTCTCGGTGACGGGGTAGGTCGCCACCTCGTCGGCTCCCTTGACGCCGATCACCGAGAGTTCGCGGGCGAACGGGACGAACGATTCGGCCATCGTGTCGACGCCCAACTCCTCAAGGGCGGCCGCAGCATCTTCGGGCTCTTGGACGGGTGTGTTACCTCGACCGTCGTAGCCGCCGCGGCGGGCTTTGAGCATGACGCCATCGAGTTCGTCGACGACGCGTTTGAGGTCTTTCTCGCCGCCGATGCCGATGAACTCCGGCACCGGAATCACGGCGTCGGCCAGCGCCTCCTTCTGGACGAGTTTGTCTTGGATCGTCCGGAGCGTACCCGGATCTGGATTAATTGGGATGTCGTACTCCTCGGCAACCTCGTCGAGGAGATCCGGATCTGCAAGCTCGATTTCGAACGTGAGGGCGTCACTAACGGCGGCGAGTTCCCTGACGGCGTCGGGATCGTCGAACTCGCCAACGATCTGATCGCGGGCGACCGTCGACGCGGGACACTCCGGGGTTGGATCGAGAACGATTACCTCGACGCCGAGCGGTGCGGCGGCTTCGGCGAGCATCCGCCCGAGCTGGCCGCCGCCGACGACGCCCAGCGTTGGGCCGGGAAGCGTGACTGTCATACCTGAGGGATTCGGTCGACGGTGCATAAGAATTCCCAACTGGGGACACCGACACTACGACTGCACCGACAGTGACTCGCTAGATCACCAGCAGTGCCACCACACCCAGCAGCGACAGCACGAACAGTGCCGCAGCAATGGCCCAGAGAATTTTTGCTCCCTTTCGGCCGCCGAGCTCGACCGCTGCGATGCCGAAGAGACCGAGGAGAACGACCGTCCAGATTTCCAACCCACTCTGGCTTCTTCCCTGACCTTTGTCGGCCTTAATGTAGAAATACGCCGGGACGAGTAGTCCAACCGGGAACGATATCAGCCCGACAACGATGGCGGCGATCCAAACCACCGTTGAATACTGGTCTGTGAGACTATCAGTGCTGACTCCTGTGTTTGCTGCCATACCCGGATATCATATTCTATGTAGAAAAGTTTGGGTAATTCTTGTCAGATGGATTTTTCGACGCCTACCCGGCTCTCGTACCGGCGACAATCAGCCAGAAGGCGACCAGCGTAACGGCGACGGTCAGCAGAATTGCTGCGGTATACCCATCCGTGTAGGCGATACTCGCGGTTCCCAGCGGCGGCATCAGCAGCGAGCCGAGCCCGCCTGCGACGTTGAACACGCCGATGACTGCGGTATCCTTCTCGGGCGGATACACGTTCATGAGAACAGGGATGTACAGCGTCGCACAGCCACCCAATCCGAGGCCAATAAAGAAGATGGCGGCCAGTAGGAGGGGAACCTGCGGAAGTATGAGCAGCACAATTCCGGCTGTGGCGAAGCTCAGTGAGCCGAGAAACGCCCGTCTGGAGCCGAGTTGATCACCGAGATAGCCGCCGCCGATTCGGGAAATGATACTCACGCCACCGATCAGTCCGAACGCAGTCGACGCCGCCGTCTCGGTCAACCCACGGGCGGCAAACAGGTCGACCGCGTAGGCCGCCAGCAGTTGGTACCACGCGAAGGCCAGTCCCATCCCGATGAACAACTGCTGGAACCGACGGGTTCTGGCCAGCCCGCTGACCCAGTCGACGAGTTCGCCGGTCGTCGCCGTCGATTGGGTGGTCCACGGTGGTCGTCGACAGACTACTCCGGCGAGCAGAAACGCGACTGCCGTCGCACCCATAATCGTCACAAATCCTTGTCGGACACCGACTGTGGAAAACGCCGTTTGCCACAGCGGCGGGAGGATAAACAGCCCAAGCCCGTTGCCGACGAAGATGAGTCCTGTCGCCGCACCGCGTCGCTTGTCGAACCACCGCGGGACAATCGAGGCCAGCAGGACGAAAACAGTGCCCAGCGAGAGGCCAAGCACCGCAAAGACGACGAGCAAGCCGAGATAGGAGTCGACGAAATACAGCGAGGGCGTGACGAGGCCGGTTGCGCCCGCCGCCGCCAGCAGGACGACTCGCGCCGGAACCCGGACCGCGAACACGCCGACCGCTCCGGAGCCGATAAAGAAAGTTAGGAGCATCACCGAAAAGATGGTCGACAGCGCAACCGGCGAGATACCAAACGCTTCGCTGAACGGCTTGCTGAAGATGCCGTAGGACAGCGGCGTGCCGAACGTGAAGATCATCGCAATCGCCCCGACGACCGCAACCAGCCAACTCTGTCGACTGTCTGCACTTGGGCTCGATGTCACAGTTGATGGTTCGGCGTTGCGGTAGAAAGCGTTCTGTTTCGAGCGCCAGTGCTGTGGCTTTGGGTGGGCGTCATATGGAGAACCAGTCTGCTATCGAACAGTGGATGATATTTGTATGGCCCCTTTCTACTGGTCGTATGCTCCCCTCACACGTTCTCGTCCCGCTGGATGGCTCGCCGCTGGCCGACGAGGCCCTCCAGCACGCGCTTGCGGCCTTCGACTGTCGAGTAACCGTGCTGAACATCGTTACGCCGCTTGATGCCGGAATGAGCGAGGGCGGGATACTGGAACCCGACGAGAGTCGACAGGCCGACGCCCGCGAGCGCGCCGATCAACTCATCAAGACTGCAAAGGCCGAGGCTGCAGCCGCCGACCGCTCGGTTGAGACGACTGTCGAAACGGGCGACCCCGCCTCGGCCATCGTCGACTACGCCGAGCAGCACACGGTCGACCACATCGTGATGGGCGGCCACGGCGGCGAGCGCGGCGAACTCGCCAGACGGCTGTTAGGGACTGTTGCCACAGCAGTTCTCGGCGAAGCCCCCGTCACAGTGACTGTCGTCCGGTAGTCCGACTGGTGGAGACCAGCCAGCGGTCGATATATAACAGTAAGAGCCAGTTACTGAATACCGAGGACGGTCGACAACAGTCGGTAGAGCCCGAACCCGATACCAATCGACCCCGCGAGCGTGATGAGCCAAAAGCCGACAGTCACGCCGATTTTCCGGCGGGAGACGCCGGCCGACCCCGCCGCGAGCCCGCCACCGATTACACCGGAGATGATGATGTTGTTAAAGGAAATCGGAATCCCGAGCGTGATCGCCAACTGAGCGATAATAAAACCGGGGACGAGCGCGGCAATCGACCGCCGGAGTCCGAGTTGGGCGTACTCCCGCGAGGTCGCCTGCAGGAGTCGAGGCGCGCCCATCCACGCGCCCGCGAGGATACCTGCCGCACCGATGGCCAGCAGGACGATACTGGGGAGGCCGAGTTCCGCACCGTACAAATTTTCGAGCGGACCGGTGGCGAGGCCGACCTGACTGCCGCCACTTGAAAACGCGACGACACTGCCGAGTCCGAGCAACAGCGTCCGGATACCCGTGTCGACCGACGCTTGGGTCCGTCGACGGATATACCGAAAGCCGAGGGCTGCAAACGCCAGCGTGACGAGGACGACGGCGAACTCGATACCGAACACCGACGGATCGCCAACGAGCCGCGCGACCGCCTCGGCGACCGACCCTTGGGCGCGGTCGGGATGCGGAATCACGCCGAGCCGAACGTTGGCGAGGATGCCGGCGACCACTGCCGCGAGAAACGGAATCGATACTGTCTCGGGGACGTCATCACGACGGAGCAGTTTGGCGGTAACGTACGCCAATCCGCCGGATGTCGGTGGGACGAGGAGCCAGAACGTCACGATTCGCCGGTAGGTGTCGAACGCCGGATCGCCGCCCAGCGAGAGGCCGACGCCGACTATGGCGCCGGTGGTCGCGAACGCCGCCGGGACGGGGTAGCCGCTGTAGACGCCGAACGCCATGAACCCCGCCGCGACCAGCAAGCCGGATGCCGCCGCCAGCGGCGTGATCGTCACGCCGCCGATCAGGTTCGCCCCGATGGTCTCGGAGATCGCGCCACCCTGTGTCAGTGCGCCGGCAGCGGCGAGAATCCCAATCAGGAACGCCGCGCGCATCGTCGACACCGCGTTCGCGCCAATCGCGGGCGCAAACGGTGGTGAGTTGCTGTTTGCACCCAGCGCCCACGCCATGAGCACCGAGCTAACGGTCGCAAACGCCACGAGCGTCCAGAAGACGACTGTCATCGGTCGCTATCCATCAGATGGTACAGAACTAGTGGGTGAGAACATATAGTTGTGTTTTCAGTACGACGATATGGAGCCAGAGCGGTCGACCGGGTTCTACCGACCCGCGAACGGTAGTTCTTTTGCCGAACCGTCCAACCTCCGGCTATGACAGCACTGGGACTGGTAGTGGCCCAATTCAACGATTCGGTCACCTCGAAGATGCAGGCCGCCGCCGAGGAGGCTGCCGCCGACCGGAACGCCGAAATAGCCGAGATTCTCGAAGTACCGGGCGCATACGACTCGCCGCTGGCGGCCGACCGACTGGCCCGTCGCGACGACATCGACGCCGTCGCCGTTCTCGGAGCCATCGTCTCCGGCGACACCGACCACGACCGTGTCATCGCCGACGCCGCGGCCCAAGGACTGACCGACGTCAGCCGCGACCGCGATACGCCGGTCACCTTCGGCGTCAGTGGCCCCGGAATGAGCGGTGCGGAGGCCCGCGAGCGCGTCGACAAAGGAGCGGAAGCGGTAAACGCCGCCGTGGATATGGTAGAGGTACTAGCATGAACATGGAGTTTGCGGACCGAGTCGGCCGGGTCGAACCGAGCGCGACGTTGGCGATCAGCAACCTGTCGAGCGAACTTGAAGCCGAGGGAATCGACATCGTCGACCTCTCGGTTGGCGAGCCTGATTTCCCAACCCCACAGAACATCATCGAGGCGGGCAAAGACGCGATGGACGCCGGCCACACCGGCTACACCTCCTCGAACGGGATTCTCGAACTTCGAGAGGCACTCGCCGAGAAGCTGACCGATCAGGGCGTCGACGCCAACTCCGACGAGATTATCGTGACGCCGGGTGGCAAGCAGGGTCTCTACGAGGCGATCAACACGCTGATCGACGACGGCGACGAGGTCGTCCTGCTCGATCCGGCGTGGGTGTCCTACGAGGCGATGGTCAAACTCGCCGGTGGCTCGCTCAACCGCGTCGACCTCTCGCCGTACGGCTTCCAACTCGAACCGGGTCTCGACGATCTCGCCGAGGCGGTTTCCGACGAGACCGAACTCGTGATCGTCAACTCGCCGTCGAACCCGACTGGCGCAGTGTACTCCGACGAGGCGCTCGAAGGCGTTCGTGACCTCGCAGTCGAACACGACTTCGCCGTCATTTCCGACGAGATCTACGAGCGCATTACGTATGGCGTCGAGCCGACCTCGCTCGGCTCACTCGATGGGATGGAAGACCGAACGATCACCCTGAACGGCTTTTCGAAGGCGTTCTCGATGACCGGCTGGCGGCTCGGCTACATCCACGCCCCACAGGATCTCATCGACGAGGCAAGCAAACTCCACTCGCATTCGGTTTCGTGCGCCGTGAATTTCGTCCAGCACGCCGGCCTCGAAGCGCTCTCCGAGCGCACCGACGACTCGGTCGACGAGATGCGCGAGGCGTTCCGCGAGCGCCGCGACATGCTCTCGGACCTCTTTGCGGAACACGACGTCGACGTGCCGGTCGGCGACGGGGCCTTTTATATGATGATCCCGGTCGACGACGACGATCAAGCCTGGTGTGAGGGCGCGATCCAGGAAGCCCACGTGGCGACCGTGCCGGGCAGTGCCTTCGGCGCGCCCGGCTACGCTCGGATCTCGTATGCCGCCAGCGAAGAGCGACTCCGTGAGGCGGTCGACCGGCTGGTCGAACACGGCTACTTATAAAAGAAGCCGACTCACAGACCCATATTTTCCCGACAACTGAACGGTATCGGACCGAGTTATCGAACCGACCTATCGTCTACCGGGTGCTGACTGTTATCGTGAGAGTTCGTCCGGGCGCGTGCCGAGTGTCATCTCGACGCTCTGTTCGCTGCCGTCTCGGAGAATGGTCAGTTCGACCGTGTCGCCGGGACGGGTCTGTAAGGCGAGATAGTTGCCGAGATCCTCGCTGGTCAGCAGTTCGGTGCCGTCGAGTGCGAGCATGACGTCGCCGCCGACCGGGAGCTGTGTTCCGTCGACGGTTTCGCTCTCCTCGCTCGGCTGGAGGACACCCGCCGCCGGGCCATCGTCGACGACTTCGTCGACGAGCAGGCCACGGGGTTCGTCCATCCCGTTTGCCTCGGCGATGTCGGGGGTAACGTTGGCAAACGAGACGCCCATATAGCTGTGTTCGTACGAGCCCGTCTCGATGAGTTCCGGGATGACGCGCCGGGCGAGCGGAGCGGAGATACCGAAGCCGAGGTTATCGCCGCCGCCGGAGTTGATCACCGCAACGATCCGGCCCTCCAGCGACATCAGCGGGCCGCCGCTGTTGCCGGGGTTGACCGCGGCATCGGTCTGGATCGCATCGGGAATCGTGAACCCGGTCGGCGAGGGTATCGACCGGTCGACGCCGCTGACGATGCCTGCGGTGGCGGTACCATCGAAACTGAATGGGTTGCCAATCGCAACGACGTTCTGGCCGACCTCGGTTTCACCGTCAATAAACGAGAGTGGGGTCGCTCGCTCCGGGACCGTCTCGACAGCGATCACAGCGAGGTCGCTGTGTCGATCCGTGCCGACGACCTCGCCGGTGGTCCACTGACCCTCCGAGAAGCGAATCTCGGTCGACGCGGCCTCACCGACGACGTGGGCGTTCGTGACGACGTGAGTATTGTCGTATATGAACCCCGTTCCGGCTCCTTCGTCAGTCTGGACGAGGACGACCGAATCAATCGTCTCCTGATACACTTGCGTTTGTGGATCGGTCGAGGAATCCGACTGCGAGTCCGACTCGGTGGCGTTTTGGGAGGGTTGCCCGGTACAGCCTGCAATGGTGGCGAGTATCGCGCTCCCTCCGACCTGCAGCAATCGTCTCCGACTCGGGGTCGAATTGCTCATACGTACCCATTCCAGCACTGAGATGTGTATGCTTTCCGTTTCTCACCCTCTACACGTGATTCCCTTCGATACAGACTCGTTTGGACCACAGCGTGACGAAGACCCTTCAGGCGATTTCGACGCCGACTTCGGCCCGTCCCGTCAGCGAGCCGAGCACGGCGTTATCGTAGCTGAGGACGAACGGTGAACCGACCGCAACCAACTCGGAGTCCACGATGGTCGACCGGAGCCGTGCGGTGGCCTGCTCGAACCGGTCGACGCGGGGATACAATCGGACGGGGCGAACAGCCACCGTTCGCGGTGTTTCGACGGTGAGCACCACCGAGCTATCGTCGGGGCTGGGTGCGGTTTTCGGACTGTAGGACTGGGGGAGGTAGACACCGACACGAGATCGGTCGGTCGACGACTCCTGTTGTGTGGGTGTCGCCAGTTCGAGCGGTTCAGTGTGTGTTCGAATCGGCGTCGTTGCCGGAATCGCCGCCTTGGCCTCGTTTGCGCCGGCCAGATAGCTTGTGAGTCGACTGCGAGCCTCGCTGGCGCTGTCGGCGACAGTTTCGGCAACGACGACGGCTGGATACTGCCTGAGTTCGATATCGTCGTGCAGCCGCAGAGTCTTGTAGTCGACCCGCTCGGTGGCATGTGAGCGGTAGTACCGCCAGCCAGCCAGCGCAGCAAGCCCACTGATGGCTCCGGTGACGAACGTTGTTGCCCGGTTCATACCATCTGCATTGAGTCGGAGTATAAAACTCACTCGGGGCGTCAGACATCCACGGTCAGGAATCGGAGTCGGGCCGGTCGTACGCTCCGGCCTTTCGGAGTCGACCCGCCTCCCGAAGCACCGCTGGCGTCCGACAGATCCCCGGTTTGCCCGCGACCTGTGGGACAGTGCAGTTGTTACAGTTCTCGCAGACGACCGCCGTCTCGGCGTCCGAATTTAAAAGCCGGGCCGGGAGCCGCGGCTCGGCGTAGAACGGTCGACCCAACCCGACCATATCACAACTGCTCCCCAGCATCTCGTCGATCTGCCCACGAGTCCGAATCCCTCCTTCTGCGAGTACCGGGATGTCGACCCGCTCGCGAACCTGTCGACATAGTCCACTGTTCCACGCCGGTTCGAACTCATACAGCAGCGAATCGAGCCATGTCGCAGCGGCCGCGAGCCGTTTTCGGAGTCGACCGCCAAACGCCGCCGCGTACGCCTCGCTGAACTGTTCGTCGTCCCATGCCCGGCCAGGATACTCGCCCTTTATAATACTCAGATCCCAGATCACCGAGCCGGTGACCGGAACGAGGGCGTCGAAGCCGGCGTCTTCGAGTCGTTCGCAGATCCCAACTGCATCAGCGTCGGTGAGCCGTGGACCGACGCCGGGCGGCGCGGTCGACTCCGCCGGCACTTTGGTCAGCAGCGGCACGTCGCCACAGCGGTCGCGGATCTCGGCGGCGATGAGTTCGAGGAACCGCGTTCCATCGGCAAACTCGTCCTCGCGTTGATTATAAAAGGGAGACAGAAACTGGTGGACGATCCCCATGTTGGCTCCCGCGATGTGGATCATGTCGTAGCCCGCCTCACTGGCCCACGCCGCAGAGCGACCGAAATCCGCGGCCAACTCGTAGACTTCCTCAGTCGACAGGACGTGGGGGTCGTAGGAGAGCAACCCAAGCCGGTCGAGGACGCGGAGGGGGCGCGGCGGCCGCGAGACCGCGAGCTGTTGGAGATCGGGATTGGCCTGACGGTAGCCGTGGTGCCACGTCTCCATACTCCGCAGGCCACCGTGTTCGAGCTGAATCGCAATCTTCGCGTCGTGGTCGTGGATCGCGTCGGTGAGCCGCGAGAGGTCTGCGACAAAGTCCGGATCGTCGACGTAGGTCATATTCGGCGCGGCACAGCCGCCCGGCCCGCGGACGAGGGTCGCGCCCTGACAGACGAGGCCGGCCCCCGACGCGGCCGCGGGTTCGAGATCAGCGATGAGGGTGTCGACGGCATCCGGTCCATTGCCTGCACATTCCAACAGCGGCGCGCGATAGAGCCGATTTGGGACCGTGAGGTCGCCGATCTGAATCGGTGTTTCGAGTCGGGGTGCCATGGGAGCGAGTGGCAGTCGTTTGGCGGTCGACGGGCTTGACCGTTTGCCTCGCAAAAAACGGTTGTGCGATCACGGGATGCTAATCACACATATATGATGAATACAAAGTTGTGAACGTACCGGAGTTGTCTATAAAAGGCCGACACCTACTCTTCTTTCCACTCACCCGATTTATTGCCCTGGATTTCTCCTTTCGCTTCTCGGTCCAGCGGCCATTTCGCTATCAGTAGGAGACCCAGATAGAATATCCCAAGCAGAACTGCAACGATCTCACCCGGTATGCCCGGTAACTCTGCGGCCTCAGTCCACTGGGACTCCGGCGTGAACAGCGTCACTTTTGCAACCCAGGAGACACCGAGCACCGAAAACAAGAGCCCGTAAATACGCCGTATACGGCGGGATACTGCTTCTACTGAGTCGACTTTGAACATCTGGTGCCGAAGATCATCACTGAGTTCCTCGCGCCACGTCGAGTGTTCAGCACCGATTGGCTGGAGTGCGTTTGCGAAGACGTTCTCTTCGAAAAACCGCACACGCGCTCGGTGGACATCGTAGAATCGATACCGTCGCACTTCGAACGAGAGAAACATACTGAGTACTAGAATTCCGATTAAGAGTAAATACGCGGGCATCTCTGGGCTCGCAAATACGACCGAAAGGAGCGCAGCCAACACTGTAATTGCCCAATTCGTTGTTTGATCCATCCGATCTTGAGTGTTGTTTGCTTGACTCACTTCGCCCCGGTAGTAGTGAGGGAGTATCGAAAGGAGATCTTTAGGATCGTCTGCAATTTTTGCACCGATCTCCTGATCTTCTTCATTGAGTGGGCTCTCTGTGTGCCTGTCTTCATCACCCATATGAAGGGACACGACTGCGATGTGCATAGTACCACGGCTGGCAGACGATCTCCTGATATTTTAGTATTACTGATAGATCAGTTGAATGGACGCTGGGTAGTACGTCGACCGTGGTCACCGGATTCAGTCTGGTTCGCTGGTCGACCCTGAGTTGATCGTCGCTGGTCGACCCTGAGTTGATCGTCGCTGGTCGACCCTGAGTTACTCGAAGCCGTTGTTGGGAGATGGTAGCTGTACAACAAGTAGGGGGTGGGCGAAAGGGTGCCCCTGTCGCAGTTGTGATCCTGACGCAGCATCCCAGCTGGAACGTTGCGATAGGCTCAACAGTCCACGGCAGTACAGACCATACATACGCTATGTCCAGCCACCAGGACAGGGTCGACACCCGACGGCTCCGTAGGACCGACACTTGGCGTCGACCGACTGATTCAGTCGCCTCTGCGAGTAGTCGACACCACGGGTCGAATCGGGCTTGTCGGCCAACCCGAGTCTGCAGACCGAACCGGGCGGCTCCGGAGGAGCGATGAACCGGCGGCTCGGCCTCGCGGTCGTCGCAGTGGTACTCCTGCTGTCGACGGCTGGCTGTCTGTCCTACGTCACCGGCGGCGGCGAGGTCTCCGACGAGCGACTCGACCGGGAGCCAGCCCAACCCTACAGCTGGGACACCGACCGCGACGCCCAGCTCACGCTCCATACAACTGACGAGGTTCAAGCCATCTACCGCGTCGACGCCGACCAGCGGCTCCGGCTCTACCAGTCGACCGGGCTCGGCACCGAAGGTCCACTCGACATCTCGGCGGTCCGGTTCCAGTACGCAAACGGCACCGTGATCTCCGGCACCGAACTCCGCGATACCCCCGATGGCGAGGTCGAACAGACGCCCGACGAGGTGTATGTCACTGCGCCTGCTGACGGCCAACTCGCCTTCTCGGCGGATGCGACGCCACGTCGACTGTCGCTGCCCGTCTACGTCGAGGGCTCCTACGAGGTCATCCTCCCCGAAGACTACCGAATCGACTTCTTCCTGTTCGGTAACACCGCCCCGCGCGGTGCCGCAAGCGAGATCGTCGACAATCAGGTCCACGTCCGCTGGGCGGAGGTCACAGGGCCGATGGTTGTCGTCCAATACTACTTGGATCGGGATCTGTACGTCTTCGGCGGCGCGGTGGTGCTGCTGTCGCTGATCGGTGTCGGTGGTCTCTACTACTACCGTCGACAGATCGACCGCCTCCACGACGTTCGGGTCCAGATGGGCCTCGATACTGAGGAGGACGACGACAAAAAATGAAAGTCGGAATCGTCACCGTCGGCGACGAACTGCTGGTCGGCGCGACCGTAAACACGAACGCGGTGTGGCTCGCCGAACAGCTCACAAGCCGAGGCTGTACGGTCGACCGAATCACCACCCTTCCCGACCGAATCAGTGATATCGCCCACGTCGTCAACGAGTACCGCGCCGACTACGACGCGGTGATCGTTACTGGCGGGTTAGGACCGACACCCGACGATCTCACGATGGAGGGGGTTGCGGCCGCCCTCGGTCGGGAGACAGTCGACCACGACGCCGCCCGCGAGTGGCTCACCGAACAGGGCGGCTACTCGGCTGATGACCTCGCTGAAGGGACCGCCGAACTGCCCGCCGGCGCGCGCATGCTTCCCAACGAGGTTGGCGTCGCGCCCGGCGCGGTCGTCGACTCGATCTACGTGTTGCCGGGCGTCCCAGCCGAGATGAAAGCGATGTTCGAAGCGATTGCCGACGAGTTCGTCGGCGAGCCAATCTACACTGAGACAGTGGTCGCCGACGAGCCCGAAAGCGCGCTGGTCGACCGGCTGCGGGCGGTCCGAGAGGAGTTCGATGTGAGCGTCGGCAGCTACCCCGGCGAGTACGTCCGTGTGAAGTTCAGCAGCACCGATTCTGTGGCGGTTGAGGCTGCGGCTAACTGGTTCGAAGCGCGTGTGCAGTCACCCGACTCGGAGTCGACTGAGTAAGCGTCGAACGTGGATTAGCGAAACACGGACCGAATCCAGAGCAGTGTAATGACGATACTGACCGCGAGGACGACACCGGCGGTCGTTCCAATCGGCAGAGGTGGGGCTGTGAGTGGGATCATAGCCGATGTTGCACAAGCAGGGTTTTTAATCGTTCGTGTTGGTGTGTCGTGCTGCTTCCTGCTGTGTTTCGAGTTCTGCAAGCGCCTGTAACCGATCTTCGGTCGGCGGGTGGGTGACGAACAGCCAGCGTCTGAGGCGATACAAGCGTTTTCGGAGCCACCAGTAGGAGGGTTCGATGGTTCCATCGGGACCGAGCATCACCTTTTCGAGCTTTGCAGGCTCCAACGAGAGAATCGACAGCGAGGAGATTTCGGAGACTGCTCGCAGGTCACGCTCTGGGGTGTTTGTGATCTCGCTGTCGAGTGTTCGCAGGGCTGCCGCAAGCGTCGACGGCGAGCCACTCACGTGGGCGGCCGCACGGTCGGCAGCCAGTTCGCGGTGCCGTGACAGTCGTGCGGTGATCGCTCGCCCGCTAATCCACACTGCACTCGAAACCAGACTGAGCGGGACGGTGAGGATCGCAAACCCTTGTGGGTCCTCCAGCCGGTCGATACGGGATCGCAACCCATCGGCGAGGACGACCGGCAGCGAGAGCCCAGTCATCACCATTGCGTCGCGGTTCTTTACGTGGGCCAGTTCGTGGCCGATTACGGCTTCGAGTTCGTCGCTGTCGAGGGCCGTGATCGTCCCAGTCGACAATACGAGGTGGATGTTCCCCGGACGGATGCCCACCGCCATCGCCTCCGGCGCAGCCCGATCCGAAACCGCAATCGTCGGCGTCGGAACGCCGAGCATCGCCGCGACCTTTGTCGTTGTCTGATACAGTTCCGGGACCGTCTCGCGGTCGACGGGGTGGGCATCCGCCAACCCCTCAATCCGGCTGAGCTGACTGTACTCCAGATATCCGATACACAGGACCACGCCGCCGGTGACAATCGATGCGAGAAACGCTGCTCCACTGAAGCCGAAGATGATCAACAGCGCATAAAACACCGACCAGACACTGACCAGAAACAGGATCGTGACGACGACCACCAATCCAACAGCGACGATCATCTGTGACTGGAGTCCGACACGTGTCGACATAGATGTTGTTTTACTGACTGTAGAAAAAAGATTGTGATGGCTCGGACTGTCTTGTGGGTCGACCCACGGTCGACCGTGATAGCCCCAAAGCGACCGAACCGGAACTGGTTTAGAAATGACTGGAGCGGGTTCAGAGAGCCGGAGAGTCACGGTCGATGATCTGTCGACTGACTCGTATGCTTCCGCAACAGCTATTTGGGACCGACATAACATCGATGTACGTTCATGAGTGAACCCGAAACTGACGCCGAGGGGACAGATGAGGCAGTGTCGTCACCGGCACCCGGCTCAAATATCGCTACCACGAGCCAACCAGAGTCGGGAACACTCATCGAGGAGCCAATCATCCAAGCCAAGGATATCAACGTCTTCTACGGCGATGATCAGGCCCTCCAAGACGTCACGATGGATATTCCCGAAAAGCGCGTGACCGCGCTGATCGGCCCCTCCGGCTGTGGGAAATCCACGTTCCTCCGGTGTATCAATCGGATGAACGATCTCATTTCTGCGGCTCGCGTCGAGGGTGAGCTGCTGTTCGGCGGCAAAAACGTCTACGACGACGACGTCGACCCCGTCGCACTCCGGCGGAAGATCGGCATGGTGTTCCAACAACCCAACCCGTTCCCGAAATCCATCCGCGACAACGTCGCCTATGGGCTCGACATTCAGGGGTTCGACGACGATGTCGACGCCCGCGTCGAGGAGGCCCTCAAAGGCGCGGCGCTGTGGGACGAGGTCAAAGACCGTCTCGACGAATCCGGCCTCGAACTCTCGGGGGGCCAACAACAGCGACTCTGTATCGCCCGTGCAATCGCACCTGATCCGGAGGTCGTGTTGATGGACGAGCCAGCCTCGGCGCTCGATCCGGTCGCCACTTCGCAGGTCGAAGACCTGATCGCCGACATCTCCGAAGACTACACTGTCGTTATCGTCACCCACAACATGCAGCAGGCCGCCCGTATCTCCGACAAAACCGGCGTCTTCCTCACTGGCGGCAAACTCGTCGAGTTTGACGACACCCAGAAGATATTCGAGAACCCCGAACACCAGCGCGTCGAGGACTACATTACGGGTAAGTTCGGATAGTATCAAGAGCCGTTGTCGACTGTTTCACGTGTATTTTCGTGACATATCCGCTGTGGGAAATTCTTTTCTATCGGCTTGCCTCATAGGGGGATATGCCCCGAAACGAATATCAATCACAGCTTGCTGATCTGCGGTCCGACGTCCTCGAAATGAGCGATACGGTCGCCGAGCGCCTCGAAATGGCGCTCAACGCCCTCGAAACGAACAACCACGACCTCGCCCAACAGGTAATCGACGGCGATAGCGAGATCAACCAGCAGTATCTGGAACTCGAAAAGCAGTGTACGGATCTCATCGCGCTTCAACAGCCGGTGGCCGGCGATCTCCGATTTATCGCCGCCTCGTTCAAAATCATTACCGACCTCGAACGGATCGCTGATCTCGCGACGAACCTCGGCGAGTACGCCACCGCTGGCGAGACGAACCTCTTTCCCGACATCGACCTCCAGGAGCTGGGATCGGTCACACTGGAGATGCTCGATGAGGCGATGGCTGCGTACGCTGACGATGACCGAGAGAAGTGTTATACCGTCGACGAACGCGACGACGATCTGGACTACCTCTGTGAAGTCGCCAGCGATACGGTCGTCCGTGAGCTGATCGAGAGCGAACAGATGGACTCGGACGAAGACATTGAGGCGTTCATGGAAGACGTCTCGCGGTTCCTGTTGACGATCCGTGACATCGAGCGCATCGGCGACCACTCGGTCAACATCGCGGCGCGGGCGCTGTACATGATCGACAACAACGACGAACTGATCTACTGATCCTGCTGGCTTTTTAAAAAAGGATCGTCGACGGCCTTATTGGAAGCCGATCCGGCCGTCGCGGCGCTCGCCGAGCTGTTCGCGGCCGCCGCCGCCACGGAACTGATCTTCGATATCCTCGTAGTAGCTGAGGATTTCCTCAGTGACAGTCGGTCGCACCGACTCCATCGCTCTCCGGAAGTGCTGCATCTCGACCTCGGTCGCGTCGTCATCGTCCCGAAGCGCCTCGATAGCCGACTCGCGGGCGATGGATTCGAGATCAGAGCCGACGTAGCCGTCGGTGATCTCGGCGATCTCTCGCAGACTCACATCCGGCGCAAGCGGCGTGTCACCCGTGTGGATGCGGAGGATCTGCTCGCGGCCTTCTTCGTCGGGCTGGCCGATCATCACCAACCGATCAAATCGACCCGACCGAATCAGGGCGGGATCGATCATATCCGGCCGGTTGGTCGCGCCGATCACCATCACGTTGCCCATCTCTTCGAGCCCGTCGAGTTCGGTCAGGAGCTGGTTGACAACGCGTTCGGAAACGTTGTTGCCCATGTCCTGCCCGCGAGCTGGAGCGAGGCTGTCAAGCTCGTCGAAGAAGATGATCGTCGGGCTGACCTGCCGTGCCTTCCGGAACGTCTGGCGAATCGCCTTTTCTGACTCGCCGACCCACTTCGATAGCAGCTGTGGGCCACGCACCGAAATGAAGTTCGCGTTCGTCTCGCTGGCGACCGCCTTGGCCATCAACGTCTTGCCGGTTCCGGGTGGGCCGTACAGCAACACGCCTTTCGGCGCGTCGACGCCCATCCGGTCGAACTTCTCTGGGGAACTCAGCGGCCACTCAACCGACTCCTTGACCTGCTGTTTCGGCGATTCGAGCCCGCCGACATCGTCCCACGTGATCTTCGGCAGCTCGACCAGAACCTCGCGCATCGCGGAGGGTTCGACCTCGTTGAGCGCGCCGCCGAAGTCGCTCCGCTTGACGATCATCCGGTCGATCAGGCTCGGCGGGATATCCTCCTCGTCGAGATCGATCTCCGGTAAGTAGCGCCGGAGTGCTTTCATCGCGGCTTCCTTCGTCAAGCTCTCGATATCCGCCCCGACGAAGCCGTGGGTCTCGTCGGCCAGATGGTCCAGCGAGACATCGTCCGATAGTGGCATGCCGCGGGTGTGGATCTGGAGGATCTCCTTGCGGCCGACTTCGTCCGGCACGCCGATTTCGATCTCACGGTCGAAGCGGCCCGGTCGACGAAGTGCCGGGTCGACCGAGTCGACGCGGTTGGTGGCTGCAATCACGATCACCTGACCACGTGCTTCGAGGCCGTCCATCATCGTCAGCAGTTGGGCGACGACGCGGCGTTCGACCTCGCCGGTGACGTCCTCGCGTTTGGGCGCGATAGAATCGAGTTCGTCGATGAAGATGATCGACGGCGACTCTTCTTTCGCATCTTCGAAGATCTCCCTGAGCTGTTGTTCGGACTCCCCGTAGTATTTCGAGATGATTTCGGGGCCAGCGATAGAGAAGAAACTCGCGGAGGTTTCATTGGCGACCGCCTTCGCAAGCAGTGTCTTCCCGGTGCCCGGTGGACCGTGGAGCAACACCCCCTGTGGCGGCTCGATGCCGAGCTTTTTGAAGATCTGGGGATGCTTCATCGGCAGCTCGACCATCTCGCGGACACGTTGGATCTCGCTTTGCAAGCCACCGATGTCCTCGTAGGTGATGCCGCCGCCGGTCTTTTCGAAGCCGCTGATCGGCTCCTCGCGGAGTTCGACTTCGGTGTCTTCGGTGATCAGACAGACGCCATCCGGTTCGGTCTCGACGGCGATCAGTGGGATTGCTTGCCCCGGCGACCGCATGAATGGGTGATTCGTGGAACTCATCACGGGCACGATGTCGCGCTCGACGACCGGCCGCTTGAGGATCTGGCGTTTGACCATGCCCGCGGCGTCGGAACCGAACTGGACGCTCGCTTCTTCAGGCGGTGCGAGCACGAGTTTGTCCGCTTTTTCGGCCTCAGCCTTGCGGATCGTCACGCGCTCGCCGATGCCGACATCGGCGTTCTGGCGCGTGAAGCCGTCGATCCGAACGGTGTCAGTGTTCCAGTCCTGCCGGTCGGCCCGCCACACCTTCGCAGCGGTCGTTTCGCCACCCTCGATCTCAATGATGTCGCCCGGTGAGAGTTTGAGATGCAGCAGTGTGTCAGGGTCGAGGCGAGCGATACCACGTCCCGAATCGTTGGGGTACGCCTTCGCCACTTCGAGTTGAACTTCGTTCATAATATCCTTGGGAGGGTTACCCGTAGGTCGGTTCGTTCCGGGGATAAGTGCTTTGCTCCCGGAGGTGCGATACCGTCCGTTTGGACGGTGTCGACCGCTGTCGTCCCGTCACACAGGGATTGTGCCATTCTATACCATGCTTGTGCTGGAAAGTACAAATCACTACCGGGGATAGCCCTTCTGCTGGCAGCCACGTGAGAAAATCTGATACTCAGCCGTAACCACTGATTCCGCTGTTGGTTACCGTGCGAGTGGAGGGCAGTGGCGGCACGTCAGCAGGGGGTCAGTCAGTGGCTACTACTGAGCACATTCGTCTGTGGTTTCACTCGCTAATAATAGTACTGTCTCTCAGTATGTCAACTCGTATTCGACATATACGCCAACTCGAACTGGTCTGTCGGCCTACTGGACGCGGGTCCCCGGCTCGGAGTCGCCGTGAGTGGTCAGGATGTCGGCCTCATCGCCAGCGGCCAGCAGCATCCCGTTCGATTCGACGCCGAACAGTTCGGCCTGTTCCATGTTGGCGACAATGATCACGCGTGTCCCCGGCAGTTCATCGAGGTCGTGGAGTTCTTTGATGCCCGCGACGAGTTGGCGGACCTCGTGGCCGATGTCGACCTGTAGCTTGGCGAGTTTGTCCGCGCTGTCGACCGGCTCGGCGTCGACGATTTCGCCGACCCGGAGGTCGATGTCTTGGAATTCGTCGAAGCTGATTCGCTCGTCGACGATTGGTTCGAGATCGGTGGCCTGTTCGTCGTCTGTGTCGTCTGTCGTCTCTTCTGTCATTGTGTCAGTGTCCTCGTCGTCAGTGTTGTTTTCGTTGTCTTCGCCCGCAGTTGCGGCCGCAACTCGTTCGTCGAGTTTCTCGTTGAGTTCCTCGACACGCTCTTCTTCGATCTTCTCGAACAGTTCCTCGGGCTCCTCGAAGCTCCCTTGTGGGGCCTCGCGGGCAGCGTCGATCGTTCGGTCGGCCACATCTCCCTCCTCGCCGAGTTGGTCCCAGAGTCGACCGCAGGTCTCGGGCGCAATCGGCTGGAAGATGACCGCGAGTGCCTTCGCAAGCTGGACACAGTCGTAGATGACCTGCGCCGCACGTTCCGGGTCCTCGTCGGTCAGCTTCCATGGCTCGTTGCGCTGGATGTACTCGTTGCCGAACTGAGCGAGTTTAATTCCCGCGTTGCCCGCCTTCCGGATCGAGTAGTCGTTGATCGCTGCGCTGAACTCTTCGACTGCCTCGGCGATCCGGTCGTCGACTTCCTCCGAGACCGTCGCCTCCGGCGTCCCGCCGTAGTTGCGCGCCGCAAACAGCAGCGACCGGTAGACGAAATTCCCGAGGGTGCCGACGAGTTCGGTGTTGACGCGGTCGCGGAACTTGTCCCACGAGAAGTCGACGTCTTGCTGGAAGCCACCGTTAGTGGCGAGATAGTAGCGCAGCAGATCGGGATGGAACCCCTCTTCAAGATACTCGTCGGCCCACACCGCGCGATCCCGGCTCGTAGAGAATCCTTTGCCGCCGAGGGTCACGAAGCCGGAGGCCATGATTGCTCGGGGCTCGGTGTAGCCCGCACCGTTGAGCATCGCTGGCCAGAAAATCGAGTGGTGTTGGATGATGTCCCGGCCGATGACGTGGACGATTTCGCCCTCGTCTTTCCACGTTTCTTCCCAGTCGTAGGTGTCGCTCCCCACGCGCTCGGTGTACTGTTTTGTCGACGAGACGTACTCGATAGGCGCGTCGACCCAGACGTAGAGCACGAGATCCGAGTCGTCGTCGGGGTAGTCGACACCCCAGTCCATATCCCGGGTGATACACCAATCCTGCAGGCCGGATTCGATCCACTCGCGGGGCTGGTTCTGAGCGTTCGAGGTGCCTTCGAGTCGATCCAAGAACTCGGTGAGATACTCTTCGAACTCCGAGACTTCGAAGAACTTGTGAGTCCGTTTGTGGTACTCCGCAGGGTTCCCAGTGATCGTCGACTCCGGATCTTCGATCTCGCCGGGTTCGAGGTGGCGCTGACAGCCCTCGTCGCACTCGTCGCCGCGGGCTCGCTCGCCGCAGTAGGGACAGGCCCCCTCGACGTAGCGATCAGGCAGGTGTTGATCCTCGACGGGATCATAGGCCACCATGATCTCCTTCTCGTAGATGTGGCCGTTGGCGTCGAGTTCGCCGACGATCTCTTTGGTCAACTCGGTGTTGGTTTCGTCGTGGGTGTGGCCGTAGTTGTCGAAGTCGACGTCGAACCGCGGGAACGTCTCTTTGTAGGTTTCGTGCCACTCTAAGGCGAACTCCTCGGGGGAGACGCCCTGTTTTTCGGCGTTGACCGCGACCGGGGTGCCGTGCATATCGGAGCCGGAGACGAAGGCGGTCTCTTGGCCGAGTGTTTCGAGCGCGCGGGCGTAGACGTCGCCGCCGACGTAGGTCCGCAAGTGGCCAACGTGCAGGTCGCCGTTTGCGTACGGCAGCCCGCAGGTCACCACCGCAGGAGTGTCGGTTGGGAACTCGTCGTGACTCATTGGCTATGAGTTGCCGAAGATGCCCTAAAAGCCGCTGATTCGCAGTCGCCAGTCGACCATCCTCTTGAGCACCCCGAGTCGACTCATCGCACGACGGTCACAGGGGTTGGAGCCCGACGAACGACGGTCTGGGCGACACTCCCGAGCAACACCCGAGAGGCCCCTGTCCGACCGTGGCTCCCGATAACGATGTGGGAGATCTCGTTTGTCTCGGCGAAGTCGACGATCTCCCGCGCTGGGTTACCGACGGTAGTTTCGACGCGAAATTCAGCCTCGGAGTCGGTTAATGTGGCTTTCACCTCCGCGGATAGCTCTGCAGGCCCCTCTTGGCGCTGCTCCTTGAGCCGTTCTTTTATCAAATCGATACCCGCTTCGAGTGAGCCGTCGGCGGCTTCGATGACACGCAGCAGCACGATCTCTTCGTCATTCCAGTTAGAGACCGCATACTCGGCTGCTTGCTGGGCTGGACGTGAGCCGTCGTAGGGAACGAGGATTGCCATACCCAAACTCGAGTAGCAACGAGCAAAAAGGCGACTACGACCGGATTCGGTCGAGATCAGCGAGGAACGAGTTCAGCGACTCCCGGCTCACATGTGGCATACAGACGATCCGGAGCTCTCCGCTGGCGGTGCGGGAGATCCGCCACCCCTGCTCGCGGAGCGACTCGAACGTCGACGGTGCGAGTGAGGCCGCAACCAGCGGCAACACTGGGTCGACGGTTTCGATGCCGCGAGCCGCAAACTCGGCTGCCAGATAGGTGGCGTTGTCCATCTGTTCGCGGTAGCTGGTGCGGTAGCCGTCGGGCCACAGCGCCTCCATCGCCGCCAGCGCACCGGCGACCCCGGCTCCGCTTCGCGTGCCGGTCAGCGTTGCCTGTGAGGTGGTCTCTAAGTAGGGTGTGTCGACCGCTAGCGCATCGAGTGTCTCTTGCTCGCGGGCGAGAAACCCACCGGCCGGAACCGGCGCTTGCCCGAACTTGTGGGGGTCGATTGCCATCGAGTCGATGGGGGCGTCGGTAAACGACCACTCGTGGTCGGTAAACGGGAGCATGAACCCGCCCCACGAGGCGTCGACGTGCATCCGTGCGCCCGATTCGTGGGCAATCTGTGTGAGCGCACCGATTGGATCGATTCGACCGTACTCTGTCGTTCCGGCGACACCGATTACGACGACGGTGTCGGCGTCGACCGCCGCCGCTGCCGCATCGAGGTCCGCCCGAAAGGCGTCGTCGACCGGGATCGTTCGGAGCTCGATGCCCAACACCTCGGCGGCTTTGGTGACGCTGAAATGGGCGCTCTCGGGGGCGACGATGTTCGGATCGGTTGTCGAAGCCATGTTCCGGGCCGCGCGGACGGCCTGAATGTTGGCCTCGGTGCCGCCGCTGGCGAGGTAGCCATGTGGCGAGTCGAGTCCAGCGATCTCGCCGAGCAAGTCGACGGCCTCGTCCTCCAGTTCGGCGACCATTTCGTAGGTCGCTGGATCACCGGGGTTGGTCGACAGAAAGCCGAGCGCCTCCTCACGGGCGGCTGGATGTGGGACCGTACACATCGAGGAAAGAACGCGGTCGAAATCCTGCGGCGTTCGACGCCGAACACGTTGCATCAATGTAGTATACCGGCGAGCGACGTTTAGCTTCTACGGTCCGAAACGTCGTGTTTGTTTATAAATAAGGAGAGATTCCGGTGCTGAACTGCCGTTCAGAACGCTCGGAGATCGTCGAGGACGGCCTCGGCGCTGCCGTCCGCGATGACTTCACGGGCAGTTTCGAGCCCAGTCTCGATGGAGTCGACGTCCTCGCGGGCGTAAATTCGAAGCGCGGCGTTGAGCGCGATTGCATCGGTGAACTGGTCGTCGCGGTCGCCTGCCAGCACTTCTTCGGTGATCGTCGCGGAGTCGACGGCGATGTCGTCGACGTTGAGATCTTCGCCCTCGAAATCCATCCCGTACTCGGCGGTCTCGATTCCGTAATCGGTGAACTCTCCGTCTGTCCATTCGGCTACCTTTGTAAATCCGGGCCTAATGTCATCGTAGCCTTCCATTCCTTGGAACATGATCACGCGGTGCATGTCGTGATGTTCGCTCTCGGTGAAGGTGTCGGTAATCTTCTTCGCGAAGGCCAGATGGTAAAACGAGCCGAGGTGGACGTCGGCATTGGCAGGGTTTGCCAGCGTCTCGATAGTGTTGACAAAGGTCCGGACACCCATCATATCCCGGCGGTCGAACAGTTCGTCGATGACGGGATTGAATGCTGGCTGATAGTAGAAGCCGAAGCCGGTTTCGTCGACCATGTCAGCCGACTCCTGTGGCGTCAGTTCGGTTGCAACGCCGAGGTCGTCCAGTACGTGTTTATACGAATCCTGTTTCTGGGTCGGCACGCGGTCACCGGAGTGAACGACAATCGGGGTTCCAGCCGCGGCGGCGACGACACCTGCACCGACGCCGAGGATGGCGGATTTTCCCTTGCCGTCGTAGTTGGCTCCGCAGTCGACTGGATCGCAATCCGGTTCAGCATAGTCGACGTGTTCACACATCACGTCGGTGTAGGCCGCCAACTCGGTGGGGGTGTTTCGCTTCCAGCGGTTTGCGAGCCAAAAGGCCCCGAGCGTGGTGGGGTCGGGCGCGCCTGCGATGATACGTTCGAAGGCTTCGGTCGCCTGCTCCCGCGTCAGGTCGTCTGCTGATTTGTGGCCGGAGCCACAGACCTCGGTCATCAGTCGCTTCAGGGGCCACTCGCCGAATGTTTCGGTCGCCTGAGCCATACAGGGTGTTGGTGCGTAGCATCCAAAAGACTCCCGTTGTCTTCCCACTGCGTGAACAACTCCGAAAGCGGTAGATACCCTCCCCACCTATTGAAACCAATGAGTATCGAGGCCGATTGGCGGGCGGATCTCGACGCGGTCGACGCAGCCCTGATCGACGACTACCAAAGCGGGGTGCCGGTCGCCGCTGACCCATTTAGGGAGATGGCAACCGATCTCACCGCCGAAACGGGCGTCGACCTCACGTCGACCGACGTGCTCGACCGTGTCAAGCGACTCACCGACCGCGGGATCTTCCGCCGGTTCGGGCCTGTTCTCAACCCGCCCGTCATCGGTAGTTCGACCCTCGCAGCGGTTCAAGCACCCTCTGAACGGTTCGACGAGGTCGCAGCCACGATCAACAGCCACCGCCAAGTCAACCACAACTACCGCCGGGACCACGAGTGGAACATGTGGTTTGTCGTCACCGCCGGTTCGCAGGCGATGCGGGATTCGATTCTCGCCGAGATTGAAGCCACAACCGGCTGTGACGTGCTGAATCTCCCGATGTTGACCGACTACTACATCGATCTGGAGTTTCCCGTCGTCAATGACGACCGATTCGCTCGGGAGAGTCTTCAGTCGACGACTGTCAGTGCAACACGGATCTCCGAGGAGGCTGTCGGTGGTCTGAGCCAGCTCGAAGCCGATCTGTTGCTCGCGATTCAGGGCGGGTTCCCGCTGAGCCTTACGCCGTACCAAGACGTTGCTGACACAATCAAGGCCGACGTGTCGGACGTGCTGGCTGCCATCGAGCGTCTGCTCGAAACCGGCTGCATCAAACGTATCGGCTGTGTCGTCAACCACGTCGTCACCGGCTTTCAGAACAACTGTATGGTGGTCTGGGACGTCCCCGACGACAAGCTCGACGAGTGGGGCCAGCAGGTCGGCAGTCTGCCGTACGTAACGCTCTGTTATCACCGCCCCCGTCGACCCGACCAGGGATGGCCCTACAATCTGTTTACGATGGTCCACGGCCGGGAGGCTGAGGCGGTCGACGCCAAAATCGACGAACTCGCCGCCGACTACCTCCCAGTCGACCACGAACGGCTCTACTCGACTGAAACGCTCAAACAGACCGGCGCACAGTACGAACAGCTGCTTGCCGACGCCCAGTAGGCACTGACTAACCGACAGATGAAAGGTCGACTGGTACCCAGTAGCGGGTATGAGCGACGAGCGGCCGAAACCCAGCGAGTTCGGCACGAACGACGACGCCCCATCGGTCGACGAGAAACCGTACAAGATCATCTTCGAGGCGAACAAATGCTTCGGCGCGGGTCGGTGTGCTGAGGCCTCGAAGAACTGGGAACTCGACCTCGATACCGGCGTTGCCAACCCACGGGCGTACTTTCTCGACGAGTCGGAACTCGACGAGAACATCAAAGCCGCCGAGCTGTGTCCCGCAAAAAAGGGCGACGGCATCATTCATATCATCGACCGCCGGAAGGATATCGAACTCGCGCCCGATCCGCATGGCGATGGCTCGCTGAGTGTCGACTGGTAGCGTCGACATCGAAACCCACTTTTGTTGGATAAGCAAAGTACGATTGGGCGAGGGTGGCTGAGCCAGGCCAAAAGCGGCGGGCTTAAGACCCGCTTCCGAAGGGATCCCTGGGTTCGAATCCCAGCCCTCGCATGAGTGTGGTGTGGTGCGAGCGAACGCGAGCACCATCCGAATCGTTCTGACTGGATTCGAATCAGGGAGTAGCTTCGCTACGACCGTGGTTCGAATCCCAGCCCTCGAAGTATGCTATTATTACTATGTTCCAACAACGTCTTGTCGACCAGCCACACTCGCAGACAGCTGTCGCTCACCGAAGAGATCTCGTAGAAACAGGCTTACTCGCCCACACGAAAGGAAAAAGTCTCGCGTAGGCGAGTTGCCTTGATTGGTCCCCGCTGACGCTTCGGCCCTCCAAAGCGAAGCGTCACCTGAATAAATCGGTCGGATTAACTTAACAATACCGGGTGCGGTGGATGTTGCTGTAAGATAACTAGTATCACAACCAATGACATCCCAAGCTAGCTGTTAGCACAATCAGAACGACGCAAAGAGCGGTGTTTTTCCGAGTCGACGCCCTGTAAGTAGCTATGAGTGAGCTACCCGGACGGGTTCATCGTGCGTTTGCCGACCACACGTCGTTCGAACAGGTCGACGACGCGAGCTTCGAGTCGACCACGACCACGTTCGATGGAATCGTCGAAGCCGACCACGTCGACGGCCACATCCGGTTCGCGGTCGAAATTAGGGTCCCCCTACTAAACGCCGTGACCGAAGACGAGGTCGCAGAAGTCGTCGAAGACGGATGGTACGAGACGTTCGAACTGCGCGTGGGTGATATCGGCGGCGTGTTCCGTACCGAGCGTGATCTCGAACCATCGGTCACACGAGACGGCGAGACGATCACCGTCGAGGCCAGTTTCGAGGATATCAACGAGCGTCGTGGCGTCGACGACGCTGGAGCAGTCATCGACTACGTCGAGGGGACCTTCGTTCAGGGGATTATCCCCGGCTATGAGTACACGGAACCGGTATCCAGTATCATCAATCGTGCCCGTGAGAACGCCGGTGGACCAACCTAAACAGGGGGCTATCCCATGGCAATGTAGGTCTGGGTGTTTTCGACGCCGCTGATTGTCTGGATCCCGCTGGCGACAATGTCTTTGACTTCGCCGGGCGTCTCGACCGACACTTTTGCGATGAAGTCGACGTCGCCAGCGACGATATTCGCCTGTGTGATCCCGTCGTTGGCTTCGATTGCTTCTTTGACACGGTCGACCTCGCTGGTGTTCGATTTGACCAGAATGTAGGCTGTAACGGCCATCGTTACTCGCCTCCAGCGACAGCGGTGGCCGTTGTTTCATCGCCAACCAACAGCTGTCTGACCGAGGCGAGCTCAGAGAACTCCACGAGCACCGCAACCCGGTCGCCGGCCTCCAGCGAATCATCCGGTAGTGGTATCCCAAGCGGACTGTCGACCTTTCCGAACGCCAGAATGCGTGCGTTCGACGGCAGTTCGACCTCGCTCAGCGTGTAGCCTTTCATCGGGGATTGGGGGGTAACCGTGATCAGGAGGATCTGGAGGCTCTGAGCGACGTCGGCAATCGCTTGGATCGAGCCACCCAACAGCGCGTTTTTCGCGCCGATTGCACCCAGTCGCTCGGGGTAGACGATCTCGTCGACCTCGTCGGCGTACTTCTGGTAGATTTCCTCGCGGTAGTCCTCGTCAATTCGGAGGACGGTCCGACAGCCGTGGTGTTTGGCGATTAGACAGGCTGCGAAGTTCACGTTGAGGTCGCCGGTCAGCGCGCCGACGGCGTCGGCGTCGTCGACTCCGGCCGCTTGGAGGGTCTCCTCTCGGGAGCCATCACCGTCGACCACCTCGAAGGTCAACTCGCGCGCACGGTCGGCTTTCTCGCTGTCGCGCTCGATGAGCGTTACCTCGTGGCCCTCTTCGCGGAGCACACGGGCAGTGCGCAGCCCTACTCGTCCGGCTCCGATAATAATGAAGCGCATGCGAACACATAACACGTTCCCGGCGCATAACTGTATCCCCGTGGGAACGCTTTTGTCGCTGGTGTGCGACTACAACACATGGTTCATGCGTTCGTGATGGTCAAAACGGATGTGGCCGCCTCGGAGTCGTTACTCGGGATGATTCGGGATCTTGACCCGGTTACCGAAGCCCACATTGTCGCCAGAGAGTACGATCTGATCGTCGAACTCTCGGTCGACGAAGTCTACGATGTCCTCCAGACAACTGCCAGCGAGATCCAGTCCCTCGACGGGGTTTTGGAGACGAAAACATATATGTCGCTGGAAGATTGAGCGCGTCACTCAGTCGATACTCCAAAGAGTCACCACCACGTAGCACTGGTATGGTCTCGATTATCGGGCTTGTGGTGTTCGGTGGGGTGGTGGTTGGACATACACTCCTCGCAGCTATCCTGACGCGGTTTTTCCGCCTTCGTCTCAAAACCCAGTTCGGCTGGGTGATCTATGTGCTGACACTGATCCCCGTCGTCCTCTTCCTGTCGACGCTCGTCTTCACCGGCGTGTTGGGACTCGGTCCGAATCTCGGCTCGCCGACGGTCGTCTTTGGAGTCATGATCGGCCTCCCGATTGCGATTGGGCTCACGCTCGATCTCCTCTATGTCGCCCAGCCCGACGAGGTCGAGCTTCCGGAGACGCAGTAAATCTGACTCAGTCGGCAATTTCGGCAGCGAGCCGGGTCAGGATCTGTTCGGAAACGTCCTCCGGCGACTGGGTGGCGTCGACGCGGACGAACCGCTCGGGGTCTTCCTCGATTAATCGCTCGTAGTTGTCCCGAACCTGATCCAGATAGGCCGCCTGCTCGAATTTGTTCGTTTTTCCGCTTCGCTCGGCGGCGGTTTCGGGATCGAGATCCAGATAAAAGGTGAGATCCGGTCGACGCGTAAACGGCTCGTGGATCGACTGGACGTATGCCATCGGGTCGTCGACCTCTCCCGCAAGCGTCGCGCCCTGATAGGCGTACCGCGAGTCGCTGTACCGATCCGAAATAACGAGTGTTCCCTCCGCAAGTGCTGGCCGAACGACGCGCGAGAGATGGTCGGCGTGGTCGGCGGTGTACAAAAACAGCTCGGCGAGCGGATCAGCGCTCTCTTCGTTGATCGACCGGTAGACTGCCTCGCCGTACCAAGATTCAGTTGGCTCGCGCGTGTGGACTGCCTCGGGGTAGGCATCGCCTAACGCGTGCCAGACGGTGGTTTTGCCGCTCCCATCCAACCCTTCGAGAGTCACGAGCATACAACTCACTCCGAGCGGTGGCGTATGAACCGTTCGCTCTCGGCTGCGGGTCACGCTACCTTTAGGTCGATCCGGTGAGTAGTTAGTGGTATGCAAGTGTTAGTAGCCGGCGGGAACGGATTCATCGGCACGAACCTCGTCGACGAACTGGTCGACCGCGGCCACGACGTCACGGTGTTAGCACGGACTCCCGACGCCGCGGCTCTGCCCGAGGGCGTCGACACCGTTAGTGGTGATGTCACTGCCTACGACTCCATCGAGTCGGCGCTCGACGGCCAAGATGTCGTCGTCAACCTCGTTGCCCTCTCTCCGCTTTTCAAACCAAAAGGCGGCAACGAGATGCACGACGAAATCCACCGCCACGGCACCGAGAACCTCGTCCGGGCTGCCGAGGAAAGCGGGGTCGATCGGTTCGTCCAGATGAGTGCGCTGGGTGCTGATCCCGACGGAGCGACTGCCTACATCCGGGCGAAGGGACAGGCCGAAACCCACGTCAAAGAGTCGGATCTCGACTGGGTGATCGTTCGCCCGTCGGTCGTCTTCGGCGAGGGCGGAGAGTTCGTCTCCTTCACGAAGAAACTCGCCCCACCGTTCGTCAGCCCGCTGCCCGGCGGCGGCAAAACGAAGTTTCAGCCGATCTGGGTCGGTGATCTCGTCCCCATGCTTGCGGATAGCGTCGAGGACGACGCTCACGTCGGAGAGACCTACGAACTCGGCGGGCCTGATGTGCTGTCGCTCGCAGATGTCGCCAAACTCGCCCACGGAGCCGACGGTCGCTCCGTGACCGTGCTTCCAGTGCCGATGGGACTCGCGGGGATCGGGCTCTCGATTGCGGGGTCGATCCCCGGCTTCCCAATGGGGGCCGACCAGTACCAGTCGCTGAAGTTCGACAATACGACCGATGACAATGCGGTGGAGGCCTTCGGCCGGACGGAGACCGATCTCACTTCCCTCCGCTCCTACCTCGGTGCGGAATAGGAGAGTAATCGCCCGCGAAACTCTGTTTTGTTTGTTCGTCTCGCGACCGTCGACACGGGTTATCTCACTGCGCGCGAGCCGGCCGTGTCACACGTTCGTCAGCCGGATAGCCGACACCTGTTTGTTAAAACGTCGTTACTGTATCAACAAACCAACTATAATAACTGCTTACTACCGATAATAACGAATTATATCTAAACTCAGAAAAGAAGGTCTATAGCTCTCTAACTACCGTTCTCGAATGTTTTGCTTACTTGTGAAAATTCACCTGATCACAAGCTTTATATTCGCTTTCCAACTGTATATCTCCCAATGGCAAGGGGAGACAATATATGAAACTCGCAATGATCGGCTTCGGTCAGGCCGGAGGCAAGATCGTTGACAAGTTCCTCGAATACGATGCCGAAACAGGATCGAACATCGTTCGAGCGGCTGTCGCGGTCAACTCCGCGAAAGCTGATCTCATGGGATTAGAAAACATCCCACAAGAAAATCGCGTACTCATTGGCCAGTCGCGTGTCAAGGGTCACGGTGTCGGAGCGGACAACGAACTCGGCGCGGAGATCGCCGAGGAGGATATCGACGAGATTCAGGGCTCTATCGACAGTATCCCTGTCCACGAGGTCGACGCATTCCTCGTGGTCGCCGGACTCGGTGGCGGTACCGGCTCCGGTGGCGCGCCCGTGATCGCCAAACACCTCAAGCGAATCTACACCGAGCCCGTCTACGGGCTGGGTGTGCTTCCGGGCAGCGACGAGGGTGGGATCTACACGCTCAACGCGGCGCGATCCTTCCAGACGTTCGTCCGCGAGGTCGACAACCTACTGGTGTTCGACAACGACTCGTGGCGACAGACCGGCGAATCTGTCCAGAGCGGTTACGACGAGATCAACAGCGAGATCGTCCGCCGGTTCGGGATTCTGTTCGGCGCAGGCGAGGTCAGAGAGGGCCAAGAGGTCGCCGAATCGGTCGTCGACTCTTCGGAGATTATCAACACGCTCTCCGGTGGTGGCGTCTCAACAGTCGGCTTCGCCGAAGAGGAGGTCGAAGAATCCTCCACCGGCGGCCTCCTTTCGCGGTTCCGTGGAAGCGAGGATACCGATACTGGCGACACCGCTCATACGACCAACCGTATTACGAGTCTGGTTCGGAAGGCGACGCTCGGTCGACTGACCCTGCCGTGTGAGACAGAAGGGACCGAGCGTGCACTGCTGGTGTTGGCTGGGCCCTCGAAGTATCTCAACCGGAAGGGAATTGAGCGCGGCCGGAAATGGCTCGAAGAGCAGACCGGCAGCATGGAAGTCCGTGGTGGCGACTACCCCATCGACGGCTCGGGCCGTGTGTCGAGCGTCGTACTCCTCGCGGGCGTAACGAACGTCCCACGAATCAAGGAGCTCCAGCAGGTCGCCATCGAGGCCCAAGAAAACATCGACGAGATCCGCGACGAAAGCGAGGACAACCTCGACAATCTCGTCAGCGACGACAGCGAAGAACTCGACTCGCTGTTCTAATCCGTCCGTGGCGACCACTCATGGTCGCCCGAATCCTCACATAGATATGCGCTGTTTCGTCCCCTTTGCAGTCGACTCGCCGAAAACCCGTCTTGGTTCCTTTCTCTCACCAGCCGAACGGCAGTCGTTTGCGACTGCGATGCTGTTGGATGTGCTCGATACACTCGTTTCGGCTGGCCTCGACCCAACCGTGCTCTCGACAGCCCCGATTACTGACGACCGCATACCCAGCCGTGCCACAATCACCGTCGACGACCGCGAGTTGACGACCGCGGTCAACGCCCAACTCGCGGAGCACACGCCAACGCTCATCATAATGGCGGATCTTCCGCTCGTCCAGCCGAGAGATATTCCGCGACTCGTCGACAACGAGGCAGAGATCACTATTGCACCCGGACTTGGTGGCGGGACCAATGCGCTGGTCGTTCGTGAGCCAGCGTTCCGAGTCGACTACCACGGGGCCTCCTATCTCGATCACCGTCAGGCGGCCGTCGAGCTGGATGCAACAGTACAGACTGTCGACTCTCGGCGGCTGGCAACTGATATCGACGAATCGGCTGATCTGGCCGAGGTGCTGATTCACGGAACGGGCACAGCCCACGACTGGCTCGTTGAGTCAGGGTTCGAACTCGATACGACGGGCGGTCGCGTTGGTGTCCACCGGTCGTAACCCACCGGTAGCCACTGACTACTCAGCTTATCGTCGGGTTATTGAGCTACTTACACCGAAGAGCCGAGCCGTTTTTGAATATCGGTCTCGGAGGTTTGGCTATGTTTCCCGCGGCCGACGAGTACGATATCGATATCTCGGTCGACGAGCAGGCCGTCGACGCTCTACTTTCGGTCACACCGCAGGATGTCACCACTCCCGCGGAACTCACCTTCTCGCGGAACGTCTTTCTACCGCTGACAACCGCCTGCCGCTACACCTGTCACTACTGCACCTACTACGATGTTCCCGGCGAGGCAACGCTCATGTCTCCCGAGGAGATCCGGAGTGTCCTCCAGACGGGCGCGGATGCAGGCTGTACGGAGGCGCTGTTCACGTTCGGTGACAAACCCGACGACCGCTACACTGAGATCCACGACCAACTTGATTCGTGGGGGTACGACTCGATTATCGACTATCTGTATGCTGCCTGTGAGATCGCCCTCGAAGAGGGACTGCTTCCACACTCGAACCCCGGCGACCTCACCCAGTCGGAGTTCCGTCGACTCCGCGAGGTCAACGTCTCGATGGGCGTCATGTTGGAGACGACCGCCGATGTCGACGCCCACGCGGGGAACCGTCGCAAAACTCCCGGCCAGCGACTGAATACGATTCGAGCGGCGGGCCGCGAAGGGGTTCCGTTTACGACCGGCCTGCTTGTCGGTATTGGCGAAACGTGGCGTGACCGTGCCGAGAGCCTGCTGGCGATTGCCGAACTTCACGACCGCTACGGCCACATTCAAGAGGTTATCATCCAGAACGTCGTTCCCAACGAGCGCTCGTCGTTTGACCAACCCTCCGTCGACACGATGCGCCGTATCGTGGCGATGGCACGGGTGGCATTCCCCGAAGAAATTTCGGTGCAGGTGCCGCCGAACCTTTCGCCGACTCGTGAGTTGATTGATTGTGGCGTCGACGATCTGGGCGGCGTCTCACCGGTCACTGAGGACTATATCAACCCCGACTACGCGTGGCCCGCGCTCGACGAACTCCAGTCGATTGCCGACGACTCGGGGCTTCCACTGTACGAACGACTCCCCGTCTACGATCAGTATCTCTCGAACTCCGTTCGGCGCGACGAGGTCGACCCGGCACGTCGACCGCCAGAAACTGCTGGTGAGGAGACCGACGAGGGCTGGCTGTCGACGCGCCTTCAGGACGCACTCACCGAGTCATCAGCCGCTGGCCGACGATACCGGGGGGTTGCAGAGCGTGCGAAACCGCTTACTGAGTCCTCGAAAGAGCATCCTGAAAACCGGTAGTCGCTGGCTAACTAGTTAGTCGTCGGCCGACAGTTGGGTGTCGGTCGACTTTTCGGTCGACAACATCGGCGTCCCGTCAGCACGCGGGCCGAGCGTCGGCCCGTAGGGACCACCATCGATCTCAATAGGCCGTTTCGTTTGGTAGTCAGTCGACCGTTCGACCGGCGTGCGACCAATCGCGCTAACCATGTCGACGTAGTCGGCAACGCTTCGGAACTCGCCGTAGCTCCCCCCGGCACGTTTGGTAATTTCCTCGGAAAGTATCGTCCCCATGAAGTCGTTCGCGCCGCAGTTGAGCAGTTTGAGGCCTTTGGCGTTGCCGTATTTGACCCACGAACTCTGGATGTTGTCGATGTTGTCGAGGAATAGTCTGGAGACCGCGATCATCAGTTCGTCCTCGGCATCGCTGGCCCCGCCGTCGACCACGCCGTGTTTATAAAGCGGCGTGTTCTGGTGAACGAACGACAGCGGGACGAACTCGGCGATACCGCCGGTTCGGTCCTGGAGATCACGAACCCGTTTGAGATGCATCGCCCGGTGCATCTCGGTTTCGACGTGGCCGTACATGATCGTCGCTGTCGTCCCAAGCCCGGCGGCCATCGCGCCCTCCATCGCTTCGATCCAGTCGGCGGAGGTAATCTTGCCGGGACAGACCACGTCTCTGACCTCGTCGACGAGGATTTCGGCGGCCGTGCCGGGTGCTGTATCAAGCCCTGCCTCACGGAGTCGACTGTAGACCCGCTCGTAGGACCAGTCGGTCCCCCGGCGGGCGTGGTAGGCCTCCTCCGGCGTTATCGAATGGAGGTGGACATCGTCGACCGACATCGCCCGCATCTGGTCGGTGTAAGTTCCGGGGTCGGTGGTGTACCGTTCGGGCAGTTTGTAATTGACCTCGCTGGCTGGATTGTCGTAGCCGGCGAGGATTTCGTGGTGTTCGGCGTCGAGTGCGAAGGCGGGGTGGAGTCCGGAAACCGAACAGACTTCGGAGATGCCGAGATCGAGTGTTTCGTCGACGATCTGTCTGGATTCGGCGGGTGTCTTGGTGAACCCCCCGTGGTTGCCGTCGTGGTCGGCTTCGAACTGGTGGGCGGTGTTTTTGAAATTGCAGAATAGACAGCCCACGTTGCAGGCGGTGGTGACGTTGTTGTTGAGGTTGGCGACGAAGGTGACGTCCTCACCAACTATCTCGGCGCGGCGACGGTCGGCGAGTTCGAGAACCTGTTCCTTTCGGTGGGGGTCGATCCCCCGCTGCTCGGTGCCGGTCGACAGCAGTTCGACGGCGTCGTCGACGGTGAGACGGTCGCCGTCGCGGGCCTTTTCGAGGGCGTTTTCGAACGATTGACCGCTCTCGGCAGTGTGGTCGAACTCGATGTCGTCGGGCGAGAGTTCGGCGGCCGACCGGCGCGTCATTACTGGTGGGTTGACGGTGCCGACTAAAAAGGAGTCGGTACCATCCGAAACAGAGAACTGAAAGATTCATACGGTCGGCAGTCGGCGATACGACCATGACGAGCGTAAAGGAATTTCGTGTCGACCACGAGCCGACGGCGACCGATCTTGGCGCTGGTCGGTTCGTCTTTACCGACGCCTACTCCGTGTTCGACTGGGGGCAGATGCCCGACGCCATCCCGCAGAAAGGCGCAAGCCTCTGTACGATGGGTGCGTTCAACTTCGAACTCTTGGAGGCGATGGGCGTGCCGACCCATTACCGCGGTGTCGTCGACACCGACGGCGAGATCACATCACTCAACGACTGTTCGGAGCCGCCGACCGAGATGGCGATCGAACTCACACAGGTCCCTGATCTCCCCTACGACAGCGAGACGGGCTACGACTACGCATCCTACCACGAGACCGCGGGCGACAACTTCCTCATTCCCCTCGAAATCGTCTTCCGCAACACGGTCCCAGTTGGCTCCAGTCTCAGAAAGCGGGGCGAACCAGCCGACTACGGGCTGGACACAGACGAGTGGCCCGAGGCGGCCGTCGACCTTCCCGAACCAGTGGTCGAGTTTTCGACCAAGTACGAAGAACAAGATCGCTATCTCACACGCGAGGAGGCCGACCGGATCGCCGGCACAGCCTCGATTGAAGCCCTCGAATCACTCGCACTGACGGTAAACGAACTGCTCACCGAGCAGGCCGAGTCACAGGGATTCAGCCACGAAGACGGCAAAATCGAGTGTCTCTACCACGACGAGACGGTGATGGTCGCCGATGTCGTCGGCACCTTCGACGAAAACCGGTTTTCGGTCGACGGCCACCAGCTTTCCAAGGAGGTTGTTCGACAGTACTACCGGCGTGAACAGCCCGAGTGGGTCGAGGCCGTCTCGACGGCCAAAACCGATGTTAGCGAGGCCGACGTGGCCGACTGGCGACCGCTCTGCGATGTCGACCCGATCTCGCTTCCGGCCGACGTTGTCGAGGCTGTCTCGGCGATGTACGCTGCAGGGACGAACGCCTACACTGGTCGTGAGTGGTTCGATGCGCCCAGTGTCGAGTCGGCAGTCGAAACGATCCGCAATATCTGAAGCTGCTGTCTGTTCGTTAGTCGTTGGCTAACGTCGGTGCGTCGCTCTTCTCGATATCTCCGTCGACTGGTTCGGTCGGGTTTGCTTTTTGAGCTTCTTTTGAGAGACCGAGTTGGTAGTCGCTGGGGTCGGCCTCGTCTCTGAGACTCGTCCGGCCGCGGTGGACCGCGACGGCGTCATCGAGGTGCATTTCGACCGCCTCAAGGAGGGCCTCGGCTTCGAGGGGTTGACCGCGGGCCTTGATCTCGTCGATGAGTGCATCGTCCGGTACGTCGAAGGCTCGTTGGGTGATGATCGGGCCTTGATCGAGATCGGTCGTCACGTAGTGGGCAGTGACACCCGCGATGCGGACACCCTCCTCCTTTGCTTGGCGGTAGGCCGCCGCACCGGGGAACGCCGGGAGGAGCGAGGGATGGATGTTGATAATTCGATCCTCGTAGCGGAAGACGATCTTCGGGCCGAGAATCCGCATGTAGCGTGCCAGCACGATGAGGTCGACGTCATGTTCGGCCAGAATATCTAACATTCGGTCTTCGTCGGGCGACCCCTTGCCGTCACCGACATCGTAGAACGGAACGTCGTACGATTCAGCGAGGTCACGAAGTTTCCCGCGGTTGCCGATGACTGCACCGACTTCGACATCAAGTTCGCCGGCGTCGGCGGCTTCGAGCAGGGTTTCGAGACAGTGTGACTCTTTGGTAACACAGACTGCGATGCGTCGGGTTTCGCGGTCGCTGGGGAATCGGACCTGAATCTCGACGCCGAGTTCGCGGCCCAACTCGGAGAGTGCCTCTCGGAGCTCATCGGGGTCGGTCGATATCTCGCTGGTGTCGACGCGCATCGACATCCGGAACAGGCCGTCACGAACTGCCTGATCCAAGTCCTCAATATTGATTCCGCGCTCGAAAAGCAGGGTGGTAACTCTCGCGATCAGTCCGGTCTTGTCGCCGCCGATAACGGTAATCTCGGTGAGTTCGGTCGTCATCGGGCCACCTCCGCGCTGCTATCGAGTGCGGTCATTACCGGGCGATAGCCTCGCGGCGTCAAAAACGTGTCCATCCTGCGAGTGGTCCACAAACCAGAGAGATATCCACGAACGTGCCCTAACAGGGCGTTCCAAAAGAGCTTTTGACCACGCTCACGCAGTCTCAGCTATGACTGCCTACACCGCGACAGTGACTGTTCGGTTGAAACACGGCGTGCTTGACCCCGAAGCTGAGACGACCAAACAGGCCCTCCAGCGACTCGGCTTTGAACTCTCGGCGCTCCGCTCGGCCGACCACTACGAGGTCGACCTCGAAGCCGACGACACCGCAGCGGCCGAACAGCGTGCCGACGAGATGGCCGAGCGCCTGCTGGCCAATCCCACGATCCACGACTACGACGTGTCGGTTGTGGAGGCCGACGACGCCCAATGACGGTCGCGGTGATCCAGTTCGGCGGCTCGAACTGCGACCGGGATGCGGTCCGGGCACTGGAGTATCTCGACATCGAGGCCGAACGCATCTGGCACGAGGACGGGCTCCCCGAAGACACGACGGGAATCATGCTCCCCGGTGGCTTCTCCTACGGCGACTATCTCCGCGCCGGGGCGATGGCTGCCCGCTCGCCGATCATGAACGAGGTCCGTGAGACAGCCGCCGAGGGCATCCCCGTCCTCGGCGTCTGCAACGGCGCACAGGTCGGCTCCGAATCCGGTCTCACCGATGGCGCGTTCACGACCAACAAGAGTGCACGCTTCCAGTGTGAACACGTCTTCCTTCGCGTGGAAAACGCCGACACGCCGTGGACCGAGGAATTTGAAGCGGGTGATGTGATCGAGGTGCCAATTGCCCACGGTGAGGGTCGCTTCGAAATCACCGACGAGCGCTACGAGACACTCGACTCCGAGGACCGCGTGCTGTTCCGCTACTGTGATGCCGAGGGGAACGTGACCGACGAAGCCAATCCCAACGGGTCGACCGGCAACGTCGCCGGTATCCTCGGCGACCGGTCCTCGGTTGCAGTGCTGATGCCCCACCCTGAACGGGCGACACTGCCGGATGTTGGCGGCACAGATGGCGAAGACGTGTTGACTGGCTTCCGCGCCTGAGTCGGTTCCGACGCAGCTCCTCAGGGAGTTCCAGTACGGAACTCATTGTAACAGACTCAATTAACAGTCGTCGGATTTTACTTGCTGCCCGTTTCTACCCTTTGAGAGGATATTCAGCATCTGATGAGAAAACCGACCAGTGACAATATACAGGTGCGGTGTAACTACTGAAGTGGCCCCTAGTCCCCCTCCAAGCGGTTTTTGTGGCTCGTTGTCCCACCGCCACGCGGCATCGTGTCGCTCGTTTCGGGACCGAGATCGTGCTGTTCACGGCCACGATTCGTTCACAGCCAACGATAGATACTTCATTATTGCAGGACAGAGTCTTCGATAGATGTCACAGCAGGCTGCCGATCTGCGCGATCAGCTCGGCAAGCGACGCTACGTGTTGGAAGCACTCTCGGAGGGGCCGCGGACAAAACCGGAGTTGGTTGCTGCGGTCGACAAATCCCGGTCGACTATTGATAGGGCGATCACGGCCTTCCGCGATCATGACTGTGTAGAACCAGCCGGAAAGGGCCGCTATCGGGTGACGAAGACCGGTGCCACCGCTTTGTCGGTCTACAGTGACTACGTCACTCGGACGAGCGCCCTCTCGGACGCAACCGCTCTCATCAACGACTCCGAACTGGATATCGGGATTGGGTTTCTCGACGGGCTCGACGTGTCAGTCGCTGATCCACAGGTTCCGGAGCTGGCCTTAGAGCCGAGTACACGGATCGTGGGGGATGCGAGCCAACTGCGTGGGCTGGCCGCGGCCATGCTTAGCTCCTATCCGGAGATTCTCCTCGAAGAGGTCCGAGAGGCGGGACTCGATGTCGAAATCATTACCACTCATCAACTGGCCAAATCGGCGCTCGAACTCAAACCGCAGGCGATGTCGACGCTGCTGTCGTACGACCGTGTCGAACTGCGGATCACCGACCAGCCGGTTCCCGAATCGCTCTGGATCGCCACTACTCCCAAAGAGACCCATGCAGGGATCACGGTCCACGCCGACAACGGCGTCAAAGGCGTCATGATAAACAACACACCGGCGGCAGTCACGTGGGCCGAACGGACCTATGCGGAGTTCCAAGACTCGTCGGAACCACTGGCTGACTCGGTCGTCGAAACTGTTGTCGACCAGTGAGGGCCAATCCGAGAGTACGGCGGCGCGGTACTGGACATCGAATCCGAGGATCGAGTACGGTTCCGATACTGTGACGCCGAGTGGAACGTGACCGACTAAACATTTCACTGACATTTCATCCAATCCTATACTTTCGGGGAAACCATTTAGTTGTCGTTTCCGATACAGATCGTATGAGTTCTCGGCGAACTGATGCGCGATATAAGTGGCTGATGAGCGCGATCCAACTGCTGTTTTTCGTCGTATTTCGATACAAAGGGAACCAGTATGCCGATGTCGACCGCGAGGATCTGACACCTGAGGACAGCCCAATGACGGCGATGTGGGCGGGGGCCTCTAAGAGTGGGTTGACCGCCAGACTTTCACCGACGTATCTCAGTATCGGGTTCGTCCACTCAGTACTCTACGAGTTGCTTTACGATGCTGATCTGTGGGGAATTCAACAGTCACGGCGAACACAGTTGGTCGTAGCCGTCGCACAGATCGCGGTCCATCGGCGCATCGTCAGTCGATCACCGGAGTCGACGTTCAGTCATCAACTCGGCGCGTGTCTCGGTCGACTGCTGTACCGAACTCGGTACGGACTCCTCGGAGAACCGCGCGGCGACGACGGTTCGGCCGAGAATCAGTAGCGCCATCGACCTTACAGAGATCGACCGTTGTTCTCCACTCTCGATTCGGGAAGCCGATACGGTTATTCAACCAGCGCGGTGAGTTGGGGTATGAGCTTAGACGTCGACGTCCCGGAACCCCCCGAACTCGACGCGGTCGACCCCAATGAGTACGACGACGCCGAGGTGGTTGGCGACACCGATTACAAACGGGCCGAAATCGAAGCCTTCCTCCAAGAGGGCGCGTGGGAAGATGCCTTCAGCGACTGGGCCGCAGAGACAAAACTCACCGAGGAATCCTATCGGATCGTCCTCGATTTGGAGCTGCTTTCCCGGTTCGATTTCTTCTGGGATTCGTTCGCCGAGCGTGTCGGCTACCACGCCCCCGGCCTCCCCGAAGACTGGAAGGAGCGAGATATTCACCCCGAACTCGAAAGCTGGTCGACGATCTCCTCGATCAACGCGAGCCTGACCGAACTCGGCCAAGAGGTCTGCGACGTACTTCTCGAATCGTACATCGATTGGGAGACGGAGTACGAGGCTCCCGACGACCTGCCGGATTTCAGCGAATGAGCGGCACCCCCGGCCACACCACGACCGCCATTCTCGACGTGACGATTCCGCCGCTGGACAGCGAGGCCCGCGAGGCCGCGGTCGACCGACAGGCCAACCTCACGAAACCGCCAGGCAGCCTCGGTCGACTGGAGACGATGGCCGCCGACATCGCGGCCATGCAGTCGACCACCGAACCAACGGTCGACCCCGCGGCCGTCGTCACGATGGCTGCCGACCACGGTGTGACGGCAGAGGGTGTCAGTGCCTACCCCCAGTCGATCACAGCGGCGATGGTCGCAAATTTCTGCGAGGGCGGCGCAGCAGTCAGTGCGCTGTGTGGGGCCGCAGACATCCGGAACGTCATTGTCGACATGGGTGTCGCGGGCGAGGTTCCGCCGGCGGTCGTCGACCACCACATCACCGATGGGACTGCCAACATGGCAGCCGGGCCTGCAATGAGCCGCGAGCAAGCACTGGCCGCTATCGCAGCAGGCCGCTCGGTCGTCAGCGAGCAGGCCGCCGAGGCGAACCTCATCGGGCTCGGCGAGATGGGAATCGGCAACACGACGTCGAGTGCAGCCATCACTGCCCTGCTAACTGACAACGAGGTTGCGGCGGTTACGGGTCATGGAACCGGGATTGACGAGGAGACCAGAGCCCAGAAGGTCGACGTGATCGAGCAGGCCATCGAGACAACAACTCCCGATCCGACAGATCCGGTCGACGTCGTCCGGTCGGTCGGTGGGTTCGAAATCGCTGGTCTCGTCGGCGTCACCTTGGAGACCGCCAGCCGCCGGACGCCGGTAGTCGTCGACGGGTTCATCGCCGGGGCGGCGGCCCTCGTGGCAGCCGCAATCGAACCGAGGGTGGTCGACTATCTACTCCCATCGCATGCTTCGGTCGAACCCGGCCACGAGGCCCAGTTAGATGCCCTCGGTTTGGAGTCGTGTTTCGACTACGGAATGCGACTCGGCGAGGGAACTGGCGCGGCGGTCGCCGTGAGCGTCTACCGGGCAGCATGTACGGCCCACACCGAGATGTCGACGTTCGCTGAGGCAGGCCTCGACACCGAGTAAACAGCGACTACCATGTCGTCCCGACCGGTTAGTCGTCGCCTTCGGTCGTCACGAATCGTCTTCGGTCGTCGGAACGATGATCAGCGGCTGGTCGACGCTTCTCGCGAGTTGTCCGATGACGTTCTCCGAGATGAGCCGCCGCCAGACTGATTTCTTGCGCGGCGTGAGAATGATCGAATCGGCAGCGTGTTCTGCGGCTGCATTGAGAATCGTCTCGCTGACATCCGTGCCGTACCACACTTCGCCCGTCACCGGAATGCCGACGGCGTCGAAACAGCCGCTTGCGTACTCGAAGACGGTTTCGGCACGGGCTTCGATGGCGTCGGTGTCGACTTTGTGTTTCTTGTGTTTGACGACGTGAATCACGAACACTCGACAGTCTTTCCCTGCCAGATACGGGACGACTGCTTCACAGGTGTTGTGGGCGTCCTCCTCGTCGGCAATTGGAAGCAGGACGTTCACTTCAACGAATGATTGTGGCATGCTATCGGCTCGACGTGGTCGAACACTGTTGTCTACGACCACCTGCGGTATAGCTGTATTTTGCCCTCCCAGTGACTGTTCGGCCTTTTATATAGTGTGTGCCTAATGAGGGTCGCCGGAGCGAACCACTAGCCACGTCGACACAACCACTCTTGTGGAGTGGCCCCGTCGACGGCGTATGACCAACGTCACCGTCTGGAACGAGTACCGCCACGAACGTGAGAGCGACGTCGTCGCCGAAATTTACCCCGATGGCATCCATTCTGTCATCGCCGACACGCTCGATTCGGCTGGCTTCGACACCCAAACTGCAACCCTCGACGAACCCGAACACGGGCTGACTGAGGAGGTCTTGGCCGAAACTGACGTCCTTACATGGTGGGGCCATGCGGCCCACGACGAGGTCCGCGACGAGATCGTCGACCGCGTTCACCAGCATGTCCTCGATGGGATGGGGCTGCTCGTTCTCCATTCGGGCCACTATTCGAAGATTTTCAAGCAACTGATGGGGACCTCCTGCTCACTCAAATGGCGGGAAGCCGCCGAAAAGGAACGACTCTGGGTTGTCGAGCCGAGCCATCCGATTGCCGATGGCATTGACGAATACATCGAGGTCGACGACGCCGAGATGTACGGCGAGCGGTTCGATATCCCGGCTCCAGACACGCTCGTGTTCAACTCGTGGTTCGAGGGTGGCGAGGTGTTCCGGTCGGGCTGTTGTTATCGTCGTGGCAACGGTCGTGTCTTCTACTTCCGGCCGGGCCACGAAACGTATCCTGTTTATCACAATGAGGCCGTCCAGCAGGTGTTGGTCAACGCCGTCGACTGGGCCGCGCCGGGCGAGGGACCGACGCCGACGTTCGGCAACTACGAGCCACGGGAGGATATCGATACGAGCGACGACCGAACGGTTCACTGATCGCTCAGCGCTGTGGTCGCCCCCAACCGTGGAACTGGCGTATGATCTAAGTGAACACCCTGCGTACCGCCACTGATGAGTGACACTGACGACACCAGTCATGAGGCCGGACTCGGTTTGATGTTCCTGTTGGGTGGGATCGCCCTCCTGATATTTGTGACCGGGATTGCAGTTATCTGGTATCTGAGCTATGCCGGATGACAGTTGTTACTGTATTTCGCCTGAGCCATAACTATTTCAGCCAATATCACGGATACTAACGCAAATAGATGTCAGCCTCATCCGACGCTTCGTCGACACCCTTTTTAAATACAGCTCTCACGGCGGATCGACTGGAGACGCTCGCAGACCGGGTCGACTCGGCGTCTGCGGAGACGCTTACAGTCACGGCTCCAGCGACGACCGACCCTATCGGATCGGTGCCTGCGTGTGACAGGGCCGATGTCGCGTCCGCCGTTGAGGTGGCTCGTGACGCTCAGTCGGCGTGGGCAGCGACACCGGTCAAAAAGCGGGCTGCTGTCATCGACCGGTTTAGTGACCTCGTCATCAAACACCGCGAGGAGCTACTCGATCTCATCCAGCTCGAAAGCGGAAAGGCCCGAGGGACCGCCGTCGAGGAGCTGTTTACGATTCCGTCGACGTGTGATCAGGCGGTCGACTGCGGACCCGACGCCGTTGCCGATAACCCTCGATCCGGCGGGATTCCACTGCTTACGGCGGCGACAGTCACCTACGAACCGGTCGGTGTCGTGGGCGTCATCTCGCCGTGGAACTATCCCGTAACCCTCGCAATGGCTGACGTGATTCCGGCGCTGGTCGCGGGCAACAGTGTCGTCCTCAAACCGGATGAAAAGACGCCGTACGCCACGCTGTTTCTCGCCGACCTGTTGGAGCAGGCAGGCCTGCCAGCGGACGTCCTGCAGATCGTCACCGGCGAGGGGTCGACGGTCGGTCCCGCGGTGATCGATCACGTCGACTACATCGCCTTTACCGGCGGCACCAAAACCGGACGCACGGTCGCCGCGCAGGCTGGCCGGAACCTGATCGACTGCTCGCTCGAACTCGGCGGCAAAAACCCCTTCCTCGTGCTCGATGACGCCGATGTCGCCGAGGCCGCCCGCGGTGCGGCCGCGAGTTGCTTTGCGAACGCCGGGCAGCTCTGTCTGGCTGCCGAGCGGATCTACGTCGCGGACTCCATTTATACCGCGTTCCTCGATGCGTTCGTCGACGAAACCCGTCAACTCACGCTCGGAACGGGCTACGATTACGCGGCGGATGTCGGCTCGCTGATCGACGCCGACCAGCTCGACCGCGTTCGGAGCCACGTCGACGACGCTCGTGAGTCAGGTGCAACAGTCCAGACTGGGGGTCGACACCGGCCCGACATCGCGCCCTACTGCTACGAGCCGACGATCCTCACCGATGTCGACCCCGAGGCCTCGGTTGCCTGCGAGGAGACCTTTGGCCCGGTTGTCTCGGTCTCATCAGTTCCGTCCACAGAGGCAGCAATCGAGGCCGCCAACGACTCGCCGTACGGACTCAACGCCAGCGTTTGGACCGCAAATCGAGAGCGGGGCCAGCGAGTCGCCCGACAGGTCGACTGCGGCACCGTCTGTGTCAACGATGGGTTTGCCGTGGGGTGGGGTGCTGTCGACGCGCCGATGGGTGGGTTCGGCGACTCCGGACTCGGTCGACGCCACGGACCAGAAGGTATCAAACGCTATCTGGAGGCCCGCACAGTTGCAGTCTCTCGTGTCGGCCCGCTGGCCCCGCCGGAGTGGGTTCCGTTGGGGTGGGCTGTCGAGGGACTGTGTGTGGCTCAACAAACCGGGCGTCGACTCAAGCGGGCCATGCGGTCTCTCCTGCGGTAGGGACTGCCTACTCGGGGCCGTAGCTTTCGCCTTCGCGCTGGTCGGCGTCCTTGCGTCGGATCGCGGCCGACGCTTGGGCGGCATCGTAGCCAAAGAGGACGTCTTTGGCGTAGGTGTCCGCGATTTCTGCGACCTGTATTAGGTTGTCGACGTCCACGTCGACCGCGTACAGTTCGACCGAAAACGGTGTGTCCGGTTCCTGTCCATTGGGGTCGTAGGAACCGCCTAACGCGGTTCGGAACCCGCGACCGATGGTTTCGAGCCAATAGGTCGTCCCGTAGTCGAGATCGTACAGTGGGACGACGAACTCGTCGACGAACTCCGAAAGGGCATCGAGATCAAGCCCCGCCCGCTCGTAGAGATGGCCGGGATACGGATCTGGATACAGCGTCACCGACAGGTCGCCGGGGACTCGGTCGCTGGCTTCAGCGACGAAGTCGGTGATAATCGAGGCGCGCCACTCGGTCCACTCTTCGTAGTCGCTCGCTTCAAACCGCTGCTCGCAGCGCTCGCAGTGGCAGTAGCCTTCACGAGGAAAGCCGACATCGTCGAGGCGCACGTCCGGATTCGCCTCGGCGCAGTCCGCGATGATCTCCAAGAGGCCCTCGCGGTAGGCGTCGTGGGTCGGACAGATGTAGGCCCAATCGAAATACTTGCGGTCGCGGGTCGCCTCTTGGCCCGCCTCGTCGACCGGGACGAGATCGGGGTTCTCGCCGGCGGCGGCGTTGTCGGCGAAACACGACACCATGTTAGTGGCGTTGCTAATGGGATCGGAGGGCCGCCCGCTGACGGATTTGACTTCGTAAAAAGCGCGGCTGAACTCCGGCCAGTCGACCTCGGGCACGTTTCGGGTGACGACCCCGTACATGGCCGAGGGTTGGCCGCCGCCGTGTGTAAGTGATTCGTCTCAGCCTGCCGCGGCGCTACTCTTCGACGGTTACTTCGACGGGTTCAGTGTCGCCCGAAAACAGTGCGTAAGCCAGTACAACAACGACAAGGACTCCGATGAGTTTCAGTTTCGTGGACATACGATAATAGATGGACGGACCGCTTAAAATTCTTTCCTGCGATGGGCAACTCGGTGTTCGGAACCGGCGTGGCGTCCCGTTACTCCGGATCGATATGTCCGGCCAGCGAATCCCGGATAATCGTCCCACAGTAGGCACACCGAACGCCATCCTCGACGACGGCGAACTTGGTTTCGACCGGTTCGCCGTCGTTAGTGATACAGTTCCGGTTCGGACACGACAGCAGGCCGATGACGCTCTCGGGACGGTCGACGCGGTTCTTCTGGACGACTTCGAAATCTCGGATGATGTTAATCGTTGCTTCGGGGGCGATCAGCGAGATGACGTCGACCTCCGACTGGCTGAGTTCCCGGTCTTCGACCTTGACGACATCCTTCAGGCCGAGGCGGTCGCTGGGGACGTTCATGACGACCGAGACGCCGAGTCCCTCGGAGCCGTCGATGCCGAGGATGGAAAGGACGTTGAGCGCGTGGCCACCGGAGACGTGGTCGATAACGGTGCCGTTGCGGATCTTCGAGACCCGGAGTTCGTGGTCGCTCATTGGTCGACCTCCTCCGAGAGCAGGTAGTCAAGCAGTGCCATGCGGACCGGCACGCCGTTGTGGGCCTGCTCGAAGTAGGTCGCGTGGTCGGTCCCGTCGACCGCGGGATCGATCTCGTCGACCCGTGGGAGGGGGTGCATAACGGCCAGATCGTCGGCAGCGGCCTCCAACGTCTTGGTGTCGATCTGGTACTCGCCAGCGACCTTCTCGTACTCGTTTTCGTCGGGGAATCGCTCGCGCTGGATGCGGGTGACGTACAGCACGTCGAGGTCCGGCAAGACACCCTCCAGTTCGGTGTGTTCTCTGACCTGCGCGCCCGACTGGTGGAGGTCGAACCGGACGCCGCGGGGGAGTCGCAGGCTCTCGGGGCTGATGAAATGCTGTCGCACGTCGAAGTTGGTCAGTGCCTCGGCCAGCGAGTGGACCGTCCGGCCGTATTTGAGGTCGCCCATGATCCCAATCGAGAGGTCATCGAGGCCGACGTTTTCGCGGATGGTGTACAGATCAAGCAGCGTTTGGCTCGGGTGCTGGCCCGCGCCGTCGCCCGCATTGATCACGGGGACGTCGACGAACTCGGCGGCCATCTTGGCTGCACCCTCGCTGGGATGCCGGAGGACGAGCGCGTCGGCGTAGCCTTCGACCACGCGGACAGTGTCGGCGAGGCTTTCGCCCTTTTTGACCGACGAGGAGTCGACCGATCCCATGTCGGTGGTGGTGCCGCCGAGTCGCTTGATGGCGGTGTCGAAACTCATTTTCGTACGGGTGCTCGGCTCGAAAAAGCAGAGGCCGAGAACGGCTCGGCCGTGGGCATCGCCCCACGCCGCCGGGTCGGCGTCGATCTCGGCAGCCCGGTCGAGCACCGCCTCGATGTCTGCCCGCGAGAGCTGGGTCGCGGAAATGAGGTGGTCCTGTCGCATTGTGTGAGAGGGGTCGCCCAACGCTCTTGAATCCCGCGGGTCGACTCGGCGACCAGTCGAAGGTTGGTTTTTTATCAATACATTGTGATGCTATGTCATGGGAACAATTGATGCAGACGAGCTGTTGCCCAACGACCGGGTTCGGAAGGCGGTGCTTTGCGGTAAAATGACCCAGATTTCTCGGGGGTCGGCCTACGCCGAGGAGGGCGATAGCTTCGTGATTGACGATCAAGAGTTCGTTGTCGTGGGTGTCGACGAGCTAACGCTGGGCGAGATGACCGACAGAGACGCCCAACGGGAGGGGTCGGCGGATCTGGCGGCCTACAGAGAACGGTTAGTCGAAGCTCACGAGGGGAACTTCGAGTGGGACGATGACGCAGAGGTTGTTCGCCACCAGTTCGAAGCCCAATAATCAGTCGTCGTCGGCAGGGGCTGCGTCGCTACTCGCGGTCGGCACGTCGTCTTCGATACTCGGCGGGTAGACGCCGCGTTCGAGTTTGAGATCCGATTGGGCGCGGGCCATACAGGTCAGCGCGTAGTTCTCGCGTTCCTTTTCGGTAAAGCCGCGGGCAGCGGGTTGTGCGACTTCGCCCTCGATGATCTCGGCCGAACAGGCCAGACACATCCCGACACGGCAGGAGTACTCTTGGGCGATGCCTTCCTCGATACAGGCTTTGAGAATCGTCTGCTTGTCGGAGACCGTAATCGTCTCTCCGGTCCCAACGAACTCGACGGTGTACTCGGTCATACCGCAAGCGTTCGGCGACTTTGCCCTAAACACTTGTTATCGGTTCTGTCGTCGGCACTTGGACGAATTTAAGTCCGAAATCCGGAACGACTAACCGCCGACCGGTCCCCATACCGACAATGAGCATGAAGGCAACCGCACGAGCCCACCCGATTCAGGGACTCGTCAAATACCACGGGATGCGCGATCCGGAGCTTCGACTCCCGTACCACGATTCGATCAGTGTCTGTACCGCCCCGACCAACACCACCACGACCGTCGAATGGCTCACCGACAGCGAGCCAGCCGACGACGTCTATCTGATCGACGGCGAGGAAGTCGACGGTCGGGCTGCCGAACGAATTGAAATGGTCGTCGACCACGTCCGCGAACTGGCAGAATTTGACCACGCAGTCCGTTTCGAAAGCGAGAATTCCTTCCCCTCGAACATCGGGTTTGGCTCGTCGTCCTCTGGATTCGCCGCCGCAGCCCTCGCACTCGTTGAGGCTGCCGGACTCGATATGAGCCTGCCCGAAGTCTCAACGGTCGCCCGCCGTGGCTCGTCGTCGGCCGCTCGCGCAGTGACGGGTGCCTTTTCGCATCTGTACGCCGGGCTCAACGACGAAGACTGTCGGTCCTACCGGCTCGACTCCGAGCTTGAAGACGACCTCAAAATCGTTGCAGCCCACGTCCCGTCTTATAAAGAGACCGAAGCGGCGCATAAGGAGGCCGCCGAGAGCCACATGTTTCAGGCCCGGTTGGCTCACGTCCACGATCAGATCGTCGAGATGCGCGACGGCCTCCGCGAAGCCTCATTCGACCGCGTGTTCGAACTCGCCGAACACGATTCGCTGTCGCTGACCGCCGCAACCATGACTGGGCCATCGGGCTGGGTCTACTGGCAACCGGAGACGATTGCGGTGTTTAACGCCGTCCGCGAACTCCGTGAGGAGGGCGTCGACGTCTATTTCTCGACCGATACGGGCGCGAGCGTCTACGTCAACACGCGCGAAGAGTACGTAGAGGAGGTCGAAGAACGGATCTCCGAGATCGGGATCGAAACCGACGTCTGGGAGGTCGGCGGTCCGGCACACGTTCTCGCCGAAGACAAAGCGCTATTCTAACTCCGGGTTTAGCGTATCGAATCGGATAATTTCATCCAAACATCCAACTGGTGGCCGCTTCAACTCTGATGAGATGGGGCAGCACAATCCTGTTGGCTCGGTAGCTATTCAGTTGGTTGATTTTATTCGGGACCCGAGCGAGGCGATTTGTGCCCTTGCCGGTGGACTCCAACGTGAGTTCCTCGGCACTGATGAACCGACCCGCGACGTGATCCCATCGCGTGCCGCAGTTACATGCGACCGCAAAGTCGACGATAGTAGCGTTCAGCCATGAGTAATCCACCAAACCCACCTGAGAACCGCTCGCTGTACGAACAGGCGGCCAGCCAGTCGCCGATTGGTACGACAATCGCCGACGTCTCTCGGGACGACAACCCACTGGTGTACGTGAACGATGCGTTCGTCGACCTCACGGGCTACACCGAAGCCGAGGCGCTCGGACGCAACTGTCGGTTTCTGCAGGGGGAGTCGACCCGCGAGGAGCCGGTCGCCGAACTCCGCGAGGCGATTGCACGCGAACAGTCGACGACTGTCGAGCTCCGAAACTACCACAAAGACGGCTCGATGTTCTGGAACCGGGTCACTATCTCCCCAATCAAGGATGACGCCGGGAGCGTGACCCACTTTCTGGGGTATCAAGAGGACATCTCGGATGCGAAAACCCACGCGGCCGAAAAAACGCTGTTCGAAACACACTCCGAGAACTCCGATCAGGTGATGTTTATCACCGACACCGCGGGGATAATCGAGTACGTAAACCCAGCATTCGAGCGAGTGACGGGGTATTCGGCCGCCGAGGCGGTCGGGAACACACCCCGTATTCTCAACTCCGGCGAGCAGGACGACGCGTTCTACGAGGATCTCTGGAACACGATTTTGGCCGGCGAGAGCTGGGAGGCAGAACTCACCAACCGCACCCAATCCGGCGAGCTGTATCAGGCCCACCAGCAGATCGTTCCGGTCACTGATGAGCAGGACGAACTGACTCATTTCATCGCCATCGAACCGGATATCACCGACACGCAGCTCACACAGCAGGTGGTGACTGTGCTGAACCGTGTCCTCCGACACAACCTCCGGACCTCGCTCAACGTGATCGAAGGCTACACCGAGCTGTTGGAGACCGACCGCAGCGAAGCCGACCGCAAAGATGCAGTCCGGACGATCCGTGAGCGGACGAAAGCGCTGAAACGAATCAGTGATCGAACGACTGCGCTTCAAAACATCCTTGCCGGAAACGACGGGCCACCGATGGCCATCTCCACTCTCGACGGGCTGGTCGACCAGTTCCGCCAGCGGTATCCCGAGGCCGTCTTCGAGACGACGGTTCCAGCCGCCGATGCCGAGATCCCCAACGGGAGCGTGTTTCGGATCGCCTTCGAGGAAGCCATCGAGAACGCCGTGATTCATGCCGACTGCGATCCGCCGCAAGTGATGGTTACGGTCGACCCCGTAGACGGAGGCGAGACAGCCACCGTCGAAATCGCGGACAACGGACCCGGGATTCCCGACACGGAGTGGGAGATCATCAAAACGGGCAACGAAACACCGCTCCGTCACGCCGACAGCATCGGCCTCTGGCTTATGTACTGGTCGGTTACCGCCCTCGGTGGAGCCGTCGACCGGTCGGCAAACGAGCCTCGTGGGAGCGTGCTTGCGTTCCGCGTGCCGTTGCTCCCCGAGTCGACCTGACCGAACGCAACGACCGCACGTCAGCCACCGAACTCGTCTTCGGCGACCCGGACGACGACCGTTTCGTCGACGTCCCGCAGATCGTAGCTCGGCACCGAGTCCGTGACTCTGGTGACGTACATCGGTTCGACCAAGCGATTGTCCTCAACACCAAAGATCTGGAGGAGGCGGTCGGTTTCTTCCGGCCGAACCCCGCGGTCTCTGACCTGCGTCGCCAGCCCTCGGGAGAGCCATTCAGTCTCGCTGATCGATGGCTCACGAACCATCGTGTAGTCGGTGAACCGCACGAGATACCAGTTGAGGTCATTTAAAAGGGAGACGGCCGCCCCGAGGCTCACCGTTTCGAGACCGATGGCGTTGTCGAACGGTTGGCTGAGTTCGTAGGTCGACAGGGCGTTGCGGGCGGTCTCACGGGACAGTAGCTCATAGCGGAGGTCGACGTCCTCGCTCCCGATGAGACAGACCTGTGTCACGGCCGAACCGAGTCGGTCGCCGAGTAAAGCGGTTTGGGTTTATACTGTCTGTTGGAGACGGTTCCCCGCTCGACTGCCGACTGTCGACCGCCGACGTCTGCGGTCGAGCCGAAACCTTCCGACAAACCCGCCTCACGTTCGGAACTCGAAGCGCGCACCGCCGGTTTCCGCCTCCCGGAGATCGACCTCCCAGCCGTGGGCCTGTGCAATACGGCGGACGATAGCCAACCCGAGCCCACTACCGGAGCCGGAGCCGGTGTTGCCGGCCTCGAACATCGACTCTCGGTCAGCCTCGGGCACGCCCACGCCGTCGTCTTCGATATAAAAGCCGCTGTTGTCGACCAGTTGGCCGACTGTGATCGTGATCTCGCTTTCCTCGGCACCGTCGTCAGTCGTGTTGTCGACTGGTGTGCCGTGTTCCACGCTATTCCGAAACAGATTCTCAAACAGTCGTTTGAGTCGGTCCTCGTCGGCTTCGATGGTGCCATCGCCGTCGACGACCAACCGTGCCGTCGACGTGCCCACGGTTTGCCACGCTGTGTTGGCGACCGATTCGAGGTCGACCGACTCCGGGTCGGTGACTTCATGACCGCCTCGCGCGAGGGCCAGCGAGTCCTCGATGATCTCGGTCATCCGCTCGTGGGCGAACTCGATCTGGGAGACGTGTTCCTCGTCGAGATCATGGCTTGCTTTCAGGAGTTCGATTCGGCCGCGAGCGACCGTTAGCGGACTCCGCAGGTCGTGTGAGACGATGGAGGCGAACTCTTCGAGCCGCTCGACTTGGCGTTCGAGTTGCTGTTCGCGGCGTCTAGTTCGCTGGCGTTCAACGTCATAGAAGCCGAAGGCGAGACCAATCACCGCGCCGCGGGCAACACCTGCATTCAGCCGCTGGAGCTCCTGTTGGAGGACGACACCGCCTTCGAACTGCGAGTAGAGGGTCAAAAACTCGAAACTACCGACGATGGCTCCGCCGACGAGACACCACAGTGCGAGCCGAACTCGGCGGGGACACTGTTACCAACGAGAACATCTACGGCCGACGAGACACCACAGTGCGAGCCGAACCATCGCCGCGTCGGCCGACCGATCCGACAGCGCCCAGTAGCTGGCTCCGACCAGTAGGGCCGAAAACAGCAGTGGGACGACCACGTCTGTCACGAAAACCAGTTCGCTTGTGGCCCGGCTGTTGACGAGAAAGACGAGCGTCAAGATGGCGGTCGCGATGCCAACACCGGCAATCGTCCCCGCGCTGAGTCGGCGGCGCATCTACCTACAAAGACGAACCAGTAAATAAAAGAATACTGCTTCTGCCGACCATCTACTCAGTTGAAATATTTAAAACGTTGAAATATCGCCTTCGATGACTTTCCGGGTGATGTCGGTCACGTCGGCCAACTCGCGGTCGACGATTTCGTGGATCTCGCTGTCGACATCGGCGACGGCGATACCGTCTTCGGTGACCACTTGGGCGTCAGCCACGTGTGGCTGATCGATTGGGTTGCCGATCTGGCTCAGGAGTCGAACCTGCAGGTCGCGGATGCCGTCGACCTCGTCGACGACCGACTCGGCGATCTCAGTCGAGAGGAGATTGTAGATCTTTCCGATGTGGTTGACGGGGTTTTTGCCGGAGGTCGCCTCCATACTCATCGGTCGGTTCGGCGTGATGAGACCGTTGGCGCGGTTGCCGCGGCCGACCGAGCCGTCGTCGCCCTGCTCGGCGGAGGTGCCGGTGACGGTGAGATAGATCGAGCCGTCGTCGAGATCGTCGGCCGTGTTGACGTCGACGCTCACTTCGCGGTCGGTGATATCCTCGGCGAGGTCGGTGACGTAGGCTTCGACGTTGTCGACCGCTGCAGCGTAGGCATCGATATCGTCGATGTAGGCGTCGATCATCGCCGCTGCGACGGTGATGTTGATGTGATCGCCCTCGCGTTTCCCCATGATCTTCACGTCCGGGCCGAGTTCGGGATGCTCGTCGGCATAGGTCGTGTTGAGCTCCTGTTCGGCGGTAGCAACGATCTGTTCGGTCTCCGTGAGGGGGGCGTGACCGACACCGAAGGAGGTATCGTTGGCCATCGGAACGGTTGCGCCGTCCTCACCGAAGACCTCCTGCAAGTCGCCGGAGCCTTCGCCGAGTTTGACGTCGACGATCACGTCGGTACCGTATTCGAGTTCGGGAATCGTCTCGTTGAGATACTCGCGGGCCGCAGCTAACGCGGTCGCGTTGACTGGCAGTTCCTCGCCGTCGTACTGTTTGGTTGCTCGGCCGACGATGAGAATATACATCGGCTCGATGACCTCGCCGCCACCGAAGGTGGGCGCGGCCCGCCCGGCGACGAGCTGAGTCTCGTCGGTGTTGTAGTGGAGGACTTTGCCGACACGATCCAAATAGAGTTGTGAGAGTGCCCGAGAAACGCTTTCGGCAAGCCCGTCGCTGATCGAATCCGGATGCCCGATTCCCTTTCGCTCGACGATTTCGACCGACTGATCCTCGACCGCCCGCCGGTCGAGTTCGCTAACCTGAATATTCCGACTCATTACTGGACCCTTCGGAGGCCGACATTCTATAACTTGCGGAAACCTCTGGACGATATAAAATAACTGCTGCGCATTTCACATGTCGTTTTCGAGCAGGAGTCCAAGATAGGAGGTGCGGATCTGCTCGCTGGAATCTAGACTGAGTTCCGACAGCAAGTCGACCGCGCCCTCACGCACCGCTTCGATATCGTCCTCTGTAGCTTCCTGTTCAATTTCGATGTACTCGCCGAGACCACTTACGCTGTCGAGGCTGATCGTGTAGCCATCCAGTTCGTAGAACTCCCGTTCTTTTTCAACTCGTGCTGCTGGCTCGAAGCCGAGTCCCGAGAGAATGCCCGACAGGGCCTCCTCGTCGACGACAACCGTCTCGTGTTCCTCGCGGGTTTTCGATTCCGCCTCGACCAACGGACCTTTATAAGTTATTTTGGCAACCGCTTCGCTGTGTTCGGTCGTTTCGTGCCGAATACGGAGCGCCTCGTCGGTTTCGGCAAAGTCGCGGTGGGGCGCATTGTAGTAGGTGTCGTTCTGGGTGCGGCTGTCGACGTGGTCGGCTCCCAGTTCCCCGAGTTTCTCGCGGAGGTCCTCGTGGTCGGCTCGGAGTTTGAGTTCGACTTCGTACATACCTCACTGTCCCACTGTCTCCCGAAAGCTTCTGTGGGTTGGCCGCCGCGAACCGTGCTTCTTAAGGGTGCATCACCAGTTGTTCGGAGTATGAGTGACGAACAGGCCGAAGCGGACGCTGCCGCTGACGCTGATGAGTCTGCAGACGCTGCATCGGAGACCGAGACAGGGTTCCAGAATGGCGATTTCGTCAAGCTCGACTACACCCTCCGCACCACCGAGGACGACGATGTCGTCGACACAACGATCCTCGAAGTCGCCGAAGAGGCAGGAATTGATACCGAGGAACACGAGTTCTCGCCACGAACGATCATCATCGGTGAAGGCCACGTCTTCGAATCCGTCGACGAGGCCCTGATCGGCGGCGAGGTCGGCGACGAGGGATCGGTCGTCATCTCCGCGGAGGAAGCCTTCGGCGAGTACGACCCCGACCAGGTCAAAACGATCAGCGCCCAGAAAATCGACGAGGACGACCGCTACCCCGGCGCGAACGTCCAGATCGACAACGAACAGGGCCACATCGAGACCATTATCGGCGGCCGCGCACGGGTCAACTTCAACCACCCGCTGGCCGGCGAAGAGCTCGAATACGAGTACGAGATCCTCGAAGAAGTCGACGACGTAGTCGGCAAGGCCGAGGGCCTGCTTGGGATGTACCTCCAGCACGCCCCGCCGATCTGGATCGAGACCGACGAAGTCGAAGAGGAGGTCCCCGTCGACTCCGACGACGAGGATGCCGAGCCCGAGTTCGAAACCCAGACCGTCGAGAAAGAGACGCTCTACATCGAGTCTACGCCACAGCTGACGATGAACCAGCAGTGGATGATGTCCAAGGGCCAGATCGCTCAGGAAGTCATCGCCAAAATCGGTGTCGACCGCATCGTCGTCCAAGAGATCCTCGACGGCAGCGGCGGCGGCATGTTCGGCGGTATGGGCGGCATGGGTGGTCTCGGCGGTGCTGGCGGCGAGGAAGTCGAAGAGGCCCTCGAAGACGTCGACCTCGATGACGTCGATCTCGACGCCGACGAACTCGCCGAAGAGATCGAAGACGAAGCCTAACGCGCTCGGTTCCGAACTCGTTTTTTATACACCCACCGCTGAGTACACGCAATGGATCTCGAAGACGCTTGGACTGATACGCTGGTTGCAACCGGAGTCGCTGCGACGACGATTGTCGTCACCGTCCTCCTTGTGTTCGTGTTCGCGGTGGACACAAATCCTCTCCTGCGACTCTCACCGCTTGGGATCTATTTCGTCTATCTGTTCACGCATCGACGACTCCCTGAGGGCGTCGACACACCGCGCAACTGGATCGCACTGACGGCGCTGGTCGGGATCGGTGTCCTGCTGGTTGCAGCCGGACTCGGTGGCTAACCGGTCGACACCTGCGGAGACAGTCACGGCAGCGTATATTTATCAGTCAACAGAAGCAGTATCGTGTATGCCACTGGTCCAGCGGTTCCGAACCGGACTCACGCTTACTCGTGACAGTCTGTCTGTCCTCCGTACCCACCCGAATCTCATGCTGTTTCCGCTGTTGAGTGCCGTTGGGACGCTGGCGTTCGGTGTCGGACTGTATCTCACCGTCTTCGTCGGCTCGCTCATCGGCGGCGGGCTGGAGTATCTCGCGTTGTTCGTGTTCTACTTCGTGACGACGTTTCTGGCCTCATTTTTTACGGCCGCGCTCGTCTCGTCGGTCGACGACGTGTTCCACGGCCGGGAGCCGACGCTGCGTGGGGGATGGCTGCTGCGTGGGAACGGAAGACGGAGATTGCGGTCTGGTCGGTGATCTCAGCAGTCGTCGGCGTAATCTTGCGGTCGCTTGAACGCTCGGATTCAATGCTCACGCGACTCGTCGCGGGGTTCTTTGCACTCGGCTGGACGATTACCACGTTTTTTGTTATCCCCGTCATCGTCTTCGAGGACGTCTCTCCGAGTGAGTTGTTCTCGAAAAGTGCCGGAACGTTCCGCGAGACATGGGGTGAGACACTGAGTTCGAACTTCGGCATCGGCCTCGTCCAGTTCGGCCTGTGGTTGGTGGGAATGGGTGTCGTGGTCGCTGTCGGTGTCGGACTGTTCTCGCTCGTGCCTGCGGTCGGTACCACAACTGTGGTTCTCGGCGCGGTTGGCGTCTCAGTTGGCGTCTATCTCGTCGGCCAAACCGTCCAGGGGATCACCAAAACAGCCCTCTACATCTACGCTGCCGAGCGGACGATTCCCCCCGAGTTCGACGATTTCGACTTCGAGAGTTTGGATGGCCGGACCGAGAGGTCGACTACCAGTCGGGAGCACCCACCGGCGAGATCGTAGCTTGTCGACGTGGATTTCTCTTTTCGCCTCTCGATTCACCTAGCCGAACGGACAGTGAGAAAACGTCGACCGAGGGTATCGGACGGAACTGTTGTCACGACCGGGAGGGACTCAAAGCCATCAGCGGGGACACAGATGGACAATGGGGGTGGGAAGAGGGTGCCTCTGCCGTGTTTGTGATCCTGACGCCGTATCCCATCCGGAACGACAGGTCGCTAGTGGGGGCTGTGTAACAGGGAGACTTGGGGGGCCGAATTCGCTGCACGAGGAGATGGGACCTTCGTGCCAGCGACTACTCCCTATCCGGGATAAGTGGCGATAACCTAATAATATGTAGGCATTTTTACCGTATGATTTTTTGTGATTAACTGAGTGATATTTGAGCTCACGGTCGCTGGTCGTGAAGACACTCCGGTCGACGTCGTCGAGGTCACGATTCATCGGTAGCGTTGGGCTTGGCGCAGTATCTGGACTTTTCACGAATCTTGTACAGTTGCTCTCAGAAATACGATCACCGGCATACTACGCGGCGTCGTAATCGTACCCGGATTCGAGGTCTTTGACACCCTCCGTTCTGGAGCCGACCTACGCGCCGACTCGGTCGACTGGTGAGTGCGTCGAACCAGTCCGATCACAACGGCTCGGTAGCGTCGACAACGTCCGAGAGCAAACGGCTCCGGGTCGGATTGCCACTGACTATCACTGTGGCCGAGTATGACATACAGATGTCTGACATATATTTATCTGTGACTCTCCCGCCGATCCAGTATGTCCTCCGAGCCACCACTCAGTGTCCGTCTCCCCCAACAGATTGCCGACAAGCAGGGTGTTGATCCAACGGAACTCTCCCCACCGGTCGGCGACGTTATCGACATTGAAGCCCTCGAACGCACGCTTTCGACAGCCGCTGCGAGCCAGCAGACGACTCCCACTGTCACCTTCGGCTACGATGGGCTCACTGTCACCGTCGAAGGTACTGACGACATCGAAGTTCGCATCGAGTCGGCGGCTAGCTGTCAAGTTCGGCCACCGACGCCGGGTGCTGCCGACTGAGTCTGATTAAATAACGTCCATCGCGTCGAGTCGCTCTGGCAGATACGTGTCTGTAACGAAGTCCAGCCCGCGGGCCGCCAGCGCCTGCTGTTCGGCCTTTTTCCCGATTTCGAGTTGGAGTTCGATCTGTTCTTCCCAGTAGTCAGTCTGGTAGCGCGGGTCGGTCAGTTCCGACTCCAACGCATTGATATCCGAATCGGCCAGCGGATCGGTCGGCAGATCGTAGTCGACGATATCTTGGGGCTGAATCCCGATGTAGTCGGCCTCCGGCGTCGCAAGATACTCCGAGAGGTGGGCGGATTTGATCGAGCCATATGCAACTGAACCGTAGATCCGGTAGGACCACGGGTCGCCGTCACAGAACACCGTCACTGGAAGATCGAGTTCGTCGTGGAGTCGTTTGATGATCCGCCGGGTAGCGCGGGCAGGCTGACCTTTGAGGTGGACGACCAGACAGTTGTAGTCGTCGTCAAACCCATTCTCGATGAGCCGGTCGCGCATCCCACCGGTCTCCACACAGAGGACGAAATCGATGTCGTTGTCGAGGAACTCGATGGTGTCGGGGTTGTTCGGGATCTGGTAGCCTCCCTCGCCAACGTCTTGCTGGCAGTGGATCTCCCGTTCTCCTCTGCGCGTTTGCTCGCGGATCTCAAGCGGCCCCATCAGGGTCGCGCCGGACTCCTCGGGCCGCATGTGGAAGTCCTCGCGGGTCACATCCGAGACGATCTCCAAATCCTCGATCATCTGGTTCGACTCGTCTTGATCCGAGAAGTGGGCCTCATTGTTGTCCCACGATTCGGAGAGGTAGTAGAGTTCTCGCAGCGTCGACGAGCGATCCTCTGCCAACTGCTGGTCGAGGAACTCGATGGTGTACACCGCCTTCAGCAGCTTTCGAGCGCCACGCACCGAGTTCGCCGACCGCGTCGACGTCCGATCTCCATACACCCAAACCCCGGAGTCGGGGTCGTACTCGATGTTGCTCTTGGTTCGCGTCGGCAGCGTCATCTCTGGGATCTGGCCGCCGGCGAACTGGTCGTAGAACTCCTCGGCAAGGTCGATGAGCTGTTCTCTGGCTCGGGCTTCGTTGGTTCGTTTACTCATTTATATACACCTCAAGTTAGGCGTTCAGCGTCAGTTTCTCGTCTTCGATCCCCTCGACAGTGATGTCGAAATCGGCCGTCTCATCGATTGTGTATTTCAGTTCGGCCTCCTCACCGGCCGACACCGATGGCGACCACTGGACGTACCATTCGCCGTCGAGGTCGACCACACTCCCGTCGCCGTTGAGATCCTGTGGCTCGACGGTCACGATCTCGGTGATCTCGGGGCTTTCGCTCCGGTCGGAGAAGTTTTCGACCGTTAGCGTCACCGTTCCGTCCTTGATTTCGCGGTCGATACAGAGATTGTTCATGATTTTGCCCATCGCGCCCTCGATGTTGGGTCGTGGTCGCCCCGTCACCTCGGCGACTTTGTCGGCCATCTCCGGCAGAATCCGACTGAGGACGTCCTGTTTCTCCTGTCGTTTTTGAAGCGACTGCCGCTTGTTCAGATAGGATTTGAGTTCGCGGGCGGCCTCTCGAATCGCCAACTCGATTTCGTCTTCGATGGCTGGAATGTTGGCCAGCGCGTCCTTCGACTCGCTGGTGAACGGCACGTTGGTCGAGGCGACGTGGACCATGAGCACTGCCGGGCCGTTCGGCATCCCGCTGCCGCCGGGTTGGTCGAGATTGTAGTTCCGCCAGCCGATTCCCTTGACTACGTCGGTGATCGCACACGCGCCCTGCTGGTAGACCAGCGGAACACGGTTGGCAAATCGGAGGAGGTCGACGCCGCCTTCGGCTTTGAGTTCGCCGCCGTAGGCGATCCCGGCCTCGACGATGAAGGGGTCGCCGCCGTGGACGTCCGCGTCGCGCGTCGCGGCGGCATAGAAGTCGGCATCGTACTCCTTTTTCAGCCCAGCTTCGACAAGCTCGGCCGTGATCGGCGACAGGCAGTCAGTTGGCGGTGCGAGAATGTTGGTCTCCCGCATCGCCTCCAGCAGTTCGCTGGACGTGTCGCGGCTGTCGGCGATCTCTCGAATTTTCGGGGCGTCGTCGGGGACGGTTCGGGAGATCTCCCAGAGGGAGTCCAGAATGTTCTCGCGGGCAGTGTCGCCGACGGTCACGTCGTCGTACTCGACGGTCGCGTCAGCAGCTTCCTCGACGAGGCGCGTGAGTTCGTCGTGTGTAAATCGGAACTGATCGCCATCGCTATTTGCGAGTCGACGCGCAATTCGCTCGGCGAGCGCCTGAATCGTCGCATCGTCCTTCCGGGTGCTTGTCGCCTCGTCGATCAGCGTGTAGATCGCTGGCGTGAGGTGGTCTCGACCGTCTCCGTCTTCATCCGCATCGGTCTCGAAGGCGGTCAGTTCGGCCCAGACGGCGTCGACGGCCTTCCCTCTGACCGTCGACCCAAAGGTGCGACCCGTCTCGTCTTCGACGCTCTCGGCGACGTTGTCGACGATCTCAACCAACTCGAAGTGGGCGGTTCGCTCGCGGCTCTGGAGGACTGACTGGATCTCGCCAGCGAACGATTCGGTGGCGTCTGCACCCTTGTTTGAGACGGCCTCGGTGATCGCGGCAGTGATGTCGACGTTAAGGGTGGGTGTTGGCCACGAGACCTCCCGGCCGTAGTGGCGATCTCGGAACGCATCGAGCACTTTGCTGGCGGTTTTCTTCCCGACGCGGGTGAACTCCTCCTGCAGAAAGCCCGAAATCGAGTAGGATTCGGTCGCTGCAAGCATTTTCAGGAGCGTCCCGAGTTCGACCCCGTGAGGGTGGGGTCGAATCTCGCTGGTTTCGGCCGGGAGCTTATCGGTTCCGCGCTCGAATTTCAGGGGTTCATCAAGCCCCGGCTCCCGAAGTTCGATCCGCGCGTGGGGGTTGACGACCGCGGTATTTTTGATGTAGGTATGAAGCTGCTGGCGGGCCCGCATATTGGCCTCCATCTCTAGTTCGATCCGCGTGCCGTGGGTTCGGTCCCATGTCGTCGTTTTTGATTCCCTGATCTCCGGCTCGTTCGTATCGGTATCGATGATCAGCTCGAAGTATTCGGCTTGACCGGCCTCTTGGGTTCGGCTCGTGATCTTGGCTGGCTTTCCGCTCGTGAGTTGGGAGTAGAGCACCGCCGCGGAGATCCCGATTCCCTGCTGGCCGCGGGACTGTTCGCGGGCGTGAAACCGAGAGCCGTAGAGGAGTTTTCCGAACACTTTGGGAAGCTGTTCTTTCGTGATGCCCGGCCCGTTGTCTTCGATGATGAGTTTGTAGTAGTCACCGACTTCGGTGATTTCGACGTAGATGTCGGGTCGAAACCCCGCCTCCTCGGTGGCATCGAGGGCATTGTCGACGGCCTCTTTGACCGCGGTGACAAGCCCGCGAGCCCCCGAGTCGAAGCCGAGCATGTGCTTGTTCTTCTCGAAGAACTCGGCGATAGAGATCTCTCGCTGGCCTTTGGCCAGCTCTTCGGCGATCCCCTCGTCGGCACCGAGTTCTGCCTGGAATGACGTCATTCTATACACCATGGTTTCCGTGGAGCCATTAAAACCTGTTCGGCATGGCAACACGAAACCCGCCGACACCGGAGTGGCAGTGTGGAGTAGCTCCCGTCAGACACCATGTAAGAACCTCACACACCATACAAACCAATTCACAGTTGTTTCGCCCGCGCGTGCGAGGGCTTTATGCCGGGGGAACAACTAGACGAAACTAGTTCTATGTCAGGCGAAAACGAATACGGGGCCGGACAGATTCAGGTTCTCGAAGGCCTCCAGGCCGTCCGGAAGCGTCCGGCGATGTATATCGGCTCGACGGACGGTCGCGGGCTCCACCATCTCGTCTACGAGGTCGTCGACAACTCGATTGACGAGGCGCTGGCCGGCTACTGTGACCACATCGACGTGACGATTCACGACGACGACTCGGTGTCGGTCTCCGACGACGGCCGGGGGATCCCGGTCGACGTCCACGAGCAGTACGACCGCCCCGCCCTCGAAGTCATCATGACCGTCCTCCACGCCGGCGGGAAGTTCGACAACAAATCCTACCAAGTTTCGGGCGGCCTCCACGGTGTTGGCGTTTCGGTCGTCAACGCGCTGTCGAAATGGCTGGAAGTCGAGGTCAAACGCGATGGCCATGTGTGGCAGCACCGCTTTGATCACGGCGAACCCGAGGTCGACGCCTTCGAGAAGGTTCGACCGATGGACGAGGGCGAAGAAACCGGCACGACGATCCGATTTTGGCCTGACGACGACATCTTCGAGACGACTGATTTCACCTACTCGACGCTAGCCAACCGGCTTCGGGAGCTGGCCTTCCTCAACTCCGGGGTCGCAATCAATCTGACCGATGAACGCTCCGACGAAAGCGAACAGTTCCGCTACGAGGGCGGTATCAAGGAGTTCGTCCGGTATCTTAACGAAACTCGAACCCCGATCCACCAGGAAGTCATCTACTTCGAGGACGAAGACCAAAATATTCAGGTCGAAATCGCTATTCAGGCGACCGAAGAGCTACAGGGGTCGGTCCACGCCTTCGCCAACAACATCAATACGCGCGAGGGTGGCACCCATCTCACCGGGTTCAAAACCGCACTCACCCGCGTCATCAACGATTATGCTAACGAACACGGACTCACCAACGATCTCGACGAGAACCTCAAGGGCGAGGACGTTAGGGAGGGCCTAACCGCGGTTATTTCGGTCAAACATCCTGACCCGCAGTTCGAGGGCCAAACCAAGACCAAACTCGGCAACAGCGAAGTTCGGGGGATCGTCGAAAGCGCGACCCACCAGCACCTCCGAACCTATCTCGAAGAGAACCCCGACACCGGAAAAGCGGTCGTCAGCAAGGCCGCCGAGGCCGCCCGCGCACGCAAGGCAGCGAAAAAGGCCGAGGAGTTGACGCGGCGCAAGAGTGCCCTGGAGTCGACCGCACTCCCGGGCAAACTCGCCGACTGCCAGACCCGTGACCCGGCCGACAGCGAACTGTTCGTCGTCGAGGGTGATTCGGCAGGTGGCTCGGCCAAACAGGGCCGAGACCGACACAATCAGGCAATTTTGCCATTGAAGGGGAAGATCCTCAACGTCGAGAAACACCGGCTTGATCGAATCCTCGAAAACACCGAGATTCGTGCGCTGATCACCGCGATTGGGGCCGGTATCGGCGAGGAGTTCGACATCGACGAGGCTCGGTATCAGAAGATCATCATTATGACCGACGCCGACGTCGACGGCGCTCACATCAGAACACTCCTATTGACCCTCTTGTACCGCCACATGAAGCCCCTGCTTGAGGCGGGCTACGTCTATGCGGCCCAACCACCCCTCTACCGAGTGCGGTACCGCGGAAACACCTACGATGCGATGACTGAGGAAGACCGCGACCGGATCATCGAGGAGAAATGCAATGGCAACCCCACGCAGGTCCAGCGGTTCAAGGGACTCGGCGAGATGAATCCTGACCAGTTGTGGGAGACAACGATGGATCCCGAGAACCGAATTCTCAAGCGGATTACCATCGAGGATGCCGCCGCGGCCGACCGAATGTTTTCGGTGCTGATGGGCGATGCGGTTGAACCGCGGAAACAGTTTATCAAAGAACACGCGACCGAAGCCGAATGGGTCGACATCTAACGGAGTATATATGAGCGCAGATTTACCCGACGAACCAGACGTAGAAGCCGCCAGAATCGAAACCGCCCGGATCGAAGACGAGATGGAGCAGTCGTATATCGACTACGCCATGTCTGTCATCGCCGGACGCGCACTACCCGACGTCCGTGATGGCCTCAAACCGGTCCACCGTCGGATTCTGTACGCCATGCACGAGGCAGGCGTTTCCTCGGGATCGGCTCACCGGAAGAGTTCCTCCATCGTCGGTGAGACGATGGGTGACTACCACCCTCACGGTGACAGCGCGATTTATGATACCCTCGCGCGGATGGCCCAAGACTTCTCGATGCGCTACCCGCTCGTCGACGGCCAAGGTAACTTCGGTTCGGTCGACGGCGATCCACCGGCCGCGATGCGCTACACGGAGGCCCGGATGGCCCCGATTGCCGAGGAACTGCTCGAAGACATCGACGCCGACACGGTCGACTTCAAAGCGAACTACGACGACCGCCTCGAAGAGCCGGATGTCCTCCCGTCGGCGTTCCCCAACTTGCTGGTCAATGGCTCGTCGGGGATCGCCGTCGGGATGTCGACCAACATCCCGCCCCACAATCTCGGCGAGGTGATCGACGCAACGGTCCACCTGATCAATAACCCAGACTGCACGGTCGAGGATCTGATGGACCACGTCAAGGGACCGGATTTCCCGACGGGTGCAAACATCGTCGGTCGAGCGGGGATTCACAGCGCCTACAAGACGGGCCGCGGCCGCGTTCGGATCCGCGCCGAGTTCGAAACCTACGAGGAAGAAGGCCGGATCGTGATCAACGAACTCCCGTTCCAAGAGAACAAATCACGGCTCGTCGAACGCATCGCCGACGATGTCAACGAGGGCAAGTTAGAGGGCATCCGCGATCTCCGCGACGAGTCCGACCGCGATGGAATGCGTGTCGTCATCGAACTCAAGCGGGATGCGATGGTCGACGTCGTCAAAAACCAACTGCTCGAAAGTCACCTCGAACGAACATTTGGCGTGATCAATCTCGCGTTGGTCGACGGGTCGCCACAGGTGCTCACACTCCGTGAGACGATCCACCACTATCTCGAACACCGCCGCGATGTCGTCCGGCGGCGCTCGGAGTTCGAGCTTGACGAGGCCGAAGATCGCGCCCACATTCTGAAGGGCCGACTGACCGCGCTCAACAACGTCGACGACGTCATCGAGACGATCCAAGACGCCGAGGACCGCGATGGGGCCAAAGCCGCCCTCCGCGAGCAGTTCGACTTCTCGGAGTCCCAAGTCGACCACATCGTGGCGATGCAACTTGGCTCGCTGACCTCGATGGAAGCCCAAGAGATCGAAGACGAGTACGAGGAGGTCCAGGCGAGAATCGAGCGACTCGAAGAGATCCTCACCAACGAGTCGGAGCTACTGGGCGTTATCGAAGAGGAACTCCTCGACATAATGGACGAGTACGACGACGACCGCCGGACCTCGATCATCGAAGACACCGGCACCGTCGCCCACGAGGACCTCATCCCCGAGGAGGATTCGGTCGTCGTCATGTCCAACGAGGACTACATCAAGCGGATGCCGCTGTCGACCTTTTCGGCCCAAAACCGCGGCGGCAAGGGGATCATCGGCACGGATCTCAAGGAGGGCGATTCGGTGTCGTCTGTGTTCGTGGCCAACAGCCACGACTACCTGCTCTGTTTCAGTAATCAGGGCCAGATCTACACCTTGCGCGGGTTCCAGATCCCCGAGATGAGCCGTACTGCCCGCGGCAAGTCGGCAGTCAACTTGCTGGATCTCGACAGCGGCGAGGAGCTAACCGCGGTCGTCAACATGGACGACATCGCATCCGACGAGATCGACGGCACACGATACCTGACGATGGTAACGCGTGACGGCTACATCAAGCGCACCTCCGTCGACGAGTTCCAGAACATCAACTCGACCGGAATCCGCGCGGTCCGACTCGAAGACGGCGACCAACTGGTCGACGTCGAGGTCACCGACGGCGACCGTACGCTGGTCGTCGCCACCGCCGACGGGATGTCGATCCGGTTCGACGAGGATGACGTGCGAGCGATGGGCCGGAGTGCCCGCGGGGTTCGGGGCGTCGACCTACAAGGCAAGGATACAGTTGCCGGTGTCGCTGGTGTCGACACCGAACGTCATAGCTGGGTACTCACTGTCACTGAAAACGGCTACGGCAAGCGCTCTGACATCGAGGAGTACCGCGTCCAATCCCGAAACGGCAAGGGGCTGATCGACATCAAAACGAACGACCGAAACGGGCAGGTTTGTGCGATGGAGACCGTCGGGCCGGGCGACCATCTAGTCGTCATGAGCCAGACCGGCCAGATCATGCGGACCCCCGTCGAAGGGATCTCGATTGTCGGCCGCAACACGATGGGCGTCATCGTGATGGAGCTCGAAAGCGGCGATCAGGTCGCCTGTCTCGACGTGATCCCACGCGAGATGGTGACCGACGCCTCCGAAGCCGACGTCGACCTCTCGGAGTCACCCGAGACAGAGTTAGAATAGTCGCGGCACCGAGCTACGAACGGTCGACTCGAATGAGTTCGTCGGCGCTGGATGCGAACGCCACTGCATCCGGGCCGAACGAATCCGCATACCGAACTAGGAGGGTCAACACTGTTTCCGGCCGCTCGACGACGTAGCGATCCGACCGGTCGAGCAGTCCGATCTCCTCTAACTCTCCAGCATAATTACTCACTGTCGCCCGCGATACCGACAGCCGGTCGGCCAGCTCGCTCCCGGTTTCGGCGGGTGATTCGAGCAGTTCGATCAGCATGCCGCGTGGCGTTTCGCGGCGGAGATAGCCCAACGTGACCTGCTCGAAGTTCGAAAACCGCCCGGCCGGGAAGAACCGACGGTACTCGCCATCGCGTCGGGAGTCGATTGCCTCGGCTTCGATGAGCGCCCGAAGGTGGTGCTGTGTCTCACCAGTGCCGAGCTGGAGGTCGTCGCGGAGCTTCGAAAAGTGCGCCCCGGGCGTTGTCGACAGATAGCCACGGATCGCATTCGGTACCTCGCTTCTGGACTCCTCCTCATCTGGGTCGTCTCCACTGGCAATGCCGACGAACGGGGCCGAGGCTCCGAGGGCGGCAAATCGCCGGAGCGTCGTTCGTTTCCGTTCGTCGACTGGATCGGTCATCTATCGTTCGTTGGGGGTATCAGTAATAAAAGTACTTCGACCCTAATTCGTTGTAAACGGATGGTAGGCACCGTTTACTAGCCCAATTACGTTCATTTTGAACTGGATTGTTGCCGGACACGATCGCTGACGATCCAGTTACTGTTCAGTTTCGGTCTCGCGTTCGAACGAGGCACCGCCGTCGGGTGAGGTCTCGGATTCAGTGAGTGCCTCCTCCTCAAGTTCCTCGTCGGCTTCGTCGATCACTTCATTGGGACTTTTGATACTCGTATCGCCGGTCTTGACCTGTTCGGCCTCCTGTTCGAGCTGTTCGATATCCATCTCAGCGGCCTGATCGATCTCACCGAGGATCTCGTCGATGTCGTCGAGCCCGAGCATCTTCCGGGTTTCGGCGTCGAACTCCTTGCCTTCGAGGCCTTCGGACTCCTGAATATCGCTGCCGGTGAGCTGTTTGCCGTAGCGACCCACCAGCGAGGTGAGTTCCTGCGGCAGGATGAACGTTGAGGACTCGCCCTGCCCGATGCGTTCGAGGCTCTCCATGCCGCGTTCGATGATTGCGCGTTCGCCCATCGCCTCGGCGGATTTGGCTCGCAGGACGGTCGAAATCGCATCACCCTGTGCTTCGAGGATCTGGCTCTGTTTTTCACCTTGGGCGCGGATGATGTCGCTCTGTTTGTCACCCTCTGCGGTCTCGACGGCGGAGCGGCGTTCACCCTGTGCTTCGAGGATCATCGCTCGGCGTCGACGCTCGGCGGAGGTCTGCTGCTCCATGGCCTGCTGGACCTCCTTCGATGGGTTGACCTCACGGACCTCGACGCTCTCGACGCGAATCCCCCACTCGTCGGTGGGTTCGTCCAGTTCGGTTCTGATTTTTGCGTTGATTTCTTGGCGTTTGTTGAGCGTGTCGTCGAGTTCCATGTCGCCGAGCACGGCCCGGAGCGTGGTCTGGGCGAGGTTAGAGACGGCCTTCTTGTAGTCGTCGACCTCCAAAAACGCCTTCTTGGCATCCATGACCTTGATGTAGACGACCGCGTCGGCGGTTACCGGCGAGTTGTCCCGGGTGATCGCTTCTTGGCGTGGGACGTCGAGTGTCTGGGTCCGCATATCGAAGGCGTAGGTCCGGGAGACGAACGGCGGGATGATGTTGAACCCCGGTTCGAGCAGTTTCCGGTACTCACCAAAGACGGTGAGGGCCTTCTTCTCGTATGCGTCGACGATTTCGACGGTCTGCCAGATGACGATGATGATAAAAAACAGGAACAGCAACCCGACCGCACTGACCGTCAGTGCCCCCAGTTGGAGTACGAGTGAGTCCATGTTGGTTCTTGGACTGACAGGCTCATAAGCGTTGGCTTCATTACGTACTACCGACAGATCTTGGGAGAAATAAACGGATCGTCGACCGGGTTCGGCCTCAGTTACTGTTCGTACTCTGGGTCGCGTTCCGACTCGTCGACACCCTCATCGCCGATTCGTTTTTCGAGATACTCGGTGGCGGCCGTTTCGTCCTGTTCGGGTGGCTCTACAGGGGTGTCCGAATCGTCGCGCCCAGCCGCGAGTTGGCGGTCGATGTCGTCTTCGATAATCGACAGCGCCTCGACGGTGACGACGTTGCCACCGCCGGGGTCGATGACCATTACGTCGGTGCCTTCCGGGATTTCGTTGTCCATCGAGCGGGCCGAGTAATAGGGGTTGAACCCGCCACCTTGGAGTTTGACCTGCCCACCTGTGGGGGTGACACGCTCGGTGACCCGGCCGGTCTTGCCTTGGAGTGCGGCGGAGTCGCTGGTCTGTTGTTGGCCCTTCCCGCCGTAGAAATCGAACTCGTGGTAGAGGTAGAACGCGATAGAGCCGAACAGTAGGGTAAGAATACCAAGCAGGAAGGGACCAGCCGCGAAAAACGGGCTCAATAGGAGCCCAGTGAGTCCAGCTCCGAGTAGACCGATCCCAACGACGATGAAGTTCGCACCGGGAGCGAGTGCTTCGGCCAACGAGATCAGGAGCCCAGCCGTAATCAGCAGTAGCGGCAACGTCTCCGGGCCCACAATCTCCAACTGGAGCAGGAGTGCCATAGCTACCCTATGTGTTCGACGTGTTTAATGTTACAGTGTCGACCACTGGCTACAGCCCCGTGAGGATGATCCCAACGGTCAACATGATTCCGAGACCGACGAAAACGGCGTGTTCCAGCGAGATCGATTCGGGTTCTACCGGTTCGGGCTCCGGTGGTTCGGGGTCGGCCTCAGGGCCAACATCGTCGACGCTAAAGCGCCACTCGCCGTCCTCGGATTCGGCTGCAGGTTCGGACTCGGGTTCTGCTGTCGGACCCTGACTCATACCCGCAACAGGGTCGCCGAACGGATAGGCTTAGCGTCTGGGGGTTCGGAGGACGTTCCCCTCGAAGACGACACCGCGTTCGGCGTCGATGCTGAGTGTCTGTCCCTCGGCGATCCGGTCGGGGACGATCGCACCGCTGAGCATCGGAATCCCGAGTTCGCGGGCGATCACAGCCGGGTAGCCGGTCATCCCTTCGCGGGCGTCGACGATGCCGCCGATCTTCTCGATATCACCTGTGAACTCGCCGTCGAACGCCGTCGACAGCGAGAGGATCGCACCCTCGGGAACGTCCGAGAGGTCGCCATCTGTCAGTCGGACGAGTGGGCCAGCGACGCGACCGCCGACGATCTGTTTGCCGCTGGCGATCTGCTCGGCGGCGACGTGGACCTTCAGCATATTGGTCGTCTGGGCCTGATCGATGTTCGAAACGAGCCCCGAGATGGCCACCACTGTATCCCCACTTTCGGCCGCATTGGCGTCGAGGGCGGCCTGCACGCTGCCTTCGAGGATATGCTCGACACTCTCTTGATACTCGAGGGATCGTGGAATGACACCCCAGACGAGTCCGAGCTGTCGACGAACCCGCTCGTTGGGTGTCGTGGCGACGATTGGGACCTGTGGTCGGAATTTGGCTGTCTTGCGGGCCGTATACCCCGATTCGCTGGCGGCGACGACTGCCGATGCACCGATATCACGGGCGAGATAGCGGGCCGAGCGAGCCAGTGCTTCGGTTCGTGACTGGTCTTTGGCACTCGGGACGCGCTGTTCGACGCTCTCGGCGTACTCGTCGGTTTCCTCGACGCCGTTGACGATGTCGGCCATCGTTTCGACAACCCGTACAGGGTGGTCGCCGATGGCAGTCTCGCCGGAGAGCATCACTGCGTCGGTGCCGTCGAGGACGGCGTTGGCCACGTCGGAGGCCTCCGCGCGCGTTGGTCGACGCGAATGGATCATCGATTCCAGCATCTCGGTGGCGGTGATAACCGGGACACCGGCGTCGACACACTTCTTGATAATGCGTTTCTGGACGACTGGGACGTCTTCGAGCGGACACTCGACACCCAGATCGCCGCGGGCGACCATCACGCCGTCGGCGGCGCTGATGATCGAATCGAGGTTCTCGACGGCACCGGCACGCTCGATTTTCGCAATCACGGGGATATCCGCATCACCGAACTCTTCGAGTTTGTCGATGATTTTGTAGACGTCCTCGCCGTCGCGGACGAACGAGGCCGCGACGAAATCGGCCTGCTTGTCGGCGGCGAGTTCGAGTTCCCGTTCGTCGCCCTCGGTGATGAGTTCGATATCGAGGTCGACGCCGGGGATGTTGACGCCTTTACGGCTCTGGAGTTTGCCGCCGGAGATGATCTCGGCGACGACCTCCTCGCCGTCGACGCGTCGGACGTGGGCCTCGATCCGGCCGTCGTCGAGGAGGATCGTGTCGCCGGGTTCGCATTCGGTGATCGAAACGGTGAGCCCGACGAACTCGGGTGTCGAGGTGTCGCCCTTGGCGAAGACGACTTCGGAGCCGGTTTCGAGCATGACCGGCTCGTCGATCTCTGCGGTTCGGACCTCGGGGCCTTTGAGGTCGACCATGACCGCCAGTGGCTCTGTCAGTTCGTCGTCGACGTCCCGTACCCGGTCGATGACCGTGCGACGGTGATCTGTCGAACCGTGGCTAGCATTGAGACGAGCAACGGACATCCCGGCGTCGGCAAGCGACCGGATGGTTTCGGCGTCATCCGATGCGGGGCCGAGCGTACAGACGATTTTCGCGTTTCTCATGTGCGGAGTTAGGCAAGAGGAGTTAAAAAAGCCCCCCGATACGACTGGTAACCAATTATTTTCTGTGTATATTTGAAATCTCGGCAGACAGTATCTCGTCCCAACTCTGATCGTGGGATAGACTGCCAGAAAACGGATGTTTCGGACTCACCCAATCGGATGGACTTTTCATCGGGAGGCACGTCTGTCGGGTATGCGAACACTTGCGTTCGATGGTCGACTGGGTGCCAGCGGGGATATGCTCCTCGGGGCGCTGCTGGCGGTCGGTGCGGATCCAACTGCCCTCGACCCGGTCGAATCAGCACTTTCCGTCCGATATGCGGTCGATTCGACGATTAAAAACGGGATTTCGGCGACCACCGTCGACGTATTGCTGACTGACGGCGCGACAGCCGAGCACGGCCACGACACAGGACATACTCATGACGAGAGCCATGATGAGAGCCACACCCACAGCCACGGTGATACTGACGACGGTGATGATCACGACCACAGCCATGATCACGGCCACAACCATGATCACGGCCACAGCCATGATCACGACCACACTCACGCCGAAGGCCACGGCCCCCACCGAAGCTATCGTGAGGTCGTCGACATCGTCGATTCCATGGACCTCCCCGAATCGGTCAAAGCCGACGCGCTCGGTGCGTTTCGCCTGCTCGGCGAGGCCGAAGCCGCGGTTCACGGCGAGCCGCTCGACGACATCCAGTTCCACGAGGTCGGCGCGGACGACGCCATCGCCGATATCGTCGGTGTGGCACTGCTCGTCGACGATCTGGACGTCGACCGGATCGTCACCACGCCGCTGTCGGTCGGTGGCGGCCACCGCGAAATGAGTCACGGCACCTACCCGATTCCCGGTCCTGCGGTGGTCGAAATCGCCGAGCGTGCCGACTGGTCGATTCAGGGCGGTCCCATCGAGGCCGAACTCCTCACGCCGACCGGCGCGGCGATTCTCGCCCAACTCGCCGAGGGCGTCGACACTCTCCCCGCGCTCTCGGTCGACGAAACCGGCTATGGAGCCGGTGACCACTCCTTTGAGTCCCATCCCAACGTCCTCCGGGCGACCGTCGGCGACGGTAGGAGTCGACTGAGCCGCGATTCGATCACGGTCTTGGAAACGAATCTCGACGATGCCTCGCCGGAACTACTGGGCGGCTTGCAGGAAACACTGACCGCCGCGGGCGCACGCGATGTATCGATTCTTCCCGTGACGATGAAGAAATCTCGACCGGGCCACCTCGTGAAGGTGATCTGCAAGCCCGAAGACGCCGAGCGCATCGCCCACCGACTGGCGCTCGAAACCGGGACGCTCGGCATCCGCGAACACGGTGCGGGCCACCGCTGGACCGCAGAACGACGGTTCGAGACCGTCGACCTCACCGTTGCTGGCGAACAGTACACGGTCGACGTAAAAATAGCGAGCACGACCGACGGCGAGGTCTACGACGTGAGCGCGGAGTACGACGATGCCGCCGCCGTCGCCAGTGAAACAGGTCGACCGATCAGCGAGATCATGCGGCGGGCAGAAACTGCGGTCGACGTTGATCGGTGAACTGGTAACTGGCGTATACTGCCGATGTCGGTGCGTTAGTGGTCGCCTAACGGTCCTCGTCGGAATCGGTGTCCGTATCGGTGAGTCGACTTCCTTCGTCGTCTTCGGCGGCGTCGACCTCGCTTCGTCCGTCGGGTGGGTCCGGTGACTCCAGTTCCGCGTCGCTGCCGGCTTCACCCTCGTCATCGTGAGCCGCACGTTCGTCACTGGCTGCGGCTTCATGACCACCTTCGGCCTCGTCGACTGCCTCGTCTATCGTCTCCTGTTGGCCCTCGGTGTCGCTTTTGCTTCCGCCGCCGATTTCGAGGATCGCTGCTTCGGCTTCTTCGTCCTCGTCGGTCGACCAGCCGACTTCGAACTCGATTTCGTACTCGGCTTCGTCGTCTTCCTCTTCGGTCTCGCGCTCGACTTCGATCTCAAACTCGGCTGTCTCGGGGACAGTCAGGCTCACCTCGTCCTCACCGGTGCTGAACGTGACCGAGCCATCCGCTTCGAGCCCATCGGCGAACTGCCGAAAGTACGACGCAATCGTTGCTCTGTCGTGCGATCCTTCGACTTCGATCAGTGTTTCTTCGGCCATATATCCACCGTCGCTTGCAAGCCGTATCAGTCTGTGTGGCCCTCGTGGAACCAGTCAGTAAAGCGACTCACACGAGTAGCTACCGATCAGTCGCTGTCGACTGAATCCTCGGCTGCGGTCGACAGCTCGGTAGTGTCAGACTCACCGCCGACCGAGAGATAGCAGCTGTCACGGGAGACCGAGGGGCTTTTGCGCTGACCAGTCAATTGCTGACTGTGAGCGAGCCAGTTTCGACCGGCTGTGGGGCACTCGATTCGCTGTTGGGCGGCGGCTTCGAGCGGGGAACGGTTACCCAGCTCTATGGGCCGCCAGCAGCGGGGAAAACCAACGTCGCGCTGTCGGCGGCGGTGGGTGTCGCTACTGACGGCGGGAAAGCGCTCTACATCGACACGGAGGGTCTCTCGGTCGACCGATTCCAGCAACTGATCGAGGCCAACTCCGAGGAACCGGTCGAACACGTCGCCTCACGGCTCATCATCACTGACGCAGTGGATTTCGACGAACAACAGGAGGCCGTCCGGGATGCCGCGGAGTTCGCCGAAGAGGTCGACCTGATGGTCCTCGATAGCGCCACGGGCTTCTACCGGCTCCAACGTGGCGAGGATGCCGAGGGCGGCGACTCGCTGCGGGCAGTCGCCCGACAGGTCACCCAACTGCTGTCGCTGGCACGAAAACACGATATCGCGGTCGTCATTACGAATCAGGTGTACTCTGATCCCGACACTGACCAGACGCGGGCGTTGGGAGGCCATACCCTCGAACACTGGACCGGCGTTGTGGTTCGGCTCGACCGGTTCCGCGGCGGTAACCGCCGGGCCACACTGGAAAAACATCGGGCCAAAGCCGCAGGCGAGAAAGCGACGTTCAAGATTACCGATTCGGGACTGGTCAGCGGCGACGCGCCCTGACAGCAGCCGTTTGACTGTCGTCACGGCGGCTATCTCGTACTACGCTCTCTATTTATATTCCGACTGGTCAACCGTCGGTAGCGATGGTCGGTCGACTGTGAAATGTTTATTAACGCCCGTCACACAGTTCGGGTGAGGACTCCACAGGAGAGACGGCACTGTGTGCGAGGGTAGCCAAGCCCGGAAACGGCGGCGGATTCAAGCTCCGCTCCTGTAGAGGTCCGTGGGTTCAAATCCCTCCCCTCGCATCGTTGCGGCTCACACCGCAAGATGCGGAAGACCGCTCTTGGAGCGTTCTTCCCTCGCAAAACTTCTCACAAACCAGTAACCAAGAGCTACCTCTGTTGGTGGTAAATAATCAAAAATAATACTGATTCTTATATGTGAGTAATCTACTTACCGTATATGAACCGTCGGACGTATCTCGCGGTCGGTAGTAGTGTTGCCGTTGCTGGATGTCTCGGCTATTTTGAGGACGACGAAACGGAAGCACCCGAATCGAACGCAGAGACACAGTCGACCGGCGATATGGAATCGGAGTCTTCAGCCGACGAGTCGGAACCAGAGGCTGACGAGCCACAGTCCGACCCCGAACCCGATCCGGAGGAACAGACTGACGACAGACAGCAGTCGACCGACGAGATCGAGTTCCAACGCTCGTTGGAGACGGCCGAACAGCAGTACCGTCGCGCACTCCAAGAGTACGTCCCGGAGGGTAGCGACCAGACGCTTCTTGATGTCTTTCCGAGTACCGAGATCGAATACAACAACGCCCGGGAATACCTCGAAACCGCCTCCGACATCCTCTGGCAGGAGACACGCGAGTTAGCAACGACTGCACAACAGGAAGCCACAGTGCGGGAGTATCGGACATACGACGAGCTGATCCCCGATCTGGCCCGAATCCAGCGGTATATTTACCTTGTCTATACTCGCATCAAGCCTGTCAGCGCCGAGCCAACCTACTCCCGTCGACCGTCCCAGTTGGCCAGTCTCAAAGCCGACTACGAAGCTCTCGGCGAGGAGCTGGCTGAGAAGGAACTATACATGGACGAGATCCAAACAAAGTACGACCAACAGGCGTGGCAGATCGAGTTGGTCGACCGGATGTTTACCGGGTTGGTAAACATCGGGGGGCCACAGCAACGCAACTCCCGATCACAGACGGAGCTCCAACTCGCTCGCAACGAGTTTCGAACCGTTACAGAACAACTCGAAGATCCGACATCCGCTCCTCCTGAAGACCGAACCGATCAAGAGTTCCTCAAACTCGCCACGGAGTGGTTCGAGCTAGCTGACGACACGCTTCGAGAGGGCTCTACCTGACGGTCGCACGCTCCGAACCGAGTTTTGAGGACCGCCATCGGTCGGGTGGCTGGGCTGCCACTCGATAGTTCCAGCCACAGGGGTTTCCCGGCAGTCGACTGTGGCCCGTTTGGACGAAATCTACAGCTGACGCTCGGCTGTTCTGTGAGCCTCGGAACACAGCCGAAAACAGCGGTGGTCGACTGAGCTACGCTTGGCCAGTGCCGAGGTAGAGGACGACGACGAGGAAGATCCAGACGACGTCGACAAAGTGCCAGTACATCGAGGCCGTACTCACCGAGAGATGCCGTTCGGCGGAGTACTGGCCGTAGAGACCACGGACGAAGACGATGCTGAGGAAGACGACCCCGAGCATGACGTGAAGACCGTGGAGACCGGTCAGCCCGAAGAACGCCGAGCCGTAGATTCCCTCCGAGAGGGTAAAGCCCTCGTGAATGATGAACTCGAAGTACTCCAGTGCCTGGCCGCCGAGGAAGACCACGCCCAACAGGAGGGTCAGGCCCATCCCGCGGAGGAAGTTGGTTCGGTCATCGCTCCGGATGGCGACGTGGGCCCAGTGGAGCGTGAACGACGAGGCGACCAAGATGGCGGTGTTTGCCAAAATCAGCGAACTCACGAGGTCGGGCGTTGTGGCTGGAAGCGTCCACTCACCGCTGCCCGCACGGAAGTAGAAGTAGTAGCCGAAAATGGCACCGAACGTCGCCAGCTCCGATCCCAAAAACGCGATCATCCCCCAACGGAGCGATGAGATCCCGTGTTCGGTGGTGTCTCGCGTCCAGAACTTCGTGATGAAGGCGTGGTAGAGCCAGCCGTAGATCCCCGTCAGAAACAGGCCGACACTGCCAGCGACGACCGCTGGGCCAGCCAGCGGATGTACGAGATCGGCGACGATCCAGAGTGCGACACCGATATAAATGCCTGCGCCACCCATAGCCGTCACGAACGGCCACCAACTCGCCTCACCGAAGCCGCGCGGCCAGTCTTCGACCGCCGGGAGATGATGGTGATGGTCGTCGTGTCCCTCCTCCGTTTCGGTACTCATAGGGGTCAGTTTCGACCCTGTGACTAAAAATCCTCCCAACCGTCGCCGGGGGTGAACGGCAGTCGAGACGCCGAGTCGCAAGCTACTCCTATCGGCTCACCCAATCGCCGTCAATGGACCGTCGACGGCTCGGGTGGGCTGGCTTCGGATTCGTCACAGCAATACTGATAGTCCTCGCGGCAAGCGAGACCGTACTCGCTCACGCCGCCGGACTCAGAGCGGCCGGAGCAACGACAGTCACCGTCCCGACGTGGCTGTTTCTGGCCACCGGCGGCGGCGCAGTTGGGGCGTCGTTCCTCTTGGCCTCCTTCGTTACCGACCGGGTATTTATCCGTTCGTTTCACGAGTGGGGCGGCAGGCTCCCCGCGCCGGGCCGGCTCATCACGCTCGCTGGTCGACTGACCGGGCTTGGCCTGCTGGCGCTCACCATCTACGTGGGCTACACCGGCCCCCCAACCGCACTCCGTAACTTTGCGGTCGTCTTCGTCTGGGTGGCGTGGTGGGGCGGTTACGTCGCCTCGACCTACCTGCTCGGCAACACGTGGTCGACACTCAACCCATTCCGCACGATAGCCGACCTGCTCCCGACGATTGGTCGCGAGTATCCCGACCGACTGGGCGCGTGGCCGAGCGTGGCCGGACTGCTGGCGTTGATTTGGATCGAAGTCGTCACGCCGCTGGCTGACGATCCACGCCTGCTCGCCACGGCGATAGTCGCCTACGGTGGGGTTACCGTCACTGGAGCGGTGGTATTTGGTTCGGATCGGTGGTTTGGCTCGGTCGACCCGATTTCACGAGCGTTCTCGTACTTCGGGCGGTTCGCGCCCTTCGAGCGAACCGCGGATGGAATCTCGTTCCGACTCCCCGGGATGGCACTCACCGATCCGGAGTTCGTTTCGGGACGCGACGAGGTCGCCTTTATTGTCTGTCTGCTGTATGTCACTACCTTCGATGGCTTCGTTGCGACATGGCTGTGGGAAACGTTCGCTGTCGGCGTCGTCAGGCTGGGAGTACCACCGTTGGCCGTCTACCTGCTTGCCTACCTCGCTGGCTTCGGGCTGTTTCTGGGCGCGTTCTGGTGGTCGATAGGGGTGGCCCGTCGCTACGGGAATACCTACATCACGCGAGAGGCGCTCGGTAAGCGGTTTGCCCCCTCATTGCTGGCCATCGCGGTCGGCTACCATCTCGCACACAATCTCAGTTTCTTCCTCGGCCTGCTGCCCACTGTGGTCGTCGTCGGTGCTGGCCCACTGTCGCCACCCCAACAACCACCCGTGTTGGCGGGACTTCCCGGCTGGGTATCCGGCGTTGAGATGGCACTGATTTTAGGCGGCCACATGATCGCCGTCTGGGTCGCTCACGCGGCGGCCTACGAACTGCTCCCCGGTCGACTCGAAGCGATCAAAAGCCAGTATGGGATCACACTCGTGATGGTCGGCTACACGATGATCAGCCTCTGGGTGGTTACCACACCAATTGTCGAACCGCCGTTCATCGCTGGAGGTGGCCCATGACCGATCAACCACAGCCTGAAACTGACGTTCCGGTCGACGAAACGCCGGTAGTCTGTCCCTACTGTGAGTTTGAACTCACTGATGACAAACAGTATCGACTGCATCTCGGTCTCGAACATTATCAAGCGCTTACTGACGATGAACGAGAAGCCTTCAAAAAGGCCTACACCGAAGAAGAAAAGTCACTCAACCGGTTTCGGATCGTGGCCCTCGGTGCGCTGGTCGCGCTCTATTTCGGCTTTTTGCTCGTCTATGCCGTGCTCGCGGTCTGATAGTACGCTGTACTCGCCATTAAATCCATTTTATTTCCACTGAATAAAACGTGCGACGCTCCGGAAACTATTTCAGTCGTCTGTAGCGACGTTATACCAAATGGATCGCGAGATAGTCGACGCCGTAACCGAGTGGGAGTCACACCCATTCAGCGGTGGCTACGAGGGACTTCACGGGCTTGCCGACCGCGAGTTTTCGGGCGCGGTAACGGCGGGCACGGCATGGGCGTTCATGCTCAACGGGCGACTCATCGGTATCGATGAGGGGTCGCTGTCGTCGTTTGCCGAAACCGACGGCACGGCATACGAGGCTCCGTCCCCCGCATTGCCGTTGCTGTACGCAATGCGGAGTCGGAGCGAAAAGCAAGCCCAGTACTACACGAATAAAAAGACGATCTCCGAGGCGGACGCGACGCTTTCGTCGGGTAGTTTCACGGGCTATATCGAACTCTCGGAGAACGTGCTGTCGGGCGACTACTACACGGTCTACTACGGTGGGAAATCGATGAGTGTCGCCTTCGTTGGAAACAGTCGACAGCTGCTGACCGACGAGGAGGCCTTCGAGCGCGCCGACGACGAGGTCGGCATTTACACCGTCTATGCATCCGATCTGGAAGTCATCGATATCCCGGAACCTGTTGGCGGTAGTGACGATCCATCGACCGCAGACAGTGATGTCTCGGCCGAGGAGAGTGAGGACGACGAGTCGACCGAAGACGACGCTGTCAGCGACACCGACACAGTCGACTCGGTGACACCAACCCCAAAAACGACCGGGAGTGAAACAGAGACCACAGCTAGCGACAGGCCGACGGCCAGCAACGGATCGACGGCTGGCAGTGAGTCGGCGAACGCGCCGTCGACGCCGGAAACGAACGGTGATCGGGGTGTGTCACGACCCTCGCCGACAGCAGGCTCCTCGACCACAGCCAGCGAATCATCGGCTCCGGAGTCATCGACTGCATCGACAGAGGCGTCGACCGCAACCACGGAGTCGACTGATCCGAAGACGGACGAAGACGTGTTTAGCAACGAGGCGGAGTGGCGCAATGCGAAGACGATTCCGTCGCTCGATCCGAGTAGCGATCCCGAGCAGGGGGGAACGCAGTCGACCCAACGGTCGGCATCGCAGACCGCACGGCGGAAATCGAAATCGAAATCGGAGGGACAGCTCTCCCGAAAACAGTTACAGAAGCGGCTCAAGCGTGCCGAACAGGTGATGCAGAAGGCCGAAGAGCAACACGAGAAACTGGTTACAGAACGCGACAGCGCTCAGGCCGAACGCGACAAGGCCCGCAAGGAGCTTGAGACCGTCCGAACCAAGCTCTCGGAGGCCGAAGCCGAGATCGATCGGCTCGAATCCCAACTGGAGTCGGACACGACCGTCGACGTGGGTGGGATGTCGACCGGGAGCCAGTCGATGAGTACGTCCGAAGCCCTAGAGGGCACGAATCTCCTCGTGCGGTACGCCTCGAAAGGAGACGCCACGCTGGAAGACGCTATTTCCGGGGAAGCGAGCCAAGACGAAGTCATGACCAACCTCCGGATCGAGCCGCATACGACCTTCGAAAGCGAGGGTGTGAGCGTCGACGGCACCCCCTTCGAGACGTTCCTAGAGGGCCGGATCGAACTCGCGTTCGTCCGGTGGCTCGTCGAGGAGTTCCTGTTCGACATCCAGCAGACGGGCAACCAGACCGATCTCGCCCGGATCTACGAGGCGATTCCGACGATCAACCGGGCCGAACTCCGCGGCAGTATCTCGCTCGGTACTGACGAGGAAGACGACCCAGTCGAGGCCACCTTCGATCTTGTCGTCCGCGACAAACGGGACCAGCCGGTGTTCGTCGCTGATTTCAATGAATCCAAGCAGCCCGTCGGCGGCGGCATGGTGAACACACTCGTCCGAGACGGCAGCGAGATCATTCAACGCGAAGAGAGCTTTGCCGGCGCGTTCGCAGTGACGACGAGCTACTACAAGGGCGAGGCGCTGGATGCTGCGGCCGACGCGACCGGTGGCGGCCTGCTGAGCGCGAGCCGTGGCAAAAGCTTCGTCTACATCTCCCGAAAACAGGGGTTCCATCTCTGTCTGGTCGAAAAACTCGGCGACACGTTCGATCTCCACGTCCCGGAACTGTAGACAGTTCGTCGGACTGTCGACCGAAAACAGCAAGCTATCGCCCGCGGCGACAAACAGTGTAGAGATCTAGCCTTCGATCTCTGCGGCGTCGTCGATGCGCATCGTGCGAAGCTTCTCGACGATGGAGTCGATCTTGTTGTCGAGGTCGTCGACGAACTCCTCGGTGTGATCGGTCTGGATCGCACCCTGGCTCGATGGCTCGATGAGGTTCTCCTCTTCGAGCACGCGAAGCGAGTAGCGTACCTTGTGATGTGGGTAGCCGGTCTCGTTCGACATCTTGACGATGCCGATGGGTTCGTTCTCGATCACCATGCGGAGGACCTGTAGGTGCCGTTCGAGCATGTCGACTTCTTTCTCAAGTCTGTCTATCATGACACATGCTAACTTGTCTTGATCCGTTTTAAAGGTTGCTGTCGGACGGGGTAAAAAGGTCAGTAGTATGAGTACTTGGGGTGGTAGTAGTTAACAGTTCGGATTCTGTGGCGTGTTGCCACGCCAGTTGTGGGTCGGTGTGGGCTGGGATGACCCCCGGTCGACGATGGTTGCAATTGCCCGTGGTCGGTGGGGCTGTGACGTGGACCGTAATCGGTTTACCCCCTGCTTGTGAAGCGACGGCTGTTATGACCGTAACTATCGTCGGCTCCCAGTTGGGCGACGAGGGCAAGGGCGCTCTCGTCGACATCTGGGGTGGCGACGCCGACGTCGTCGTCCGGTATCAGGGCGGCGACAACGCCGGCCACACTGTCGTTCGAGACGGCAACGAGTACAAACTTTCTTTGGTCCCCAGCGGTGCCGTCCGTGGCAAAGTCGGGATTCTTGGCAACGGCTGTGTTGTCAACCCCGAGACCCTCTTCGACGAGCTCGACACGCTTCGTGAGAAAGGACTCGACCCCGACGTGCGGATCGCCCGCCGGGCCCACGCGATCCTCCCATATCACCGTGTTCTCGACGGCATCGAAGAGGAAGTCAAAAGCGACTCGGATCTCGCCGCCGGAACCACCAAACGGGGAATTGGCCCAACCTACGAGGACAAGGCCGGTCGACGCGGCATTCGCATCGGCGACATGCTTGACCCCGAAGTCCTTCGGGACCGTCTCGAATACGTCGTCCCGCAGAAACGGGATCTCGCCGAGGAGATCTACGGCCTCGACATCGAGAACTCCGAACACGCCGACGCCTTCGACGTTGAGGCGCTGTTCGAGACCTACAACGAGTACGGCCAGCGGTTCCGTGAGGAATCGATGACGGTCAACTGTGGGGATTTCCTCGGCAAGAGCCTCGACGACGGCGAGGAACTGCTGTTCGAGGGCGCACAGGGGACCTCTATCGACATCGACCACGGTATCTACCCCTACGTCACCTCCTCGAACCCAACCGCTGGCGGGGCATCCGTCGGCACCGGTGTCGGTCCGACCGTCATCGGCCAAGGTGAGGTCGTCGGCATCGTCAAGGCCTATCTCTCGCGTGTCGGCACTGGCCCGCTCCCGACCGAACTCGACGGTAACGACACCGAAGAAGAACTAGCTGACTTCATCCGCGAGAAAGGCGGCGAGTTCGGCACCGTGACCGGTCGACCGCGCCGGATCGGCTGGCTCGATATCCCGATGCTTCGGCACGCCGCTCGCGCAAACGGCTTTACTGGGATCGCTGTCAACCACATCGACGTACTGGCTGGTTTGGACGAGGTCAAAGTCGGCCACGCCTACGAACTCGACGGCGAGGAGATCAAAACGATGCCCGCGACCACCGAACGCTGGGGCGACTGTGAGCCAGTGCTCAAATCCTTCGAGCCATGGCCGGAAGTCGACTGGGCCGACGTGGCTGAAGAGGGGTACGAGGCGATTCCGGCCAACGCCCGCGAATATCTCGAATACGTCAGCGAGGAAGTCGGTGCACCGATCTATGCGATTGGTGTCGGCCCGGGCCGCGAAGAGACGGTCGTTCGGGCCAACCCCTTCGGCTCGCAGTAACGGCACAGCCCAAAAGTAACACTTACACTGGTTTGTCGACCTTCCTTCGGTATGAGCGAAACCGTACTTCTCGTCGGTGGCGGCGGCCGCGAACACGCCATTGCCCACGCGCTGGCCCCTGACTGTTCACTGTACGCGGCTGCGAGCAACCGCAACCCCGGAATAATTCGGCTCGCCGATGGGTTTGAGAAACTCGATGAGACCGACAGCGAAGCGATTGTCGACTACGCCGAGGACGTTGAGGCCACCCTCGCCATCGTCGGCCCCGAATCCGGCCTGCAGGCCGGTGTCGCCGATGCCCTCGATGAGGCCGGGATCTACACTTTCGGTCCACAGGCCGAAGAAGCCCGCATCGAGACCGACAAAGCGTTCCAGCGGCGGTTCATGCAGGACAACGACATTCCGGGCTGTCCGATCTTCGAGACGTTCGACGACATGGACGCGGCCTGCGATTACATCGACGACAGCGAGATCGATCTCGCGGTCAAACCCGCCGGACTGACCGGCGGCAAGGGCGTGAAAGTCATCGGCGATCAGGTCGACAAGGAGGGCGCGAAGGAGTACATTCGGAGCGAAGACTACGACCGGGTCGTCCTCGAAGAGCGATTCGTCGGCGAGGAGTTCACCCTACAGGCGTTCGTCGCCGACGGCGACCTTCGGACCACCCCAGCCGTTCAGGACCACAAGCGCGCCTACGAGGGCGACGAGGGACCGAACACCGGCGGGATGGGCAGCTACAGCGACACCGGCTTCGAACTGCCGTTTATGAACGACGGCGACTACGAGGCCGCCGTCGACATCATGGAGGCGACCGTCGAGGCGATGCCCGAATACAAGGGCATTCTCTACGGCCAGTTCATGCTGACGAGCGACGGGCCAAAAGTCATCGAGTACAACGCCCGCTTCGGTGATCCGGAGGCGATGAACACGCTGCCGGTCCTCGACACACCGTTCATCGAGGTGCTGACCGCGGCTCGTGATGGCGAGGAACTGCCCGAACTCGACTTTTCGGGTGAGGCGACTGTCTGCAAGTACGCCGTTCCGGCAGGCTACCCAACCGATCCGGATTCGGGTGCCAAAATCACGGTCGACGAAGACACGGTTGGCGAAGGGCTGCTGTTCTACGCAAGCGTCGACGAACGCGATGATGGCCTCTACACGACGACCTCTCGATCCTTCGCGGTCGTCGGGCTGGCTGACAGTATCGACGCCGCCGAAGAGATCGCTGACGACGCGCTGGCGGCGGCTGGCGACGGCCTCCGTATCCGGCACGACATCGGCAAGGCCGACCTCGTCCAGCAGCGTGTCGACCACATGGCCGAGCTTCGCGGCGACGACTGAGCGGCTCGCCCACTCAGCTTTTTAAATAATCTATTCGACGAGTACAGTCTCAGTATCGGTTTATAAGTAGTCAAAGACTACTGCGGATGCTATTTTAGGGATACCGGACGTACAGCAAGATGTGAGTTCCCCACAGGCCGACAGCGAGCGTCGACACGACCGACTCGAACGCCATCCGACCACCGGCCAGCGCAACTCGCTGTGGTCGTGGCCCGAGGCCAAGTCGCCGCTCCGGATCGTCAGCAACTATCTGGTCGTCTGGCTGATTCGCCTCTCGCCGAGCCTCCGACTCAAAAACTGGCTGGCGAGTCGACTCGGAGTGACCGTCGGCGAGGGCGTCTCGTGGGGCCTTGAGTCGACGCCCGACGTGTTTTGGCCCGAACGCATTACGGTCAACGACCACGCAATCATCGGCTACGACGCCACCATTCTTTGCCACGAATTTTTGCAGGACGAGTACCGCGTGGGTGACGTCGTTATCGGCGAGCGAGCGATGATCGGAGCCGGGGCAGTCATTTTGCCGGGCGTCGAGATCGGCGAGGAGGCCCAGATCGCGGCGAACTCACTGGTGGCCCACGATGTTCCCGCTGGCGAGACGGTTGCGGGAGTTCCAGCGAAGATAGTCGACCGACAGCATGACGAGGCGTCGACCGATCCCGACTCTGTCGACGAGTAACACCACCATCGTCCTCACATTGGCACGGCTTCCTGCGTACTTGACGCGTCTCCTCTTCTACGGTGGCAACCGGTCTGCTGACTGTCCTGACTGTCCTGACGCTGTACCGCCGTGGAATCCTCATATCGATTGCCGCCGCTCGATTCTGGATAGCGAGTTGACCACGCGATCTGTACACAGGCCATTATATACCTAATAGAACATGCACAGAACCCTCATAGGGTATTATCGAACACGACTCGGTATGGCACGCGTCTCCTACCAGCACCGTCTGGACACACTCCGTGAGGACGTCCTTTATATGTCGGAGCTCGTCATTGATCGACTCCGACTCGCGTTGACCGCACTCGAAGGGACCGACGAATCGCTAGCCCACGAGGTGATCAATGGTGACAACGAGATCAACGACCTGTATCTCGATCTCGAAGGCGACTGTATCGATCTGGTCGCCCTCCAACAGCCGGTGGCCTCGGATCTCCGATTTATTGCGGCCTCGTTCAAGATCATCACCGACCTCGAACGCATCGGTGACCTTGCGGTGAACTTGGCCGAGTACTCGCTGTCGACCGACCGGATACGCTTCCCGGATGTCGACATCCAGACTATCGGCAGCGTCGTCACTGTGATGGTCGAAGACGCGATGCGTACCTACGCCGAGGCAGACCGTGAGCTGTGTTACGAACTCGAAGCGCGGGACGATAGCGTCGACCAGCAGTGTGAGACCGCCTCCGAAGCAGTCGTCCGTGACCTGCTGGCCCGCGATGAGTCGACTGATGTCGACCTCGAAGGCCTGTTGGCCGACATCTCGCGGCTCCTGTTGACCGTCCGTGATCTCGAACGTATCGGCGACCACGCAGTCAACATCGCGTCTCGCAGCCTGTATATGATTCAGAACGACGCTGATCTGCTCTACTAAACTATCTCTGTCCCCGTTGCTCACTCTTGGGTCAGTCTGATTCGGACGATACTACCATCGCTTTTCGACGTCTCGATATCGAGGTGCCCGCCGTAGGCGTCGACGATCCACTTCACGAGCCAGAGGCCGAGTCCGCTGCCATGGTTGAGCGGGGTGATCTCTTGGTCGCCTGTAATGAGCCGCTGTTCGGCCTTCGGGATGCCCGGACCGTTGTCGACCACTTCGAGTTCGACAGTCGAATCGAGTTCCGTTGCCGTAACTGTTGCCTGTGGGTTCGAGGTATCGTTGTGACGAATCGCGTTATCGAGGAGGCTCCGAACGACGATCTGTAGCTTGTCGTTGGCACTGACACACAGCCCTGCCGGAACCTCTGTGGTGATCGATGCTGACTCGAACCGTGCGTTACAGTCCGCGATCACGTCATTGACAAGCGGTTTCAGTTCGACCGGTCCCACCGTAACCGTCTCACCGAGTACTTTCTCGATTGTGTTGGCCTCGTCGCTGAGTTGGGATAGATCCGAGGCCTTCTGTTTGATTTTCTGTGCGGCCCGCCGAGTGTGTTCCTCGTCGGTGGATTCGATGATGTCCGTTGCCATCCCCAGAACGACCGTGAGATCGTTTCGCAGATTGTGTCGCAGGACACGATGGAGGACCTCCAGATGGCGCTCCCGCTGTAGCTCGTCGGTGATATCCGAGTAGATCGCAAACCCGTAGCGATCCTTGTATGGAATGCCTCGGTAGACGAACTTCCGTTCGCCCTCGTCGGTCATGCGCTTGACGATGGCTGCGTTCGACTCGCCGTCTTGGGTTCGCTGGTCGAACTGGGCTGCCTCCTCACGTCTGGTTGCTGGAACGATTAGCTCGTTGAGTGGTTCGCCGATTACGGTCTCGGAGTCGTAGCCGAACACGTCGACGAATGCACTGTTGGGATGGACGATGATCGGTTCGCCATCAACAAGCTCAAACTTCACAACGGCATCTTCGAGCTCCTCAAACAGATGTCTGAAACAGCCTTCGGAGTGCTGGTGTGTTGAGTGCATGTATTAGAACTGTGCGGTTGTTTCAACCGACGCCTGAACATCGGCGGTGAACTTGGATTCACGCACAACTGTCTCGGCGTTCCGACGGAGTGGTTTCCAGACCGACCGCACCTCGCCGAGTGGCTCACGAACTGCCTCGGGGGCCGGGGCGAGTGTCACATCTCGGTGGTTGCCCCCGTTCTCGAGTGTATCGAGTGCATGTTGAAACTCCTCGATGTCGGACGTGAGGTCGTCTTTTGCCTCGCTGATCTCCTCGCTGATATCTCCAGCGCGCTCGTTGCGAGCGATAACCAGCGTCTGTTTGGCAATTCGTTGGCTCAACATGCGCTGTCGACCGGCGATATTGATCTCGTCGGGGTACTCGCTACTGCTCGCCAGCGAGGTGTAGGCGGTCACGACCGCGTCGCTCAGTTCCAACAGTTCCTCGTTGGTGTCTTCGATAGCGCTCACTGCCGCCTCGTAGTCGGGGTTGGTCAGCGCGACGTGATCCTCACCCTCACCGACAGTGAAGTTGTCGAGTTGGCTGCTGAGGTCGACGACGAGATCATCGAGTTGGGAGACGCTGTCGGCAATCTGGGTAAGTGCGGCGGTCTGCTGTTCGGCGGCCGCCGACACTGTTTCGGCCTCCGCGCTGGTCTGTTCGCTCACGCTGATCACCTCGTCGATCATCCCGACCATCTCCTGTGTCGACTCGGCCTGCTCGTCGGTCGCATCGCTGATCGACTGGACACCGTCGTTAGCCTCGTTGACACGGTCGGCAATCGTCTCCAAGGCTTCGAGTCCATCCGCTATCGTCTCCAGGCCCTCCTCGATGGTCGTCCGCATCTCACGGATATCACTCGCTGCGTCCGTCGTCGTCTCCTGAATCCCGTCGACGCGCTGTGCAATATCCGTGGTCGCGTCCTGTGTTTCCTCGGCCAGCGATTTGACTTCGTTGGCGACCACCGCAAACCCGTCGCCAGCCTCCCCGGCCCGGGCAGCCTCGATGGAGGCGTTCAACGCGAGGATATTGGTCTGGTCGGCGATATCGTCGATCAGATCTACAATATCGGTGATTTCGTCCATTTCGGACTCCAAGTGGCCGATCCGGTCAACGGTGGTGTCGGCCTGTGACTGGATCTCACCCATCGTTGCCATCGACGCCTCGGCGAGATCTGTCCCTTCTGTAGCGTGGCTGGCAGCCTCCTCGGAGAGCGTTGCGACCTCGTCGGCCGAGGAGGCAATCTCCTCTATCGTTGCCGAGAGGTCGGTCAGTTCGTCGCCAGCCGTCGAGAGTTTCGTCGTCTGTCTGTGTGCGCCCGCAGCGATCTCTTCGATGGACTGGCCGACCTCTGTACTGGTCTGTTGGATCTCCTCGACACCCGTCGACACCTGTTGGGTCTCGGTTGCAACCTCGACACCGAACGACTGAATGCCCAACAGTGTCCCGTCCAACTCGGCGAGCATCTCGTTGACCGACCCCGAGAGATCGGCCAGCATCTCGTCTTCTCTGTCAGTTTCGAGCCGAACCGTCAGATCACCCGCGGCTGCCTGTTGCAGGCGTCTGTTGATGACTGCTACTTCCCCGTCGACTCCTGCCTCCGTATTCATATTTGCGTGTATGTAGGTCTAGTATAAATAACACATTGTATCACAAACTTTCACACTATAGAATTAGCATATACAAAAAATAGAGCTATTTTGCTGTCTAGATCAAAAAATAGAGGTTGGAACTTACTCTGGGCTGTTTTTGCATACCAATTACCAAATTATAACGCCTATATTTGAACATACATTTGTTTGAAATCTCACCCCTAACATGTCCTAATACTTTTTAGAAGTATATTAAAACATATGTGCATAGTCTTTTGGCCAATGCATTGCCCGTATTCTATCTATGTGAACTCGACACACAGGGTAGCTACGAATCTACTGGCGTCGACAGCGTGTCGTCGTGGAATCGAGACTGTAGCTACGCTGGCCCTATTGAGACGGAATCGCCTGCTAGAATGCCGACGCTGCAGTATCACTGTGACAGCACACCAATCAACATCGGTACGTCGGAGTATTGAGGTCGAATACTGGGTGATCGACGAGGCGGGTCGACTGGTCGAGCCTGACGGACTCATCGAGGCGTCGCCGGGAGCCGAACGCGAGTTCGTCGAACCCATGATCGAAATCAAGACCACCCCCTGTGAGTCGACAGCCGAACTCCGGAGGGAGCTGTGTGGGCGAATTCGGACGGTCCTCCAGCGCGCTGCTGAACTCGACAAGGGGCTGGTTCCGTTGTCGACACCGATCACCCACGAGGCAATTCAAGAACTGCCGAGCGAGCGAACGCGAATCCAGAACGAGGTCATTGGTGAGGATTTCGAGTACGTCCGCCACTGTGCGGGGACCCACATCCATTTCGAACAGCAGCCCGGCCATGCAGTCGACCAGCTCAACACGCTGATCGCGCTCGATCCGGCGCTAGCGTTGGTCAACTCCGGGCGGCATTTCCGGGGCGAAACGCTGGCCATGGGCGCGCGATCCGAACTCTACCGTCGACTGGCCTACGACGGACTCGCCCATCAGGGAGAGTTGTGGCCCTACGTCGCTGACTGTGCGGAATGGACCGACCGGCTTGAGGCTCGCTACGACGAGTTCTTGCAGACAGCCCTCGCCGCTGGCGTCGACCGGACGGCTGTCGAATCCTGTTTCGATCCCGAAAGCGCAGTCTGGACACCCGTCCAGCTCCGCGAGGAGTTTGGCACCGTCGAGTGGCGATCACCGGATACCGCATACCCAAGCGAGATTCTCAGGCTCTCCGATCAGATGGCAACGATTATTGATGGGATCGGCAAGACCGAGCTCCGAATCGGTGGCGAGAACGGCTCGATTACCGACAAGGAGATCGTGCTGCCGACGTTCGATGCCGTCTCAGAGTACGTCGACGCTGCCATCGAGGAGGGGCTTGCATCCGAGTCGGTGCGGTCCTACCTCACACGGATGGGATTCGATGTCGAGGCCTACGAACCAATCGCCCACGAAGTTCAGGACGGGTACATTACACAACACGAGGCCAGACAGCTCCGCGTTGAGTATGCTGATCGGCTCCGTGTCGATATCCTGCAGACACAGCCACTGGAGGCTGACTGACAGTGGTCGACGCTCTGTGTGAGTCTACTGGGACCCACCCGCCTTCATAACAGAGTTGTGTGTCGTGGCCACACGATGGAGCCACAGATTGCTCTCATGAGCACGACACACACCGTTTGGCTGTATATGCGAACATGTTCGGATCGGTTCCAACGCAGTGGGAATCGGATTCTGGAATTATCTACTATCCCTCCAAACTACCAGTTGTACATCTATGAGTAACCATATTGGCGCACCCGGACGGGGTATCTCACGCCGCGAATTTTTGGCTGCAACCGGTGGGGCCGGCGTGTTCTCGCTGGCTGGCTGTTCGGCACCGACCAACAGTGCGATGGAAGGATCGGCCACCAGACAGGTGGATGGATCGCTTCCCTCGACGAGTCCGCCCGAGGTCGTCAACGTCGACGAGCAGGGCAACTCGGTGACGCTGTCGTCGGTGCCCTCGAAACACGCGGTTCACCCGCTCGACTCGATGGGTGGGCCGGTCGAACTCCCGCGTGTCTGGGCGTTCAAGGCTGACGACGGGCAACCGAGCGTCCCCGGTCCGATCCTGCGGACGACCGAGGGTGAGGATATGGAGATCACCTTCGATAACGCAAACGGACAGCAGCCACACACGCTCCACTTCCACGGCGTTCAAAAGACTTGGGAGAACGACGGCGTGCCGACGACGACGGGAATCCAGATCAACCCCGGCGAGCAACACACCTACTCCATTCCCGCGAATGTGCCGGGGACGCATCTCTACCACTGTCACTACCAGACCCACCGGCACATCGATATGGGGATGTACGGGATTCTCCGCGTCGACCCCAAGGGGTACGAGCCGGCCGACAAGGAGTACTTCCTGACGTTGAAAGATTGGGATTCGCGGCTCCCGCGGATGATGAACGGCGAAAACGTCGACTACAGTCCGCGTGACCGGAACCCAGACGTGTTCACGATGAACGGCAAGAGCCTGCCGCGAACGATCCATCCCGAGGAGGGGTCGCCGATCATCGTCGACTCGGGGGATACCGTCAGGCTCCACCTTGCGAACTCGGGCTACATGTCCCATCCGATGCATCTCCACAACCATCGCTACCGAGTCGTGGCCAAAGACGGCGGGCAGATCCCCGAGGCAGCCCAGCACGAACAGGACGTTACCAATGTTCCGCCAGCGGGCCGCCACACCATCGAGTTCGAGGCCGACGCCGATCCCGGCATCTACCTCATGCACTGCCACAAGGTCAACCACGCGATGAACGGGAACTTCTACCCCGGCGGGATGGTCAACGCCATCGTCTACCGGGATGCGATGGATACCGACATCTTCGCACAGCTCATGGAGTACGCGGGCTACGAGGGGTAACTATGACCGCAAATCGCTCACAAACGGCACCAGTCGCACGGCGAACCGTACTTCGTGGCACCGCGGCCATCGGCATGGCTGGCCTCGGCGTGGCCACTGCAGGACCAGCAGTCGCCCAGTCCGGCAGCGAACCAGCCTACGGCGACTGGTTCAGCAACGTCGACAACTACGACGGAACCGTCGACAAACGCGGCACAGACCAAGTCACGATCACTGTCGGGGCATCGGGCAACAGTGGGGCGTTCGCCTTCGGACCCGCAGCCGTCCACGTCGACCCCGGAACGACCATCGTCTGGGAGTGGACCGGCAACGGCGGGAGCCACAACGTCGTCGCCGAAGACGGAAGCTTCGAGAGCGAACTGGTCGGTGAGGCCGGACACACCTTCGAGCACACTGTCGAGGGCGAGGGGATCATCACCTACGCCTGTTCTCCCCACAAAACAGTGGGCATGAAGGGTGCTATCGCGGTCGGCAATGTCGAGATGGCCTCGGCGGAGACAGCAGACGGGGAGAGTGAGTCCGATAGTGGCGACGGAATCGACTACGGTGGCTGGTTCGAGGGTGTCGGCAACTTCGACGGCACCGTCGACAAAACCGGCAGCAACGAGGTGACGGTCACTGTGGGAGCCGACGGCAACAACGGACCGTACGCCTTCGATCCGCCAGCCATCCGCGTCGACCCCGGAACGACCATCGTCTGGGAGTGGTCCGGCAACGGCGGGAGTCACAACGTCGTCGACAATGACGGTGGCTTCCAGAGTGATCTCGTGGGCAAGGGCGGCACAACTTTCGAGCAGACGTTCGAGGAACGTGGTATCGTCAAATATGTTTGCACACCCCACGAGTCGATGGGGATGCGAGGGGCCATCGTCGTCGGCTCGCCGGAATCCGACGCTGGCTACAGCCGTGGTGATCTCCTGACCCTCGGTGGCGGGGTCGGTCTCGCTGGCGGTCTCGTTGCTCTGTTCGGGTTCGGAACAGCCTCGGATTCCTCACAGTCGACGGACTGAGGCTTCGCCACTGACGATTTTGTTTAAACAAGCGTGTTGACCGAAACCGCGTTAGGGACTGGCTGTCGCCGCAGTAGCGATGACCTACTCCGGCGCGACGATCCGATTTTCCGACTCGTTCGGCGTTGGCAGATCCTCGACGAACTGTTTGATCATTGTCTCCTCGGCGCGGTGGAGCGTCTCGCTACAGGTCGACTTGGCGATGCCGACTTCCTCGGCGAGGTCGGTCAACGAACAGCTTCGTGGGGTGTCGTAGTAGCCGCCTTCGACCGCTGCCAGCACTAGCTCTTGCTGTTTCTCCGAGAGCAGTTGACTCGTGTGGAGTCGCTCTTGGATGTACTCGATGCGGAACTCCAAGCCGAAGTTCCGGAGTTGGGTGCCGAGTTCCGAGATTCGTTCGTGGGAGCCGGTCGCGTCGACAGTCGCCGTGCCGTCGCTGATTGTCACCGGCATCTCGATTGGAAGCCCCGAAGCTTGGGCCGAAAACTGCAACAGCGGCATCGTGGTCTCGAACTGGATGGTTGCCTCGCCGTCAGTCTGCTGAATGATTGAGAGCTCGGTGATCTGGTCGTAGCTCTCGATTTCCGAAAGCAGAGAGTCGGTCTCCGGGCCAGCAATGCGTACCAGCCCGAACCCGACCTCGTCGCTGGGCACTGCCGCCAACACAGTGAACGTCGTGTCAGGATGCGCTCTTGAGACATCGCCGATCCAAACCTGCTCGGGCAACGTAATGACGAGCCGGGCCTGTGTCATCGCTGGATCACTCCGGTCGACACCGGTTGCGTCGACTGCGTTGCTACTGACATGCGAACACGTTCGGCCTCGTCTCATATACAAATATGGATGAACATGTTCGGGGTGGAGCTACTCCTCTACTCGCGGTGCCAATACGTGCAGTGCCACGCTACCATCGATAGTGCAGGGTGAAATTTCGCGGTTGCCATCGAAGCGAGCGATATCGCCAGCAGCAAGCGTATCGATCTCCACGTCGACAGTGAGTGTTGTGTCGTGTTTGCGTGGCTCATTCCAGTCGACTACCTACTCCGGACTATCGGTCGCATAGATCGTCCGACCGAGTTACTGTTGAATGCGAACGATCCCGTCTTTGAGAACGGTCCGGTTGGGGATAATGTGTTCTTCGCCGTCAGTTTCGATTCGAGTAACGAGGAGGTCGACCTCTTGGACGATCCCACGCTGGCCGCCGACTTTCACTTCGTCACCGATACTGTATGGCTGATTGAGGAGGAGATACACCCCGGCAGTCCCCGAAGCCAGCAAATCCTGTGTGGCGAGTGCAGTGAACACGATCAGTGCCAGCGCATAGGCCCCCAGCAGAACGATCAGCGCGAGTACCGCGACGCCGATCTGACTGAGAGCGATGAGGATTGCCACGAACAACACGCTGTATTTGGCGAGCAGCGGGATGAGGCCAATTTCGGGGAGTTTGACCCCACGAAGCCGTTCGGAGACCAACAGTTCGACTTTGTCGGCGACAACAACGCCGACGACCAGAATAACGATTGCAATGAAGAGCTGTGGCAGAAATATGGCGACCGAACTCCAAAACAGACCGACAAACTGGAGGTCTGCAACCGTGATCGCCACGAAGGTCGCCAACAATATGGTAAACACGCCGCTGAGCTGTGTGATAATCCGCGCCGTTGAGGTCCCGAACTCGTTTGTCGTTCGCTCGAAACTGGTTCCCTCAATCGTCTCGACGACGCCCATTCGCTCAAGCAGTCGACTCGTGACGCCCATCACACCGTAGGCGAGCAGCATCCCAATCGTGAAAATAAACACCGCGAGCCAGATCCGCGGCGAGATCGTGCCGAAAAACTCGTCGACGGAGAACTGAAGCGGCCCGTGCATGAGTTAGTACTCCTCTGGATCGAGTTCGAGTATCAGTTTCCCACCTTTAAACGCTCGGACCAGCCCGTCGGACTCCGAGAGCACAATTGCGGTCGCATTGGTGTCGCGGGTGATCGCCCCACCGGCCATGTGGCGTGCGCCGAGTCCTTTGGGGATGTCGACGCCCTCGGCGCTCGGTTCGAGATAGCGGTAGGCCGAGACGATCTTGCCCGAATCCGAGATGACGAACGCACCATCGAGCCGTGAGAACTCCTTGAGCATCACGTTCACGATGGGATCGCCGACGTGGACGTGGGATTTCTCGAAGGGGTTGTACGACAGCGGGCGGGATTTGTTCATCACCTTGCCGGCGTCGCCGACGACGAACAGCGCGCCGACGGGTTTGCCCTTCTGGCCTTTCCGGCCGAGTTCCAGCGCGACTTCAAAGACGTCGCTGATCACGGTCGGATCGGCCCGAGAGTTGGTAAACAGATCGTAGATCCCCGACCGCATCGACTCGTCGACGCGGACACGACTCGTGAAGTCGGCGTCGTCGCTGAACAGCGAGCCGATACAGGCGAGCACGTCGCCCTCGCCGACGAGGCCGTCGTCCATCGCCCCCTCGATCCCGAACCGAATTCGGTCGGTCACGTCCGCGAACTGGATCGGCAGTTCGACGAACGTGTCGGCCTCGACCGTGTTTTCGGCGCCAACCACCACCACGTTCTCGATCCCGTCGAACCGCTCGTGAAACGAGCCGTTCGGCGAAAAGAGAAATACACCGTCGACGTCCGACACGAGGTCGGTAAGAATGTCGCTGAGGGAGGTCATTGCTTCTTTTATATTCGCGCGGTTAATAAAGTTTTAATCAGGGCGTCAGACGTCTGGCTGACGTATGTTATGTGTCACCGGGCCACGGGATGCTGTCGGAGTTGACAACGATCCAGGCAAGACCAGCACCGACCACCCACACGCTGAGTTGGAAGAGCTGACTCGCGAGACTGCCGAACGTAGCAATAGGATCTGTTACTATTAGGATAAGAAAGGCGAACAGCAACGTACTGACGTACCATCGGAACAGATCGCTCCACCGAACGTTCGGGAGGTCGACGGTCGATTTATAAGTCAACCAATAAGAGCCGACGAGTCCAACCGCAGTACAAACGCCCATTATCGATAACTGAGTGAATGGATCTGGAGGGCCGAAGATACCGGCAAGCGTGAATCCGACAATTACAGTCAGCACAGCACGTTTGGTAAACGCTGTCCGAGCCGTATCTGCCATTGTATGAAGTTGTCAATATATTCAATCTATTAATATATGCATGAACTCGTTTGTCGTCGGCATGTATATTTAGAGGCTCCTACTGTCGGCGAGCGAGGGTTTGAAGAACCGGACCAATGCTGTTCGCTTCGCTCCCTGTTTTAAACCTGCTCAGCAAAACACCGCCCTCACATTCTTTCGAGCCGATTTATGCGTGGGAAGAGATTTGAACTCTCGGACCCCTACGGGACAGCGTCCTAAGCGCTGCGCCTTTTCCTGGCTTGGCTACCCACGCGCGGTTGGATATAGTGGCCATCCCCGCTAAGAAACTGTCGTTCTGGTCGACGGCAGACACTCTGTCTCATACACCACCTTCGCCAGAGGAGTTAATGCCGTCTGCCGGATACGGAACAGTATGTACCGTGCACGGGACCGGCTCGAACACAGCGACTGGCTGGAGCAACTCGACGAGGCGGGCCAACAGTTGGACCTCAGCCAGTCGACACGGTCGACGGCGGGGGATCTGTTTCTCACCCATGTTCCCGACGAAGAGCGGTCGAAGCCTGCGGTTGCGGCGGCGAGTCTGTATGCGGCGGCGCTGATCGACGGCGAGGAGCGCTCACAGCGGGCGGTTGCCGACCGGCTCGACGTCTCTCGACTCAGCATCCAGTCTCGGTGGAAAGATATCATGGCGGATGCGGGGTTCCAGCCGCCGAACTGGTAGCTATCGGGTCTCTTCGCGGCCGGTTCTGTCGGGCGTCAGATTACCGTGACGGTCGATTTCGCCGGTGACGATCCGCGTCGACGAAATGCGCTTGCCGTCGTCGGCCGGGACGTGGTCGACCACTTTGATTTCCAGTGGGTCGAGTCCACGCTCGTTGCGGAGGTCATTGATTCGCTCGGCCCCGTCGACGGTTTCGGGCGACACGACGAGCGCGTCGAACTGTGGCTCGACAGCGATCCCAGTCGGCTCGCTCAACGGTCGGATCTCGAACGAACGGTCGTACTTTTCGGCTAGCGGTTCGAGCTCCGCTCGGAGGTCGGCGGCTCGCTCCTCGAAGGAACGGACGTACCGCTCGACGTGTCTAGTTTCAGGAGCGAGTTCGTCGTTGGTCAGGCCAACGGTCACATCGCCCAGCGAGAAAGCCCGCTCGAACAGCGCGTGGTGACCGTCGTGGACGGGATCAAAGGTCCCGCCCAGCGCGACATTCATACTGCCGGGTAGCGGTCTACGAACTTAAATATCCACACACTACGTCCGATCCACATCCGAACTGTCGCTTTCATCGTCCGTTTCGTCGTCGGATGCGGCATCTTCGACGTCGATATCCACCGGTTCATTTGGGTCATCGGTCTCGTCGTCACCGTCGACGCTGATCGTCACCGGGCCACTATCTTCCTCGTCGCTGCTGCCGCCGAGCCGATTGTCGAGGTTGAACACGGTGTTGAGCTCCTGCTGGACCTCGCCGACGACGCCACGGACGAGTTCGCTCGGCGCGATGGCTTCGTACTCATAGGGGTTGTTGCCCGCGCCGTCGCTTTCGCGTTTCTCTCGGAGGACGGTGTCTTCCTCGTGGAGTTCGGCCAATGCCTCACGGACGGTGCTTGGATACAGTCCAGTGCCATCAGCGACCTCGTCGCTCGTGCTGTGGGGGTTTTGGCGGAGATAGACGAAGATCCGCGCGCGGGTTTCGGTGTCGAGAATCCACGCCAGTAGGTCGACGATCCCCTGATCGAACTCCGAGACGGCCCTGTCGGCCTCCTCTTCGAGCCGGGCTTTGGTTTTCTGGATCTCAGCCCGTGGCCCGTCGTCCTCATCATCTACATCCGCATCGACACTGTCGACGTCGATGGTCTCGTCGGACTCGTCGTTAGGATCTGGGGTCATGATAGCGAATATCGGCCCTCTGGCGGCAAAAGCGTTTCTGTCGGTCGACAGGCAACGAATCGGCTACAGAATGAGCGACTCACAGAGGCCATCAAGCCCCTCTTCGGCCATTAGTTGGCGCTGGCGCTGGCTCCCGCTTTCGTCGTCGAGTGCGTCTCGAATCCCCTCGACGCCGAGTCGGTCGGCCTCGCGGTCGACGATCTCGGCGAGGTCGATCACGTTCTCACCGTCCTGTGATATAAAACTCGCTTCGTGGCCGTGGCGGATCGCTCGCCACTTGTTCTCGTCGAGGAGTTCCCGACGCAGCTCGGCCGGTGGTTCTTCACCATCTTCATAGCGGGCGGCGAGATCCTCCACGAGCGCGTGAATGTATTCGACAAAGGCAAGGACGACCTCGGGATCGGACTGGCCGTCGGGCGTCCGAACCTCGACGGTGCCGTGGGTCGTGTGTGGCCGCACGTCGAACCAGAGTTCGCCGCGGTCGTTGATCGAGCCAGTTTCGACCATCCGCTGTTCGAAGGCGTCGTACTCGGCGAAGTCGTCGAACTTGGTCGGCACACCTGTGTTGGGAAGGTTCTCGAAGATCTTTGCGCGAGCCGACGACAGGCCCGTATCGAACCCGTTCCAGTACGGCGAGTTCGCCGACAGCGCAAGCACCGGCGACAGATACCACCGGAGTTCGTTGGCGATCCAGACGGCCTTGTCGGGATCGTCGACGCCCACGTGGACGTGCAGCCCCGCGGTCGTGTTCCGATGTTGTGGGTACTGAATCCGATCTAGCTGGGCCTGATACCGGGGTTTGGTCGCGTGGTCGAGCTCCTGCCAGTTTGCCGCGGGGTGGAGTCCAGCCGCCGCAATATGGAACCCGTGGTCTTCGGCGTGGTCGACCAGTGCTTTACGAACGTCTTGGAGTGTCGACCGCGCCTCCCCGGTCGACTCGATGATCGGCGTCTGGGTCTCGATGGTACACTGAAACAGCTCGTGATCCAACCGATCTTGCAGGATTTTGGGCGGCTCCGAGTTGTAAACCAGCTCGTCGATGCCCGAGACTGGCCGTCCACTGTCGTCGACAATAAAAAACTCCTCTTCGATACCGAGCGTTCCCATCCGGCTAAACGTCTCCGACGCACCAGTCTCCATTAGTCCGCCGTATGTAACGGACTCGTAAATACCTCCTGAAGCCGGTGACACTCAGTCCCCCGAGTAGGGTGTGCCTACTCGCTGACGGCCACGCTGTTTCCGCCCGCCAGTCGGGTTCTAAGATGTAAGCCGAGGAGGACGACAGTTGCGATGGTCAGCACGATCCCGAAGGCCAGTACGCTTCCCGAGAGCGGCGTCAGTCCGCTGCCGATCTGTGAGCTGATGAATCTCCCAGCGAGTACACTCGCAACGGTAAACACCAGAATACCACCGATGTTGAGTAGTGCTCCGGGCGATTCGGGGACCGTTCCAGCGTCGTTCAACAGCACCAAGACGAGTGCGAGCACGAACGGTGTTCCAACAGTTCCAACAGCCAACACCAGTACCAGTTGCTGCAGGAACGAGCCGCCGATGAACGCGCCGCCAGCACTCAGCAACGCCGTCGCAGCCAGCAGCGCTCGGTAGCGGCTGTCGCTCACGTCGATCTTCCAGTCGAGTTTGTCGGCGACGACGTACGGTGGCACCAATGTGTTACCGCCAAGCGTCGACACCGCGGCACCGAGCAGCCCGGCGAGGAACAGCGACTGGGCGGCCCCTCCGGCAATCGGTTCGAGCGCTTGGGCCGCCGACACCGCCGTGAGTCCCTGGGGGTCGACGTTCCCAAACAGCGCGCCGGCGACGACGAGGAACGTCGCCACACTGAAAATACCGAATGCCGCGACCATCGAGATGCCAATGTCGAACCGAGCGAGACCGGCATCCTCGGTGGTCCAGCCGCGGGCCCGCACCGTGTAGGTCTGCATCGTGATGATCGTAATGTGGACCGCACCGCCAAGAATCCCCGCAGCGACGAGCGCACCGTCGACGCCGGCAGGGATCGTCGGCACGAGACCACCCGAGGCGGCGATGAGATCTGTCGGTACGATAAACAGCGAGGCGACGAAGGCCACCACAATCGCCGAGACGATCACCTTCGCGCCGAGTTCGGCGATCCGATACCCGCCACCTGCAAGCCCAATCGCAAGCACAATCGCCCAGAAGCCGCCCCAGAGCCGGGCGTCGACGCCGGTCAGCAACCCCGACACATCAGCGAGCGTCTTCATGATAATCAGTTGGGCAAACCCCGATGCAAGCACGACGTCGGCAACGAGCAACCACGCCCACTTCGAGCCGAGTCGACGCTCGACAGTTTCGACGAGACCCTCCTCGGTCGACAGTGCCAGTTTAGTGGCGAGATACTGTGCGATGGCCCCAAACAGCGCCGAGATAACGACAACCCACAGCAGGCTGTAGCCGAAACTCGCACCGGCCGTTACCAGCGCCGCTATCGTTGCTGGCCCGGCGGCAATCGCCCCCGCCAGCCACGTTGGGCCTAACGCCGAGACCTTCTCCGATACTGATCGATTAGCCGCTGTCTGTTGACGCATACTCGGCGGTTTTCTTCGGGAGTGGTAAAGCGTTATTACTCGGTGCTACCACCGAAGAACCGTTATCGTTTTCGAGCGACAATACCGAGGTGGTCGGCGTGGAACGGCTCTAATCGCTCGCTGTCGACGATCTCGTAGGCCGAGGCTAACTCCTCACGGACTCGCCGAAAGACCGTTTCCGGGTCGGCAGTGACGTCCTCACTGCGGGCTTTGATTGCGAGACACAGCAGCCCGTCGTCAGCGAGGAACTGGGCGTTGTCGACAGCAACCGCTGCCTGCCCGCGGGTTGCAACATCCTGCACGAGCAGATCCAGATCGCTCTCGACGATATGCGCATAGCTCTCCGGCTTGCGGGCGTCTTTCAGAAGTGGAAAGAGATTCGACCGGTCTTCGGCGACGCCAATGAGATCACGCACTGGTCGGGGGGCGAACTCGATGGCGTACGTCGGCCCTGCGAAATCAGCGACGTGGCTTACGGTGGTGCCGCTTGCGGCACCCAGATACAGCACGCTATCGACGCCGGAGAGGTCGACTGCCATCCCCGATTCGAGCATTGCGCCGAGTTTCGAGCGTCCAGCATCCCATAGTCGCCAGTCGCCATCGGTCGGCTCGCCGTAGACCGGGGTGCCCTGCGTCGACAATCGCTGTTGACCGTCGAAGTTCCGGCGTTCGACGCCGTCCGGAAGCTCGGTCATTGGCTTGCCTCCTCGTCATCAGCAGCCCGAGCACGGATTGTCGACATTCGGTCGGCGAGTTCCTCGTGAATTTCAGGCCGCGGCTCACCGCTGTAGTGGTCGATGCGGGCTCCAATCGAGAGTTTGCCCGCAAAGGCGCGGGCCGCCGAGCCACGGTCCTCGGGGCGTGTTCCGTTGACGTACTCGTGGGTGTAGATAATGCCGTGTTTGGGGGAGCTAGCCCGCCCGGCGAGATGGGCGAATAGCGCGTCCTCAGCACCCAACACCTGAACGGTGCCGCTGGGTTTCTTGGCGAGGGTTTCGAGGCCGCCAGCCAGCGCGATCAGTCTGGCCGCTAACACTGGACCGGCCATTTCGCTGAGGTTCGGCGCGACCTCCGGGGCTTCCCGCTGGATGAACGCCCGGAGTTCGTCAGCCTCTGTGGCGAGGTCGTCGACCCGTTCGGCAAGCGAAATAACGCGGGCTTCGAGCGGGGTGGTCGGATCACGGTCGACCAACTCGCGGGCGGCTCCAACGCCGGTTCCCACGTCGTCGAACAGCGTTCCGGCCCACTCGCTGAGTCGCTCGGCGAGTTCGTTGGCCGTCCGGTCGGCATCATCCATCGCCCGGACGGCGTGGAGGAGCTGTTTGTCGTCGGCCTGCTCACGGTCGACAACGGTCGCTCGTGTGGCGGTGATCGTCGCTTCGTGAAGCAGGTCGTAGTATTCGGATTCGCTTTCGGCGAACCCCGCGTCGACTGCCAGTTCGGGCCAGTCGGCGGGGGCCTCGGCTCCACCAGAGTCGATGGCTTCTCGGGCCTCATCGACTGATCCGGGCTCCAGTCCCGCGAACCAGCCCCGGTCGGTAGCATTCTCGGTCATACAGCCCTCTTCTCCCTCGGGCTGTATATCGCTCCCCCTTTCGAGCTGTGGATGAGCAACTACTTTGGGCGAGACGGCACATCCCCAACCATGCTTTCATCAGGCGAGCCAGCTCCAACGTTCGACCTCGAAAACCAACACGGTGAGACGGTCTCGCTTTCCTCCGTCGACGGCGAGTATGCAGTGGTTTACTTTTACCCCCGAGCCGACACGCCGGGCTGTACGACCGAAGCCAAAAGTTTCCGCGACCAGTTCGCCAAGTTCGAAGAGCGCGGAATCACCGTCTTCGGTATCAGCGATGACCCCGTCGAAGATCTCGCAGCGTTCGCGGAGAAACACGACCTGCCGTTTGAGTTACTCTCCGACCCGGATGGCGAGGTCGGCCGCTCGTACGACTCCTATGGGGAGAAAAATATGTTTGGTCGCACCTTTGACGGCGTGTTTCGAAACACGTACATCGTCGCTCCTGACGGGACCATCGCACGCGCCTTCGAAGGTGTCTCGCCAGCCGACCACGCCGATGAAGTCCTCGACGCGCTGACCGAACTCCAGAACGCGTAACGAAACTCGAATCCTCGGCGCTGAACACACCTGCTTTCCGCTGAACTGTGCGTCGACTGAATAGTTTCTCGGGGTGCTAGTTGTAGAATGTCTCTGTCGGTTTAGACCAAACCGTGACTGGTCGACTACTCAGTAGCCCCGAGAGATGAGGTAGTCGGCGAGATCAGCAAGCAGGTCACTGGCCTCGTTGTCGGGGAGCGCGTTGAGCCGTTCTTTGCTCTGTGCAGTGAGGTCTTCGGCCATCTCGCGGGCGTACTCGATGCTGCCAGCGTCTTCTAACTTCTCGACGGCTGCGTCGATCTCGTCTTCGGTGACCGACTCGATGGTCGACTGGCTGAGCAGGCCATCGACGTCGACGCCCTGTTGGCGGGCGTGAAGCGTAATCAGCGTCTCCTTGTTCTCGATGAGATCCGAGCCGCGCTGTTTACCGAGTTCCTCGCTCGGCACCGTCAGATCGAGGACATCGTCCTGAATCTGGAACGCCTTGCCCGACTCGATGCCGTACTGATACATCGCGTCGACGATTTCTTGATCGGCATCCAACAGCACTGCCGGGATCGCCACGGCCGCCCCGTAGAGCACTGCCGTCTTGCGTTCGACCATCTCCAGATACTCCTCTGGGGTTAGATCGTCGCGGGATTCGAAGGCGACATCCAGCGACTGGCCCTCGCAGATCTTGGTACAGGTCGACGACAGCAGGCGCATCGCTTCGAGCGTGTTTTCGGGTTTGCCGCCGACATCCGCCATGATTTCGAAGGCCTTGGAGTACAGCGTGTCGCCCGCCAAGATTGCAGTTGAGGTGTCGTACTGGTTGTGGACCGACTTGACACCCCGCCGGAGGTCGTCGTCGTCCATGATGTCGTCGTGGATTAGCGTGAACGACTGGATGACTTCGATGGAGACCGCTGCGGCCATCAGGTCGACCTCGCCACCAGTCACTGTGGGGAACGCTCGGTAGTCGAGCTCGCTGGGGTCGGTGTCGGCAAGCGCCTCACCCACCAGCAGCGTCGCAGTCGGTCGGAGCCGTTTGCCGCCAGCCTCTAGGATGTATCGGGTGGCCTCGTACAGTCGTTCGGGGTCGGCCAGTGGCAGGTCGACGTCTATCCCGTCGTTGATGAGTTCGCGGCGCTGGCCGATTGCCGCGAGGACTCGCTTTTCGGTGGCGTTTTGCGTCATTACTCCACCAGTTGAATGAGATTGCCGTTGCGCGTGACGTGCAGATCACGGCCCAGCTCGTACCCCTGACTCTCACAGAGATCAACGTAGGGCGCAAACCCTTTCAGATCCTGGTGAGCCGGAATGATGTTCTGTGGCTGGAGGGCCTCCAGCATCTCGAAATGACCCTCCTCGCGGAGGTGCCCTGAGACGTGGATGTCGTCGTAGATGCGTGCGCCCTGCATCTTCAGGAGTCGCTCGGACTGGTAGCGCTGGCCCTCGTTTGTCGGCTCTGGAATCACCCGTGCCGAGAAGATCACCTTGTCGCCCTCGTCGAGTTCGTAGGGGGTCTCGCCGCGGCCCATCCGGGTGAGCATCGCCCGTGGCTCGCCCTGGTGGCCGGTGACGATTGGGAGGTAGTTCTCCTTGCCCTCCTTCATGATCCGCTTGAACGTGCGGTCGACTGATTTCCGGTGGCCGTACATGCCGAGATCCTCGGGGAAATCCACGAATTCGAGGCGTTCGGCAGTACCGGAATATTTCTCCATCGAGCGGCCGAGCAGAACGGGCTGTCGACCCATGTCCTCGGCAAATTCGACGAGTGACTTCACGCGGGCGATGTGGCTTGAGAACGTGGTCGCCACGATCCCACCATCGTAATCCTCGATGGACTGCATGACATCCCGGAGATGCTCTTTGGCGACCGACTCGGAGGGCGTGCGGCCCTTCTTGCCAGCGTTGGTGCAGTCCTCAATATACGCGAGGACGCCGTTGTCCGAGCGACCGATCTCACGGAACCGATCCATGTCGATGGGGTCGCCGATGACCGGCGTGTGGTCCATCCGTTTGTCGAGGCCGTAGACAATGGCCCCTTCTGGGGTGTGGAGGACCGGATTGATCGCGTCAATGATCGAGTGGGTGACGTTGACGAATTCGAGGTCGACCTGGCCGCTGGTGCCGATAGACATCGTTTCGCCGGCCTCCATCTTGACGAAGTCGTTGTCGACCGAGAACTTCGATTCGCTTTCGATTCCCTGTTTGACCAGTTCGATGGTAAAGGGCGTGGCGACGATGGGTGCGTTGTATCGGTGGGCGAGTTTCGAGATCGCCCCGATGTGGTCGAGGTGACCGTGGGTTGGGACGATGGCTTTCACGTCGCCTTCGAGCTCGCTCATCACGCGGTCGTCGGGGATCGCACCCATGTCGATCAGGTCGAGACTGTGCATCTGTTCGGTCCGGATGTCATCGTGGATCAACACCTGCGAGAGGTTGAGACCCATATCGAAAATAACGACATCCTCGCCCGCACGGACGGCCGTCATCTGGCGACCGACCTCCTCATAACCGCCGACTGTTGCGATTTCGATTTCCATAATTTCAAATCCTGAGCAGATCGCTCACAGCGTACTGCTCTCTTCACCGCGTGTAGGGGCCACCTGCCCCGGCGTGCTGCGCGTCGGTATGGCCCCGCTGTGTCGTGACCGACTGGAGACACCAGTCGACCCGACAGTTACCCGCGGGTTCGTTGGTAGGTGAGCGTTGAACGTGTGGTGTTAAAAACTACGTGGGTTCTCACGGTTCAGTGCCCGCTTTCGGGGCTATAGATCCGTCATACGCTGTGGGTGAACCATACTGTTCCGGTACGTTTATTACCGAAACAGGAGCCTGTGACGGTATGAGTGGACGACCCCTCGATGTTCTTGAGGCGTCTCTGAACGAGACGGTTACTGTCGCACTAAAGGACGGAACGGCCTATGTTGGGACGCTGTCGGGCTACGACCAGCATATGAACGTTGTCTTGGAGGCTCCGGGCGAGGATACGGATGCCGACGGCCTCGGCGAGTTGACCGTCGACTCGGTCGAAGACACAACCATTATACGCGGCGATAACGTCGTTTCGATAACTGTATGACCGGATCAGGAACTCCCTCTCAGGGCAAGAAGAACAAAACGACACACGTCAAATGTCGACGCTGTGGCGAGAAATCCTACCACTCCCGCAAAAAAGTCTGCTCGTCGTGCGGCTTCGGTAAGTCGGCGAAACGACGCGACTACGAGTGGCAGTCGAAAGCTGGCGAGTAGGCCGTTTTCTTCTCGCAGTCTCGGTTTTCGCGGTCGGTTCCTTCTTTCGTTGAGTCGTAACGCCGTCTGTCATATCTTGACTCCGACACCCGATTCACAGACAGCGCTGTCGCATCTCGAATACCGTTTCGTTGTCGACTAAGTATGCATGATTGTGTGTATTCTGGACAGTGAAGACCAATGGGACAGCACAAACACGGGGTTTTTAGCTATCGACTCTCCTACGGATGGGTATGGAACACGGCCGGGATTCGCGCCGCCAGTCCGTCGACGGGCCAACCGAAAAATGCGGTGTTGTCGGGATCGCGCTGGCGGATCGCCCTGTCGCACGACCCTTGTACTACTCGCTGTATGCGCTCCAGCATCGGGGCCAGGAATCCGCCGGGATCGTCACCCACGACGGCTTCCAACAGCACAGCCACGTCGACATGGGACTTGTCGGCGACGTATTCGACGAAAGTGACCTCAACACACTGAACGGGACCAACGGAATCGGGCACGTTCGCTACCCCACTGAAGGAAGTATCAACTCCTGTTGTGCCCAACCCTTCTCAGTGTCGTTCAAGTCGGGGTCGCTTGGCCTCTCACACAACGGGAATCTCGTCAACGCCGACGAGCTCCGCGACGAGCTGGCCGGGTTGGGACATGCCTTTACCTCCGACGGTGACACCGAGGTAATCGCCCACGACATCGCTCGCAACCTGCTCGAAGACGACCTGACCGATGCGGTCAAACGAACCATGGAGCGGATTCACGGCTCCTATTCGCTGACGATCATGCACGACGATGCGGTCATCGGCGTCCGAGATCCGGAGGGCAATCGGCCCCTCTGTATCGGAGAAGTCGAGGATGGCTACGTGTTGGCCTCCGAGTCGGCTGCCATCGATACGCTCGACGGTGAACTCGTCCGGGATGTCCGGCCGGGCGAACTCGTCGTCCTCAACAAGGATGGCTCGGGCTATGAGTCCCACCAACTCGTCGAGAAAGAAAACACGGCACACTGCTTTTTCGAACACGTCTACTTCGCGCGGCCCGACTCGGTTATCGACGAGAGCCTCGTCTACGATGTTCGGCGCAAACTTGGCGAGAAGCTCTGGGAGGAAAGCGGGATCGAGACCGATGTCGTCCTCCCCGTCCCCGACTCGGGGCGAGCGTTTGCCTCCGGCTACGCCGATGCCGCAGGCGACACCACCGCAGACGGCGAGCCACGACCCGAGGACGACGACGGTGTCGAGTTCGCCGAGGGACTGATGAAAAACCGGTACGTTGGCCGGACGTTCATCATGCCGACGCAGGACGAACGCGAACGCGCGGTTCGGCTCAAACTCAATCCGATTAAAAGTACCATCGAGGGCAAAACCGTCACCATCATCGACGACTCGATTGTTCGGGGGACGACCTCGAACCAGTTGGTCGAGCTGCTGAAAGACGCCGGCGCCGAGGAGGTTCACATGCGCGTCGGCTCGCCACAGATCCTCGCCCCGTGTTATATGGGGATTAACATGGCAACCCGCGAAGAACTCATTGCTTCTGATAAATCGGTCGACGAGATTCGCCAGGAGATCGGTGCCGACAGTCTTTCGTACCTCTCTATCGACGCCATCGCCCAGAGCCTCGACAGCGAGAAGATCGACCTCTGTTTGGGCTGTGTGACCGGCGAGTACCCCTATGATATCGACGGGGAGACGACCGACCGCGAGGTGAGTCGACCGGTAGTTAGCGAGCCCGGACCGTTTGCGGCCGACGACTGAATTTGCGGCCTGTTTCAGTGGCACTTATTTTCCGTGACTCATAGCATTGGGTATGAGTAATTCATCACGGTCGCTGGGTCGACGGGAACTACTTCGCGCGAGCGTCGGCACCGCCGCGGCCGCCGCCGCTGTTGCACAGCCAGCCTACGCCCAGGAAAACACCTCCGAGAACGAGACAGACGGGAATGCAACCGACGAAAACGCAACCGCTGACGATGCTGAGTCGGAGTCCGCGCCCGCTGAGAACGCTACTGCCCAAGACGGTGGCTCCGCGGAGGGTGACGGCTCCGGAGAAGGAGGCTCGGAATCGGCTGGTGCTGGCACTGCCAGCGGAGTCGGTACCGAGAGCGTTCTAGCGACGTTCGCCGGTGTCCTCGCGCTTGGCCTCATCTCGCCGCTGATCTTCGCTCTCGTGATGAGGTTCGTCTACACGGACGACAATCCTGCAACACAGACCGAACAACACCGGCCCTAACCGCTCGCTGCTGTCTTTTTGATTAGTAGACAACGTACAGCATCGCATACACCGCGATGCCGAGGCTAAACGAGATCAGCCACAACACGGCCGCGATCTGGCCGACGCTTCGGTGTCGACTCCGGTAGATCTCCTCGACCGGCCGGCTCACTGCCAACAAAAGCACGTACAACAGCAGTGGCACACAGATGATGGCCAGCAGAATGTGGATCGCCAACATCGGGAGATAGAGGAACTGATAGACAGTGTCGGGACCACCGAAATCGGTCGGTCCTTCGAGTGTCACGCGGTAGAGATAGAAGGCAAGAAACGCCCCGAAGAGGACGAACGCAGCGAGCATTCGTCGACGATGGGACTCAACCTCGCCCCGGCGGATTGCTCGCCAGCCGCCGATGATCGTGCCGATAGCGATGACACTAATGACCACGTTGAGATGTGGAATGAGTCCGATGAACCACTCGCTTCGTGGCAGGAGTCGGGTCGGGATGACACCGAGGACTGCACTAAAGATGAGGCCGAGGGCGGCAATGCTGAGCATCGCTGTGAGCAGTGGGACATGGTCCCGCGTCTCCAGTTGCATACATTACCGTTGGCACCCACTGGACAAAATCGTTCGTTTGTCCGACGGGTCGACGGTGTCGAGGAGGCAGTCGAGGGTTGTCAGTGGCGGCCGCAAAAATCGACAGGCGGCAGCGCGTCGACCGTGAGAGTACCAGCCACAGGAGCCGCAAAAAGAAGGGCTTTTAACTTACCCCAGTAAATGAAGAGATACGCGAAAGCGTACAAACCACACAACGAGCGTGGGTAGCCAAGCCAGGCCAACGGCGCAGCGTTGAGGGCGCTGTCCTGTAGAGGTCCGCCGGTTCAAATCCGGTCCCACGCATCGTACGGGTGGATTCAACCACCAAAGCGATGCTCGGTGTTGTCTCTACGACAGCACCCACGCACAATTCTACCGAAGCTACACCAAACAGCAACCGCGCTGGCTGCCGATTAGGCACCGACTGGATAGTGTCGACGACGGGTGACAGAGAAACGTCTCAGAATGTAGTATCGTGAAGCGCGGGCGTGCCGGTATCCTACGTCGACTCGCCGTTGCTTCACTCGGACCGAGGGGATCAGTAATAAAAGGGTTGTTGGTCGGCTCCTCACGAATCTGTGACTATGTGCCCTCCCTGACCTCGTGGATCTCGTCGGCAGTGAGTCCGTGTGACTCCTCGTGGACTCGTTCGCCTGCTTCCTTGTTCGGCCCCTCGAAGAGACAAAACACCGTTCCCTCGTCTTCGTCGACCCAGTATCGCTTGTAGTCGACCCCATGTTCTTGTTGGACGGCAACGTCCGCCTCGTGGGCCTCGACGACCTCTTCGACACTCGCGTCGACGTTTCTGTGGATGTCCATATATAAGGGCATACTAACTAGTAGCACACTCAGCAGGCCGATAAGCGTTGTTTTGCCATGCTGCCGTGGTACCGGTTCATATGTGCTATCAGCCAAGCGGTAGGCTTTTAGGGTGTCCTAAACAACTGAACAGGCAACGAATGGTCGGAGACAGTCGGCGTTTACCGGACGATTCTGTCACGACCGACGGCACAGACGGTTCTGAGGCGATCCATGTCGAACACTAACACACTCATCGACGCGACCGAACAGCAGTCGACACCAACACCAGAACGGCCAGTCGACACCGACGAGACCGTCGACGATCCCATTTTGAAGCTCGACGGCGTCACCAAGGCTTTCGGTAGTGAAACCGCCGTCCAAGAGATCTCGCTGTCGGTCGAACGCGGCGAACTGCTGACGCTGCTCGGGCCATCGGGCTGTGGGAAGACGACGACGCTCCGCATGATCGCCGGGCTCGAAACCCCCACCGATGGAAGCATCGAACTCGACGAGGAGATGGTAGCGACCGTCGACAGCGTCACCGCGCCCGAAGCCCGCGATGTCGGCATCGTGTTTCAGGACTTCGCGCTGTTCCCGCATCTCTCGGTTAGAGAAAACATCGCCTTCGGGCTCACCGAGATGGACGACGCCGAGACCGAGGCTCGCGTCGACGAACTACTTGATCTCGTGGATATGCCCAGCCATGACGAGAAATCGCCCGGCCAACTGTCGGGTGGACAAAAACAGCGCGTTGCCCTCGCACGCTCGTTGGCCCCCGAACCCGACGTTCTCTTGTTGGACGAACCGTTTTCGAATCTGGATGTCCGACTCCGCGTCGAGATGCGCGAGGAAGTGCGGTCGATCCTCAAAGAGGCGGGCGTCACCGCCATTTCTGTCACTCACGATCAAGAGGAAGCACTCTCGATTTCGGACCGCGTTGCGGTGATGAACGACGGCCAGATCGAACAGCTCGATAGACCAGAGCGTATCTTCGAACAGCCGAAATCCCGCTTTGTCGCCTCCTTCCTTGGCCGGGCGAGCTTCCTGACCTCCTACGTCCACGACGGCACGTTGAAAACCGGCCTTGGATCGTTCGATGCTGCGACGCTCGATGGCTACACCGAGGAGTACGAGGGAATCGCCGTCGACGTCCTCGTTCGGCCCGACGACCTCCGGGCTGCCCGCGCCCATCCCGACCAGACCGACGGTGAAGTGACCTCACGGCAGTACGTCGGTCCCTCGTTTATTTATCGCGTCGACCTCGATAGCGGCGATACAGTCCACTGCCAACACAACCACGTCGAGGACTTCGAACTCGGCGAGCGCGTGACGGTCGACCTCGTTGCGGATCACCCGCTGGCGTGGTATCCGCGTGAAGATAACGGAACGGTCTGTTCGGTCGGCGGTGACGGTGATTTCTGCTCGTTCACCGACTCGTTATAAAACCAGTTTAGAGCAAGAGTAGTGGCAGCCCGAATGCAATTAGGAGACCGACCAGCAGCACCGCACCGCCGGTCATCGCCTGTTCGGTCGTGAACTCCTGCATCGGTGAGGTGATCCGTGCGTCAGGGTCTGCCTCGTGTGCGTGATCGTCCATAAATGAAGGATTAGGCGTCGACTACTAAATCCATAAATGAAGGATTAGGCGTCGACTACTAAAAGGCACCTATCGAGTCCAGTACTGTCTTCAGGACCAAGTCAGACATATTAAGCCACTCCCCAAAACAGGAGATAGTATGACAGACACGCCGCGTGACGAGTTCATCCAACGGGAGTGGTGGAAGGAATCAGTTATCTACCAGATCTACCCCCGTAGTTTCAACGACACCAACGGCGACGGTGTCGGTGACATCCCCGGAATCATCGAGAAGTTGGATTATCTCGACGATCTGGGCGTCGACATCATCTGGCTCAACCCAGTGTACGAATCGCCCAACGCGGACAACGGCTACGACATCGCCGACTACCAGTCGATCATGGACGAGTTCGGGACGATGGAAGACTGGGAGAATCTCCTTGAGGGCTTGCATGACCGCGACATCAAACTCATCATGGATCTCGTGGTCAACCACACCTCCGACGAACACGAGTGGTTCGTCAACTCTCGGGACACCGAAAGCGAGTACCACGACTACTACATCTGGAAACACGGCCGCACCGACATCGAGGGCTTTACTGGCCACGCCGGGCCGCCTGACGAAGCCCCACCGAACGAGTGGGAATCGTTTTTCGGCGGGCCTGCGTGGGCCTACGACGACGAAGTAGGCAAATGGTATCTCCACCTCTTCGATGAGAAACAGCCGGATCTGAACTGGGAGAATCCGGATGTTCGGGACGAGATCTTCGAGATGATGGAGTGGTGGCTCGACAAAGGAATCGATGGCTTCCGGATGGACGTTATCAACCTCCTGTCAAAACCCGATTCGGTCACCCAACACGACCCGCCGCTGAATACGACCAACATGTGGGAAACGTTCGACGGCCCTCGAATGCAGGAGTTCCTCGATGAGATGTACGACCGCGTGCTCAAAGGCCGCGATGTGTTCGCCCTCGGCGAGATGATGGGGCGGATGGATATGGAGATCGCCAAAGACTACGTCGAGGCCGAGGGGCCACTGTCGACGCTGTTCCACTTCGATCACGTTCTCTTGGATCATGGCGGGGCAATCTGGGAGCGAAACGACTGGGATCTCAATGATCTCCGGGACGTACTCAACCGCTGGCAGTACGGCCTCGACCAGCAGGGGTGGAACAGCATCTATCTCAGCAACCACGACCAGCCGCGACTCGTTTCGCGGTTCGGCAACGACGGCGAGTACCGAAAGGAGTCGGCCAAACTGCTGGCGACGCTCATCTTCACGCTCCGCGGAACGCCCTACATCTTCCAAGGTGCCGAAATCGGGATGACGAACTACCCCTTCGACTCGCTCGATGAGTTCCGAGATGTCGAGACGATCAACCCCGTTCGGAACGCCCTCGACAGCGGCGAGATCGAGAACTTCGACGATGTCAAACACGCCCTCCGGCAGAACAGCCGGGACAACGCCCGAACCCCGATGCAGTGGTCGACCGAGGACAACGCCGGCTTCACTGACGGCGAGCCATGGATCGGTGTCAACCCCAACTATACCGAGATCAACGTCGCCGAGGCCCGCGACGACCCCGACTCGATCTGGAACTACTACCGAGAGTTGATCGAACTCCGCAAAGAACACGACGTACTGGTGTATGGCCATTACGACGTGCTGATCAACGACCACGAGGAGATCTGGTCCTACATCCGAACGCTGGGCGACGAGCGACTGCTTGTCACGCTCAACTTTGCCGAGTGGGAGGGCCACACCTGGATTCCCGAGGAGCAAGTCGACTTCGATCCCCACGAGATGGAGGCCGAACTCCTGCTCTGTAACTATGGAGCCGACGAGCGGGCGACCGATGTCGACGCGTGGGCGTTCGATCTGCGACCGTGGGAAGCCCGTATCTACCGACTCACAGAGAGCGACTAACTATAGTCGTCGATCGGCTGTTCATTTTGTTCCCGTCCGCGACCCGTTTCTGGATCGAGTCGACCTCAGGGCGAGTCATCCGACGAACGAGCGTCGACAGCCGCTAGCAGGAGCCCGGCAAACAGACAGAGAAACCCAATAGCCGTCGTCGCTGGCTCGGGGAAAAAGATGAGAACAGTCCCGACGAGCATGAGCGGCGCATATGAAAGCGGGTCGACGAGCGACGGCCCCTCATCATTCGATTCGACCTCCGAGAGCCACTGAATCTCGTCTCGGACGGTCTCAGTTTCGGAGTCTCGCTTGGTCCCAGGGGCGGTGTCCGACCGGTGGCTGTGATCTTGACTCATGGGCAAACCGACTGGGTCGACATCCCTTACCGTTGTGGCCGCCCGCCGCGGACCGTCGGCCTTTTGCTCACCCGACGACAAAGGCCGGTAGCTGAATGGCCACGTATCATATCGAGACCTACGGCTGTACGTCGAATCAGGGTGAGAGCCGCCAGATCGAGCAGGCGCTCCGCGAGGGCGGTCACTACCCCGTCGACAGTCTCGACGACGCCGACGTCGCCATTCTCAACAGCTGTACGGTAGTCGAAAAAACCGAGCGCAACATGGTACGGCGAGCCCAAGAGCTCCAAGAGGAAACGGCCGATCTCATTGTCACCGGCTGTATGGCTCTCGCTCAGGGCGAGGAGTTCGCCGAGGCCGGAATCGACGCCCAAATCCTGCACTGGGACGAGGTCCCCGACGCCGTACTCAACGGCGAGTGTCCGACCGTCACACCCGACACCGAGCCGGTCCTTGACGACAAAATCGGCATTTTGCCCATCGCTCGTGGCTGTATGAGCAACTGCTCGTACTGTATCACCAAGTTCGCTACCGGCCGGGTCGACTCGCCCCCAGTTGAGGAGAACGTCGAAAAAGCTCGCGCACTGGTTCACGCCGGAGCCAAAGAGATCCGCATCACTGGCCAAGACACCGGTGTTTACGGCTGGGACAACGGCGACCGCAAACTGCCCGAACTGCTGGACCGGATCTGCACCGAGATCGACGGCGAGTTCAGAGTCCGAGTGGGGATGGCCAACCCCGGCGGCATCCACGGCATTCACGACGAACTCGCCGACGTGTTCGCCCGCCACGACAAACTGTACAACTTCATTCATGCCCCTGTCCAATCGGGCAGCGACGAAGTGCTTGAATCGATGCGCCGCCAGCACAGAGTCGACAAGTTCCGCGAGGTCGTCGCGGCCTTCGACGACACACTCGACTACTGGACGCTGTCGACTGATTTCATCGTCGGCTACCCGACCGAGACTGACGCCGACCATCAGCAGTCGATGGAACTCCTCCGAGAGGTCCGCCCAGAGAAGATCAACGTCACCCGGTTCTCGAAGCGACCGGGGACCGATGCGGCCGAAATGAAGGGCCTCGGCGGGACGCTCAAAAAGGAACGTTCGAAGGAGATGTCATCCGCGAAAATGGAGATCGTCGCCGAGGCCTACGAGGAAATGATCGGTACCACCCAAGAGGTGCTCGTCGTTCAGGAAGGGACTGGCGACTCGGTCAAATGTCGGGACGGTGCCTATCGTCAGATCATCGTCCAGAACGCCAGTGATCACGGTCTTGAACCGGGTCAGTTTGCGACCGTTGAGGTCACGAGCCACCAGACGGTGTACGCCTTCGGCATACCTGTCTAACATACCATTCGAACCTTCACCGACTAAAATCGGCCACATTTGACCTCCTCTGTCAAACTCTGCACCTCGATCTCACCACTGTTTTTTAACTCCAGTATATGATGAGAACTGTTACAGTCGATGAACCCTTTTGTAATCTCAACTGTCTCGGAGTGTCTCTCCGAGGAAATAGTCAGTTCGTAATCGCTTGGCTGCATGAATCTGAACGCAGCGTACTCTGTGGATGAGAGGGCGATTGTCTCTTCGTAGAATCGAGTTTCGGTATTTCGTTGAACAGTTACTGTCGTTTCAACCGTCGTGTCAGATTCCGATATGACAACTACCCAGTGAGAATCTGAGGATCCCCCAAACTGAACGAGCGTTGTCGCTGTAGCGTCTTCTGGAAGCTCGCTCGAATACAGCCAATCGTCAAACTGAGTAACAGTGGTTTCATCTCGATATGTGATCGAGGGATCGCTTTCGAGTACAGATTGAACTGGTCCGATACATCCGGAAACGGATGCACAGAGCCCAGACCCCATCGTCACCAGAACTCCTCTGCGCTCCATATCAAATTGTTATGTACCGCTATTGAATAATCTGTCTCCAACGAATTTCTGTGTCGACCCCTCTCTCCAAGCAGTCGTTACCACGGCGCACTACTGTTTCATCACGACACAGTTACAGTTGCTACTCTTCATCTTCCAGCGTTATACTCTCAGTAGCGGCGTTGCGGAGCGCGTCGGATCGGCCGTGTTTGCCGGGGGCAATCGCCAGCGTCCGGAGCCCACTGTTGTTTGCGACTTCGAGGACGGGTTTGAAATCGGTGTCTCGAGAGGCGATAGCGAGCGTATCGCCGCGGTGTTCGACCGCGAAGCGAGCGGCGTCGACCGCGAGCTTGACGTCGACATCGCCGCTGGTGACGATAACCTCAAACCCGCGGGCTTCGGCGGCCTGAATCAGTCCGGGGGTGGCGTGTTCGTCGACATAGAGCCGAGTAGTCGCGAGCCGCCCCGTCTCGGCGGCGGCCTCCCGGATATCATCGAGGTCGACGTCGAACTCGTCTCGAAGCATGTTCGGCCCGTCGACGAACAGCCCAACTCCATCGAAACTCTCCTCACGTGCAGACGACATTATCGTGCAGTCGACCCGCAGCCGGTATAGACGTGCCGTTTGCTCATGCTATCGTCCACGTGGCGACGGAGTCGACAGCTTATAGGCGGTTGGTGTCACCGACTGTCTTCTCACCGAACCCACTCATGACTTCCATCCACTGTGATGATCTGGTGTACGAGATAATCTGAAATAAAATACATAATGATTGTGTATGTAAGATGGCCACACGTTTATCACTCAGCATTAATTATTATCAAATATGGTCCCGACTACTGCCCCTCACACACCGTGTGCCATCGACCGGCCGATGAACGACCACGGCGCGCTCACGCTCTCGGAGGTGACCGGCAGTCGGACATATCAGGTCCTCGAATACGCCACAACGGAGGTCCACGAGACATTGGCGATGGCAGCTAACGGCTCGACCGTACGGGTCTGGCTTGAACCGCTCAGTTCGCGGGGTGATGCGTGGCGGGCAGTTGCCGTTGAGGGAGGTGTTGACACGAAACAACAGATTTCTGGACTACTAAAACAATCAGCCAAACTTTGAGATATATATCACGGAAAATAATACATACGTAGAACATCAGGAGTTTTATTTGGGTATTGAGCGGTATACAACGCATGGAGCAAACCCCTCCAGAGGATGGCGGTCATTCGTATACGGTTGTCTCTGATATGAACGAACACGGTGGGATGACAGTTGTCGACGCAACGAACAGTACCTATCAGGTCGTCGAGTACGACAACAGCAGTCTACGGCGTGAACTCGCCTCGCGGGATGTCGGCGATTCGGTAACGCTCGATCTCGCTCGCGCGGGCGTCCGAGCAAACGTCTGGCGAGCAAGCCGCGCCGAGCCCACGATCCTCGCGGCCTGAGGTCTGTCGACGGCGTTGTTCTCCCACACGGCTGGTCCCCGTGCTTCTCCCTTTGTGGTTGTTGATCTCATTGCTCAGTAGTCGCTTTCGATCAGCATCTCATGTCTGTAGCGACTGCGTAGCCAGTGTTTCGGGTGCCGATGGCAACACCTTACTTTCGCCGGGTGGAGGTAACTGTATGGCCCGACGACACCCGCCGCTCGCGGAGCGACATACGGCCCACGGCGCGTCGGTCACCGAGTTCGGTGGCTGGGAGATGCCCGTCGAGTTCGACTCGATCAAAACCGAACATGCGGCCGTCCGCGACCATGTCGGTATTTTCGATGTCTCACACATGAGTGAGATCGAAGTCACCGGTCGGGATGCAACCCAACTGATGGACCGACTGACGACCAACGACGTGGCGTCGCTCTCGCCGGGGAGGGCCCAGTACGCCTGTATCACCCGCGAAGACGGCGTCATCCTCGACGATACTGTGGTCTACCGACTCCCCGACCGCGAGGGCGAGGCGGCCTACCTGTTCATCCCGAACGCGGGCCACGACAGCCAGTTCACAGAGTGGTGGATCGACCACCGCGACGAGTGGGGGCTTACAGCCAGCGTCGACAATGTCACCGAGCAGTGGGCGATGTTCGCTGTTCAGGGGCCCGAGGCTCCCGCCCACGTCGCGGCGGCCGCAGACGACTCGATTCTCGACCTCTCGCGGTTCGAACACACCAGAGGCGAGATTGCCGGCGTCGACTGCCGGATCGCCCGAACCGGCTACACCGGCGAGGACGGGTTTGAAATCCTCTGTCCGACCGCCGACGCCGAGGCCGTCTGGACCGCCTTCGACTGCCAGCCTTGTGGACTGGGTGCCCGCGACACCCTCCGCATCGAGATGGGTTTTCTCCTCTCAGGGCAGGATTTCGATCCCACCGAGGAGCCACGGACCCCCTACGAGGCCGATATTGCCTTTACGGTCGACCTCGATACCGACTTTGTCGGCCGCGATGCGCTCGCGGACCTGCAAGAACAGGGCGTCGACCAGACGTTCGTCGGCGTCACCATGCTTGAACGGGGCGTTCCCCGAAACGGTTACCAACTGGTCGACGAGGCAGGCGAAGAGATCGGCACGCTGACCTCCGGCACGATGAGTCCGACACTCTCCGAGGGGATCGGCCTCGGCTATGTCGACATCGAACACGCCACGCCCGACGAGTCAGTCAGTATCGTCGTCCGCGGCACCGAAAAACGGGCCGAACTCACCGCCCTGCCGTTCGTTTCGAAGTAGTCATACCCGCCACCGACCAACACACACCAACCCACCACAGATGAGTTTTGATGTACCCGACGACCTGAGCTATCTCGAATCGCACGAGTGGACGACAACGGATGACGAGACGGTCCGGATCGGGGTTTCCGATTTCGCCCAAGACGAACTGGGCGATGTCGTCTTCGTCGAACTGCCCGCCGTCGGCGACGAGATCGACGCCGGGTCGGCCTTCGGTGTCGTCGAATCCATTAAAGCCGTTTCGGACCTCTATGCCCCGATTTCGGGCGCAGTGACCGCGGTCAACGAAGATCTCTTCGACCAACCCGAACTCGTCAACGACGACCCGTTCGGCGATGGCTGGATGCTTGAAGTCGACCCCAGCGACGACAGCGAGTTCGACGACCTGCTTTCGGCCGACGAGTATCGTGACCAGATTGCATAACCACGAACTGAGCTTTTATAAATGACAGATACAGACGGCAGCCCGTTTGCACCGCACACGGCCGAGGAAACCGCCGCCATGCTCGATTCGGTCGGCGTCGACACCGAAGCCGACCTCTTCGATATTCCCGACGAGGTGGCCTTCGACGGCAACTTCGGTATCGAACCCCGGAGCGAGCAGGCGATTCGCGGTGAGATGCAGCGACTGTTCGCCCGCAACGACGACCTCACCGAGTTCATGGGACGGGGCCACTACAGCCACTACGTCCCCTCGCTTGTCGACCACCTCTCGGATCGCGCGGAGTTCCTCACCAGCTACACCCAGTACCAACCCGAGATCACACAGGGCTTCCTCCAAGCCCTCTTCGAGTACCAATCAATGCTGGTCGAACTCACTGGCCTGCCGGTTGCCAACTGTTCGATGTACGACGGCGCAACTGCACTCGCGGAGGCCGCCCTGCTGGCCGACCGTGTTCGAGAGACCAGCGGCCAAACGATTCTCGTACCTGAACTGCTCCGCGAGGGCAAGCGGTCGGTGCTCGAAAACTACGTCGACGGTGCGGGACTCAGTGTCGAATCCTATCCGATGGATGATGGCAACGTCGACCGCGAAGCCCTCGTCGACCTCGCTGGCGAGGAGACGGTCATGATCTACGCCGAGAACCCGACCGTTCGCGGCACCATCGAGGAAGGGCTCAGCGAGATCGGCGAGCTCGCCACCGACACTGAGGCGGTGTTCTGTCTCGGCTCGGATCTCGTTGCGCTCTCGTTGCTTGAAGAGCCTGCCAGCGTCGGTGCTGACGTGGTCGTTGGCGAGGCCGATGTGCTCGGTCTCCCGACCAGCTACGGAATGGGGCTCGGAATCTTTGCGACCAGTGATCGGTTCCTCCGGCAGGTTCCGGGTCGACTCGTCGGTGTCGGCAGTGATGTCGACAAGCGCCGAGCCTACACGCTCACGCTCCAGACCCGCGAACAGCACATCCGCAAGGAGCGGGCGACCTCCAACATCTGTACGAATCAGGCGTGGGTCGCGCTCCGTGCGGCGATACATATCGCCTCGCTCGGTCCCGATGGACTGGTCGACCTCGCCGAGGACTGCGTTCGAGATGCCGCGGCGCTGGCAGAGCGCGTCGACGACATAGAGGGGTATCAAGCCCCAATCCACGACCGACACCACTTCCGTGAGTTCGTGGTACACACCGATCAGCCAGCAGCGGCGATCACTGCAGACGTCGAGGCCGAAGGGTACGCGATCCACGCTATCGAGGACCACCTGCTCCAGATCTGTCTCACCGAGACCACTTCCCACGCGACCGATGGGTTAGTCGACGCCTTACAGGAGGCCGCCTGATGATCTACGACCAAGCCCAATACACCGAAGACGACGCAAAACACGAACCACTGTTGTCGGAAAAGGACACGTCGACTGTCGAGATCAGCGGCAAAGACGAGTCGCCGCTTCCGGACGACCTCACTCGTGACTATCTCACCCTGCCATCGCTCTCGGAGCCGGAGTTAGCCCGTCACTACACCCGCCTTTCCCAGATGAACTGGAGCATCGACAGCGGCCCCTATCCGCTCGGCTCCTGTACGATGAAATATAACCCCAAGTTCACCGAGGACGTCGCCGCCGACCCGAACGCGGCGATCCACCCCGACCGTTCGGCGCGGAGCGCACAGGGGAACCTCGGCCTGCTTCACGGTCTGCAGGAGTACCTCGCAACCATCGGTGGGATGGACGCAGTCACGCTCCAGCCACCCGCCGGAGCCGCAGGCGAGTTCACGGGAATCCTCATCGCGAAAGCCTACCACGAACACCACGGCAACGACCGCAGCGAGGTCATCATCCCGGCGTCGGCCCACGGTACTAACTTCGCCACCGCGGCGATGGCGGGCTACGACGTGGTTGAACTCCCCTCCGACGAGGGCGGGCGTGTCGACCTCGAAGCGCTGAAAGCTGCCGTCTCCGATGAGACTGCCGCGCTGATGTTGACCAATCCCAACACGGTCGGCCTCTTCGAGCGCGATATCGTCGAAATCGCCGAGACGGTTCACGACGTGGGTGGCCTACTCTACTACGACGGTGCGAACCTCAACGCCCTCCTCGGCAGGGGACGCCCCGGCGATATGGGGTTCGATATTATGCACTACAACGTCCACAAGACGTTTGCAACGCCCCACGGCGGCGGCGGGCCGGGAGCCGGACCAGTGGGCGTGGTCGACGATCTCGCCGCGTTCCTCCCGACGCCCCGCGTTCGAGAAACCGATGACGGCGACTACGAGCGCTTCGAGCCGGCCCAATCAATCGGCAAGGTCCACGGTTTCGCGGGCAACTGGCTCGTGGTAGTCAAAGCCTACGCCTACATCGCCCGGCTGGGCGACGCGGGACTGTCAGACGCGAGCGCCAAGGCCGTGTTAAATGCCAACTACCTCGCCGAGCAGTTGGAGATGGACGTGCCATACGGTCCGTTCCACCACGAGTTCGCCGCAACCGCGGGCGACCGTGATGCCGCCGATATCGCCAAGCGAATGTTGGACTTTGGTGTCCATCCGCCGACGACCAAATGGCCCGAGATGGTTCCGGAGGCAATGTTGACCGAGCCGACCGAGATCGAGAGTCGACGGACTCTCGACACGCTCGCCGAGGCGTTCAACAACGCCTACAGTGACACTGACGAGGCAATCGAAACCGCACCGTCACGGACCACTGCGGGTCGGATCGATCAGGTCGACGCCGCCCGAAACCCGCGGCTCTCCTGGCAGGCACTCGACGAGTAATCTTCACCACCTCGACGACTAACGCTTCTTCGGATTCTTCGCAACTGCTCCGGCATAGATCTCGAACTCTCCGGCAACGTTGCGCTCGTAACTGCCTCAAGCCATGGGCTCGGCAAGGCCGCCGCAACTGCGCCCGTCGGTGAGGGCGTCGACGTTGCGATCAACGGCTGCGACGAGTCTCTTGTCGCGCGAACCATCGCTTGCAAAACGGTAGGGACCGCCTACGCCAGCCATTCGTCGGGCTTGGTGTCGTAGTCGACCTCGCTGGCCTCGATTGCATCCGCGAGTTCCGGCTCTAGGTTGTGTTCCTCAAACCCGGTTCCGTCGAACCGGATTCGGATTCCGACCTCGGTGCCTTCGGGTTCCCGGCCCCGCCTGCGAGCGACCTCCAGTTCGTGGTCGTCGTACTCGGTACGGATGGTCATCAGGTTCACCGGTCGACCCCAAAGATCGAACACGCGTTCGAGCACGTCTTTGGCCTCGCCGATGTCGAGGGCGACCCCGTTGTACCGGTGGCCAAGGAGGAGTTCGCCCTTGTTGTCGAAGTTGCCGTCGTACACCGCAATCGAGGGTTTACCGAAGTTGGTGAACTGCAACAGGAGCTTTGTTTTGACGTCCTCGGCGGCCGTACTTGCCACGCGATACTCGCCGCCGGCGTGGGAGTACTCGTAGGTGAAGTAGTTGTTGTGGAGGACGAACTCGCCGGTGAGGAACTCGTCGATGAACGTCACGTCGTTGTGACTTTCGCGAACTTCGCGCATCCGGTCCCAGCCAGCGCTGTAGTCGACGTCCGCAATCGCTTCTTCGACAGTCACGTACTTCTCGTCGTCGAACATATAGCGTGCTAGCTGTTCGAGTTCCGAGCGGTCGACCCGCTTGATGAACCCCCGGTTCTGCCGTTTGGCCAGCGAGAAGTGGCGTTCGGCCAACCCCTCGTAGGTGAGGACTTTCCACGGATAGCGGTCGACGTCGATGGCCTCGGGATCGTCGCTGTCGAGTTCACCATCTCGGGTTGCAATCGCACGGTCGACTGCCTCAGCGTCGATTCGCGGGTCGCCTTCGTCGGCCATCTCGGCCAGTTCGTCGAGTCGCTCGGTGTCGACGCCAGCGATCACTGGATCGGGAGCCAGCAGTGCAGCGATCTCATCGAAGTCGACTGTCTCTTTGAAGTTGCGCCACGTGATCCCTTCGACGCGGAGCAGTTTGTCGGCAACCTCTTGCCGGTTGGTCGTGTTTTCGAGATGATCCCACAGCTCCTTGCCCAGTTTGTAGGGGTTGAGCCCTGGCGACCCAAGGACGCGGGCCTGGTGGTCGGCGTAGGTGATGAACTCATCAGTGCCAGCGAACCGTTCGTCGCCCATCATCAGCGACTCCCAGTAGGCGGCCCACCCCTCGTTCATCACCTTGGTCATTTTTTGGGCCGCGAAGTAGTACGACTCCTCGCGCAGCCGTTCGATGACGTCGGTCTCCCATTCCTCGCGGTCGACGGCCTTCCCGGCCTCCGCATCGAAGCGCTTGCCGTGGTCTCTGAGGAACGCGATTACGTCGAGCCGTGGGTCGTCGATCCCGGCGGCCTCGTCGGCTGCGGCTCGCGCTTCGAGCCACTCCTCGTCGAAGACCTGCTGGCGGACGTCCTCCGACAGGCCGAGCTGATCGAGCCTATCGTGGATGTCTTCGAGATCGTGATCGGCGTCGTCGCTGTCTGCGGCCGCAAGTGTCCGATGTTGATCGATGGTGTCCTCGATACAGAGTACCGCATCGATCAACCGCTCGACCTCCGTGCGCTCGATATCGGGATCGTCCATATACTGGGCGATGGCCTCACCGTGGCGTTCGAGCATGGCCGCGGCGTCCGGATCGCTGCCGTCGACCCCGCGGTCGCTGTAGAGGCCGAACCAACTGTTGTTGGCGAAGAAGTCGGCGTGGGCTTCAACGTGGGTGATGACCGCCTTCTGGTCGGCCATCGTGTTGGACTCCTGCAGGAAGGCATGCGAGGGATTGTCGTTGTTGACAATCTCGAAGGCCTTGCCCATCCCGAACTGGTCTTTCTTCTGTTGGCGGTCGTAGGCCATTCCCCATCGCCAGTGTGGGTAGCGATCTTGGAACCCGCTGTAGGCGATGAGTTCGTTCATTTCGTCGTGGTCGACGATCCAGTAGTTCACCGGGTAGGGATCGAGTCCAAGTTTGCGTGCCAGATTGGCTGCTTCGGACACCGACTCGTCGAGCCCGGCGGCGATCCGCCTGGCGTCTAATCGTTCGTCTTTCATTGTGAATCACTCTCCGCACCGTCTTCGGTGCTGAGGATCTCGTAGATCGCGTCGACCACGTCGTCGGGCTGGGTCACTCGTGTCACGGCGACGTTGCCAGTCGTCCCGAGGGCGCGTTCGACCTCTTCGGCGTGGGTTGCATTAATCGCGGTCCCACCGGGCTGGGTCTCCACGTAGGCGTGGAGGTTCGCCGGAATTTCCTGCATGAGTGGGATGACGCGATCTTTCGTGTCGTTCGAGGAGTTTTCGGAGTCCCCGGCGGCGAACACGTATCGGTTCCACTCGCTGAAGGGGTATTCCTCCAAGATTTCGGCGGCCAGTTCGTAGGCCGATGAAATACGGGTCCCGCCGCCCGAGCGGATGCCGAAGAACTTCTCGCGTTCGACTTCCCAGGCGTCGGCGTCGTGGGCGATGTAGTGGAACTCGGCGTTGTCGTACTTGCCAGTGAGATACCAATCGAGTGGGGTCAACGTCCGCTCGACGAGTTCTCGCTTCTGTTCCCGCATCGAGCCGGAGACGTCCCGTATATTGATTACGACGACGTTCCGTTCCTTCTTTTCGATGATCTCTGGGTGGCGGTAGCGCTCGTCCTCCCGGCGGAACGGGATTTCCTTTATGCCATCTCGCCGGATTCGCTGGCCGACAGTGGTCTGGTCGACGTTTGCTTCGAACTCCTCGAAGCTCGACCACTTGGTGCGCTCGTCGGCCGGGATCTCGTTGTAGGCCTCTTCGATCCAGGCAAACGAGACGGGAATTCGCTCCTCGCTGCGAGCCCACTCGAAGATCGATTCGGGGCCTTTCCCTTCGATTTTCAGTGCCTCGCGGATGTACTCGTCGTCGAAATCCATCGCGAGCTTTCGTTTTAGCCCTCTTTTAAACAGCTCCTCGAAGTCGAGGGTCCCTTTGGGTCCGACCTTCGTCACATCAGTAAAGTCGCCCTCGATTTCTTCGACGACGCGCTTTCCTTTCGGTTCGAGATCGAGCCCCAGCTCCTCATCAAGCTCTTGGGCGAACTCCTCGGGGTCCATCTCGTAGTACTCGTGTTCGCCACCTTCTTCGCCGGGTTCGCCCTCCTCGTCGCCGTCGCCGGGCTCGGGTGGGCCGACTGGCTGTCCCGGTTGGGGTGTGCCACCCTGACCTTGGCCGACGCCACCCATCGAGCGTTTATCGTAGCTAAACTCCGGGAGGTCGACGATCTTGACCGGGATCTTTACTTGATCAGGCCGCGACCCACCGAGATCACCGTAGCTAATGAACTCTTCGAGATCCTGTCTCCGCTGGTCACCGACCTCACGAAACCGATCTAAGTCATCTCTCAGTCCCATTTGTGTCTCACCTCAGCCATTACCGCACGGGTTGTCAGTTCGGCCGACGCCGGGGAGTACTGGCCCTCACACAGCGTGTCGACTGTTTCGTCTTTCAGTCGTTCGGTCACGGTCCCTGCCGGTGGATCCTCCCACTGTCTGGGGTCGAACTCCGGATAGATCCGCTTGACATCGCCCCAGTCGTAGGTCTCGAGGACGGCTCGAATCACCGGAATCGAGGTCAAGTCGACGTTGTCAATCGAAAACCCCTCGTCGCGGTGTTCCCACGCGTACCGATTCAGCGCGGTGATGACCTTCTCACGGCGGAACGCGGTGACCGCCTCGGAGGGCGTGTTGCCGGTGTAATCGCTGTCATCGAACCGCCCGAGATGTTCGGTCTCGAAGACCTTCATCAAAAGCGGATCGGGGTCGACGCGGCCGCGTTCGGTGTCGATCTGGTTGTCGGCCTCCCACGCGTAGACGTGTTCGACGTACTCGGCGACCGTCTCCTTCGAGACGCTTTTGCCCGACAACAGTGCCTTCAACACCGTGTCTTCCTGCCGTTCGAGAATGAAGTCTTTCACCATTGGGAGTCTGTTTTCGTACTCCGCGGCCTCGGCCCGCGAGAACACCGGAGCCGACGAGAGATCCTCGGCCATCGCGTTCAGCACGTCTTCGGGCATCACCACGTCCTCGACGGGATGGTCGGGATGACCGCGACCGGTTTCTTCGTGGAGCAGATCCGCGATGATATCCCGCGTATAGGTGACTGGAATGCCGTGAATGCCGTCGGAGTCGACCGTGATATCGAACTCGTCGATATCCCGTCGGTCGTCGCCATCCTGCAGATATCCCTGCTCGAACAGTCGGGCCTTCTCGATAAGCGAGAGGTCGGCCGGAAGCTCCTCGCCATCGAGTCGACTGATGACGCTGTACATCGCCGCCGCCCCGACTGCAAACGGTGCCAGTTCGCGGTCGCGTGTCTCGCCGCGACCGTCACGGATCGCCACCGATAGCGGTGCCTGAACCCGACTTTCGATCTCCTCGTCGTCGAGATCCGCCCACACGCTCTTTTCGGCCGTTAGTTCCCGCCTAATGAGTTCAGCCTCCAGTCGGCGGTTGGTCAGATATCGGAACTCGTGGCGGTCGAGTCGACGTTTGAGCGCCTTCAGTGGGTCCCGCCCATTCCGGTCTGCGTACTGGTCGAGTTCGGCATCGAGGTCCGGATTCGAGATCATAATCAGTTGGGTATCAATATCCATCCCGATCCCCTTGTCCAGTTTCACGCGTCCCTCATCGGGGACGTTCAGCAGTTTTCGCAGCAGATCGGCGTGCTGGCTGGCGTCCTCGACTATAGTTAGGAGGCCGTTACCCTGCGAGAGCACGCCGTCGTAGCTGAACGCTTGGGGGTTTTTTCGGCCACGGGAATCGAGTTCTCGCAACATCCCCGGCATCCACGAGCCGACGAGCCGTTCTTTCGGCGTGCCGTCGTCCTCGGAGTGGAGAATACCGATCCCCCGCCCCACGTCGACGACGTAGTTTTTTACCCGAAGATGAGCCTTGTCGGTGATCGAGGAAAACAGCTTCCGGTTGCCTGCCTGCCGGTACTGGGATTCGAGGTAGTCGTAGGCTTCCCGGCTGAAGGGGTCCATTTCGCCCTCGATGATGATGGGCGGGCCGTCGACATCGAGTTCGTTGAGCTGTTCGAGCAGGTCTTCGCGGACACTCTTTGGGAAGATCGTCAACGGATGGACCTGCACCGGGCTCTCGTACCACTGGTCGTCGTCGGAGACGTTCTCGCCGTAGCTCAACCCAGTACCGCTGTTGTCAGCGCCCGTGATATTCCATTCGAGGGTATAGCGTCGACCCTCCGGGGTTTTCGAATACTCCCGGAGCCCGTTGACGAGACACCGCTTGAGTTCGGATTTCCCGGTCGCAGTCGGTCCATCGAACCAGATGATCTTCTCGCCCTTGCCGCGGTTTGCCGCAATTGTTCGGAGATCGTCGACGAATGCGTTGAGAACCGCGGTGTTGCCGAGGACCGCGTGTTCCCCGTCGTTGTGCGGATCGTCGAAAAAGCGGTAGCGCTCGCGCTCTTCGCCCTCTTCGATCACCGTTCGGGTGTCCATCGATTCGATAGCCGCCAGCAGATATCGGCTCGCGTGGGCCGCGATTGAGGGCGACTCGAAGGCTGCGTCGACGTATTCGTTGAGGCTCATCGGTCCCTCGTAGGCCCGCTGAAGCTGGCGGTCTGCCTTGGTGATGTAGTCGTCAGACATCTTCTTCGAGCTCGCTTTTGGCGACTTCCGCCCCAGCGAACTCAAGGACCTCACGAGCGCCTTCCTCGGAGTATCCCTGCTCGCGGAGGGCGTCGACCCACGCGCTCCGCTCGTCGTCGTCGAGTTCGTTCGCCGAGACCAGCGCCGAGAAGTTGATGTTGTGTTTCTTGTCCTCCCAGAGCTTGCGTTCGAGGGCGCGGCGAAGCCGGTCGTTGTCCTGTGGGTTGAAGCTGATCCCCTCACGTGCGCGACGCGAAACCCAGTTCGACACTTCCTGACGGAAATCGTCCTTGCGGTCGGCCGGAATGTCGAGTTTCTCCTCGACCGACCGGAGGAACGTCTCGTCGGGCTCCTGTTCGCGGCCGGTCAGCTCGTCGGCGACGGTGGCGTCGTCGATGTAAGCCATCACGTGATCCATGTACTTCTCGCCCTGCCGCTGGATCTCATCGAGATCGTAGGCCAGAGCGTGCCGCACGTCCTCGATGGCCCGGTTTTTGTACTCTTCGCGGACCATCTCCAAGTAGCGCTGGTAGCGCTCGAAGTTCTCTTCCGGGATGGAGCCGTGGTTTTCGAGGTTCTCCTCGAAGTGGCGGAACGTCGTCAGCGGACTCAGGTAGTTCCGGTCGCGGTGGGTCGAATCCATGATCGCCTCGGCGATTTCGTCGCCGATGAACCGGGCCGAGACGCCGTCCATCCCCTCGGCGATATCGGCCTGTGCCTCGCCATCCTCACGGAGCTTTTTCACATCGGTATCGTCGTCGTTCAGCTCGCCGTTGTAGGCTTTGGCCTTCTGAACCAGCGACACCGATTCGTCGTTCGGCTCGACGATTCGTGTCAGGACGCCGAACAGACCCGCCATCTGGAGGGTGTGTGGCTCGATGTTCATGTTGGGCACGTCGGCGTTCCGGAGCATCTTCCCGTAGATTTCGGCTTCCTGCTCGTATTCGAGCACGTAGGGGTAGTCGATGCGTTTGGTCCGGTCGTTGAACGCCTCCATCTTCTCGTCGCCCTTCTTTTCGCGGTATTCGGGCATATTCGTCCGGCCGACGATCACCTGATCGATATCGATCCGAGGGTTGTTTTTGGGTTTGATCGTCTGCTCTTGGCTCGCGTGCAGGAAGTCATAGAGGAACTCTCGCTGAAGCTTCAGTAGCTCCTCGCCGGAGAAGATACCACGATTGGCGTTACAGAACGCCCCGGCGTAGTCGAACGCTCGTGGGTCCGATTCGCCGTAGATCGCGAGTTTGGAGTAGTTGACGTCGCCGGTGAGTTCGGTTTCATCCTGATTTTTCTTGTCTTTCGGCTCGAAGGTCTCGATAGACTGTCGCTTGTTCTCGCTGGCGACGAGTCGGATAACCTCGATGTGGTTGTTGAACACCGCCTCGAGGTCGTCGTCGTACTCAGCGAGCAGGGTATCCATGTAGAACTCGCTGGCGGGGTCGAGATGCTGTTCGTTTCGGATGGTATACGGAGCCTCAAGCCGTTCGTTGAGCCCCTCAATGATCATATCCCGCTGCTCCTGTGGCAGCAAGACGAGTGGGTCCTGATGCATTGGCGACTCGACGACATCGTCGGCGGGGTCCTGATCCCGGATGACGTCACAGAGGTTGACCCACCTGAAGGTGTACATTCGGCCCTCTTCTTGGAGAGTGTAGTTCTCGAAGTAGCGCCGGACGAGCCAGTCGAAATGCGATTTGCCCGAGCCCACAGGGCCCAACAGGAGTTTGATTCGTTTCTCGGGGCCGAGTCCCCGTGCGCCGGATTTGACCTTGTTGACGAACTCGTGAATCGACTCGTGGACCTCCCGCCCGTAGAACACGTTCTCACCGTCGTGTAACGGGTCTTCGGAAGCCATCGTGTACTCGACGACGCCGGCATCCTCGTCGTAGGTGGTGCCGTAGTGGTCGAACATATCGGCAACGCGCTGGTGGGCGTTGCGGGCGATCCGCGGATCGTCGGTCACCTCGTCGAGATACCAGTCGAAGGTTTTGGCTTCGCGCAGATCTTCTGGAACCGATGCTTGGTAGTGCTGACTGAGGCTTTCGAGGGTTTGTCTGTCGTTGCTCATTGTATCACTGGCCGCATGACCAACACGGGTGACCCGTGTCGACCGATTGTTGGCCGGACATGTCACGACATCGTGTGTGGCATGTGTATTCATACCACTCCACTGTACCGAACACCCGGTCGGCGACTAACAACAAGCGAACATCAAGAACCAACGAACGGCGCGCGTGGAGAGGCGTTTGTTTGCCCGGTCGGGAGACCGAGACTATTTGCATTATGTTTTTTGACACATATAAGGCTTTCTCCGGTAGGAGCCACAGGTCGGATGTTCGGCGGAGATCTGTCAGTGTAGCGTTTTGTCCGCATACCCGTAAGTAGCCATGCCAATACTTCAGAAGTCGACCCCTACGGCGGGGGTGGCTCACGAACGCGGGGTCTTAGTGGGTCGACATCGAAACGGTACCATGAGTCTCCCGGAACTGCCGTCGGGTTGGCGCGTCTGGAACGAAGAACCCGAAGGGCGGATCATCCTCGCCTACCGCCCGGACGTGTTCGATTCCGATACCTTTCCTGCGGCCTGTTTGCCGACGATCTACGTCACCAACGGCTCGCCCCAGCGTCGACCCGGCGCTGGATCAGTTACCACCAACTACTGGCAGGTCAAACTGTTTCTCGAACCCGAGGTCGACGTGAGTACCACGCAGTACGACGACCGTGCGGCGGCCATCGATGGCGCGGTCGACACCGCCCGGCGGTTCGCCGCCGGCGAGGTCGACTACCGTGACTGTTATCAGGTGCCACGCGAGACCTACTTCGAGAAACTCGACGAACTGGTTGGCAGAACCAACTAACGCTTCAACTGTGAGGCGAACGTTAACAGGCCTCGGACCCTACCATCGCGTATGTCAACTGTCACGCTCATCGGTGACCGACTCGCGGAGGTCGGTCGGGAGTTCGTCTATCGCGGGGAGGCCACCGGCTGTGAGGGCTGTCCCTACCGTAGTCAGTGTCTCAACCTCGAAGTAGGTCGACGCTACCAGATTACCGGAATCCGGGAGAACGCCCAACTGCTCGACTGTGCCATCCACGATACCGGCGTCCGTGCGGTCGAAGTCGAACCGACGACCGTCCCCGCAAACATCTCCTCACGCGGAGCCTACGCAGGGAGTAAAGCCAGTCTCGAAGGACCGTGTCCTCACACCGAATGTCCGAGTCACGAGTACTGCATGCCCGAGGGCGCTGAGTTCGACACCGAGTACCGGATCGTCTCGGTCGAAGGTGAGCCACCGCACGACCACTGTCTGCTGGATCGGGATCTCACGCTTGTCGAGTTAGCCGACGACTAACTCATCTACCAGACCCGATTAGGCGACGTGGCCGGTTTTCTCCGCAACGTAGCCGAAGATGTCCTCGTAGCCGTTTGCTGACAGCAGTACGGGATAAAAATCCGACTCCGCATACAGCGAGTCGCCGTCGACGGCGGCAAACGCCGTTCCTTCGCTGACTAACTCGAAGTTGTCGACGAACACCTCGTAGTTCTCACCATCGGGTTTCGGAATCGGTCGCTGAAGTCGGAAGACATGGACTGTCTCCGGATCCGGAATATCAAATCGATCTTTGGCATCGGTTGCGGGTAAGGCTCCCGTGGCAGCCAAAAACGCCCGAACCAGATCATAGCCGTTTTCGGCGGCCTCATCGGTCCCCTGGAGCCCGCATTCGACCTCAATCGTGTGTGGATACTCGACCAGTCGACCATCTGTATGGGAGTCGGTCTCAATCAGTACGTCGACCGGGAGCCGGGGGTAGATCGCTCGTGCGACCTCGTCGACGGATCTGATGACGCCCATCGGTTTCGGCGTCGACTGGGTCGAATGGAGCGCGAGGGTGGTACAGCCCTGAATCTCCCGTGCGATATCGTGGGCCAGTCGACGCTCGTGGGCCTCGGCATCGGCGTCACCGGGAAACACGCGGTTGAGGTCCGCGTCGAGATACCGCTGGCCCGCCTCCAGTGCCGTCTCGTTGGCGATGATAAGTTTTACCGGGCGTTCGACGGCTGGATCCTCGGCTAGGAGTCGCTCGATAGCCAGTGGGCCACACGGTTCGTCACCGTGAATCCCACCGATAACGGCGACCTCGGGCGTCCCCTCGCCGAGTTCGTAAATCCTCATTGGAAAGATACAGACAGCCACGACATTTGAGCCCCCCGGTATGCTCCGACACGCGTGGTAGCGTGTGCCTACCAGTGCGATAGCTCCCGTTGACGGCTGCCAGTCAGTCGAGAAACTGCCTGTCGGACTCCTGTGCAGTCGGTGTCTCGCCGTCGACCTGTAGCTGCCAGCCCTCAAGCACGGTCGGGTCATCGTCTGCCGCCCGGAGCGTCGACCGAATATCGCTCACGTCGACACCGTAGAAATCGTCGGGGACGCCGTGGAGGTACTGGAGGGCAGTTTCGAACAGGCTCCGCATCCCGTCGTCGTTTTCAAAGTCGAAATGTTTGTAGGCTCCGGCGGCGACCTGCACCATTCCGTGGAGAAACGCGCTTTCGGTGGTTCCACTGCCGTAGTTGTACCATTCGTCCTCGAAACAGTCGTGAGAGGCATGAAAGTCGCCGGCATTGAAAAAGCGGACGCCGTACAGTACTGCCAACCGGAGGGTGCCGTGCTCCCAGTGGCCAGTTTCGGGGTTCCAGCCCGTCGGCTCGCCCGAGAGGGGTGGTGCGACCGTCGGATCGTGTGTATGGTCGTCCATCCAATGGGGAGTCAAGTTCAGCCAGCCGTCTAACTCCATCGGTGCGGCCCCGCTCGCGGTCTTTCGGCGGTCCCCCAATACCACCCAGAAGGTAACACACCGTTGACTGACGCTGGGTTGGTCGACTCCGTGTCTAATTAATCGTCCGTCGACTGAGCAGGTTCGGGTCGGGAGTAGTCGTGACCGACGTAGAACGCCAGCAGGTTCGAGATGAGGAGGCCGGAGACCACGAGCAGTTCGGTCCGGGTGCCGACACCGCGGCTCATCACCAACAGCGTCGGGAGTGGGAGGGCAACCGCAGCCCAGAAGGCGACCGCCTCGACGGTTGCGGTCCCGACACACCTGAGCTGTCGAACCCGTTGAATGGAGGTGGTCGACTCCTCGTCGGCCTCCGAGCGGGTAGCGTTCTGGGAGGTGTTTCGAAATACCATTGACAACAATCTATATGTGGTAACATGCCACACGAATATAGGTGCTTGGTATTAATTCGGACACAGCAGTCATGAAACGTTTCCTCTCGGTGACTAAGTAGTGGGAGTGTCAACGCGTCCCACCTCACGGAATCTAGACTCGGTCGACGTCTGGGTGGCTATGGATGACGATCTGGTCGCTGCGTATCCTGCGGCCGCCGACTACATTTGGGACGCTGTTGAGGAACACGGCGAGGAGTGGGTGCGTGAGAACTACTACACGCAGATCCACCCGCTCGGGTCGTCATGTCTGTCCCGAGCAAGGAGGAACTCCTCTTCTTCGATGTGGACACACGAGACGATGAGTCAGGCAGACCTCACCGAGATCTATGAGGCGTGGGGCCAGTACCGCGAGAATCTTCGTATCGGTACGAAGTCGACTGAGGACTCAGATCCGTTAGGAAATCGGTTGCTTCGCTCCTCACAGTTGTTCGTCGCAAAAGAGCCGGAGGAGGGATCTGAACCCTCGACCTAATCCTTACGAAGGATTCGCTCTGCCAGGCTGAGCTACTCCGGCGCGTATTACAGTGTACCGCCATACAGCAAATAAGGGTTGCGAAACCCGGCTCAGCCGTCGCCGTTTTCGTCGACAATAACCACTTCGCCGTCGACGACATCCACGTTGATCAGCGTCTTCACGTCGTATACGGTGTCGTCGAGTTTGTTATCACCCGCTTTCTTAATAACGGCGAGCACATCGGCGATCTCGGCATCCATCTCAGTCAGGGCGTCCAAGATCGCCCGCATCGTCCCACCAGTCGACAACACGTCGTCGAGGACGAGCACACGGTCGCCGGCCTCCACGTCGTTGATATACATCTCTGATTCCGAATACCCCGTGACCTGCGACAGCGAGACCTCGCCGTCGAGTCCGTAGGAGCGTTTCCGGATGATCGCGACCGGAATATCGGTCGACAACGAGACTGCCGTCGAGATGTGAATCCCCATCGCCGCCGGGGTGACGATCTTGTCGACATCCTCCAGATCGACTTTCTGGACGATGCGGACGGTGATTTCTCGGAGCAGTTCCGGCTCCAACATCGGGACGCCGTCACTAATCGGGTGGACGAAATACTGGTAGCCGTCCTTTTCGGTGATTGGGGTGTCGAGAAGCGACTGCCGAAGACGATCCATACGCTCACTTTTCCAGCGGCGACCTAAAGATGACGGTCCCTCGGTCAGCTCATGTCGAGTCGCTGCGGTATGCCAATTGTGAACTCACAGTTACCGCCGAACCGTGCCAGTGGCCGCGGGCCGATCTCCAGCGCTGCAAGCGTGTGCCCCCATGGATGGTCACCGAACGCCCAGTCGACACGACTGCTCAGTGGTCGACCTCCAAGCCTCCCCGCCAGCGTGTGTTCCACCTTGCAGAGCGTATCGTCCAACAGCGTGTAGGACGACAGCGACAGCTCCCGCGACCGGGTCGGCAGCCGCTCGACCGCCAGCGAGAGCACGCGCTGCCCGTCGACAGTCAGCCGTGTCTGCGTTACCCGGTCGTCAGTCGAAATATCGATTTCGGCGATGGATTTCGGATACCCCCAGATCTCCCGGCCGAGCGCGCAGGCTGGCTCGGTCGTCACCGGTAGTTGCCAGACATACCCCCCAATGTCGCCCGACAGTGCCGACAGGAGCGGAATCCTCGACGAAGCGGTCTCGGGGACTGCCGGAATCATGATCGCCACCTCGTTGTAGGGGTCGATCTCGCCAGCCCCAATTCGGCTGTAGTCGACCGACAGCAGGGTGATCGCCGACCGGTTGGGCGTGATTCGAACTGGTTCCAACGAGTCGGGAAGCAGTGAGTCGACACCCTGAGCCGACGCCGAGAGCACGGCCCCCGAGATCGAGGCCTCGGTCGACAGCGGGACCGACACCTCGTGGCCCGTCGAAAGCCGAACTGTCGAGGCGTCTCCCGAATCACCGCTTCCGGACACGAATGCCCACAGTTTGCGTGCCGTGACCGACGTTCGATTGAACTGCCGTGTTGTCCTGTCGAGGAGAGACGTCGGGAGAAGGGGACGTCGACTCGCCGCAATCAATCGACCGAGACGGCCAACCGGATACCGATCCGACGGTGGATCGCCGGTTGCAGCCTCAATGACGGTCGACGCCACCGTTTCGGGACTCACAGCCAGCGGCCCGCCGTCGACGACCCACCCGTCAGTAATCGCTTCGTAGATCTCGCTGTAGGCTGGCGTTCGCTCCGTCGTTGGGAGTCGCTCGCTTGCCGTGCCCGAAAACTCGGTGTCGACCCACGCTGGCTCGACCAGCGTCACCGAGATGCCGGTCCCAGCCAACTCCATCCGAAGCGAGTCAGACAGCGATTCGACCGCTGCCTTGGCAGCCCCGTACGTTCCGAGTCCAGTGGTTGGGGCGACTCCCAACACACTCGAAAGCATCACGATCCGCCCCGTGCCGCGGTCCCGCATCGCCGGTAACACGGCCTGTGTCATGCTATGAGTACCGTGGACCATGACATCGAACTGCTGTCGTGAAGCCTCGACGGGTACGTCTTCGACCGGTCCCGGAACGGCGAACCCCGCGTTGTTGACCAGCACATCGATCCGTCCTGTCTCGTCGAGCACGTGGTCGACAACCGCCTGACACTGCTCGCGGTCGGTCACGTCGAGTTCGAGACACCGACAGGCGGTCTCGACCGCCGGCGGGAACGTCGACTCGATATCGGTCGCATATACCGTCCACCCCTGATTGGCGAACGCTTCGGCGGTCGCAGAACCGATCCCGGATGCGGCACCGGTGACCAGTACGACGGGTCGACCGCTGGAAGTAGTCATTGTCTACTGACTGTTAGACACCGCCTATATAAGTGTTTGAACCCTGTCGGCCGGCAATCAGTTCCCGGTCGATCCGGCGTACTGGACGGTCTGGGCGACGAGCCCACCGACAGCCAACAGCGTCAGCCCGACCACACCGACCAGCAGTTGGGTCGCAACTGCGGCGTACGACAGCACGCCAGCGACGGTCAGATACGGCACCGCGATCCCGACGACGAGCAGTCCACCCCCGACGGTCGTTAACAGCGTGGGCAGTCGACGGCGACCCGTTTTTTCGCTGATCACGTTCGAGACGATCACGACGACACCGAACGGGAGCAGGCCCAACAGCCAGAGATACGTCGACGTCGGCTGGTCACCGAGTCCGTCGCTCAGACCGGTCCCGCTCTGGACACCCGTCTGGAACAGATACCGGTCGCCGTCCGCTTCGATGATCGTAAACACCGCTGCAGGCGTCCCCTCGCCGTACTGGAAGTCGGTTGGCGGCTCCCGGACCGAATCACAGACGAGCATACTGTCTTTGCAGATCGGGAGTTCGTACCGGAGCCAGCCATCACGGCTTGGCTCGCTGGCAATCGTCCGCTCGACGGCGAGTTGGCCGGTCGGTGAGAGCGAGTCGACCGCTGTCGCGTCATCGGGATCGAACTCATAGAGGTCGACGAGGCTCTGGAACTGGCTGTCGTCTTCAGCCACGGCCTGATGCAGGTAGGGCGCTGGCTCACTCGTCTGGTAGGGAGAGCCAAAGACGGGCTGTGGAACGACGCCACTGACGATCAATAGTGAACCGACTACCAGACCGAACAGAAGCCGACGCCGGTCTCCATCCATACGTTCCCTCTGTCCGTTGGCGTCAAATCGGTTCCGAACGCTGGTCGGAGGCGAGTCCGGTAACACAAATTGTTTGAGAGCAGTATACGAATAACGACATATGAGCAGTATCGAGAGGCGGATTGAACTTGATTCGCTGACGACACTCCACTGGATCGGTATCTTTCTCGCACTCACAACGGCGGCCATTCATCTCGTTATCGGTGCAACGTTCTTTCCAGAACCCGGTGGTATCATGTTCCTCTTGGCTGCTGGCGGCTTTGTCGGTGCTATCGTCCTCTTGCTCAGCAACTACCGTCGACGACTGCTGTACGTCATTGGCATTCCGTTCACTGGGATTCAAATCGTCGCCTGGTACGCCCTCAACCGACCGACGGGCATCGCTGACATCGGCCTGATAGTCGTTGTCGACAAACTCGCACAACTGGCACTGATCGGTATCCTCATCACACTGTATCGGTGGGACTGGTAGCATGTCAGGCGTGATCTACGTGCCAGTGCGATACGATGGGTAAACAGACAGCCGACCGGTGGGGAGGGTGGCAGCGATGGTCGGCGACGACGCTATGGATCGGCCTACTCGTGGCAACTGCGGTGGGGCTGTTGATCGCTGGCTGGGAGACCGCACCAGCGCCACGGTTCTTAGTTGGTGTTGGTGGTGGGTTACTGGCCGTCTCGGTCGTGATCGGTCGACCGATCAGTCGGGCCCCCGACCAGCCGGTCACGCTTGCGACCACCGTCACACTCAGTCGAGGCGCTGCACTCGCGGTGTTCGCTGGATTTCTCCCCGTTGGTCTCCCATCCGGTCGGTTTGTGTGGTTTCCGGCGGCGCTTTTCGCCCTCGCCGCAGGGCTTGATGCGATCGACGGGCGGATCGCCCGCCGGATGGATGCGGTCTCCGAACTCGGTGGTCGACTCGATACCGAAATGGACGGACTCACGGTGCTGTTCGGGACGGTTTTCGTTGTCACCGCCGATCTCGTCCCCGCAGTATTTTTGCTCGTTGGCGTCGCTCGCTACCTGTTCGTAGCCGGGATCTGGCTCCGAAAACGGCGCGGCCTTCCCGTTGAACCGCTTCCGCCGAGTCAACTCCGACGACTCCTCGGTGGGTTAGCGATGGGCGCGATCTGGCTAGCACTGCTCCCAGTGCCGGGAGCGACCGCCTCCCGACTGGTCGCGTTGGCTGTGTTCGTCCCGTTCGTGCTCAACTTCAGTCGCGATTGGCTCGCGGTGTCGGGTCGACGCTGAGTCGCCCCGTGGGATTACTTAAGTAGTTACTCGCTAACACGACCACATAGCATGCGTGTCGGAGTTGTCGTCTACGGCGGGCTTGATGAGACCTCTGGCGGCTTCCGGTACGACCGTCAGCTCGTCGACTTCCTTCGAGCGCAGGGAGACACTGTCGAGGTGATTTCGCTCCCGTGGCGGAACTACTGGCGAGGCGTGATCGACGGGCTCAGACCGGCAGTCGACTCGCGACTCGACCGGCCAGTCGACGTGTTGGTGCAGGACGAACTCTGTCATCCCTCGCTGTGGCGGCAGAACCACCGACTCACGCGGCCGGAGTCGGTCGTCGCACTCGTTCATCACGTTCAGTCGGACGACATGCGCGGTCGACTCGCCGGCGTTCGCCGGCAGATCGAACGCCGGTATCTTGACTCGGTCGACGGAGCTGTCTGTACGAGCCAGTTCACCCGTCGCCGGGCCACTGCCCTTGGTGCCACTTTCGATGAGAGTGTAGTTGCTCCACCCGCCGGACGAGTGGCGGGACGCGCACTCGGCGACCAGCAGGTCCGCCAGCGGGCCGCCGAGGGACCGCTTCGGATCACCTTCGTCGGGAATCTCGTCCCTCGGAAGGGCCTCATCACGCTCCTGTCGGCCGTCGACCGCGCGGTGAACCGCCACGGGATGACCGACTGGCAGTTGACGGTCGTCGGGAGCCACGAGGCGAATCCAGCCTCCGCCAGCCGGGCCGTCGACAAAGCCACGGAGCTGGGTATCGCTGACAGCGTCGAGTTTACGGGTGAGGTTCCGGAGTCGGCGCTGACGGCGATCCTCGAAGCCAGCCACGTGCTCTGTGTGCCCTCGCGGTACGAGGGCTTCGGGATGGTGTATCTCGAAGCCATGGAGTACGGCGTCGTCCCGATTGGGAGCTCCAACGGCGGGGCTGGAGAGTTCATCGCGGATGGCGACAACGGGTTCCTCGTCGACCCCGGCGATACAGAGCGGATCGCCGCTCTGCTTGCCGACCTTGCAGCGGACAGAGATCGACTCACGGATCTCGGTGTGGCGGCTCTCGACACCGCCGCAGCCCATCCGGGTTGGGATGAGACGCTGGGCGAAGTCAGGGCGCTGTTGAAACGCGTGTCGACGGCCCGCGCGTCAACCGGGATCCATGGGACAAAATCCCACCGAGGTGGGAAATCGTGACCTCCTTCGCGGAGTTCCTCACCGCGAAACGGACTGTCGAGGACCGGGCACTGAACAGCGCGGTGTTCGAGCGGTTCGTCTCCGAACTCGGGGCCTGCTCGGGGAGCGATCTCGTCCGCATTGTCGAAATCGGCGCAGGAACCGGTTCGATGATCGCTCGACTCGCCGAGTGGAACGCCCTCCCGCCGACGGTCTCCTACCGCGCGGTCGACATCGATGCCGATACTATCGACACCGCCCGCCAACAGCTCCCCGAGCAACTGATCGCGGCTGGCTATGCGGTCGACCGGACCACGGATGGGCTTATCGCCTCCCGGCAGGAAGGCGGGACCGACCAGCGGCTCGAACTCAGCTTCGAGGTCGACGACGGGTTTTCGATCACCGACGAGGCTGACGCGGTCATCGCATCGGCCGTGCTCGACCTCGTCGACCTCGACCCCACGCTTCAGGATTTAAAAGGGGTTCTCAACGACGGTGGGCTACTCTACGCACCAATTACGTTCAATGGTCGGACCTCGTTTACCCCGGTTGACCCCTTCGATGGGAAAATCGAACGACTGTATCACCGGCATATGGATGAAGTTCGGGAGCAACCCGGAAGCAGTCGGGCGGGCCAACAGCTGGTAACTGCACTGCCGGCAGCTGGGTATCGGGTTCTCGACGCTGGTGGCTCCGACTGGGTGATCCGCCCCGTCGACGGTGCGTATCCGGCCGCCGAGTCGACCGTCCTCCGACATCTACTTGCGACAATCGACAACGCCTTGACAGACTATCCGCCGGAGGTGCTTTCGCCGAGGACGCGAACTGAGTGGATCGAGACACGAACCGAGCAACTCCAACGCGGCGACCTGACGTTGGTCGCGCATCATCTCGACGTCCTCGCCCAATTACAAGCGGATTAGGCGTCGGCTACCAGTGGACAGTCACTCTCATCGGGCGTCGAGAGCGGTTCGTCGGCCAGCAGTATTCGGAGTCGACGCTCGCCTTCGCGTGGATCGTAGCCGGTTCGTCTGAGGTGGGCAATCGGCGAAACATTTGGGTTTACTTCCCAGTGACACCAGAGTTCAGTCCGCCCATCCGAGGTCGGAAACAACCGCACATGAAGCTGTTTGTCGCTGGTGAACTCCTCACGGTAGACGTAGCTACCGACTTCGTGGACGGGCTGTCCGTCACGGCTGTAGCAGTGAAAGTAGGCGCGGAGTAACCGCCGAAAGCCGAACTCCGAGCGGAGTTTGTTGCGTGCGTCGGCTGGGTCGACGTCCCAAACGCCGACGTACTCAGGCCCGGGCGGCGGGAGGACGCTGAAATGGCGTGGCATGAGTCGGTCCGGTACTGACGCCAGCAGTTTGCTGACCACCAATCGGAGCCGGTAGACGCCGATCCACGAGATGACAGTCCAGAGGCCAACGAGGAGGCACACAGAGAGCGCTGCCCGCTGTCGACCCTTCATGAACTGGACAGCGGCTGTTCATAGCTGGCGGACGCCTCGTCGTCCTCCCAGAGCCGGACTCGTATGCGATCTGGGTTTGTTGGGGTCGCAGTCTCGACGATCCCTTCACAGAAAATCCGTGAAAAGTGTTCGACACTCGGATTCAGTCCCTCGAAGGCTGGCTGGTCGTTGAGTGTCGTCTCCGCATACTGGGCGATGACGTCGTCCATGGCGGCGTTGATCGCGTCGATGTCGACCAGATAGCCATACTCGGTGAGCGTCTTGCCCTCGAACTCCACGACGGCAGTGAACTGATGGGAGTGCAACTCGCCTTCGGGACCGGGATTCGGCACGGTCAGAAAATGCTGGGCGATAAACGGTCGACGAACCGACACCGTGTACATGCTGGCTACAACGGCCCCTCGTAGCTAAAGAGTGTCCCCAGCATCTCGTCGGCACCCCCCGCAAGCGTCTCATAGGCTGCGTCGGCGTCGTCGATTCGGTAGCGGTCGGTGAGCAGTTCGCCGAGGTCGAGATCGGCAAGCCTCTCCCATGCCAACGCCATCCGTCGACCGCGATCCCAGCGGCCACGCAGTGGGGGGTTGATGGTGCTGACTTGACTGCTGGTTAGGGAGATCCTACTCCGATGGAACCGGCCGCCGAGATCGAGTTCGGTCGTTTTCGTTCCGTACCACGAGCCGATAATGATCCGCCCATCGTAACCGGTGACTGAAACCGCCGTATCCAGCGCCTCTGGGTTCCCAGACAGTTCGTAGGTGAGATCAGTGCCCGGCGGCTGGGCTGTTGTGACTGACTCGGTCGACGCCTCCTCGTCGCCGGGAAGCCGTAGCACCTCGCCGAGTTCATCGGGGCGAACGCTCGCGGTCGCCCCTAGTCGTCGGGACCACTCCCGGCGGTCGGCACTGTAGTCGACGGTCACGAGATCCGAAAGCGGGAACTCCCCCAGCAACGCCGTCGTGACGAGTCCGACCAATCCTTGGCCGAAGACGACTGCCCGCTCGCCGAGCTTCGGTTCGCCGTCGTGGACCAGCGTGATCGCCGTCTCGACGGTCGGCAGGAGGGTCGCCTCCGCCGAGGAGATGCCGTCCGGAACGGGGTAGAGTTCGTCGACGGTCGCACAGAAGTGGCTCTCGTGGGGGTGGAACGCAAACACGCGGCGGCCCTCCCAGTCGGGGTCGACGTTCTCGCCGACTGCCTCGACCACGCCGACCGCGGCATAGCCGTACTGAAGTGGATACGAGAGCGAGCCCGAAAGCGAGTCGAGATTCATGTCGGCGGCCAGATCCTCGGGCACGTTGCCGTTGTAGACCAGCAGTTCGGTACCCGGACTGATCGCCGAGAGCTGTGTCCGAACGCGGAGTTGGTCAGCGGCGGGTTGGGGAATCGGCTCTTCGCGGATGTCGACGTCGCCGGGCGCGACGAAGTAGAGTGATCGACGAGTCATGTGGAGAGATTGAGGTGGAATTCGGGTCCCGTCAGTCGTCGCTGGCAGGGACGGATGGCTGTGCGAACTCGACGGTCGTTCCCTCGTAGCGGCAGTCTTCGAGGGCGTGTTTGGCGGCGATCCCGGCCTCGTGGGCGGTTTGTCCCCGCCCGATGCCGACTTTCAGGTCGACGCCCACATCGCTCTCGACGTGGTCGAGGGCGTCCTGATAGGCGTCGGTCGACAGCTCCGGACAGACCGCGATGATGTTGTCGCCGCCGACGAAAAACGACAGCCCGCCGTGGGCGGTCCGCATATACTCCATCAGCGAGGCGTAGCTCCGCTCGATGTGAATGAACGAGTCGAACTCGTTGAGTTGGTCGGTGTATTTGCCCGTCGCATCGTTGACATCGAAATGGGCGATATGCACCGGTTCGGAGCCGGTTGTGGCCGGATCGAGAAACGTGCCGGCCAGCACTTCCGTCCGGCTTTTGTCCTGGGCACTCCCGGCATCTTGGAGTCGCTCAGTTGCGCCGTCGAGAGCCGCCGCCGGCGTCTCGGCGACGTCGACGCCGAGGCTGATCGTTACCGGATAGCGGTTGCCGACGCTCTCCTGTAAGGTGGCGTGGGCCGCGCGGTCGATCCCGTTTGTGACCGCGATCATGTTATCGAATCGGGTATAGAAAACGTAGCCACCGCGACTCCCGATAAACTGGGCGATATCCGCAAACAGCCGCGATTGGAGCGTCTGGAGGTCCATCTCGCGTCGCGGCTCGGGGGTCACCGTCCACGGCCCGTAGTTGTCGATCTGAATGAGCGTCAACTGAGTAGTCGTCACAGTAACTCACTGTTTGGTGGCCTCCACATTGTGTCTTTCCGTTCTCGTGAATCATCTCACCACTGACATCCGACTCCATACCGACGAAACCATGGGATTGACTTTCGCTACCCACAACGTCGACGTATGTCATACCGCGGGATTGTTCTGGATGTCGACGGGACTGTCGTCCGAGGAAACGACCCCATACCGGGAGCCAGCGAGGGATTGGCTGCCGTCGAAGCGGCCGGTCTCAAACGTGTCTTTCTGTCGAACAACCCCACCAAGCTCCCCTCGGCCTACGAGGCGCGGTTCGCAAAGGCGGGGTTCGATGTCGACGCCGAGGAGGTGTTCACCGCGGGAACGATCACCACTGAGTATCTCGCGGCCGAACACAGCGCCGACCGGCTGTTCGTGATCGCCGATCCCGGCGTCGACAGACAGCTGCTGGCGGCGGATCTCACTCTTACCGAAGACCCCGCGGCCGCCGATGCGGTCGTGGTCTCGATGGACCGGGAGTTCGACTACGACTCGCTGTGTGATGCTATTGTCGCCCTCGACGAGCCGATCCCGTTCATCGGCACTGATCCCGACATGGTAATTCCGCAAAACGGCCCGAACATTCCCGGCACCGGCGCGATGCTCCACGCCGTCGAAGGTGTCACCGGGAAGGAAGTCGACGTCGTCTGCGGCAAACCCTCCGAGTTCGCCCGCCAGACCGTTCTGGACTACCTCGATCTCCCGGCCGAGGACTGTCTCGTGGTCGGTGACCGCCTCGACACCGACATCAAACTCGGCAGCGAGGCCGGAATGACCACCGTGTTGGTCCGCACCGGCGTCACTGACGACCAAACGCTCGCCGAGTCGCCGATCAATCCGGACTACGTTCTCGACTCGCTGGCCGGGATGGAGGCTGTGCTCGACGGACGCGTCGACTGAACGAGTTCGTTAGACGGTGTCTATTTAAATGCTCGCGGAGAACGAGGATGGTTCACACCATGTGTGGTAATGTCTGACAAAGACTTATATTCACTGCGGGTAACGGGACTGTATGGAACCGAGAGACTCACCGTACGTCTTCGGCGACGAACCGCCACGAGAAGCCAGCCCCGACCCGGAAGGTCGTGATGTCGTCATTATCGATGGGCAGGCGATGACGTACCGGAGCTACTACCGCACTCGGCAGTGATCGGTGTTCTCTTTTTAAATAATCAGTCCCTGTCGAGTGCCAACAGTGTCGCTCGACTGGGGGAGTGAACTGTGTCGGAAAAGAACTGCGTCGACCCTTAGAACGCGTTGCCGTGAACGCTGATCTCGGCGTGGAGTTCCTCTTTGAGCGCGGCGTGGACGTGACAGATGCCCTCGGCTCGGTCGACAATGGCGTCGAGTTCCTCGTCGGAGAGGTCGGCCTCGACGTGGATGGCAAACCGGATCGCCGACAGATCGTCGTTGTCGTCGATGTCGGCCTCGGCGTCGATCTGGAGCGTGCCGAGGTCGTCGTGTCCTTCCTTGCTGCCGCCGACGCGGAACGCGGGGAGGAAACAGGAGGCGTAGTCCGCGACGAGCACGGCGTTGGGGTTGGGACCCGTCTCGTCGGTGGCGTCGATGGAGAGTTCGAAGTCGCCGACCTGACTCGTGGTTGCGTAGCCCTCTTCGCTGACTGTCGTCGTTTCGATATCGGTCATTGCAGGTTAGACAACTCCAGCAAGTACCCTAAAGCTTGTTCAATGACGGCAGGATCGATCCGATATTTTATTATTTTTATTAACAATTAACACAATCTCTGACAAACTGGCATCGTTTTCGGGGTGTTGGAGTCAGCCCTGCCAGCACCCAGCCTCGTCGCTACAGGTCGAACGGTTCGTCGGCCGCAAGCACGTGCGGCTCGGCTGGCGTGCCGGTCGACTCCACCTCACGCACCCAGTCGTCGGGGTCGACATCGATTGGCGGGAACGTGCCGTAATGCATCGGGAAGGCGTGGTCGACGTCGAGCCAGTCGACGGCGATGGCGGCCTGCCACGGACCCATCGTGAAATGGTCACCAATCGGCACTGCGGCGGCGTCGGGTTCGAGATACGGACCGATCACGTCTTTCATCTCGCTCATCAGGCTGGTGTCGCCCGCGTGGTAGAAGGTGGTCGACTCCGCGTCTTCGACCTGTGTCGGCTTGGTGTCGCCGATGACAAAGCCAGCCGGCATCCCGCCTTCGTACTCGTGTCCGGTGTTGATCCCGTTGGTGTGGTCCGCGCGGACCATCGAAACGAAGGCGTCGTCACAGTCGACGGTGCCGCCGAGGTTCATCCCGATGGCGTCCTCGAAGCCGAGTTCGGCGCTTGCGTAGCTCACGATTTCCGGTGTGGCGACCAGTGTCGCGTCGGTGAACTCGTCGGCGTGAGCGATGTGGTCGGCGTGACCGTGGGTCAAAAGCAGGTAGTCGGGCGTCTCGACATCGCTCGGATCCAGATCGGTGTGTGGGTTGTCGAAAAACGGGTCGATAAGAAATGTCGTGTCGTCGACAGCGACGTGCCATGTGGAGTGGCCGTGCCACGTAAGTTCGAAGGTCATCGTACGGTTGACCTTTGGGCCAGAACACACATAAAAGTAAACACCCCCCCTACGACCCTAGTCGGCCGGTTACGATTCCAGTCGGTCGACAAGCTCCTCCAACTGCTGTCTCCGCCCATCGATTGCCTCGTCTCGAAGCGCCTGTTCGGCCTCGCTCGGACAGTCAAGCGACGGCACCTCGGTCGGGACGCCGTCGTCATCGAGCGCAACGAACGTGAAGTAGGAACTGGTTGTCGGTCGCTGGTCGCCCTCGACGGGGTTTTCGGCCCGGACGTCGACTTTGACCTCGATGCTACTCTGGCCCACGCTGAACACGTACCCCTCAACGACGACCACCTCGCCGATATCGATGGGGCTGATGAAGTCGACGTGATCCATTGAGGCAGTCACACACTCCCGGTTGGAAAACCGCATGGCGGCAATCGCCCCACAGATATCCATCCAGTGTAACACGGCCCCACCGAGGGCCCGACCGAGCGTGTTGGTATCGTTCGGCAACAGAAGTTCGGTCATCTCGGTATACGAGTCGATGAGGGTCGCTGTTTCGTCCATACCCTCCCTGTGGCCGCCGATGGGAGAAAGCCGTCGGTTACTGTCGTCTTCTTGCCACTATCTGACAGTAGGTGGTGACTACTGGTACACAATGCTACTGGTACTGACGTGTAGCAATCTCGGTCGACAACGGGCTGTGTAAGCGAGTAGGGACTGCCTACTCGTCGTACTCTTCGGAAAAGGGGTCGTCAGAACTGACCGGTCGGTCGCCCTCGATCTCGCCGATGTCGACCTCGTCGGGCGAGCGGCCCGCGGCATCCATGATCTCGTCGGAGACGGTGATCGGACACTCGACGCGGACCGCCAGCGCGATGGCGTCGCTCGGTCGGGCGTCGAAGACGAACCGTTCGGGTTCGCCGTCGTCGTAGCGTTCGGCGTCGATTTTGCCGTAGAAGGTACCGTCGGCTAAATCGTCGATTCGAACGGAGTCGATTGCACCACCGAACTCGGTGACCATGTCGACGAGCAGATCGTGAGTCAGTGGTCGTTCGAACGGTTCGCCGGAGAGCGCCAAGCGGATCGATTGGGCTTGGTCTGCGGTCACGAAGATAGGGAGATACTCCTCGCGGGCCGAGAGAATGACTGCCGGGACGTTCGCGCCATCGGGTCCGACGCCCATGCCGATCCCAGTAACCTCCGCGGAGTGTGCCATACAGTCCCTTGGGGAGACGGCTATGAATAACTGTTCCCGCACCCACCGATCCGTGAAACACCAACACCGCCAAAGGTAAAGCCGAAGACGAAGTAATCCGGCCAATGAGCGAACCTGCGGACCGATCACCACCGCCCGGCGCGTCCGGCGAGGGGCGAGTGAGTGTTGTCGGGACCGCCCACGTCTCGGAGGCCAGCGTCCAAGAGGTCGAAACACGGATCGCCGAGGATCGCCCCGACATCGTGGCGGTCGAACTCGACGAAGGACGGTACAGACAGCTCCAAGGCGAAGAGCCGGAGGATCTCGACGCCAGCGACCTCCTCAAAGGCAACACCGTCTTCCAGTTTCTCGCCTACTGGATGCTGTCGTACGTCCAGACCCGACTCGGCGACCAGTTCGACGTGAAGCCGGGCGCAGATATGATGGCCGCCATCGACACCGCCGAGGAGCACGGAATCGACGTTGCGCTGGTCGACCGCGACATCCAAGAAACAATCCAGCGGTTCTGGGCGCGGATGACGATCACCGAAAAGCTGCGGATGGTCGGCGGCCTCGCCTTCGGCGTCACTGATAGCCGCGTTGTCGGTATTATGGTTGGGCTGATCGTCGGCCTGCTGGCCGGCCCTGTACTCGCACTGTTCGGCGGTACGCTCGGCATCACCGACGCGATCTATCTCCGAGCGGCCAGTGCCGCGATTCTTGGGCTGGGAACGACGCTCGTCGTCGACCAGATCGCTGGCCTCACCCTCGGCGGCGACCAGCGGTTCGCGGCCGCCCTCGGCAGCGGTGGCGCGATTGGACTCGTTGCGGCAGCCTTCGGCTTCGCTGATGGCCTGTTCGGCACCTATCTGGGTGGGTTTACGATCACCATCGTCGGCAGTCTCGCGCTCGGTCTCGTTGGCGGGCTGCTATTCGGTCTCGTCGCAGCCGCGATTATCGGGCTGCGAGGGTCGACCCAACCCGAAGCGGGCGGCATGGACGAAATGGATATCGAAGATCTGACCGACGCCGACGTCGTCACCGTGATGATGGAGGAGTTCCGGCAGTTCAGCCCCGGCGGCGCGGAGGCACTCATCGACGAACGGGACGCCTATATTGCTCACAAATTGGTCGGCCTCCGACAGGCTGGCTACGACGTGCTGGCGGTCGTCGGCGCTGGCCACCGCGAGGGAATCGAGGACTATCTCGCCAACCCCTCGACGCTGCCGCCGATGGATTCGCTCGTTGGCGAAGAGAAAGGCAGTCGACTGCCGTGGGGCAAGCTGATCGGAATCGCCCTCTCGGTCGGCTTTGTCGCCTTCTTCATCCTGCTGGCGATGGCAGGCGTTCAGGACGGCTTCCTGCTCCGGCTGTTCGGCGCGTGGTTCCTCATTAATGGGATCTTCGCAGCCGGGTTCGCAAAGCTGGCTGGCGCACGCTGGTCGTCGGCTGGCGTCGGCGGCGCAGTGGCGTGGATGACCTCGATCAATCCCGCCCTCGCGCCGGGGTGGTTCACCGGCTACGTCGAACTCCGGCATCTCTCGGTGAACATCGGCGACATTTCGACACTCAACAGCCTGCTGTCGGACGAGTCGAAACCAATCGGTGAAATCGTCTCGGAGATGTTCGAAGTCCCGATGTTCAAACTCATCATGGTCGTCGCGCTGACCAACGTTGGCTCGATTATCGCCAGCATCCTCTTTGTGAGCTACATCCTCCCGCAGTTCGGGACCGAGTTGGGTGGCGTCGAGGGGATCTCACGGCTGATGCTCGACGGGGCGCGAAACAGCGCCGAACTCATCTGGAGCACACTCAGATGAGCCTCGGCTACCGGATTGCTGGCTACGAGTTCAGCCCAACTGAGGTCCGTGACTTGCTTGTCGCGTGGCTCGCTTTGGGTGTCGCGTTTGCCATCTTCTTCGCTGGCGGCGGCCCACAGACCGCAGCATTGGTCGGACTTCCACTGGTTATTCTGCTTGTCGTGAGCCTGCTAACCGCTGGAGTTGCCTTCCTGCTCCACGAGGTCGCCCACAAGGTCGTCGCGGTTAGATACGACCAGATCGCGGAGTTTCGGGCCGACTACAGTATGCTGTTTTTGGCGATCATGAGCGCGCTGCTTGGCTTCATTTTCGCCGCGCCGGGTGCGGTCCACCATCAGGGATATCTCACTGAAAAACAGCACGGCCACATCGCCATCGCCGGCCCGGTGACGAACCTGATTCTAGCGGCTGTCTTCGTCCCTGTCTATTTCGCAGGAGTCACAGTTGGCGTCGACCTGCTGGGCACGCTCGGCCGGTTCGGGATCATCATCAACCTCTTTTTGGCCGCATTCAATCTCGTGCCCTTCGGTCCACTCGATGGCAAAACCGTCATCGGTTGGAGCAAACCCGTCTGGCTCGGAACGTTCCTGCTGAGCGTGCTGTTGACCATTGGTTCGGTACTGACGCTCGGCCTTAGTTTCCGGATTTAACGACGGTGCCGAGACATTTGACGCCGGAGCGCGACTCGGTCCTATGGAGAGTATCAACCCCGCGACCGGCCAGCGGCTCGACAGCTACGAGACGCATGATGCCGATGATATCGACACCGCTCTCGGAACTGCCCAGTCGGCGTTCGTCGACTGGCGCAGCCAATCGATGGCCCACCGACAGACCCTCTTAGAGAAGACTGCCCAGCTGCTTGAGGAGCGCGTCGACGAGTATGCCGAGTTGATGACCCACGAGATGGGCAAACCCATCGAACAGGCCCGAGCCGAGGTTCGCAAATGCGCGTGGGTCTGTGAGTATTACGCCGAAACAGCCGCCGAGCAGCTCCAAGACGAACTCATCGAGAGCGATTCGGATGCTCGCACGCTCGTCAGCTACGACCCACTCGGCCCGATCCTCGCGATCATGCCGTGGAACTTCCCCTTCTGGCAAGCGTTCCGATTTATTGCCCCTAACCTCGCAGCCGGGAACGTCGGCCTCCTGAAACACGCCTCGAACGTGCCCGGCTGTGCGCTGGCCATCGAAGAGGTCTTGCAGGACGCCGGGATGCCGGAGGGCGTCTTTCAAACGCTCCTGATCTCCTCGTCGGAGGTCGACGACATCATCTCTGACGACCGAGTAGCTGGCGTTACCCTCACCGGTAGCGAGGGGGCTGGCCGTGCAGTCGGGCAGCGGGCGGGCCAGCAGCTCAAACCCTCGGTGCTGGAACTCGGCGGGAGCGACCCCTTCGTCGTGCTCGATGACGCGCCAATCGAAGCCACTGCCAAACGCGGGGCGTTCGCCCGACTCCAGAACACGGGCCAGTCCTGTATCGCCGCCAAGCGATTTATCGTCCACGATGCCATCTACGACGATTTTGTGGAGGCCTTCGTCGACGAGGTCGAGGCGCTCACCGTCGGCGATCCAACCGACGAAGACACCGATATCGGCCCGATGGCGCGCCCGGATCTGCGAGACGATCTCGACGATCAGATCGACCGCACCCTCGAAGCAGGAGCCGAACTGCTCACGGGCGGCGAGGCGGTCGACGGCGAAGGCGCATACTATCAGCCAACGGTCCTCACCGAGGTGCCGCGGGATTCGGCGGCCGCAACCGAGGAAACGTTTGGCCCCGTTGCGAGCGTGATCCGTGTCAGCGATGAGACCGAAGCTATCGACGTCGCCAACGACACCGACTTCGGCCTCGGTGCAAGTGTCTGGACGAGCGACCTCGACCGCGGCGAGGTGTTTGCCCGCCAGTTCGAGGCCGGGCTCTGTTTCGTCAACGAACTCGTCAAATCCGATCCCCGCCTGCCGTTCGGCGGCGTCAAAAACTCCGGCTACGGCCGCGAACTCAGTCGACACGGGATTCGGGAGTTCGTCAACGCAAAGACGATCTGGGTCCAGCATGGCCTCGGCGAGGATGACACGAGCGACGATTCGTACGCCGGAGTCGAATAATGAGTGAATCGGACCAGACCGGTGCAGAGCTACTGGTCGACTGTCTGGAAGCCGAGGGCGTCGAGTACGTCTTCGGGATTCCGGGCGAGGAGTTGGAGGATATTCTGTTTGCGATCCGGGAGTCAGACATCGAGTTCATTCCGACGCGTCACGAACAGGGTGCGGCGTTCATGGCCGACGTGCATGGTCGACTCACTGGCGATGCGGGTGTCTGTTTGGGAACGCTCGGTCCGGGAGCAACGAACCTCCTGACCGGGGTGGCTGACGCCCACCTCGACAAGGCACCGCTGGTCGCACTCACCGGTCAGGGCGGGCTCGAACGGCTCCATCAGGAGAGCCATCAGGCGCTTGACATCCCGGATATCTTCGATTCGGTTGTCAAATGGAACACCCAGATCGACGACAGTCGAATCATTGCCGAATCGGTTCGGAAGGCGTTCAAACTGTCGACCTACGAGAAACCGGGGGCGACCCAGATCGAACTCCCCGAAGATATCATGGGCGAGACGGTGAGTGGTGAGCCGCTGCCCGTGCGGGACCGAGTTCGTCGACCGAATCCGGACCCGGTCTCGGTCGACCGCATCGCCGACCGGCTTGCGGAGGCCGAAACGCCACTCGTGCTTGCTGGCAACGGTGCGGTTCGGACCGATGCGGCCACACAGCTCCGAACACTCGTCGAACGAACCAACATTCCGGTCGTAGCGACCTATATGGGCAAAGGCGCAGTCTCGGACCGCAGCGAGCAGTCACTGTTCACGCTCGATTCGGGACCGAACAGTGAGGCGGCCGATGCCGTGTCGGACGCCGATGTCGTCTTGGCAGTCGGCTACGATATCGCCGAACACGACCCCGAAAAGTGGAACCCCGACCAAGACAAAACGATTCTCCATCTGGACCACGAGCCGGCCGAGGTGTATGCCCACTACAATCCGACTGTCGAACTCATCTCCGACATCGGTGTCGGACTCGAACACATCGACGCCGCGCTTGACACCCCCGCACACACGTGGTGTTCGGATGCTCACGAGACCATCCACGCCGATGCAGTGGCGCACCACGACAGCCAGCCGTTTACTGTCGCAGGGACCGTCTCACTACTCCGGTCGGCGATGGCTGACTCCGATGTACTGATATCCGACGTTGGTAGTCACAAACTAACTATTGCCCGGCAGTTCCCGACCTACGAGCCCAACACCTGTCTCATTTCCAACGGACTGGCGAGCATGGGAATCGCCCTGCCGGGTGGCGTGGCGGCCGATCTCGCAGTCGACGACAACGTCGTCGTCGCCAATGGCGACGGCGGCTTTCTGATGAACGCCGCCGAACTGGAGACCGCCACACGGCTCGACTGTGGGTTTACCGTGATTGTGTTCGTCGACGACGATTACGGACTCATATCGGCCAAACAGGCCGACCACCGCGGTGAGGCGTTCGGCACTGAACTCACGAACCCCGACTTCGTCGCGTTTGCCGAGAGCTTCGGCGTCGACGCCTACCGACCCGACGACTGGAACGACCTCGCAGGGCTCCTTGAAGCACAGGTTCCAAGCGACAGCCTCTCGCTGATCGAAGTTCCACTCGGCTAAGCTGGGATGGCTGGCTGTTTTCGTTGCTGTGGCACTCACCGAACCGTCGACGGCCGAATCACCGTGTTTTTGTGTTCACTCCACCCCCCTTGAGACATGACTGACGACGACGGACCAGCTGACGAGGAAGAACTCACCTATGCGGAGTCGGGCGTCGACATCGAGGCCAGCGAGGCCGCCACCGCCGCGCTCATCGGCGCGACCGGCGACAGCGAGGGAGATTTTGCCGGCTTGCTTGACATCGGCGACCGCTATCTCGCACTTGCTACCGATGGCGTCGGCACCAAACTCCTGGTCGCCGAGGCGCTCTCGGATTACTCGACGATTGGCATCGACTGCATCGCGATGAACGTCAACGATCTGGTCGCGGCGGGGGTTCGCCCAGTTGCGTTCGTCGACTATCTTGCGATTGACGAACCCGACGAGAACTTCGCCGAACAGGTGGGTCAAGGCCTTTCAGCAGGTGCCGAGGAGTCTGATATCGAACTCATCGGGGGTGAAACTGCCGTGATGCCCGAGGTAATCAAGGGACTGGATCTCGCTGGTGCCTGTGCCGGACTCGCGGCCAAAGACGCCCTGTTCGATGGGGATGCCGAACCGGGCGATACCCTCGTGGGCTGGGAGTCGTCGGGCATTCACTCGAACGGACTCACACTGGCCCGAACTGCCGCGACAAAGAACTACTCGTACACCGACTCGTTCCCCCACGAGGGGTACGAGACGATTGGCGAAGCATTGCTGGAGCCGACCCGAATCTACACCCACCTGCTTGATCCGATGCGCGAGGCCGGTGTGCGCGGTGCGGCTCACATCACCGGCGGCGGTTGGACGAACCTCGGTCGACTGGGCGACAATCAGTATGTTGTCGACACTCCCTTCGACGCACAGCCGGTCTTCGAGTTCGTCCAATCGGAGGGTAACGTCTCCGATGCCGAGATGCACACGACATTTAATATGGGAACCGGATTTGTTGCTGCAGTGCCCGACGCAGACGAGGCCGAATCGCTCGCGGAGTCGACCGATGGTCGTGTGATCGGTCACGTTGAAGACGGCGACGGCGTCTCGATTCGCGGTCTCGATCTCTAACTGGAGTTGTATGTATACAGCGGTCGACGCTGCTACGCTTGGATCGCGAATATATAGAAATCCGACAGCAAAAGCAGTGCGGCGATCAGTCCGCCGAGGGCGACATACTGATGTTGAGTCCTTTCTGGATGATCTGGGTAAAGGCCATCGAGCAGAGGAAGTACCAGACAATCCAGACCTGGATCGGGCCGACGATCCCGGTCGTCCAGGTGACGTCACCCGCAAACGGAATCACGAGATTCGCCAACTCGTACTGGGCTTCCGAGCCGCGGTAGCCGACGACCCAGTACATCCAGAGGAACGCCGGGATCGTGAGGAACATGATCCACACCATCGGCCGGAACTGCTCTTTGAACATGCCGAGCTGGTCGCCCATCATCTCCATCTGTTCCTCCTGGATCTCTTCGAGCGCCTCATCGTCGCCGCGTTCTTTGGCCGCGTTCCGTCGTTCCTTGACCTCCTCCATCTGGGCTTTGTACGCGCCCATCTTGTCCATGTCCATCAGCGCGACACGCAACAGCGTCGAGTACAGTCCTGTTGCGACCGCGATGATCATCACGACGACGTAGAACGGCAGGACGTTGAGCACCGGGCCGAGAAGGACGTCGACCGCGTTCCCAACGAACTCGCGGGCCGGTGCCCACGCGTAGCCGGCGAACATCAGGACCGTGATGCCAGCCGCACCTTTGTCCCATTTCGACCACGTCGAGCCTTCGATCTCGTCGGTGTCGTCGCTTTTCTCTTCGAGTCCCGCACGAATTGCGTCCGGCTCCTCGATCCGGAACCCCGCCTCGCCGTCGACGAGAATCCCTTTTTCGATCAGTCGACCCCACTGGCCGCTGGTAATCGAGTCACGCACGTCGACCCACTGAACCTCGTTGTCGGTGGCGCTGTCGAGGACGGTCTGGATCGCCGACTCCATCTCGTGGTCGGCGTTGACCATCGACCGGACCTTGCGTTCGATCCTACTCATTACCAGTCGGTTGGTATCCACCGGTTAAGAAGGTTGTACTCTCGGTGTCTGTTCACTCGCTGCGACAGTCACCGTCGACGTGACTGTTTCGAGCCGTTAGGCTTCCGATTCAACGACGTCTGTGATGCGCTCGAAGACTTCGTCGGGATGGGCCTCGCCGTCGACTTCGACGAGAGCACCCTGCTCGCGGTAGTGGTCGATCACGGGTTCAGTGTTGTCGTAGTAGGTTTCGAGGCGGTCTTTGACAACCTCCTCGGTGTCGTCGTCTCGCTGGACGAGTCGCGCCTCGATCTCCTCGTCGTCGGGCATGTTGAACTCGGTGTGATAGATGTCGCCCGTCTCGGGATCCATCCGTCGACCGGTCAGTCGGCGGATCAGTTCGTCCTCGCCGACATCGAGGAAGAGTGCCGCAGTCAGATCAGTCTGCTCGCTGAGATACTCGGCCTGCGAAAGGTTGCGTGGGTAGCCATCGAGCACGAAGCCGTCTGCATCCGCGAGTGCGGCGTCGACGATTTCGTTGACGACTGCGTCAGGAACGAGGTCGCCAGCGTCCATATACTCACGCGGAGTCCCGTGCTCGGTCTCCATGTCCTTGTTCGCACGGAGTGCGTCGCCCGTGGTGATGTGTTCGATACCGTACTCCTCGGCCAGCCGCTTGCTCTGGGTTCCTTTCCCTGCACCGGGTGCACCTAGCAGCAGAATTCGCTTGCTCATATCTATCCCTCTGTGGCCGGGGTTAAATGCTTGAAGAAACTCCTGTGATCCGACGGACAGGCACACTGGGAGCCGAACTTTTTGTAGCTCCTGTCGAAAGAGCGACTATGGACCTTACCGCATTCGTCGACGACCTCGTCTACGAACCGACCCAAACCGAGTCCCGTGGGCTGGATCTCACCGTTGATTCGATTTTACGGGTCACCGAATCGGGTCGCGTCGACTTCGGCGGCGGCGAACTCGACAAAGCCGAAACGGAGCCAGTCGAAACCGAAAAGCGTGATCCCGATGACGACTACGGCTGGTGGGAGCTTTCGGCGGGAGTGTACCTCATCGAGTACAACGAGACGCTTTCAGTCCCCGAAGGCATGACACTCGTCTTGCAGACGCGGGATGCAGTTCGCACGCGCGGCGCGTTCCATCCAACACTCCATCTGGGAACCGGCGAGTCACTGGACCCTGTTCCGCTGACGGTCGGTGCAGGTGGAATCAAAATCAAGGAAAACGCTCGACTGTCGACGGTACTCGCCGACTAACACTCGCCGAACTCCACAAACTCCCGTTGTGGCGAGGTGAAGCAGTCATTCTTTCAGTAGCCACTGCCTACCAAGCAGTATGACCAGATTCGATGCCGCAACCGACACCGAGCGTCGACAGCTGTTCGCCGAGGCGATTACCGCCCATCGGAAACGGGACAGCGAGTTTCTCACCATCGAGCCGGACGAACTGCCCCCGGAGTCGACCGAGGAACTCACGCCGTGGATTCAGTTCAGCGATACGACGGTGTCGATGGACTGCACCGACGACGAACTCGACCGCCTGAAGGGACTGCTCGATTCGTATCCGGAGTTCCGTGCCGAGAGCTTAGAGAGTCCGGAGGAGGCCGAGGGCACCCACGCCGAGATCACCGCGCGGTCGGACGCCAACCGACTGGCGATGTTTATCGACGAGGCGTTTCAGACGGTCTATGGCTACGAGTCGACCTACAAGGCGTGGGTCGTGGCTATCTGAACCGGCTATGCAAGCACGGTTTGACGCATGAACTCACGGATTTTGTCAGTGTAAGCTGCTGGTCGGGGGAGATTGGCGACGTGGCCTGCGTTCTCGATGATCTCGATCTCACAGTGCTGGGCGGCCGCCGCGTGGGCTCCCTCACCGCGGCGCATCACGACGTCACGTTCCCCGTTGAGAATGAGCGAGGGTCCGCGGTAGGTCGCCAGCGCGGCACGGAAATCCCGCCCAGCGAGATCAGGCCCCGCGTTGCCGAACTGTTTGGGATAGAAACCCGAGTCGACGATTTCGTCTTTGTACTCCTCGGAGAGATCCTGTTTGCGAACCCAGTTGGTCGCGGCTTTGTCGACGAACCGGTTGACTCGGTCGCTGCGTGTTGCCAGCCGAGTGATGCCACCCGTAGCACGTGTCAGCAGTCCCATCCCGTCGACCGGATTGACGCTACAGCCCGAGAGGACGACGCCGTCGACGCGATCCGGATGCTGACTGGCGTACTCGGTCGCAAGATAGCCGCCGAGCGAGAGGCCGACGACGAGCAGTTCATCGGTCGCGTGTTCGTCGACGACTGAGTCGAGCAGATCAAGTGCGACATCGAACTCGAAGTCCTCGTCGGATCGCGTTCCATGCCCGGGGAGATCTAGCGTGATCACCTTCCGATCCGATGAGAGTGCATCACGCTGTGGTGCCCACATCGTCTGTGTGAATACGGCTCCGTGAACGAAGACGACCGACGGGCCGTCATCGGGTCCGCGGATGTCGATACCGTCGGACTGTGCTGTCGGGTCGTTCTGTTGCATTGTCCTCAACGCTACCACGCCAACTTGCTTAGTATGAGGTGTGAAACGGTCGGTTTCGAGACTTTCAGACTAGGTTATCGGTTCCGAACCGGTAGCGTTCTTGTCGGTCACCGATCAACGCACCGTATGGAGCTACCACCGGTCGGCTTGGGGACCATGGGCATCGAGACGCCGTCGACAATTGAAACCGCACTGGAAGTGGGGTACCGACACCTCGATACCGCACAGATATACGACAACGAGGAAGTCGTCGGCGACGGGCTCGCCGCGAGTAACGTCGACCGCGCCGAGGTGATCGTGGCGACGAAAGTCTGGGCGGACAGCCTCGATCCGGCAGCTGTCAGCGCCACGACGACCGAGAGTCTGGATCGGCTCGGTCTCGACAGGATCGACCTACTGTACGTCCACCGTCCGATCAACACCTACACTCCCGAGACGACGCTCTCGGCGTTCGATGATCTCTACGACGCCGGGACGATTGGCGCGGTCGGCCTCAGTAACTTCACCGTCGACCAACTCAGAGAGGCACGACAACAGCTTGCCGTACCCATCGCCGCCCACCAAGTCGAATGCCATCCGCTCTTTTGGTCACCGGAACTGCTCGCCGACGCCCGTAAACACGACTACCACCTCGTCGCCTACTCGCCGCTGGCAGGTGGGCACGTCCGGGAGATCGACACTGTCGTCGACATCGCCGAGGACCACGAGACGACACCCGAAGCCGTCTCCATTGCGTGGCTGCTTGCGAAACGAAACGTGGTGGCGATTCCGAAATCGAGCAGCCGACGCCATCTCGAAGCCAACCTCGACGCCCAGCAGCTACAGCTCACTGACGTGGAGTGTCGACAGATCGACGAGATCGGCCGGACGCTCGAACTGTATCCCGAGTGAGCGTCGGACTACTCTGAGTGCTCACGCAGCTCACGCCGTTGGATCTTGCCCGTCGTGGTCGTCGGCAGCGAGTCGACGAACTCGATCTCGCGGGGGTACTCGTAGGCCGCGAGCTGGTCGCAAACGAGCGCCTTGAGTTCCGCCCGAAGATCAGCTGAGCCACCGCCAGCCGTCGCAGGCTGGACGAACGCCTTGATCGCCTCGCCGCGAGTTTCGTCCGGAATACCGACGACACCAGCCTGTTCGACAGCCGAATGGCCGAGGAGGACTCCCTCGACCTCCATCGGCCCGACACGGTAGCCACTCGTGAGAATCACGTCGTCGGCCCGCGAGACGAACCAGAGATAGCCGTCGTCGTCCCGGCGGACGATATCGCCGGTCAGAAACCAGCCGTCTCCGGTCTGTTTCGCGGCGGTCTTTGCGGGAAGCTTCCAGTACTCGTCGAAAAAGACCCGCCGGTCGTCGGCTCTGATCGCGAGTTCGCCAGCCTCGCCTCGTGGCAGCGGTTCGGTGGGGTCGGGATCGGCGGGGTCGACCACCCGGACCTCGTAGCCCGGAAACGGCTGGCCCATGCTCTCGGGCTGGGCCGGGAACCACGTCGAACTGTTGCCGACAACGAGATTGAGTTCGGTCTGGCCGTAAAACTCGTTGACCGGAACGTCATTGAAACTCTCGGCGGCCCACTCCAGAATTTCCGGGGTCAGGGGTTCGCCTGCGGCTGCCAGCGCCTCTAAACTGAGGTCATACCGGTCGGCCGGATCGTCGACACTCATCAACATCCGGAGTGCGGTTGGCGGCATAAACGAGTGGCTCACGTCGTGGCGATCCAGAAAGTCGAACACGGCCTCGGGGTCGAACCCTTCGCGTGGCCACGCGACAACAGTCGCGCCGTGATGGAGCCCAGCCAACAGCGTCCCGCCGAGTGCGGCCCCCCACGCCCAGTCGGCGGGCGTCCAGAGCGTCGCCCCATCGAGGCCTTGATCGAAGTAGTTGTAGGCGGCCGCTGCCCGCCCGAGCCACAGCGCGTGGCTGTGGAGGACGCCCTTCGGCGGCCCCGTGCTCCCGCTTGTGTACATGATCGCCGTCGACGTCTCGGGCGTCGACTCGTAACTCTCGAACCCGGACTCATGGGCGGAAACAAGGTCCTCAAAGGCGTGGGCATCGTCCGCAACATCCTCGCCGAGTTCGATCACGTGATCGAGATCCGGACAGTCGTCTCGGATCTCGTCGATTGTTTCGCGAACAGTGGGGTCGACCACGACTACGCTCGCACCGCTGTCTTCGAGTCTGTATTCGAGACTTTCGGGACCAAACAACACCGTCAGTGGCACCGAAACCGCGCCGAGTTTCCAGTTTGCGAAATGCGTAACTGGATTCGCGGGCTTCTGTGGAACAACGACCGCAACACGGTCGCCCGGTTCGATTCCCAGTTCCCCGAGCGCGGCGGCAAGTCGGTCCGATTTGTCGTTGAGATCACCGTACGTGTGGGTCGACACCGAGCCGTCGACACGCTCGTATCTCAGTGCCGTTCGGTCAGGGTCGTGTTTCCGCAGACAGTCTCGTGCCGGATTGTAGTCGTCCGGTAACTCCCACTCGAACTCCTCGTGGGCCTCGTCGAGGGAGTCGTAGGTGGGCATGATCTGCCAGCTCATATCCTCCCTCTCTGGCCGTCGACCTTGCGTGTTGCGGCAGTAGGCAGTGACTAACCGGCTCAGTCGGGCCGGTCGAGTGCGACCGGCACCGACCGACTGGCAACGTCGACCGCAAACGCTTCGTCATCGGCCGCAAGCAGATCGAAGGTATCGTAGTGGATCGGCACCACCAGATCCGGATCCATTCGCTCGGCGAGGTCGGCGGCGGCATGGCGGTCCATCACGACGCTGCCACCGATGTTGGCCAGAAACAGCGAGACATCGAGTTCAGCGAAGCCAGCGAGCGCGTCGGTGTCGCCGGGCCAGAAAACGGTCGTTCCGTCAATCGAGAGTCGGAAGCCACAGCCCGACCCCTCGGGATGCGGCACGTTCCCATCGGCGTCCGCACAGGGACCGTCGGGCCGGTTGTACGCCGGGAGCGTCCACATGTCGACCGTCCGAGTGCCGGCGTCGGTTTCGAGGTCGACCGTCAGATGATCGTTGTGGCCACAGCGAATCGTTTCGTACGGGAGTTCGTCGACCGGTGTTACGTCGCGGTCGATGTCGTCGGCGTCGACGGCTTCGGAGATGACAACTGTCGCATCCTGCCGGGCGACGCGTTTGATTCCGTCAGAGTCGTAATGGTGATTATGGGTGACGACAACAAGGTGGCCGTCTTTCGGATACTGACCATCGAGAACGCCGTACCGCCCCGGATCGGTGTAGACGACTGTTCCGGCGGTCGATTCGAGCCGCGCGGTCGCGTAGCCGAGCCAGTCGACTGTGAGGTTGTCGTGTCGAACCGTCATATGTGATCTGGCGGCTGCAACCGATTTGTAGCTGGCTATTCTGCAGTCTTGCCATACTATTCACGCACGTAAGCATATTATAAACAAGGTTTCTGATCAATATAGTTATATTCTCAAATCACCTATAAAACAGCATGGGTAGAGATATTTCTGTACTCCGTGTCGCTTCTGGAGCCACGTCTTCTGCCCCCACCGCGCCACAGTTGGAACGGGGAGCTGAGGGGCTTTCGGTCCGCACTGTGGCCACCGCGAGCGAGGCGATGGAAGTCGTTGTGACAGCTCCGGTCGACTGTGTTGTCTGTGACGCAGGGTTGGGCGCGTCGACCGGGCTTGATCTGCTGGCGGAGCTCCGTGACTCCGATCCGAGCCTGCCGTTTGTCCTCGTTGTCGGTGCGGACTCCGAGACCACTGTCGATGAGGCACTCGCCGTGGGTGTGAATGATATCGTGGACAGCGAGACAGATCCCGCTCTCGTCGCCACTCGCATTCGGAACGCGGTCGCTGGGGCTAGCGCGTCACGATTCGACCCCGCACGCCAAGACTCCACAGCAACTGATGCTAACTACCGGTCACTCGTTGAGGATGTGCTGAACATCTCGTCGGTCGGGACCTTTGTTTTGGATGCCGATTTCTCGGTGGTCTGGCTCAACGACAGCATCGAGAGCTACTTCGGCGTTGATCGAGCCGCGATCATCGGCCAGAACAAACGTGAGTTGATTACCGACGAGATCAAACACCGGTTCGACGAGCCCGAGGAGTTCGCCCGGCAAGTGCTGGCGACCTACGACGACAACAGCTATGTCGAACAGTTCGAGTGTCACGTCCGGTCGACTGCGGCCTGTGAGGACCGCTGGCTCGAACACCGGAGCTATCCAATCACGACCGGTCCCTACGAGGGCGGTCGGATCGAACACTACGTCGACATTACGCCACGAAAACACCGCGAACAGGAACTGGAGGCCGAACGCCAACTTCTCGACCGGCTGTTCGAAACGAGTCCGGTCGGGATCGCACTCCTCGATACCGACGGCCAAATTATTCGGGCGAACAAACACGGCGAACTAGTGCTTGATCTCTCGCGGTCGAATATTGGCGACCGGCGGTACGACGATCCTGACTGGCAGATCCGCGACGAAAACGACGAGCCGATTGCCAGCAACCTGCTTCCGTTTGCCCGCGTGCTACAGACTGGCGAGCCAGTCGTCGACTACGAACACAGCATCAGGCTCTCCGATGGAACGACACGGTGGCTGTCGATCAGTGCCTCGCCACTGACGACACCGGACGGCGCTGTCGAGCGGGTGGTGTGTGCAATCGTCGACATGACTGATATTCGAGAGTCCGAACGCGAGTTAGAACGGCACAACGAGCGGCTCGTGGAGTTCGCTGATATCGTCAGTCACGATCTCCGTAATCCACTCAATGTGATCTCCGGTTCGCTCGAATTAGCCGAAGAAACCGGTGAGAAAGCCCATTTCGAGCGGAGCCGCCGAGCGATTGTTCGAATGGAACAGCTGATCGACGACCTGCTATCGCTGGCCAAGACCGGCGAAGAGATCGATCACACCGAGACCGTCGACGTGGGTCGGCTCGCCGTCGAGTGTTGGCAGTATCTCTCGACCGAGGAGGCAACGCTACAGGTCGAGACCGAACAGCTGGTGACTGCCGACCGGAACCGACTCACACAACTCCTAGAAAACTTGTTCCGCAATGCAGTCGAACACGGCGGGTCGACAGTGACCATCACCGTCGGAGCACTCGCGGATGGCTTCTTTGTTGCCGATGACGGCCCCGGTATTGACCCTGCCGACCGCGACCGGATCTTCGAGCGTGGCTACTCGTCGACGCGCGGTGGGACCGGACTCGGACTCTCTATCGTTGAGCAGATCGCCGAGGCTCACGGCTGGGAGATCGAACTCGCGGACTCCGAAACGGGCGGGCTTCGAATCGAACTGACACGTGTCAAACTGGTGGCTACTGAGACGGATTCGGAGACCGAACAGACGGATCAACACCCTTCCAAGAAGTAGGAACCGCCTACTGGCTTTCGGCGAGTCGCTCGATACGCTCGACCGTTTCGGCATCAGCTGGCGATTTGTCGGTTCGAACTGTGATGAACCGCGGGAACCGGAGTGCATAGCCAGACGAATAGGTCGGCGAGGGCTGGATCTCCTCGTAGCCCACCTCGAAGACGACCGAGGGGTGGATGTCGACGGTCTGTCCCGACTCCGACTGGATCTCCGGCTCCAAGAGGTCAGTCAGTTCGGCCAGTTTCTCGTCAGTAATCCCGGTTGCGACCTTGCCAATCGTTCGGTAGCTGTCGGTCTCAGGTTCCCGAACCGAGAGCAGAAACGTCCCGAGGAAACTGGCTCGTCTGCCTTCGCCCCACTCCGCGCCCGTGACAACGAGGTCGACCGTCTCCACGTCGGGTTTGCGCTTGAGCCAGTTTTGGCCCCGGTCGCCGGGTGAGTAGGTCGACTGAGGGTTTTTAAGCATAATCCCTTCGTGGCCCGCTTCGAGCGCGTCGGCTTCGAAGGCCGCGAGTTCGTCGGGGTTGTCCGACAGCAAGAGGTCCGCAACCGCATCACTATCTCCGAGCACATTTACAAGATGGCGATGACGCTCACCAAGCGTCTTTGTAAGTAGGCTCTGGCTACCGACGCGGAGACAGTCGAAAGCGTCGAGTCGAAGTTCGACTTCGTCGCGCATCTGTTCGATATCGTGTTTCCGGCGGAACCGCCGGAGGACGTGCTGGAACGGGAGTGGGTCGCCGGTGTCGTCGACCGCGACCACCTCGCCATCGATGATACAGGGATCGGTTACGGTTCGCTCGACGAAGTCGACGATGTCGGGCAGGGCCGCGGTCACGTCGTCCATATTCCGCGAATAGATCGAAACCATGCCGATTCCGTCCGGCTCCTCGCCTTCCTCGACGTGGATCTGGACGCGCGCGCCATCAAACTTGATTTCGGCGGCGGCCTCGCCCCAGCTATCGAGTGCGTCGGCGGCGGTTCCGGCTTGGGCGAGCATCGATTGGACCGGTCGACCGAGTTCGAGATCGAGACTATCGAGTCCCGCTTGGCCCTCATCGCGGGCGACAGCCGCCACCTCGCCGTAATCATTTGTCACCTGCAGGGCGCGACTCACTGCCTCCGGCGGCTGATCGAACGCCTCGCTGATAGCGTCCCGAACAGCCCCTTCACCGACGCCGATCCGCATCTCTCCCAGTACGAGTCGGGCGAGATACCGAGCTTCCAGCGGTGAACACTGGCGAAATAGCCCGAACAGCCGGTCGATCTTCTGATCTTGGCTACCTGCCCCGTCGGTGGCAGCGAGCGCGCGGAGTTCATCGTCGACCTCGGTGATGGTCAGTCCGGTGGTCCCGCCGCTTCCGAACGCCGCAAGCCCCTGTTGGTCGCCAAACTCGTAGCTTTCGGCAACCGCGCCGATCTCCCCCCGGTCGGCCAGTTGGGATTCGATATCATCTGTCGACACGTTCGGTCCAGCCGCCCGTGCGATGGCGGTATAACAGAGCGACGGGCCGATATCGAGTGTCGACGTCGACCACGCGGGAAACACTCGCCCTTGGACGAAGCGAGCGACGACGGGAAGCTCCGCGTCGGCAGCCGCCAAGAGGGCCGCAACCTGCTGGATGGTCTCTAGGTCTCCCGACTCGGCCTCGATCTCGTCGAGCCGGTCGGCAAACGTTGTGAACTTCATTGGCCGCGGTAGCCAGTCAGCGGTGGTAAATTCGGCGATCCAATTCCGGGAGCCGTCCCGTCACAGGCGTTTATTCACCAGAATCGCAAACTGGATTTATGATGTTTGTTATCTAATGTCATAGTATGGTCGAAAAGACGGTTAACCAGAGTGAACTCGACAGGTCCAGTGTCGCAGAAAGCCTTCGGGCGCTCGCCGACGAGTTCGAGTCCGGCGAGGACGTTCACGTCAGGGTCGGCAACAAATCGATCCGACTCCAGCCGCCGGAGACTGTCAGCTACGAGGTGAGCGTCCACGAAACCAGTTCGATCCTCCGGAGCAGTCGGGAGACGATCACGCTCACTGTCGACTGGAAAACTCAGTAGAATCCTACTGGAGGGACCGCTCGCCGGTCGCGTCGACCGTCGCAGCGTAGATCACAACGGTCTGTATCACTGTTTGTAGCGAGTTACTGTTGAACGTCGTGGCGAACTCCTGGAGGTCAGTGATCGTCGACTCCTCGAACCCCTGTTCGGCGAGCGCGGTCGGTGATAGCTGTGGCGTGTACGGCAGCCCAGCGAGATGGTCTTCGAGGAGGGCGTCGGTCACTTCGCAGCCGCGGTCGAAGGCGTCGCTCCCGATAATCGGTTCGAGATCTGTCCATGCCGTATCGAGGTAGGAGGGCCACTGGGCGAGACAGCGATAGATGCTCGGAAACTCGTCGTCGAAGCCGTGGAAGTCGCGTATTTCCTCGATAGTTTGCATGAGGTCGGCCGAGCAGTCGGCTTCGTCGACCATCGTCACAGGCGTCCCGCGATCACGATCCAGCCACGACGGAAGCGGGGCGGTCGACTGTCTGTCGAATGGGGTCGTCGACTGCGTTGCGACCGGCTCAGCGACTGCACCCGGACTGAGTGACTCGCCGTTCAGGAGGCGGTCACAGACGGGAAAGACAAGTGCGAGGCGCGGGGCGACGATATCGAACGTCGACAGTTGGCCCGTGATCTCCCGCCACTCAGCTGGCCCGAGGTCGACCTCTGTGGGTCGGTAGCGTGGTAGACTGTGGTCGACATCGATCTCGGTGAGAATCGCATCTCGGTATGCAACTGTGAACTGACCGAACCCACGAGTCTGGAACAGTGGCTTGATCTGACTCCACAGGTAGCGCGTAAACGCGGGTTCGTTGGCCATCAGCGTCCGAAAATACCAGTTGACAATCGGAGCTCGGAACGTCTGTTTGATGTCGTCGTACACGCCAGCACGCCATCCAGAGACCTCCTGCTCATACAGCTGTTCGGTCGTATCCATTGCGATGAGTAGGGTGGCAGAGCCATTATTCTGCGGATGGCCCGTGTAGCTTCCAAATAGGAACAGTTCAAGGGGCTTGAACGCAGAGTAGGGCCAACCGATGACTGAGTCCGAGTTGGCTACCGCCGTCCGAGACGTGCTTGCAGTCGACAGCGAGGCCTACCAGACCGAGGCGGCAGCCGATGCCGACTTCGTGCTCTCGGAACTCGATTCTGGCACGTTCGACAACCACCAGTCGATTCTCGGCCTCGAATACGAGTTTTATGCAGTCTCCGAGGATCGCTGGCACACCGACAAAGAAAACGAGTTCGCCCTCGCTCGCGTCCCCCGTCGACTCCTCGAACTCATTGGCTTCGAGAAGGAACTCGGCCTCCACAACGCCGAGATGACCGCCAGCCCACAGCCGTTCAACAGCCACGGACTCAACGCCATCGAGTCCGAAGTCCGAAGTCGACTGGCTGCGGCCCTCGACTGTAGCCAATCGGAGGGCCTCCGACTTGTTAGCGACGCGATGTGGACGATTCCACCGACCGGCGAAACCGCCCGCGGCTACCTTACTGATAGCATCGAAGACGGCGGGGTCCGGATCGCGACCAATATGAGCGATGCGGTGCGCTACCACGCGATGGCCAACAGCGGCAGCGGCGAGTTCCGCGTCGACGCGCCGGGCGTCGACCTGACTGCCGCAACGGTGATGCCCGAGAGCCTCATTACCTCGATTCAGCCCCACTATCAGGTCCAGCAGGCGATGGACCTCCCCCGGTACTTCCGGTATGCGGTCCGACTCGCTGGCCCACTGCTCGCCCTCGGTGTCAACGCACCGTTCTTCCCGGCGGATCTCTACGAAGAAGGGATCGATCCCGAGAGGGTCCTCGACGAGGGGTGGCAGGAGAACCGAATCGCCGTTTTTGAATCCGTGCTCAACAGCGCCACTGAGACGGACAAGGTGGCGTTCCCCAAGGATCTCGATAGTATCGAGGAGGCCGTCCAGCGCGTTGTCGACGACGAGACGATGGTCCCAATGCCGGTCGACCGCGACAGCGACTTCCACGATAACTTCGCGACCCTCCGCCGCAAACACGGCACCTACTGGCGGTGGGTCCGCCCGGTCTTCGGCGGGCCGACACGCTCGCAGGCCAATGCCCGCATCGAGTTCCGGCCGCTGCCCGCCCAGCCGACCGTCCGGGATTCGATGGCGCTGATGGTCGCGTTCGCTGGCGCGATGGAAGGCCTGACGCGCACCGAACACCCGGTTGCGGATCTCGACTGGACCGACGCCAAGGACAACTTCTATGCGGCGATGCGGGACGGACTCGACGCCGATATCACGTGGATTACCGCTGATGGCTCCGAGACAGCGGATATCGACATCGCGCTGACTGATCTCCTCGAACACGCCGCCGAAGGGCTTCGGGCAGTCGGCCTCGACAGAGGCGAGGTCGACAGCTATCTCCAACCCCTCCAGTGGCGGATCGAAAACAGCACGACGCCCGCCAGTTGGAAACAAAGCGAGGTCCGAAGTCGACTCGACAGCGGCGACTCACTGAGTGAGGCGATCCGGTCGACCCAGCGGTTGTATATCCAAAACCAGTCGTCGACGCTGATCGAAGGCACATTTACTGACTGGTAGCCACTACAGCCAGTTGAGGGCGTCAGTCTTGACGAACCGCTCGGCGAGTTCCTCGTCCTGATGTTGAGTCGTTCGGTAGCGACGCCCCTGATCGGGCGCTTCGAACAGGGCCTCCCAGCTATCGCCATAGACGCTACTTTGTTCGAATAGTTCGTACTGCATCGACCCACGGATCGAAGTCAGATGGCTACTAACCGGCATCTGCGAGGTCGAGTACTGTCCGTGGGACAACTCCGATATCACGTTTCACACGTCTCATTTATTTGCGTAACCCAGTGTAGTGAATCGATATATATTTATAAATACCTATGGTAATGCTTATCATATGAATCGAAATATTTAGCGGCGTGATGTATTGAAGGGTGTCGGCGCTGCCAGTATCGCAGGACTGGCTGGCTGTACCTCGGAAGACTCGGATGGAAGCGGCGGCGGTGGCGGCTCGGTTCCGGATGCAGTCATGGTCGTCGGCTTCCCACAGTCGGGAGTTCAGCTGTTCCGGGACTTCTACTCGGAGTTCGCCTCCGATACACCCGACCTCGATATCGTCGTCCCTGATGGGTTGATGGACAGTAATCTGCCCGGAGAGGTCGACAACGATATGAACAACGTCATCGGGACCCAGCCCTCGGCGGGCGGTCCCGGTGCGGACTTCTTCACCAGCGAGTATCAGGCCGCATATGGCGAAGAGCCGGGCGTGTTTACCGCTCAGGCCTACGACGCGATGGCGATCAACATCCTCGCGACCGTCGCCGCGGGCGAAAACACGGGGAGCGCGATCCGCGACCGGATTCGCACAGTCGCCAACCCTGGTGGCGAGCAGTTCGGCCCCGAAACGCTCGTCGACGCCGTCGAAACGGTCGCTGGCGGGGATCCAGTCCACTACGTCGGCGCATCGTCGAGTGCCGACTTCGATGTCAACGGTGATATCGTCACCGCAGCCTACGACGTCACCGACTTCCAGGACGGCGAGTTGAGCACGCTCGATACCCTCGAATTCGGCTCCGAACTCACCGAGGAGGACAACAACGCAGTCGCCGAGGATCCAGTCGGCGTCGACTCCTTCGAGGCAATGATCGGCGTGCTGATGCCCGAAACGGGCGACCTCGGGCCGCTCGGGGTTCCGATCCGCGACGGTGCGCTGTTGGCCGCCACGCAGGTCAACGACGCCGACCTCAGTGTCAGTGTCAACACCCGCGTCGAGGACACCCAGACCGATCCCCAGGCAGGCATCTCAGGGGCGAACGCGCTGGTCAACGCTGGCTTCGGCGCAGTCGTCGGCCCCGCCGCCTCGAACGTCAATCTGCAGGTGGCCGATCAGGTGCTGATTCCGAACGGTGTCGTCGGCATTTCGCCGTCGTCGACCGATCCGAACGTGACCGATCTGGAAGACAACGGCTACATCTTCCGAACGTGTCCCTCCGATGTGCTGCAGGGGTCGGCACTCGCAGGGCTCGCACGCGGCGAGTACGTCGAGGCCGAATCCTCCAGTACGCTCTACCTCAACGATGCCTACGGACAGGCGCTCGAAGAGGAGTACGTCACCAACTTCGAAGACGATGGCGGCTCGGTTAGTCAGCAGGTCTCCTTCGAGCCCGAACAGGCCTCCTACTCCAGCCAGTGGGCTGACGCACTCGATCAGTAAGGAACAGCAAAAAAGCGAAGTGAGAGTGGCTAGCCGCCGAGGAAATCTTTTCGCACCTGTTGGTCGCTCAACAGCGTCTCGCCGCGGTCGGTGTATCGGTTCTCACCGTCGACCAGCACGTAGCCACGATCACAGCGGCGGAGTGCCTCCTTGGCGTTCTGTTCGACCATCAGAATCGCGGTGCCGGAGTCGTTGATCTGGTCGATCCGGTCGAACATATCGGCGACGAGGTCGGGGGCAAGCCCGGCAGACGGCTCGTCGAGGAGCAGCAGGTCCGGATCCAACATGAGGGTTCGACCCATGGCGACCATCTGTCGCTGGCCGCCCGAGAGGTTCCCCGCCTTTTGCTCGGACCGTTCGCGGAGAATCGGAAACCGGTCGTACACTGCTTCGATCCGATCCTCCGGGACGTCATCGAGGATGTAGGCCCCCATTTCGAGGTTCTCACGCACGCTGAGTCCCGGAAACACGTTGTCGGTCTGGGGGACGAAGCCGATTCCCTTGTGGATGATCTCTTCGGGTGGCTCGGTCTGGATGGGGTTGCCGTCGAACTCGATGGAGCCGTCCATATGGGTCGTGAGTCCGAAGATCGTCTTCATCACGGTCGACTTCCCCGCGCCGTTTGGGCCGACAATCGTCACGTACTCGCCGTCGGCCACATCGAGGTCGACGTCGGTCAGGATCTGGAGATCGCCGTAGCCAGCATCGAGCCCGCGGATGCTGAGCATCGACTCGCCGTCAAGGGTGTGATCTCTGCTTGCGTTCGCGCTCGTGGCTGTCGATTCGCTGGCTTCGGCCGATTCAGTCGCCTCGGTCGATTCGGTCGACGCTCCGTGTTCGGTGGTGTCGTTGCTCATATATCCTCACCCAGGTAGGCCTCAATGACCTGTTCGTTGTTTCGAATGTCCTCGGCAGTCCCCTCGGCGAGGACGCGCCCCTGATGCATGACGATGATCCGTTCGCAGTTGTTCATAATGACGTCCATATCGTGTTCGACAAAGAGGAAGGTGTATCCCTCCGCCCGCAGGTCGTGAATCCTGTCGAGTAGTTTCTCTTCGAGTGTGGGGTTGACCCCGGCGAGCGGTTCGTCGAGCAACACTACTTCGGGGTCAGTCATCAACACGCGAGCCATCTCAAGGAGTTTTCGTTGGCCACCCGAGAGCGTTCCCGCGTACTCGGTTGCGAGATGGTCGATCTCGAAGAATTCGAGCGTCTCCCACGCCCGCTCGCGGAGTTCCTCTTCTTGGTCGACAACATCATCTCGGAGCCCCGGCAGCACCGACCGGATCGCCGACTCGCCGAGCTGGTGTTTCGGAGCCAGCATGAGGTTTTCGAGCACCGTCATCTCCGAAAGCTCCCGTGCGATCTGGAACGTTCGGACGAGGCCTCGCTGGGCGATTTCGTACGGTGCCAGTCCCGTGATCTCCTCGCCGTTGAGATAGACGTTGCCCGCCGTCGGCTCGTGAACACCGGTGATACAGTTGAACGTCGTCGACTTCCCGGCCCCGTTCGGGCCGATCAGGCCGGTCAGCGACCCGGCCTCGACCTCGAAGGAGACCCCGTCGACGGCGGTGATGCCGCCGAACTGCTTGGCGAGGCCTTCAACGCGCAGCGGGAGGCTGGTCGGCGTCTGCTGGGCGGCCCGCTCGACCGGCGAATCCATGCTTTCGGCCTCTCCCGATTCAGCGTCGACTTCCGTCTCCGACTCACTCATCGCGCTCACCTCCGTGGTCGCCAGCCCGACCAGAGAGGTCGATGGCGGCGGCGGTTTCGATCCGATCCCCGAGCAGTCCCTGTGGTCGACGGTGCATAATGAAGATCAGGACCAGTCCGAGCAGGACGAACTGGAGCGGGGCGATGTTGTCGGTGGCGAACGCGAGCATGCTGGTCGGATCGAACGACAGGACGGCATCGGCGAACGTCGGCGGTGTCGGCGCGTCTATCGTATCCCGCAGCACGGCCCCGACACGGCGCGGCCCCTCGAACAGCACCGCCGCGAAGACGATGCCGCCGAGGACGCTCCCTGTGTTCGACCCCGACCCACCGACGATTACGGCAACGAAGATGTAGAACGTCAAGATCGGCTCGAACTGCGGCGTTGGCGAGACGTTGCCCTGACTGCCGAACCAGAGGATGCCCGCCAGCCCCATCAGCGCACAGCCGATCATGAACACCTTGATCTTGATGAGGTCGACGTTCTTCCCCAGCGAGTCAGCGACGAGTTCGTCCTCGCGGATCGCTTTGAGGATACGGCCGAACGGTGACCGCCCCAGCCGTTCGAGCAGCACGTAAAACCCGACAAGGAAGATCCCAAGCACGACGATATACCCCCAGCCAATCAGGATGTTGTTCGCGATCCCGAGGCCGCTCTCGCCGAGGAGTCCGAACACGAACTCGCCGAGCGGGGTCGGCGTCCCGGCCTGTCCGTCGACGAGAAACAGCGCTCGGACGGGGTTGTCGGGCATCCCCATCCCGCGGCCGCCGCCGGTACCGACAGCCAGCGTCTCACGCAACGCGGTATCGAACGCACTCGACTGGAGTGTGAGCCGGATGATCTCCGAAATACCGAGGGTGACAATCGCGAAGTAGTCTGCCTTGAGCCGGAGCGCGGGCAACGCAGCAACGAGGCCGAACAGCGAGGCCATCGCCATCCCGGCGATGATGCCGATTGGCAGTGGGAGTCCGAGTCCGGGCGGCCCGAACGCAGGGTCGGGTGAGCGAACGAAGATCCCCATCGTGTAGACGCCGACGGCCATGAACCCCGCCACGCCGATATTGAACAGCCCGGTGTATCCCCAGTGGAGATTGAGTGCAAGCGCTGACAAAGCGTACACCAACCCAAGGAACGTCAGCGTTCGCAGCAGGCCGACGACGCTGTTTAATCCGTCCGAAAACGTCAATAGCGTCGCGCCGATGTAGATGAGCCCCAGCGTGAGCAGGACCATTCCGAGGTCGCTCCGGGTGGCCGCCTCAACGACTGCGTCCAGCGCGCTGTCCGGCGTGCTATCGGGCGACGAGCCGGGCATGTCGTCCGGCGCCACTGTGTCGTCGCTCATGCCGTCGACACACCTCCAAACAGTCCCTCAGGACGAAGCAGGAGGACGAGAATCATCACCGCGAACGCCGCGGCGGAGTTGAAATCCGACGAGATCCAGACCGTCGAGGTCGTAAACACGATCCCGATGATGATTCCGCCCGCGATAGCGCCGTAGATAGAGCCGATCCCGCCGAGGATGACTGCTGCGAAAATCAGGAGCAACAGTGTCCAGCCGAAGTCGAACTGGATCGTTCCGCGCAACAGGACGTAGAGATAGCCCGACGCACCGGCGAGACCGCCGCCCAGGATCCAGGTCGCGGTTACGACGCGTTCGGCCGGAATCCCGGTGATCAACGCGAGATCCTTGTTGTCGGCCATCGCCCGCATCGCCGTGCCGAGTTTGGTCCGCTGGAGCATGTAGTGCATCGCCAGCATGAGCCCAACGGCAGCGACTGCAATCGTTATCTGGTGGACCGTCGCTGAGATACCGAGCGGCCCGACGAGTGTATCCCCGTCGACGCTGGCGGTGATGCCGCGGCGACTGGCTCCGTAGACGAACTGGAGGAGATACCGGACGACCAGCGCGACACCGACCGAGGCGATCAACAGCGAGATACTGCCCCTGTCGCGCATCGGTTTGTAGAACGCGCGGTCGAGCGCCAGTGCGATGGCGGCGGTGAGACAGAACGCAGCAATCAGCCCGAGAATAATTGCGAGAGGTGTCGACAGAATGTGCGCTCCGATCTCACCGGGTGTTGTCTCGCCCGCGCCCCGAACGGTCGCCAGCGCGCGGAGGGGTGCCCGGCCAACCGCGGCAATCACGAAGGCAACGCCCCAGCCAGTGAACGCACCGGTACTCACGAGATCTCCATGGGAGAAGTTCGCGAAGTTCAGAATACTGTAGGTCATCGAGAGACCGATCCCGGCCAACCCGATCACCAGCCCGATCACCAGCCCGTTCCAGAGGTTCGACCCGAGCCGCGAGGGCGAGAGGCTCCCGCCGAGCGGCCCGAATCCCAGCCCAGCGAGCTTGAGAAGCAGGTCGACACACAAAAGCAGTCCAACGAGAGCGACAATACTGAGCCCGGGACGCTCTCGGAGTATCGTTTTCGGTGATAGGTCTGTGGTTTCCATATACACAACTCTTTGAATGAGTGGATGCCGTGCTGTAGATAAAGGTTTGTCCTTGGCTCACACGGATCACCGGCTCCAACGGGAAGATAGTGACAGCAGTCGCTCACGAGGTAGCGAACAGAGAAAGCTGCGACCGACCGGCTTAGATCATGTCGTCGACGTCGTCGTACCGGGTGACGTCGACGCCGTCTTCGGTGACAACAGCGACGTTGATTCCGTTGCCCGACGCGAGGTCGCGTTCGATAGCCGTTTTGATCGCGTTGCCAGCGATGGATTCTGCCTCGTCAAGCGATAGCCCCTCCTCGTACTGCTGTTCGAGCACACCGAGGGCGAACTGGCTACCGGAGCCAGTGACGGTGTAATCCTCTTCGGTCGTGCCACCGAGCGCATCGATGGAGTAGATGTGGGGGCCGTTTTCGTCGACGCCGCCGAGGATCGGACTGACGATCAAAAAGGCACCCGAGCGGAGGAAGTTACCGGTGAGCGTCGAGAGTGCCTGCATGCTCATGTTCTCGCCGCGTCGGGCCTCGTACAGTCGGACCTCGGCTTTGAGCGATTTGATCAGGTTCTGGGCGGCCGACACCGAGCCGGCGATGGTGAGCGCGCCCGTCGGGTGAATCTCTTCGACCTTCTGGACGTCCTTGCTCGAAACCATGTAGCCCATGCTCGCGCGCATGTCGGTTGCCAGCACGACGCCGTCTTCGGTTTTGAGACCGACCGTCGTCGTCCCGGTTTTCATGCTTGCATCTTCGGCCTCATCTGACCGATCTCCGCCGCCTTGGCCGGAGAAGTCGCCGATTTCCGGTCCAAAGACGCTGTCGTTACCTTCGAGCTGACCCAACTCGCCAGGAGAACCGCCTGTCGGAGTTCGCATTACCAACCGTTACGGCGGAGTGCAGATAAATGCAGCCCTTCGGCAACTGTCGCCGCAACCGTCAGATCAGGGAAACTGTCAAGCCACTGCAGTCAATCGAGTACCGTATGCAGCGGACCAACGCCGCCGAAATGGAATGGACGACGCAGGGAGACGGCAAGATGGAGGTCCGACGAAAGCAGTTGGGTGAGGCCACTGACAGCGACAAACTGGGCTGTAGCCTCTATGAGTTGCCTGCGGGCAAGAAGTCGTGGCCCTACCACTACCACACGGCCAACGAGGAGGCGATCTACGTGCTGGCTGGGTCAGGAACGCTCCGGGCCGACGACGAAAGGGTCGACCTCACTGCGGGCGATTACGTCAGCTTTCCGGCCAACGCGTCGGGAGCCCACCGGATTATCAACGACTCTGACGAGACGCTCCGGTATCTCGCGGTGTCGACGATGAACGAGCCGGATGTCACGATCTACCCGGATTCCGAGAAGTTCGGTGTCTATGTCGGCTCGCCGCCGGGTGGCCGCGAGGAGCGGAGCTTCGAGGGGTATTACGAACAGGAGTCGGCGGTCGACTACTGGAAGGGCGAAGACGACGCGTAAGGAGCTACTGGTCGTCGTAGTTGCCGCCGAATTTGACGAAGAAGAAGGCAAACGAGAGCGTCGAGATCATCGCCACAAAGGTGGCTATGCCGAGGGTTTTCGCGCTGTCTGGAATCTGAGGTGGACCGCCGCTCGCCCCACCGCCACCACCGGTTTCGACAGTTGGCACGTCGTCGCCGACGGCGACTGCACCCAGCATGCCGAGCCCTGCGTGTGGCTCACACTGGTAGTTGGTGATGCCCGCCAAGTCTTCGGTAAATTCGAACTCGTAGGTGCCATCGGCCTGCAGTGGGCTGTCGAGTTCGGCCGGGCCATCGGTCGCCGCGACGTTGTGGTCGCCGCCCTCGCCGGTCCACTCCCAGGTGACAGTCGTGCCGGGGTCGACCCAGATCCCTGCGGGACTGAAGGCGAGATTGCCGCCGTTGCCGCTGGCTCCGACCTCGACGGTGACTTCGCTTTCGCCGCGGAGGTCTTCGGTGCCACCGTCGACGTCCGCGACCTCACCGAAATCGGCCATCTCGCTTTGTGCAGCGGCTGTGCCTGCAGTGGCGGTTGCGGCTCCCGCCGCGGCGGTCGCTCCGGCGGTCGTTCGGAGAAACCCGCGCCGAGAGACTACGTTGTCGCTCATGAACCGGAGTTGGGAGTCCGCCGTAGTGAATACTTTGGTTCGCCCTCGGTGGCTCGTCGCTGACTCGACAGTCACCGGTCGACAGAGTCGAGCCAGTGTGTTGCCGTTCCGGAACGTTTTTGGTCGCTATCGAGCCAGTACGTGTATGACTGATATCGAAGCCGAACTCCGCGAACAGTTTACCGAGGCCTTCGGCGACGCCGAGTTCCCCGTGACGAGCCAGATGGATCTGGTTCCAGCCCTGCCAAACGGTCCCGGCACGACGTTTTCGGCCGGTGACCGAACACTGAGCGCGATGGAACTCGCCTCGAAACTCGGCGGCCACCAGGAGTTCCCCTACGAGGACATCGAGAGCCTCGTCGACGACGTGATCGCGGGACTGAAGGCCGAGGACGTGATCTGAACCCGATCCCGAGCATTTCTTTAGCTGCCGTCTCTAACGGCAACTGTGCTTACTGACCTGCTGAGCGATCTCCCCACGTGGGCGCTGTTAGGGGTCGGTCTGGGTGTGGTTGCGTCGGTTGTGGTCGCTGCAGTGTTTTATTTCGGTGAGCGGCTGTTCCCGACGACTGAGCCATCGACTCACGACCACCACGTCGACGGGAGTCTTCGTCGACACGCCGAGATTCGATCCTATCTCAACGCCATCGGCGAACGGGTCGTCGAAAACGTCGACCTCGCAGGCTACACAGTGGCGTTCTATCTCCCACAGCGAGACGTCGCGGTCACGTTCGATCCACGGGTGTTTTTCGGCCTCGAAGACGCCTCGACGTTTGTCGTGCTCTGTGAAGACGAGATGCCCGCGGGCCAACTCGGACGGCGACTCCCCTTCGACGTCGAGGAACCCGAACGCAGTCGGCGTCGGCCGACTGTCGACGCCTCGATAACCAACGCCTTCCAGAAACTCGGACTCGAAGCCGGAGCCTCCCAAGACGAGGTCCGGAACGCTTACCGCTCACAGGTCAAGGAGGTCCATCCCGACCGCGGCGGCACCGAAGCCGAATTTAAAAAGCTGCGCGAGGCGTATACGACCGCGAAGGAATACAGCGATTAGCTCGCGAGAGGTGTTATTGGTCGAGGAATTCGGGACCCGTGATTTCGAACCGTGTACCGCCATGGTGGCTATCGGTGACACTGATGCTCCAGCCGTGTGCGTTCACGATCCGTTTGATGATCGCCAACCCGAACCCGGTTCCCTGCGTGTTCGTCGTGAATCCCGTCTCGAAGATCTGGCCCTTTTTATTCTCCGGGATAGGGTCCCCGTCGTTCTCGACGTAGAACCCAGTCTCGTCGTCGAGGAGACCAACGTTGATGTTCACCGCGTCGCCACCGTGTTCGATAGCATTCCGAAGGAAGTTCTCGAAGACCTGCCCCAACCGGATCTCGTCGGCCAGTATCTCAACGTTCGTCTCAGTGTGCAGTGTGGCATTCTGCTGGTCGATATTATTCCAACTCGACAGGACGAGTTTGTCGAGCGACACCGGTTTCGTTTCGGTGACTTCCTGGCCTTCGCGGGCGAGGACCAGCAGTTCACTGATAAGTGTCTCCATGCGGTCGAGTGCGCGGGCGACGGTTTCGAGATGATCGCTGTCGGCCTCCTTGCGTGCCAGTTCAAGATAGCCGTCGGCGACGCTCAACGGGTTCCGCAGATCGTGTGAGACGATGGAGGCAAACCGTTCGAGCCGTTCGTTTTTCGCTCGTAGTTCGAGTTCGCGCTGTTTGCGTTCGGTGATATCGTGTGTGAATCCAGCCACACGGACGACACTCCCCGTCTCATCGACAATCGGCTGAGCGTGGGACTCGACCCATTTTTCCGAGTCTACCTGAATGCGATACTCGACCTGTTGTGAGTTGCCTTCTGAGGCCTTCTGCATCGTATTTTTGAGGTCGTCGACGTCGTCCGGATGGACGGGTTCTAAAAACGCCGCCGAGTTCTTATGGAGTGCCGCAACCGACTGACCGAACAGTTCTGTACAGCGAGAATTAATATATTCGAGTTCGTTCCAGTCAGCCGAGAAAATAAACAGTACGTCGTTCGTGTTTTCGGCGAGTTCGTGGAGCTGTTGTTGAGTGCGAGCCGCAACGGCTTCGGCACGACGCCGGTCGACGTATGTCGTTATTTTGGTCGCCAACAGCGTGTACTGCTCTTTGATCGTGTTTTTAATGACGTAGTCGGAGATCCCTGCCGAAATCGCTTCGCTGGCAATCGTCTCGCTTCCCGTATCAGTAAACAGGATGAACGGAATCTCGGGGTCGACGTTGCGAACCGCAGCGAACACATCCAAACCGCTCATCTCCGGCATCTGGTAATCGCTGATCACACAGTCGATTGCCCCTCCCGAGACGGTCTCGGCGACTGCCTCCGGGTCGGTCGTCGATTGCACGTTGACATCCTCCCCGCGCTAAAGCGCGAGGATTCCTCCGTTGAGGGTTCGGCTACCGACCCACGGAGGCAACTTGCGGGTTCGTGCGCACTTCTTTGGGACTTTCGTGAGGGTATAGTTTCCCCGACCAGTCGTGGTCGTCCCACTCGAATCGCACGGGCCGTGCCATCGGCCTGATTTCGCAATTGCTGTTTTCCCGAAGGAACGTCTCTGACGCCGTGAGGTCGGCGTGCCCCTCGAAGCCACATGGACACGTCAGCGTATCCTCGTGGCGAACCGTCTTCTCGTGGTCGCCACACTCGGGACACGTCTGACTCGTCCACGCTTCCGACTCGGTTTCGAGGCTGATGCCGTACTCCTCACAGACGCACGCGAGACGGTGGATGAACTTCTTGAACGCCCAGAAGTTGTGCGTCTTCTCGTTCACCCTGACCGACCAATGCGCTTCCAGCACGTCTGTCAGGTCGCCCACGTACACCGTCGCCACGCCCTCATCGTACAGCCGTTCAACGAGGTCGCGCACCAGCGCGTTCTGTGCATGGTCACGACGCTTCGTCCGCTGTCGGTACAGCCGTCGAATCCGATTCGAGGAGTAGCGACCCTCTCGGAGTTTCGACTGTAGGCGGGCGATTTCGTCTGTCGTCTCGCGGAACCGTCCGAACAACTCACGACCGTCGTAGAGGTACTGGTTCCCAGTAGTCGTGGAACACGCGACGAGATTGTTCGCTCCAACGTCGAGGGCGGCTTCTTCCGAAGCCAGTGGTGAATCCAGTCGAGAATCAGGTACGGTGACTGGTTGAAAAGCCCTGAACGTGTCGCTAACCTCGTCGTACTCAAGTTCCAGACGACCCTGTTTGCCGTCCCACTTCGGGTTGCCTCGGACTTCGAGGCGGAGTCGTTCGTGGTAGCCGAGTCCGTATTCGTCTTTCAGTTCTTGCCCGACAGGGATTTCGAGACGGCTACGTTTCCCCCACTCAATCGTGTACTGGTTGCATCGGATGTAGGTACGGAGTTCGCGTCCGTCCTCCTCGTTGCCCCAGTACGACGGTGGGTTGGCGTACTCGCCTTTCTCCTTGAGGGCGAAGAACGACCGCCACGCTTCGCTGTTCTTGCGCGTGACCTGTTGAACAGTCGCGCTTCCGACGACGCCGTTGTAGCGTCCTCGGTACTCGGAAGTGTCCCACACGTCGCCGTCACCGAAGTAGTTCTGACGACGTTCGTAGGTCAGTTCGTTCCACAGAGAAGCGGATGCATCGAGTAGCCGTAGGAGGCACTCTTTGTCGTTCTCGGTCTGTGGCACGACCTCAAAAGTGTTGGCACGCTTCATTCGTCGTCACCCTCCTGTTCAGCGATGTACTGTTCGACAGCGCCCTTCGAGGCGCTTCCCGCTGTTCCGACGTAGTACGAACGAGTCCACTTCACGCGGTCGTCGTACCGCTGGTTGTACTTGCGGGCGGAGATGCCCTTCACCCAGTTGACGATGAGCGACGGGGCGTTCTTCGGTGGACTCCCGATGAACAGGTGTACGTGGTCGGGCATGACCTCGGACTCGGCCAGTTCGAGGCCCTTGTCCTCACAGATTTCCGCGAAGATGGATTCGAGACGTTCCTTCGTCTTCCCCGTCAGGTGCGAACGCCGATATTTCGGCACGAACACTATGTGGTAGTAGAGTTCGTATTTCGCGTGACGGGTACTCTTCACCATCTATGCATACTATCACGGTCGGACGGCTTAATGATTGCGTTGGAAACCCCGTCTATGCCATCGTCGGCGGTTGAATACTGTTGGTCGGCTTCATCCCCGCCCTGAAGGGCGAGGCTTTCGCCTCGAATTTCCAGTAAACTGCTCGCTTTCACGTTCGAGATTCTGTGCAACCATCCGCGCGAAATCCGGTTCGTCGTCGACGTGGAGAATCCGTATCTCCTCGGTCGGAGAGAGATCAGGGTGTGGTGTCTTGTTCATTATCGGGTGTTCTACAGAGAGAATTGATAGACTGACAGTTGCTATAGCAACCACGGCTAAATATTTACTGTACCAGAGAGTGGCTGCTCCGCTCGATAGGGTACTACGTCTATTGTGTCAAATTTATGAATCGGACTTCGACAGTACTTCTTTGAAACATATGTTCCGCTGCTGATAGCATAGGCGAAATCCAGCACTACCGTTCTTCGTCGGAAAAATAAAAGAAACTGAGTTGCGACCTATTCAGTCGTCAGCCGGAGCCGAGCCGCCTTCGGTTGCCTGCTGTTTGGTCCACGAGAGCTTGCCACCGGCGGCGAGGATGTCGCGCTCGCGTTCGGAGGCGTCGAGTTCGGCGGTGAACTCCCACTCGCCGTTGACACTGCAGGTGAACTCCTCGTCACCGTCTCGGACACCGTCGCCGATGTCGTCGACGATCTCGATGTCGTCGCCCTGCTCGATCTTCGCGTAGGTCTCTTCGTCGATTGCCAACGGGACGATCCCGAAGTTGAACAGGTTCGCCTTGTGGATGCGGGCGAAGCTCTGGGCGAACACGGCCTCGATGCCGAGATACATCGGACAGAGGGCTGCGTGTTCACGCGAGGAGCCTTGGCCGTAGTTCTCGCCAGCGACCAGCACGCCGCCGGGCGACTCCTTGGCTCGGGTGGCGAACGAATCGTCGACACGCGAGAGGGTGAACTCCGAGAGCTTCTCGATGTTCGACCGGTATTTCAGGATGTCTGCCGTGGCGGGAATGATGTGGTCGGTCGTGATGTTGTCATCCATCTTCAGGATGGTCTCGCCGCCGACGGTGTCTCCGAGGGGGTCCTTCAGCGGCACGTCACCGATGTTGGGGCCCTTGATGAGTTCGTCGTCGATGGCGTTGTCCGGCGAGATGAGGTCGGCCTTCGAGCCGTCGTACTTTTCGGGCAGTTCGATCTCTGGGGCTTCGAGGTCGCCGAGTTCCTCGGCGAGGTCCCGTGGGTCGACGATTTCGCCGGCGATGGCTGCGGCGGTCGCAACCTGCGGCGAGCAGAGGTAGACGTTGTCGTCTTCGATCCCCGAGCGACCCTCGAAGTTGCGGTTGAAGGTACGCAGCGAAACGGAGTCCGAAGCCGGAACGTGACCGATGCCGATACAGGCACCACACGTCGCCTCCGAGAAGTTGACACCGGCGGCCATCAGTTCGGCGACCCAGCCCTGACGGGCGAGAATCTCCGCGGACTGCTTGGATGCAGGCGCGATAATCATCTCGGTGTGCTTGGCGACCTCGCGGTCTTTGAGCATCTTCGCGCCCGGCAGGATGTCCTCGTAGCTGCCGTTGGTACAGGAGCCGATCATGACCTGCTCGACGCGCTCGCCGGCGACTTCGTCGACGGGCACGACCTTGTCAGGCATGCTCGGACAGGCGATAAGGGGTTCAAGCTCGCCGAGGTCGATGACGATCTCGTCGGCGTATTCGGCGTCCTCGTCCGCCGAGAGGTCGACGAACTCCTCGGGTCGACCGACGCGGTCGAGGTAGTCCTGTGTCTGTTCGTCAGTTGGGAAGATCGACGAGGTGGCTCCGAGTTCGGTTCCCATGTTGGTGATCGTCGTTCGCTCGGGGACGGTGAGCGACTCGACGCCGGGACCGGTGTACTCGAAGACCTTGCCGACGCCACCCTTGACGCTCAGGCGGCGGAGCATCTCGAGGATGACATCCTTCGCGGAGGCCCAGCCCTCGAGCTCGCCTTCAAGTCGGACGTTGACGACTTCCGGCATCTCAACGTAGTAGGCGCCGCCACCCATGGCGACGGCGATGTCGAGACCACCCGCACCGATTGCGAGCTGGCCGAGACCGCCGGGGGTTGGCGTGTGGCTGTCGGAGCCGAGCAGCGTCTTGCCGGGCGCGGCGAAGTTCTCCTTGTGGACGTTGTGGCAAATACCGTTGCCGGGTCGGGAGAAGTGTGCGCCGAAGGTGCCAGCCGCCGAGCGGAGGAAGCGGTGGTCGTCGGTGTTTTTAAAGTCGAACTGATAGGTCTGGTGGTCACAGTACTGGGCGGCTAGCTCAGTCTGGACGTCTTCGAGGCCGAGCGCCTCGAACTGGAGCCAGACCATCGTCCCAGTCGTGTCCTGGGTGAGCGTCTGGTCGATTTCGATACCGATCTCTTCGCCGGGGGTGAGCTCCCCTTCGACGAGGTGATCGTCGAGGATCTTCTCTGTAAGCGTCTGTCCCATAACGTTCGCTGATGGTCCCTACGCGGGTATAAATCCCGCGTATTTCTCGACTGTTAACCGTGTGGAATACAGCCGCAACTGTCAGATTGTTCAGATTCACCGGCCTATTGTCGACGTTTTTCAAGCGTTCGAACCCATCGGAACTCGGTAAGGTTTAGGCCACACCGACAGAGTGCCGATTATGTTCGAATCCGGCGCGCTCGTTGGCCAGCATATCTCCCCAATTGCTGACACACAGCTCCAGCCGAACGGCGTCGACCTCACGGCTGCGAAGATTTATAAACAGATAGGCACAGGCCGGATCGGCCGCGACGGCAAGGAGATCGGCGACCGCGAGGAGGTCGAGCCGGTCGACGGCACCTTCACACTTGAGCCGGGAGCCTACATCGTCCAGTACGGCGAGACCGTCCATATACCCGAGGAGCATATCGGATTTATATATCCTCGCTCCTCGCTGATGCGCAACTCCTGTATGCTCCACACTGCGGTCTGGGATGCGGGCTACGAGGGCAAAGGTGAGGGTCTGCTTGAAGTCCACCACGAAATCGAGATCGAGCAGGGCGCACGCATCGCCCAGATCGTCTTCGCAGAGGCTGACCACGACGGAACCTACGACGGGAGTTATCAGGGCGAGAACGTCGACTGAGACGGGGTGCTGTCAAACAGTCCGTCTCAGTCGGTTTTCAGCCGGAGGTCGTCGTCGAGTTCCCCCACTGCCTCGGGGTCGACGTCGAGCGCCTCCTCGTCGGCCACCAGCGAGGCGAGATACGGCGCATCGGGGTTGAAATGGCTGTGGGTGAGCTTCGAGGCGGTGTGTTCGAGCGCCCTGTCCAGCGAGGGCGTCGTTTGGACGAGGCGGTGGCGAATCCCGCGTCGACGGTCGTGGATGAACAGTTCGATCTCGTCGGTCGGCACGAAGATGTCGACCGGTTTGAGGATCACGTCATATGACCGCTGATAGTGGCTAAACACGAGGGCGTCGGCCAGCGACTCATCGCCGAATTTGACGATCTCGGGGTCGACTGCCCAGCCCGGATCAAGCTGCTTGTCGATCTCGCGATAGTTGACAACGTTTCTGACGGTCGTTCGCTCCCGAATCGTTTCGAGATCGATCTCGTCCCCACGCGTGAACAGCGTCACGAACCCCTTGAGCAGTACTTCGACCGGTTCGATGACCGAGGTATCTGTCGACTCCTCGATCTCTTCGGGTGTGGGTACCTCCCGGTCTGTGGCCTCGGCTGGGGCCAGAAACGGGCTGTCGTCCGGTGGGGTGCCAGTGTCGCTCATCGTGTGGGTCCTTTTGGTCAGTGCAGTCGACTCTCTGTAGATAACTGTTCGTTCTATGTGGTAAAAAATCCCTCGTACGTGTCTGACGTTCTGGTTTCGCCCGATGCTACAGTATGTAAACAGAATCTGTTACCGGACGAGTGTCGACAGGAATCTGAACGCGATGTCGACGGGGCTGGGAGGGAGTTGAACCTCACTCGCTCACTGCGTTCGCTCCCTGGTTCAACGCCCTCCGTAGCCGCTTCGCTCCTCACGTTGTTCGTCGCAGAAGCGGGCTGGGAGGGAGTTGAACCCCCGACCGTCTGGTTAAAAGCCAGACGCTCTCCCTAACTGAGCTACCAGCCCTCATCCTGACTTGCCTACACGCATTAATAAGGGTTTACATCAATCGCCGCTACGACTCCACCTCACACAATCCCGTCGACTGACAGACTACTCCTCCGCAAAGTAGTCCGCGAGCGCGTCGGCCACCACGTCTCCGGGCGCGCGGTTCGTCATCGAGGCTCGGTGTCGAAGCTCGATGTACAGCTTCGACGGAAGCTCCATGGAGAGTCGACCGGGCGTTATGCCGTGGTCCTGAAGTGCAGTCTCAACATCAGTGCCGTTGTTGACCGCGCTGGCAACCGACCGAATATCCCGCACGGTGAGCTCCGCATCCAAACTCGCCCACGCGAGAAGATATCGATCTTCGGCTGGGACGCGGGCGATGTGTTTGGCTGCTGTCGGCGCGATATGACCGCGGGCGACGTGTCGACGGATCGACTGGGGCAGATCGTGAACCCGCGCCCATTTCCGGATAAACGAGATCGTGACCCCCTCACCGGCCTTCTCTGCGGCGGCCTTATACGAGCCGACCCCGCGAACGAGTGCCGCACACGCGGCCGCGCCACGAAGCATCAACACGTGGTCGTTGCCACCGACCGCACCCGTTGCGAACTCGTGGACGACCGTGGCGGCTTCGTCGACGCTGTCGGGATCGTCAGGATCGAAACTGACTACCTCGGCGGCCCGCTCGCCGGTGATCTCTGGATCCGCTCGAACCACCGGCGTTCCAACTGGCGTCTCCCGTTCAGAGCCGTACTCCTCACTCATTGCCCCGGCTAATGGTCGCATTCAGTAAAAGTATCGCGTTCACTCGTTGCCCTGTCGACGCGCCGACACCACGTGCTCCACTCATTCATCAGTAGAGCAAACAGCTATCGGCTTCAAAGCGTTTTTCGTGGATTGGGGCAGACTCCGTTCCTGATCCATTGCAATTCACCCCAAAATTCGAATCACTGTCGGATGCTGCTTGCCTCACTGGCCCGGATGGACCTGTCACGTCGACCGGTCGACGGGAGAGGTGGCTCACTCAGTGGGCAGGCCGTCACTGCCTCCGAGACCCACAGACAGCATATATATTGGATCGGAGGCAGGCTATCGAATCAGCGACCGTTACGGACAGGGGGCGGCGGCTTCCTTCTCGCTGTCGGACTCGCTGTCGGCGTCGCCCGTTTCAGCGTCGACTGACTCGTCGTCGTCCGACTCGCTGTCGGCGTCAGCTGCGGCGTCTTCGCGCTGTTCGGAGAGGTGTTCCCAGACTTCTGCACAGCCGGCCCCATCGGAGAGATTCGCTAAGTGGTCGGTATCGTTATCGCTCATTGGTTCTCCTCCGTGCCGGTTGTTGCTGCATTCATCGAGTATTCCTACAGTCCCATCACGGTTAACCACGACCTAACCTGTAACACTGGCCCGCGCTCTGTGATACAGGAGACTGTTGCCCCTATTACCGACGCCGAAATAGCTCCGAAACCACCTGACTACGGTCGATTCTGATTTGTATCTGGTGTCATCGGTGCGGTCAGTGATTGCTGTAGACGACTGATACACACCTGTGGGGAACCTACCCAACCCCAATGAGTGTCGCCCTTCGCATTCTCGATGACGGTGCGTGGCTGTCGGTGAACGATCAGCGACGCGTCAGCGTGAGTGAACTGTGGCGGCTCGATGCCCCTGATTTCTGCGACTGTGACCTCGTCGACTTCATCGCCGAGGGGTTCACCGGAGTCAGCGCCGACGGCAGTGATGTTGCGGTGACGACCTACGGTAAATGCATTGCCTGCGGTGAAAGCGGTGTCCCCGGCAAGCTTCCGGTCGGTACCATCCGCCAAGGCACGTACGAGGGCTACGACCGCGAGAACATCATCATGCGCCCGATTGAACGCCGAACGGGCAAGTAGCAGCAACAATACCCGGTATACGAAAGCACCGGGGAGGGTTGACGCGGCAGGCGGCTGTTTAGGTATGGGGATATAGAAGTCTAGTATGCCAACCGACGTTGAGCGATGGAAATCTGAGGTCTACGGCAACGAGATCCGTGAGCACCTCTATCGATTTGCAGAGGACGGATGGGACGCGATTCCGGACGACGAGAGCGACGCGTGGTTCGAGCGCTTCAAATGGTGGGGACTGTACCACCAGCGCAACGGCCAAGAAAGCTACTTCATGATGCGGATCGGGACGCCCAACGGCGTTCTCGAACCGGGACAAACTGAAGTCGTCGCCGAGATCGCCGAGGAGTACGCCACCGGTCCGGGCACCAACCCCGAGTTCGGCGACGCCTACGTCGACTGGACGACCCGCCAGTCGATCCAGCTCCACTGGATCAAGATCGAAGACATTCCGGAGATCTTCGAAAAGCTCGAAGCAAACGGTCTTTCGACCCAACAGGCCTGTGGTGACTCGTGGCGCAACATCGTCGGCAACCCGATGGCTGGCAAGGCCCCGGAGTTTGTCGACGCCTGGCCCGTGATCCAGGAACTCAACGACCGCTTCAAGGGCAACGACGATCACTCGAATCTTCCCCGCAAGTGGAAGGTCTCGGTCACTGGCGCACCTGATGGCTCCGGCCAGGGTGACATCAACGATCTGGCGCTTGAACCCGCTTATAAAGAGATCGACGGCGAGGAAGTCCGCGGCTTCAACGTTGCTGTCGGTGGCGGGCTCTCCCGTAACGAGCCACGTATCGCCCGACAGCTCGATGTCTTCACGCGACCCGAAAACGCCGCAGATGTCGCCGCTGGCATTTCGTCGCTGTTCAATGAACACGGCGACCGCGAGAACCGATACAACGCCCGCATCAAGTTCCTCATGGACGAGTGGGGACCAGAGAAGTTCCGCGAGACCCTCCAGGACGACTTTGTCGACTTCGAACTCGAAACCGCAGGCGTCGACCTCCGCGAGCAGTACACCTACAACGCGGGCGGCGAGGAACACGGCGACCTGATCGGCGTTCACGAACAGCGTGACGGTAAGTACTACGTCGGACTCAACGTCCTCGTTGGTCGGATGGGTGCCGAAGACACGAAAGAACTCGCTGAACTTGCCGAACAGTACGGCTCCGGCGAGGTCCGCGTCAGCCAGCGACAGAACGTGATGATCACCGACGTGCCCGAAGAGGATCTCGACGATCTGCTCGAAGAGGACCTCCTTGAGCACTACTCGCCGGATCCACATCCATTCATGCGTGGTTCGGTCGCCTGTACTGGCACCGAGTTCTGTTCGCTCTCGATTGTCGAGACGAAGAACCGACAGGTCCGCTACGCGCGATGGCTGAAGCAAAACGTCGACCTCCCAGAGGGCGTCGAGGACTTCCACATCCACCTCTCTGGATGTACCGCATCCTGTGCCCAGCCGCAGATCGCCGATATCTCTCTCCGTGGGATGAAGACCCGGAAGGACGGCGAACCGGTCGAGGCACTCGATATCGGTCTCGGCGGCGGGCTTGGCGAGAACCCACACTTTGCGGAGTGGGTCGGCCAGCGCGTCCCCGTCGACGAAGTTCCCGGTGCAATCGAGAACCTCCTTGCGAGCTTCGAAGACCAGCGCGAGGGCGACGAGACGTTCCGGACGTTCATCGCCCGCCAAGACGAGGAGGAACTCGAAGCACTCATCGAGCCCGAAGAGACCAGCTACGATGACCCCTACATGCACAACACGAAGATGACGTGGTACCCATACGCCGACAACGACGATATGGATGACTCGCCAGCGCCGACCGACGGCGAGGGCAACTCCATCGCGCCGGCTGACGACTAACTGGGGCCCGCGTTTTCTTTTTTATTTTTGTGGCCTGAGCAATAGCTGTAGAGTGGAGATACGGTCGGTAGTCGACGGCTACTCGGCCATCGGATGAGCACCGACACCCGGCACCGAACAGCCGACCGACACCGACTGACAGCGTCACCGCTCCCGATTGCCTCTCGCTGGTCGACTGACTGCCTCGCTACCGAACGAGATAGTAAGGGTCGGTTTCGATTTGGGATTCGAGAAACGATTCCATCTCACCGGCCCGAACCCCCATGACGTTCAGCCCATTGAGCGAGTGGTGGTCCATGACGCCTGCCGAAACCATGTCATCACGAAGTCCATACCGGTTCCAAAAGTAGAGCGAACTGTTTTTCGTATAGTTTCGCTGTGTGATCTGCTCGGTCGTCCCGTTCGTTCGGAGTTCCCCCTCGATCCCGATAGTATCGACGTAAGGAACGTCACACACTCGCTCGATGTAGTGGAGCTGTGTCAAGATCAGCCACGGCGTCCCAATATTCAGGTAGAGAATGTTATCCGCACTCAACTGCCCGTAACAGCCCTCCGGCGAGAACGTGTCTCTGACCGTACAGCCATCGAACCGATAGGCCCCGTCGACGAGGATCGAATGGATCGGATCCCCCGTCCGATACGTCGCGTCGGTGAAAAACAGCGAGGCAAAGGCACCGAGCTCCGGCGGCGTCTCTTGGACATCGAACACACCGGTTTCACGGAACGACCGCGTAAACCCCGGTGTGAGTATCGACTCGAAGTTGGCCTCGAGTTTCGCCATGATCGCCTCGTATGGGTTCCGCTGGAGGGCCGTTTTAATATCGCTCAAACCGATATGGACGAACACCACATCACTGTCGGCGTACTGTTCGAGAACCGCATCCAAGACGGCCTCGTCCACCGGACCACACGGCTGTTGGAACCGTTTTAATGCGTAGTGTTTGGCGCTACACCATGCCGTCTCCGGGAGGTGTGTCACCCGCTGGATAGCGTGTCGACCGGTCCGAAAACTGCTGTTTGTATCTGTCGTCATGGTGTGAAGAATTCTCAGCGTAATCGACCGCAATGACGAACCCCCATTACGTCACCCGACAGCCTGAGTAACTGTGTTCTTCCCTCTACGTTCTGTCACCGTTTTTATCTTTCTACGCACGTTCCAACTGGTACGTTACTAGTTGTGTCTCATAGCGAACTGGTTACGGTAACACCGACCGCGGGTTCGTATCGATGACGGCTGGTCGACGTGGCTCCGTGAGGGGTCGTACTCCGGTAGGTGGACTATAACAAACACCGGGAGGGACACCGTATGGAGTATGATACGCATGCCACTCGATAATTCAGAGACGACGAGACGTTTCTCGTCGACCGGTCGGCTGAGTAGTGCGGACCGATGGGGAAGCAACACCGAACAGTCGGATAGTGATTGGTGATGCGAATTCAGTTCGATGTCACTCATCCAGCCCACGTCCATCTGTTCAAAAACGCGATCAGAACGCTTGCGGCCGACGGCCACAGTGTTGCGGTCACCTCCCGAAACAAGGAGGTGACGACAGCACTGCTTGACGCGTACGGAATCGAGCATACGGTGCTTTCGACCAAAGGAACGAGCACGGCGGCACTGGTTTCGGAGTGGACGCTTCGTGAGTTCCGAACGGTCAGATTCGCCCACAAATTCGACCCGGATGTGATCGTCAGCCGGGCGCTGCCATCGGCCGTCCATGCGGCGGCGCTCACCGGGGCCAAAAGCATCGTCTTTACCGACACCGAGTACGCCTGGAAAGTCTCGAAGCTGATCGCTCCCTTCGTCGACTACTGGTGTACGCCCGAACACTACACACACGATAACGGCGAGAAACATCGGTTCCACAACGGGTTCGACGAGTTGGCCTATCTCCACCCCAACTGGTTTACGCCGGACAGCGACCGACTCCGCCAGTACGGCGTCGACCCCGACGAGCCATACTTCGTGCTCCGATTCGTCTCGATGGGTGCCCACCACGACGTCTCGCGCGACGGCTTTTCGCCCGCCGGCAAACAGCGGCTCGTCGAAGCGTTATCGGACTACGGCACGGTCTACATCAGCTCCGAGCGGCCGTTGCCGCCGGAACTCGCAGAGTACGAAGCTCCGGTTCCACCGGAGGAGATCCACCAGCTGCTGGCGTTTGCGGACCTCTTGGTCGGTGATAGCGAGACGATGGCGACCGAGGCCGCACTGCTCGGCACGCCGACAATTCGGGCGAACTCCCATGCTACCGACGGCGTTCTCGGCGTCTTCGTCCAACTCGAAGAGCGCGGCCTCGTCGAGTCAATCGAGGATATCGAGGTTGCCCACGACCGTGCCATCGAGCTGGCGACCTCGCCCGACGCGAGCGAGACGTGGGACCGTCGGCGGGACGAACTGCTCGAAGAAACGGTCGACGTCACCGACTACATGCTCGATGTGATCGATGAGGCCGCCAATGAATGAGGCCACACACCCGACACAGCAGGAGTCGGTCGCCAATGAGACTGCCGAACTTCGGGTGTTGAGCCTCGTCACGAACCACCGTGCCAGATTCTATCTCCAACAGGTCAACCGTCTCAGAGAGCGTGGATTTACCGTCGACACCGTCACCGTCCCGGACGGAACCAACGGTTCAGGCTCCAGACAGATCACTGATTATGCTCGGTTTTACGCCGCGGCACTGCGTGCGAGCCGCGGCGAGTACGATATCGTTCACGCGAACTACGGATTGTCGGCCCCACCCGCGGTACTCCAGTGGTTCCATCCGACTGTCGTCGAACTGTGGGGGAGTGATCTGTTCGGCACCTACAGTCTGGTCAGCCGGTGGTCGGCTCGGGCCGCCGACGAGGTGATCGTCATGTCCGAGGAGATGGCCGCCGAACTCGACCGTGACTGTCACGTTATCGCCCACGGGATCGATCTCGACCGGTTCCGGCCCGAGCCACAGTCTGCCTGTCAGGCCGACCTCGGCTGGGATCCCGAAGCGACCCACGTTCTGTTTCCGTACCCCCCGACTCGCGACGTCAAGAACTATCCACGGGCCGAACGCATTGTTGCTGCCGCCGCCCAGCAACTCGACGGTCCCCTCGAACTCCACACGGTCGACGGCGTTCCCCACGAGGAGATGTACACCTACATGAACGCCGCCGACGTGTTGCTGTTGACCTCACACCGGGAGGGGTCGCCGAACTCGATCAAAGAGGCAATGGCGTGTAACCTTCCCGTCGTTTCGGTCGACGTCGGCGACGTCGCCGACCGGCTTACCGGTGTCTCGCCGTCGGCCGTCCACACCGATGACAGCGACCTCACTGATTCGCTTGTCGAGATCATCCGCGCTGGCGAGCGGTCCAACGGACGCGACATCATCAGTGAGATCAGTCTCAATAGGCAGATCGACCGCCTCGTCGAGGTCTATCGGCGTGCGGTCGACGCCTGAGATAGCCATGATACGACCGAGTTCTCGCTGACCGATACACCCGGAACCGAACCGCCGTTTGGATACGCTGTGATACCCAAGTAAAATAATATTTATCTGGTAATTAGACAAATATACCAGATTACGTTTATTTTATGTGGTCGAATATGAGATCGCTTACTTTGCAGTTGGACCATCAGTTTAACCCGCTTCAGAGATGGTTACAGAGGGATTCGACCGTGCTGTCGACTCACTACAGAATTCCATTATTGGACGAGATAATAGGGATTCTGTTCGATTTTGGCTTCGAGAAACGCCTGTATATCACCCGCCCGAAACGCCATAATATTCAGCCCGTTAAGCGAGTAGTGATCCATGACGCCTGCCGAAACCATATCATCACGGAGTCCACGTCTATTCCAAAAATATAGATAATTGTTTTTCTTATATGTTTGCTGTGAGATCTGTCGTGTAGTTCCATCGGTCGTTAGCTCTCCATCGATCTCGACGGTCTCGACGTAGGGGACATTCGACACTCGCTCGGTGTAGTGGAGCTGTGTCGAGACCAACCACGGTGTCCCAATATTCAGACACAGAACGTTGTCCGCACTCAACTGCCCGTAACAGCCCTCCGGCGAGAAGGTGTCTCGGAACCTACAGCCATCGAATCGATACTCCCCGTCGACGAGAATCGAATGGAGTGGATCGGGAGTCCGGTAGGTTGCATCCTCGAAAAACAACGACGAGAAGGCACCAAGCTCCGGCGGTGTTTCGTCGACGTCGAACACGCCCGTGTTCCGGAACGATTTGGTAAATCCCGGCGTCAGGACCGACTCAAATCGACCTGTGAGTTTCTGCATCATCGCCTCGTATGGGTTCTGCTGGAGTGCCGTGTTGATATCACTCAGCCCGATATGAACGAAGACGACCTCGGCCTCGCGATACTGTTCGAGAACGGCATCCAAGAGGGGTTCGGCTACCGGTCCCACCGGGGTCGGCATCTGTTTCAGCACGTAGTGTTTGGCGCTACACCACGCCGTTTTCGGGAGCTGTGTTATTGATTGTCTCATCTCTGAATTCGAGGCAGTGAGTACGTCTCATATGAGATGACCACAGTAAACGGGCCAACAGTGATCAGAAGATCAGACTCGCTGTCATCCACTAGTACAGTATATGGTAATCTGTACTATAGTTATTCAAATACTACCGAACTCACACACAGTAAGCCACGGTTACTACCATCGGTTCAACCGCACCTGCCTAAGAATTAGGACGGTGACTTTTTATTTCTGTACCACTGTTACTGTTCAACTACACCCCGTTTAATTTCAGGCAACAACCACATGACACGCCACAGCACTCAATCGACGCGCGCCACGGTCGACGTTATTAATTTCTGGTGTGTGGCGATACTGGTTGTCTCGGCAGCATCGGTTGCGGGTGTCGTTGGGGCAGCAGTCGTGTCTGGAGAGTTCGATGAGAGAAATTTCAACGTGAATGCATCTGAAAACAGTAGCATCGAAGCGAGCGTCATAATGGAGACGCAGGCCGATGGGAGTACGCGCGTTCGCTGGTCGAAGCGAGGGGAGGCACGATATTTGGAGATCCGCGCCAACGGGGACGTCATCGAACGGTTGAGTTTCATCGGTGACGAGGTTGTCATCGAAGAAGGGCAGTTCGAGATATATGCCATCTACGAGAATGATCCACCATCACGAATCGACTCACGTGGCTAAGTGATGTGAGTAGAGTGGTATAAGTAGGGTTCGATTATACAATTTTTGGGCTTGTACAGTTTAATCATACCTGTATAACAATACTGCCAGAGGGTGTCATAGAAAGCGTCACACACGAAGACGCAGGATGTTGGAACTGTGTCTACGAGCGCCAGCATCCTGCAAGAGGAGACTTCTATCGACGAGTTCTTCAATGTAATGGCGACCGAGACGCTCGCGTTGTTCGAGCATCTTGAGTTCGACTTTCTCGAAGAATTCGATGTGTTCGCCCCCGCTCGCCGGGGGCGAACACGAGATCATCACCCACCAGCACTCTTCCGAGCGTTCCTGCACTGCTACTACAAGAACGTCTACGGCATCCGTCCAGTCACGCGAGAACTCCAGAACACGGTCGTCTGGCTCAGCTGTGGCTTCGATCGACCGCCGTCGAGAGACGCGGTCGATCGCTTCCTCACCGACCTCGAACACGTCGTCGACGAGGTCTTCGACCGCCTCGTCGAGCAGGCCGCCTGCCGCGGCCTGCTCGACTTGACCTACTCCATCGATTCCACCGACGTGAGGACGATGCCCGCCGACCAAGACGCGTCGAAAGGCTACGATCCAACCGCCGAAGAGTACTACCACGGCTACGGCTGTACGATCGTCTCGACCGGGCAAAAGATCCCGATTGCCGCGGAGTTCACCGAGAGCAAGCAAGCGCCAGAGGAGACGGCGATGCGCGTCACGTGTGACGCGCTCGCCGTCGAGAAACCGATCTGGATGCTTGGAGACAGCGCCTACGACACGCTCGGCTGGCACGACCACCTGCTGGCCGCAGGGGTCGTGCCAGTCGCTCCGTACAACGCACGAAACACCGACGATCCGAAAGACATCGAGTACAGGGTCGAAGCCCGCATCGACGAACACAGCGAGGACGTTCAGCTGAAGCAATCGACGCTAGACGAGACGTACAACCGCCGGAGTGGAGTCGAACGAACCAACGACGCCGTCAAGGACTGCGGCCTCGGGCACGTTCGCGCCCGAGGCCGCGTCCACGCACGAGCACAAGTGTTCCTCGCGCTGTGCCTTCGTCTCGTTATTGCGATCACCAACGACGAACGCGGAGACAATCCAGGAAGCACCGTCATCACGCTATGAGAACTATTCTATGACACCCTCATACTGCCACGGTATCTTTGACAGTCGCATATGAAGATAAATCGACGGCAGTTTTTGGCTGGCGTCTCCGGCGCCGGCGGGGTGACGGTTGCTGGCTGTCTTCAGTCCGACACCGGCCCTTCGTCAGACACTGACGATGCCGACCCTGAGACGAGCGACATTCCCGCCGACGCAGTCGACATCACCGAGCATGGGGCCGATCCAACCGGTGAGGAGTCGGTTGTTCCCGTGCTCGACTCTGTTGCTGAAGACGGTGCCGTAATCCATTTTCCGAGCGGTGAGTATCGGTTCGACGACACGTGGCAGTTTGACGGGTTCGAGCAGTTTACGCTGCTCGGGCCAGAGGCAACAATTGTCCCGGTCGAAGGGTTCGACTCGCATTTGTTTTACTTACAAAGTCGTGAGCCCCCCTCGTCGTTTCGGTTTGAGGGGTTTTCGTTCGATTTCACCGCGCCGAACACGGGTGGTCGACTGGTAGATGCCCAGATCGCCTCCGATCTGACCATCCGTGATGTCTCGGCCGAAGGAACTGTCGATGCCGACACCAATCTCGTCCGGGTCGACGTGACCGATCCGGACGGCTCCGGACTGGTCGAACGGCTCTCGTTGCCTGACGGTGCGACTGCCGACTACGATATTTCCGGCTGTTATGTCGGCAACAGAAATCGTGGTGATCTCCGATTCGTCGACTGCCACATCGAGGGGTTCCCGGACAACGGCCTGTACGCCGATCCGCCCGGTGGACGAATGGTCGTCGAAGGGGGAACATACGCCAACAGTGGGGTTTCGAATGTTCGCGTGCGCGCCGACTCACTGGTCCGCAACGTCCATGTCCGGTGTGACTCGGTCCAACCGGGGTTCGAGAATATGCGTGGGATTCGGTTGAGCAACTACAGCCCGGTATCCGAAGCCCCACCCGCAGTTGTCAGGAACTGCACTGTCGAACTCACCGAGGTAACCGGCGGAAGCGATGCGGCCATTGAGCTTGCCGAGGATCTCCCTGCAGCCGAAATCTACGATACACAGATCCATATCGACGTCGACAGTGTCCCAGCACTCAGGGCAAAATCGCCGAGAGAGCCCACCAACAGTGATAGTCTAAGCGGCATTCGCTGTGAAAACGTCCATATTACTGGGAACTGCGGTCGTGCCGCCGCAGTGTACATCGTCGACCGGGACCGCTGTCAGTTCGATACTCTCTGTGTCCATCAGACGGGACCGAATCAAAACGGGATCGAACTGCTCCGGTCGAACGACAACACGATCCAAAACAGCTATTTCAATGTCACTGGCGAGCCGGTCTTGCTCCAAGCGTCGACGTCGGATATTTCATCGCTCCGAACGGTCCCGCTCGACGACGATGTCGTCTCCATGTCGGAAGTCGACTGTGGCCACAGCCGGTAGTAGCCTGTCTATAACTCGTCGCAGGTATCGACTAACTGGTTTCACTACCTCCTTCTTGTCGTGCGATACTCTTACCCTGTGAGCCGCTCTCACACAAAGCGATACATAACAAAGGTGGTTTCGGAGACAGTGTGTGACAGTTCACTCTCAGGCCACCGTCTTATCGGCGGCGGCAGGACACAACTCACAATGAATGATACACGACGGCAGACGACCGTTCTGAAGGTACTGTTGGCGGTTGGATTCCTCGCGTTTGTCGGGGCCTTGGCGCTCGCATACAGCCGCCCGGCCACCGGCTACGAGATATCGATCTATCGGTCGACGCCGACCGGTTTCTGGGTCGGGAGCGTCATTGCAGGGATTATTGGGCTGACTGTCGCGTTTGCACCACCGACGCCACGTCGACTCCGGGGGCTTGCGCTCACACTCGTGACTGCTGTCGCCATGTCAGTGTTTGCGCTCCCCCTCGTTAGAAGCTACTTCTTTTACGGTGCCGGGGATTCGATGACACACCTCGGCTGGGCGCAAGGACTTAGTTCTGAAGCTTTGGGTGCGTTCGGCTTTATTTATCCCGCAGTCCACATGATGTCCTTGTTTTTGTCCGACCTCAGTGGCTTCGAACTAACCTACACGCTCCAGTTCGTCCCACTGGTGGTGTTCCCACTTGTGAGTATTGTGTCGACGATGCTCTGTGTCCAATATCTGACCGATAGCAAGTGGGCAGTGCCGATTGGGCTTGCTGCTGGGCTCCTACTGCTTCCGATTAATCATCTCAGTATTCATCTGATGGCTCATCCCTCGAGTCAAGCAATACTCTTTCTGCCGTTCGTCCTCTATCTCGTCTTTCGGTTCGTCAACGATCCCTCCGACAGGTTCGCCTTCGCGACACCGATCGGTATCGCCCTCGCAGTCACCTGCGTTGCAACCGTCTTTATCCATCCTCAGGAGGCAATGAGTCTCATCGTGTTGTTGGGCACGATTGCGGCAGTCCAGTTCGGCTATAAACGGTTTCGGCCGACCGACCGGATCGCTCAACACAGACCACTGTACGCACACACGATTCTTACGTTCCTCGTCTTTGCCTCGTGGGTCCCACAGCACGAACGCCCCGTCGGTCGGATCCTATATGTTATTCAGCAGTTCCGTCAGGTTGGCGCCACGGCTGGCGCAGAACAGACGGAGACCCAGGCGTCGTCGCTGGTTGCACTCGGTGGCAGTATCGATGAGTTATTTGTAAAATTGTTTTTAGTAACACTGATTATCAGTATCCTCGCAGCCGTGCTTATGGCTGCTAATCTATTTGGCAAACTCAGTGACCGCACACCCGGACGCACCGCGTTGATGACATATCTGACCGCCGGACTTGTTCCGCTTGGAGGTCTCTTCGTTGTCGTCTTCGTGGCCGATCAGGGTGACCACTATTTCCGATTTATGGGGTTCATGATGGTTCCTGTAACCATCCTTGGTGCAGTCGCTATCTCGAAGCTCGCCACCCGACTCGAAGCGAACGTCTCACGGTCGACGGTTGCGACCGGTCTCGTCGTCATGTTTACTGTGATGGTGGCGATGCAGGGGCTCGCAATGCATCCCTCCCCGTACTACTATCAGTCAAACAACCAGGTCACCGAGAGTTCGATGGAGGGGTATTCGGTCGCCTTCGAACATCGAGATGAAGAGACTACTTTCATCGCGCCGAGAGGTGGCCCCGAACGGTATGTTCAGGTCTACTATGGTCGGCCGACCGCCGAACAGGTAGATTTCCCCCTCGATGGTGTTCGTGGGGAGGTATTTAATACAAATCTCTCGACAGCCTATGATGCCGACCGGTATATCGGAATCCGCGAAGCCAACTACGAGAGTGAAGTTGGGCTGTACAACGGGCTCCGATACACCGATGAGGGCTTCCGCTCGCTAGAAACGGAGTCCAACACCTACCGTGTCCAAGACAACGGTGGATTTCAGCTGTATCTAATCCGGAACGAGGCCTGATAATGTCGTTTTCGGATCGTATCGCCTACGGCGTCAAGGCGAGTTTCGGTGCCAAAATAGCTAGAATCATAACGAACGCGTTGCTGCTTGTGATCCTCACACGATTTCTGTTTACGACCGACCAGTACGGGCTGTTGTACACCGTGATCTCGGTGGTCGGTGTTGCATCGATGTTTGCGACGCTTGGGTTGCCGTCTTCGGCAGCGAGATACGTCGCTGAGTACACCGAAACGGACCCCTCACAGGTGCCCCGTATACTGAAGACGTCGGTGCTGTTCGTTCTTGGATTCGGTCTCCTCACGGCCGTCGTGTTAGCGGTTTTTAACGATCAAATTGCATCACTCGTCGGCGAGGCAGCAGTCGCACCGCTGTTGTTCGTCGCTGCGGTCTACGTCATCTTCGAATCGCTCCACAAGTATCTGACTGGGATCTTCCAGGGGCTCAACGAGATCGCGCTGAGCGCGGTAATCAATACGATTGCCCAAGTCGGTCGACTCGTCTTTGCGGTCAGTCTCGTTGTCGTTGGATATGGGGTTTGGGGTGCGCTCGCAGGCTATCTCCTCGGGTTCGTGCTGTCAGTTACCATCGGTGGATGGCTGTTGTACAGCCGGTTTTATCGGACGTTACCGAGCGCAAGCGAGACCGAAGAAGGGCTGGTTCGACGCATCCTCGAGTACAGCGTGCCGCTAACGGCGACCCGTGGGTCAACCGTTATCGATAAAAAAGTCGACACGATCCTGGTAACTGCGCTGGCGGGATTGACGCCGGCGGCGTTCTATGCGGTCGCCAAACAGGTGGCGGATGCCTGTGTCTCGCCGGCGAGTTCACTCGGCTACACCATCTCACCGGCGTTCGGCGAGGAGAAAGCTGGTGATCGGCTCGAACGTGCCGCCCGACTCTACGAGTACTCGCTTGAACACGTGTTGATTTTTTATATCCCCGCGACGGTTGGGCTGTTTCTCGTCGCCGAGCCGATGTTGCGTCACGTGTTCGGGGCGGAGTATCTCGGCGCGACAACGGTCATCCAGATATTCAGCCTGTTTATTCTCGCCAATGCGATCAACAAGATCACGACCGACGGTCTCGACTATCTCGGCCGAGCGAGGATCCGGGCGATCTTCAAAGGTGGGATGGCCGTCAGTAACGTCTTGCTTAACCTCCTTCTTATTCCGGTCTACGGCGCGGCAGGTGCGGCAGCAGCCACTGCGGTCACGTTCGGATCCTACACGCTGCTCTGTGTGTACATCATGACGACCGAGCTTCCAATTCAGTTCAGCAATGTCACACACTCCATTACCCGTATTTTCGTCATCGCTGGCGTCATGGGTGTCGGTGTGCAACTGCTGTTACCCTACGTCACTGGTGTTCTTACGCTGCTTGTGGTTGTTGCTGCCGGCGGTGGAATCTGGTTGCTACTGTCTGCGGCGTGGGGTGTCATCGATATCGAACAGCTTTGGTCGTACGTCACACCGTCGACTGCCGAATCGTAGCGACACCGCGGTGTGTAAAACAGACTGCGAGTGAGATCTTCTTTAGTCGTCGGACGGAACTTCGGATTCCGCGGAGCTCTCGGGCTGTTCGGCGGCCGTCGAGTCGTCGCGGCGAACGCTGTCGCGGATCGCTTCCTGGAGTTTGACTGTCCAGCGGGCCTCGTCGACTGAGACTGGTGGTTCGGTGCCGGTCAGCAGGGCCTCGGCCTCCTCCTCGAACTGGTAGTAGCTCCCGTTCCGTTCCATCGCAGTCTCCCACTCACCGGCACGTTTGTCTTTGAGGACGACACCGACGTTTTCGGCCGTCCCACGGACGCGGTCGACGATCTGATCGATGTTGTTCTGTGCGCGCGCCAGCGGTGAGGCCTTGTAATCCCGGTCGAGCCGGACGAGCGTTTGGGAGACGAGATCAGCTGCCAGCGTCGACTCCGAGCCGTGAACGTACAGAATACGTACAGGCTTGGTGCCCGAGAGCATCTTGATCGTACAGAGCGCGTCAGACTCACTGACGTACTGGATCTGGGCGCAGTCATAGCCGAACTCCATCTCGTAGCTCCCGACGAGGCTCGTCTGGGCTGAGACGTCCGCCTCGCTCCGCGGGAGACCGCCCGCATTGAGTCCGAGATACAATGGGTGTGGGAGTCCCTCCTCGAACTCCCCACCCAGTAGTTCGAAGTTCCAAGCCCCACGGTTTGCGACGTCGGGTTCGGTCGAGCCGGTGTACAGCAGGTCGACGCCGCGAATATCTCCGAGTTTACCCGACTCGATCTCTTCGAGGACCGTTCGCATCACTAAGCCGAACTTGTGGTTATGGACGACCGAGAACGGAACACCCTCTCGGTCAGCGACCGACGCGAGCTCCTCGAACTGTTCGATAGTCTCAGTGACTGGCTTTTCGACGAGGGCCGGAATCCCGGCTTCGAGAACTTGTGTCGCCACCGCTAGATGTGTTTGTGGGGGCGTGCAGACGTGGACCCAATCGAGGTTCTCAGCCGCGAGCAGTTCGCCTACGTCGAAGTACGCCTTGATACCGTACGACCTGGCTTTCTCTCTGGCGATCTCTTCATCGAGGTCACAGATTGCTACCAACTCCGTCTTCGGGTTCTGAGAGAGTCCGGAGAGATGATTTTCCGAAACAGTTCCGCCACCGATAACAGCCGTTCGAAGCGACATCGATACCATATGGACCTAACGGCTATTTTGTTATAGGCCGGTATCCAGCCGTCGACATCGCTGGTCCGAACACGTGGGAGTTCCGTATTCTATTGGATCAACTCATCTCCCAGTAACCGATGGCTGTCGCTGAATTGAGGTTCCACAGCCAGATTATACAGCTCCTACTTCACGTTGCACCGTAATTCACGATGGACAGAATGGTTCAGTAGAGCGGATCGGTTTTGTCGTTCCAACTGCTACTATTACATGAGTATGTCTGTAACGAAAATTGGAAAGAGCTCCAGTAAGAGGTTCCTAGTTCGATTTCAATTTCTGGGAAAGCTAGTAACGAGTCTCTATAGCCCTGATCTGACGACAGTTCTTTGTCTGTAAATTGTTGATTCTGTATCAAACCTCGATATAACAGAAAGCTTTTTTTAAGCATGTCTCTACTCGCCACTGTACACTTTCAGCACTATGATCGAAGACCTCTCTCCGACCCCGGCAGATAGCACAGGCACACAGACACACAGTTTCACACCTTCAGCCGACCAGTCGATTGATGTCTCAATTATCCGTGCGGTAGCATCCGTCTCCGGGGTTGATCCACTCTCTCTCGAACCACGTCTGTACGATGTCGTCGACCCGGATGCCCTCAAAAGACTGCTCAACTCTGCTAGCAGTGAGATGCGAATTACCTTTCTGTTCGGTGTCTACGAGGTCTCTGTGACAGGAGATGGGCATATTTTCGTTCGAGACGACACCACAGCAGTTCAGTAACTGCTTGCGGTTCCCCACTGTTTGCGATGTTCTTCCAACCAATAGACGCAGTCGATTACTGCCAGTTGTTGTGTTCGTATTCTGATCATTTCCTCTACATTTTTATACTAGTATGTTGAAGAGGTGGTTGTATGTCTGATTGGCTGACGGACGAAGAGCTTGATCGCATCTCGCAGTTCGTAGAGACACCCGCCTACGCGCGACGTCCCGAGATGCTTCTTCCGGACTCCGACGAGGAGTGACGGTCCCAATAGATTGTGTGGTAACTACACCCACGTCTTCGTGTGTGCCCTCCTTCGATACCATCAGTAGTTCGAGAGCGTCTACGAGAGTCACAGGATCATCGCTCTCGGTTACACACCGGAACGCGACGGGAACTGAAGCCGTCGGGCTTCACAGCTGGTGTTATAACTAACCGTGTAGGTTCGTAGAAACAGTCGCTCGCCGGCAGAGTGATCCGTCCGCAAAATATATCGCCGTATCGCTTACTCCACGCCGAAACAGGTGGTTTCTATGCCACGTGTCAGTGGCGTGGTCAGTCGACTGACTGCCGCGTTGGCCCGATTTCAGTCGATAAGATTTTGGTCGTGTTGCAAAGCGGTCTAGACTTTGCCGCTGGTACTCTCAATTGAGAGGTCACAGTTGATTGCTGTTTTGGTCGAACGTTGGAGCAGTTCGTCGAGGAACGCTTGGTAGTACTCGGGGTCGGCGTACTTCACCAACCGAAGTTGGAGTATCGCTTCCAATCCCTCTGCTGTCCAGCGCATCCACTGGTTCTTGCACCGCTTGCTGACCTCGCCCATCAGTCGTTCGACGGGGTTCGAGGTCCACGGAACCTCGAACCCCTCGACAGCGTGCTCGGCGAACGTCACAATCGACGGCAGCCACCGCCGAAGATACCCTGCAGCCTTTGCTGACCCGAACTGCTCCAGTTGCCACGCTGTCTTCTCTAATCGCTCTCTCGTTCGCGCGATCCGCGAGCGGATCGCCGCGAACTCCTCCGCTGGACGATGCTTCGCCACAGAGTTCTTCAGATGGAACACCTCGTCGATCACCTCCGAAACGATCTCCTTCCGACGGTCCAAGGAGAAGACGCCATCGTCCCAGAGGGTGTTACCCAGCGTTCGGCCGACGTGGACGAGATCGAGCTGGTGGTCACGGTTTTCGTCGGTAAAGGCTGTGACGATGCCGCTATCAGCGTCACTGACGACCGTCGCGTCGTCAGTGACTGCGCCGATATCATCGAGTTCGGCGGCAGTTTCGTCCCAGTCAGCGTTGACCGACAGATCCAGCAGGGAGCGTGACTCTTCGGCGGTGTCTTCGCCGAGCGTTGCTTGGACGGAGTGGGACGAGCGGTCGTCGTCTTGGCTGTGGCACTTTGTCCCGTCAGGAATGACGGCGTCAGCGTCTGTGCCAGCGACACAGTCTGGAAGGAACTGTTTGAGCTTGTGGCCGTATTTCTTGGCACGGCGGTTGATGGTGGTCGGCGACGGCATCGAGACGAAGCTGTCGCCGTGATTGGCAGCGTCTCGATAGCTGAGCGAGGTAGCGAGATCGACGCTTTTGGCGGCGATGTCCTGCTGATAGCGGTTCTGCCCGTCGAAGTCGAGAACGTCTTCGACGGGCCGGAAGTAGCTGGATTCGTCTGGGGAAGCGGCTGTATCTTCGACGTAGTGGAGAGAGAACTCGTGTTCTCCGGCAGTTGTGACAGCTGTGCGGGTGTCGGTGCCGGCGCGTTGGAAGCGCTGGTCACCGTTGCCATGTGCGTGTTTCTCACCACAGAGCGCCTCGACGCTGGCGGCGTCGAGGCTCTCGACCAGCGATTCGAGAAGGACTGCTTCGAGGTTCTGGTCAGTGACGGCCTCGGCAAGCGTGGCGAGCGGTAGCGTTTTGTCGTCGTCGATACTCAGTTCGAACCGCACGTCGATTGTGGCGTGCATGGGGTACCTCGGTTTGGACACCAGAGGCAACCCCGCCTTCACGGGAGTCAGTTACTACTGAACTCTAGAGGACTTTGCGACACGACCAAGAAATTGCACTCGTGGGCGTTCGACCGCATCTACCAGTACCTCGAATACAAAGGAGAGATCAGTGGCGTCGAGGTGTTGAAAGAGAACGAGTGGAACACCTCGAAGACGTGTTCACAGTGTGGTGATGACACGAAATCGAACCGTAAGTATCGTGGCCTGTATGTCTGCTCGTCGTGCGAATTGGTAGCCAACGCGGATTGTAACGGGGCGGAGAACATGCGACAGAAGATAACTCCGAGTCCTCACGGTGAGGATAGGAGTAACGGCTGTGTGGCACAGCCATCGACACACTTGTTCGATTCAGAAAGTGGAGCGTTCGCCCCGCGAGAACAGGTCGTGTCGTAGACCGGCAAATATCCCACCTGCGGTACGGGAAGCCCCGTCGTTTACGACGGGGAGGATGTCACCATCGACGTACACGTGACGACGACACGAAAACACGACTCGCAAATCGCGCCGTCGCTCATCAAGCGGAACACTACCGAAGTGGCGATTCTCCTCGGTGACAAGGGATATGACGACCAGAAGTTTCGGGCGTTAGCTCGTGAGGAGAATATCCGTCCGCTGGTCAAGCACCGGGAGTTCTCATCACTTCATCGGGCGTGGAATGCCCGGCTGGACGCCGATCTCTACGGTCAACGTAGTCAGAACGAAACGGTGAACTCTCGCCTGAAACGGAAATACGGCCCGTTCGTCCGCTCACGACACTGGTGGAAGCAGCTCCGTGAACTCGTTGTCGGCTGTCTCACTCACAACATCGACAAGACACTCTGAACGTTAGATGTTGCAGGTTTGCTCAACAATTAGGGCTCAGAAGGAATTTGTTCGACTAGTTTCATGTTCCGACTACTAAGACGTGAACGTAGTTTTTCGAATTCGCTCTCAGAGAGATGGATTTCATTCTGATCGGTGTCATACCTCGCAAAGATCAGGTTCTGATTCTGATCATAGATGAGCAGTTCGATGAGAGGATCAGAAATCAGGTCGATTGCGTTGTCGACGTTCTCGGTAGTTGCTTTAACCTGTCCTTCGAGCACGCCATCAGTTGTTTGCAGGGTATCGTTTTTACAGAGTTGATTGACAGCCTCTTGATTGACGTATTCTTCAAGTAGATCTTTAATGCCCGTAAGCTGAATAGATTCTGGACTTCGGTCTGTTGATCTCAAGACACCTCTGACAAATTCTTGTACTACTTTCGACCTGTCCCTTGACCCTAATTCGTTCGTATGAATATAGTATCGTTCGGTCACGCTTAGTAGGTGTAAGAACGCTTGCAACGTAAGCCTCGGGTCATAGAGAAGCAGACACAGAGCTACAATGCGATCCTGCAGGTAGAGAAACCGTTTATACCACCTCTTTACATGCTCTAATAATGTACAACTACGGACTAGTTCTTCTGCGTAATCCCAACTCGGAACCGGCGAGGATCACCAGTTCTAATCATCGGCTGTTTCAGTGGGAGAAGTGTCGAACCAATAGGATTTCAACAGAGCCACGATTTTGTAGCCGTTCTCCAAGAGGGCTATCTGGAGCTGTTGGAGATCGCCCCCACCTGTGACAATGAGATCGATGTCCTTCGTGGTGTTCTTGAGATCTCGAAACGTCATCGCACCGCCACCAATCAGATAGACTGTCAGCGGCGTCTCGATCTGTGTCCCGATCCGTTCTAGCTCCGCTTCGATGTACTCGCTGTCGAATCGTGCTCTCATACCGTCACCTCGTATTCATCTGCAAGTTCACAGAACTCACTCCAAGTGGGTAACCGGCCGGCTCGTTCCTCCCCCTCGGTGTCGAGGTACGAGAGTAGATCGGAGACAACTGTGCTGACGCTGTAGGTTTCGGCGAGCTCTAGTACATCATCTCGATCCACGCCCTCGCTTTTCAGCAATAACAGGCAGTACGACCGGGTTCGGGTTCCGTCGTCGATAATGAGCATATGACAACACAGTTCGGCTGCTGAAATGTCATCTTTCGACAGCGAATACAGGTAGTACCGCCGTTGCCGTGCCAGCAGGGGGAGGCCGAACGTCTGGAACCGTTCTGGCCCCGTGGTAACGAATGCGTCCGACTCGATCACCTCGTCGGTCTGGATAAGGAACTCGTCAGGTGACTCCCACAGGATCGTGTATGAGTCGACGTGATCTGCCACACGAGTGCGGTTCCGAAGGTGGGCAAACTCCTGTGCCAGCCCGACTAGCCCTTCGAATTCGTCGTTGATCACGTACCGTCCGTCGGATTTGTAGACGATCCCGCGATCCTGTAGCGGCGACAGCACTCTATGAACCGTACTCCGATGCACATCAACTAAATCAGCGAGGTCAGTCGCGGCTCTGGGAGAGTCGAGATAGTAGAGGACACGAAGCGTCGTACCATCGAGTAGTTCGGGAAACGGAATGTGTGAATACTGCTGGACGAACGTATCGAACAGTTCGACAGCTTTCGCTTCTGACCGTTGTATTCGCTTCGTCTTCCCAGACCGGTGGGTATTGACGAGGCCTTTTGATTCCACTCGCTCCACCAGCTCGGAGGTGTAGTTCACACTCCGATCGAGATCGTCAGCGAGTTCCGAGATGGATGAGTCGCTCTTGAGAGTTGCAAGCACTCGGAGTTCTGCCTCAGTGTACACAGTGTTGCATTTGTACGAACTAAATATAAATAACTTCGTAGTTACGCAACAAGGTGCTGCTTGTGTTGTTCGACAATAACGGTAGATAGCCAATTCCAAGTTAGCCTATCCTTGACGAGAAGGAAAACAAGGCCTCTACCTCAGTTAGACCGCATCGCTTCGCCAATCCGCCTTTCAGTCGGTTCAGTAAGATATGGCTCAATAGCAGAATAATCACTCCAACCTCCGATAGACACATTGTCCGGACGTCGACTTGGCGTTCGACGAGGTGGTAGGTGGCCCAACTACGCCGGAGATCATGCGAGGAGACAGACACCCACCGATCGTTACCCGTTTCGTCAGCAATTGCCTGTGTTGCTTCTTTCACCCAGCGTCGGATTGACGGGGTCGAGGCCTCGATCCACGTATCTGACTCAGAGAGACTGCGTTCACGAGTATACTTGTGGATGTCGTCAGCTACGCTTTCGGGCATCCATGCATCACGGAGCTTCCGACCACCACCTTTGGTATTCTTTCCCCGAACCTCGAAGAGCCAGATTTCGCTGTTTTTCGACCATCTTCCTACAAGGAGGGAATCCCGGCCTTCAGGCCGTCACCAGAACGCGCGGCGTTCTGGTTGCCCGCCAGACGCAGTCTGGCGACCGGGAGGGAATCCGACAACTGCTGAACTAACCACGCTCAGATGCTCGGTCTGAATGCCGACCGTCATCTTTAACTTACGTTGGTCCTTACGTTTTGTCGGATGAGAGCCGATTTCGATATGGAGCGTGGCGGGCCACTTCACGAGGCTGTGAAGGACTATGCCCGCGATCACGGGATACGACACTCACGAGCGTACCCCGAACTCCTCCGCAAAGGACTCGAATCCGAAGGCTACGATGTCAACGACTCAGACAGCGAATAAAACACTGGAAGCCACGCTCGTACCGCCCACACGGTGCAAAGAGCAACGCCTCCAGCAAACGCTGTCCGAATACCGTGAGGCACTACATGACGCCTTCGAGCAAAACTGTACGACGATGAGTGCCACGAACGACGTGGTGACACCGTACAACCTGCCGTACCAAGCAAAAGACGCCCTCAAATCATACGTCCCGAAACTCCACAAGACGTACAACGCTCAGGAAGTGGATGACGAACACCCGCTCCGATTCGTGAACCGAGCCGGGAAGTTCGACCGCGACTCCTCGCGTGAGTACGAAATCTGCTGGAACGTTCCGCAACCCGGTCGCGGAACTAACTTCTGGATTCCTCTTCGATTAAATCCAAACCAGCAAGAGTTGTGGGACGATCTACTCGATGAGGAATCGAGTACGAACGTGGGCGAGCTTCGCTTGCAGAAACACCGAAAGACGTGGACGCTCCACGTCACCGTCGAATACGAGATCGAGGATACTTCCGAACACCCCGAGAATCCGACTCGGGTTGGATTCGATATTGGCGAGTCAATGTTGGTCACGGGCTGTGCCCTCCAACACGACACTCCCACGAAACCACTGTTAATCAACGGGAAAGAAGCCAAGCGAATCCGAAAAGAGATGCACACAACGCTCAAACGACTCCAAGAGCGAGACGCTTCGGACTGGCGTACCGAGGAACGATTCTCGTACTACCAGAATCGACTCACAGACATCATCGAGAAGGCGTCTCGTGAGTCTGTGGAGTATGCTCGCCAGTTCGAGAATCCCGTCATCGTGATGGAGGACTTGGCATACATCCGTGAGTCGCTGGACTACGGGAAGTACATGAATCGACGGTTGCATTCGTGGGCTTTTGCTCGGTTGCAGGGGCGTATTGAGGACAAAGCCCGAGACGCGGGTATTCCGGTGCGGTACGTCCACCCGCAGTACACCAGCAAGACGTGCCACTTGTGCAAGCACATCGGGTATCGGCCTCGGCAAGCCGAGTTCAAGTGCAGAAACCCGGAGTGCCACGTATCGACGTTTCAAGCCGACATCAACGCGAGTGCGAACATCGCACGTCGCGTAGACCCGTGGGGAGAGAGTCTACCAGTGAAACAGGTGGACGATGACTCGCCACAGGACGGGAGCCGTTGTGACACGGCCACGACTCACTGTGAGCAGAGCGAGACATCCTCGCAGATGACACTCACAACATTCCAAGAGTCGAAATCCACTGCCAGCGACGACTAACTGGCATTCCCACCGTGTGGGAAGCCCCGTCGTTTACGACGGGGAGGATGTCACCCGGCTGAACGGTGATAAGTCGCCTTAGGTGCTGTATCCCCCACCGTCGACTGGGCCAGCGAACGTACTATACAGGAACTTGAAATACCAGAGTACAAGCAGCAACACCGGCAGCCCGAGGATAGTAGTGAGGTTAAGAGCGAGCGGCGAGACGACGACTGCGTCGATCGTCAGCCCACTGGCGGGGTAGATCGTCGGATATAGCAGCGTGGCGATGAGCCCGACGAGCATGAACGAGAGTCCGAAGGTGGCCCCGAACCAAAGCTTGTGTCGGCCCTGTCGGGCGGCAACAATGCCACCGCCACCAAAGATGACACTGGCGAGAACGACTACGGCTGCGGGCAGTGTCATCAAGAGTGCTCGCACGTTCACGGGGTTGAGCCAGTAGACGACAGCTAAGAGAACGACCACACCGCCAAGATAGGTCGCCGTCGATGCCATCCCGTATCGAACCATGTCGTCGGCCAGCGGGCCGCTGGTCTTGGCGGCGAGGAACGCCGCGCCGCTGGTCACACACAGCGCTACCAGCCCGATGCCGGTCAGCAGGCTCGGGAGGCTAAACACGGCTGTGCCGAAGATCCAGCTGCCGACGAGCATCCCCAACAGCAGCGGCGTCACCGTGCTGCCGAAGACGAACAGCTGGTCGCAGCGACGGTGCCACTCGGGATCGTCGCGCTGTTCGCGGAGCTCGGGTGCAACACCCCGCATGAGCAGCGCCATCACGATGGCGATCGCCAGCAGGTAGTGTTCACTCAACAGCCGGGAGTAGACCGCGGGAAACGCCGCCAGCAAGGTGGTCCCGAAGGCGACGATCCAGACCTCGTTGGCGTCCCAGATCGGGCCGAACGCAGACAGGAGCGTCTCCCGGTCGTGGTCGTCGCGAGTGGCATACAGCATCCCGATCCCGAAGTCCATCCCGTCGAGGGCGACGTACATCGCCAGCGTGAACATGACGACTCCGAACCAGACGGTCGGCAGCGACTCGACGAGGTAGGCGTCGACCGGAATCAGCAGGGGATTAGTCATCGCCTTTCACCCATGGCATCCGCGGTCGACCCGACCGATCTTTCTCCCTGACTCCCATTCGTTCGAGTTCGCCCTCGATCATCCATTTGAGGACGAAACCGAAGGCGGTCAACAGCGCGATGTAGAGGACGACAAACGCCACGAGCGTGCCGGTGGCTTCGGCCCCGGTGAGGGTCGTCGACACCGCGTCGTTCGTTTTGAGCACGTCCTGGATCACCCACGGTTGGCGACCGATCTCGGTGACATACCAGCCAGTGAGCAGCGCAACGAACCCCAGCGGACTCGCGAGCATCATCGTCTGTAAGTAGCGCGTGCTCTCACGGAGTTTCCCCTGTCGCAGGAGGTTGCCGCCCCACAGCGCGAGCCCGATGAACAGGAAGCCCAGCCCGACCATCGCGCGGAACGACCAGAAGACGAGCGCCACGGGTGGGTTGTCGTCGTACTCGTGTAAGCCCGTGACTTCGGCGGAGAAATCACCCCCGCTGGCAAGGAACGACCCCAGTGCAGGGATACTGATCGTAAAGAGATTATCCGTTCGGGGGTCGGTCAGCGCATCGAAACTCTTGGGGATCGCAATTAGATGCAGATCGGCTTGCCCACTGTCGTAGTGGGCCTCCATGGCGGCGAACTTCTGTTCTTGGGTCTCGGCGACGTGTCGACCGTAGGCGTCGCCGTGGATCGCTTGCAGTGGCGCGGAAATCAGGAGAAGGACGACCGCCATTCGGAGGGCGGTGTTCCAGGCTTTCGACTCGCGGTTCCGCCAGATCATGTAGGCGGCGATCCCGGCGACCGCTAGCGTCACCGCGATCACTGAGGCGTTCATCATGTGAACGTACATCCACGGCATCCGAGGGGTGAAGAATGCGGCCATTGGATCGGTGAGCTTGGCTATCTCCATCCCGTTGCGCTGAACCAGCTCGAATCCCCGTGGCGTCTGCATCCAGGCGTTGACGACCAGAATCCAAAAGCCCGAGAGCCACGCGCCCGCGCCGGTCAACACCGACGAGAGGATGTAGGTCCGATCCGAGACGCGTTCGCGGCCGAACAGCAGCACACCGAGGAAGACCGCCTCCAAGAAGAACGCCATTTTCGCCTCAAAGGCCAGCGGTCCGCCGATCATCTCCCCGGCAGCCTCGGCAAACTGCGGGAAGTTCGTCCCGAACTGGAAACTCATCGGGATTCCCGTCACTGTCCCCATCACGAAGCCGACGGCGAACACCTTGATCCAGAACTCACGGAGCCGGGTGTAGGACTCCTCGTCGCTCGTGACGTCTTTCCAGGTAAAGTAGACAATAAACGGCGCGAGTCCGATCGACAGCGCCGCAAACAGGATGTGAACCGAGATCGTCCAGCCGAACTGGGCGCGACTGGCCAGTTCGGGTGATAACAGTATACTAGTTTGTGTGAACTGTACCACACTGCCAAAAACGGGGTCAGGTATTGGAATCATATTCTGCCGTTCTCTCCTTTCAGATACCGGACAATGCCGTATATAGTTTATCGCGATTATTATTTTATGAGAATGGTTGTGTAGGGTTGTTGAAAATTACCACCAGACTCTCTGAAGATACTTCACGACGGTCGACTACCGGAACCGGAAGACGAGGGGGACGAAAATCGGAGAGAGGGGCAGCGACCGGAGGTTGTCAGTTCTCGGCGGCGACGGTCTGGTCCTGTGGACTGTCGTACTTCGTGCGGAACTCGCCGATGAGCTGGCCCATCTTGGCATACCAGTCGTTGAGCATACGCTGCATATCGTCGGCGATCTCGTCGGGGTCGGTCGGCCGGAAGACGTGATAGTAGCCGCCTTGCTCGTAGTTCACTTGCTCTTTTTGGACGAAGCCGCTGTTGATCAGTCGCTGGACCGACCGGTAGGCCGTCGACCGCTCACGGTCTACCTCCGCGGCGATCTCGTCGACCGTCAGCGGTTCGGCCTGTTCGGTGAGGACCGCGAAGATCTCCTTGTCGAGGTTTTTCAGCCCGTGGATACACTCCAACAGCCCCTCACACTCCATGTCCTGTTTGAGATACTCGCTCATCGAGTCTGCCATTGTACATATCCGTACGGGAGCGCGCGGTAAAAGTGTTTGTATGATGTGTACAATACTGCTCCCACCGAACCGGAGATCGGATAGCCGAGACCAGCCCGAAACGGGGCTAGTCGACCGCGGGTGTCTGTTGACGCCGGGTAGCTCGCAGCGAGGAGACGGTGGTGTAGACGATCGCACCGGCGACGACGACGGCCGCGCCGATGACCAACACGAGGCCGACGGTTTCGAGTAGTTCGTTACCGAGGTAGGAGCCGACCTCGCCGATACCGACCGCCACCGCCCCCGCAAGCAGCATGCCGCCAAAGTAGATCTTGATGCCGTCGCTGTCGACGATCGCCGTCGCGGCCGAACCGATCCGTGCACCCAGCGCGCTCCCGAAGAGGAGTGGCGCGACGATAGCGAGGTCGACGCCGCCGCCCTGACCGTAGAGGTAGCTGCCGATGCCGCCGGAGAAGACGATCTCGAACAGATCAGTCCCGACAGCGACCGGGACGGGGACGCCGATGGCGTAGATCATCGCGGGCATCCTAATGAAGCCGCCACCGACCCCGAGGAAACCCGAGAGCACGCCGGTCGAGAAGGCGACCGCGGTGATCACCCATGCCGAGACCCGCACGTCACCGCGGAGGGTCACCATCGGCGGGATCCGAACGGTCCGCTGAATCCTCTTTGCCACCTCAGGGATTTCGTACTCGCTGAGATCCTTGTCGGCAGCCTCGTGGTCGACACCACCGCCGCCATCGCCCTTCATTGCCTCGCGGGTCACCATGGCCCCGATGCCGCCGAGCAGCAGGACGTAGGCGACGCTGATGACGCCACCGGCCAGTCCGAGGGATTCGAGGTAGTAGACGCTCGCCCGCCCGACCTCGATCCCGACGGTGGTGCCGGCGATCATGATCCCACCGAGTTTGTAGTCGACCTGCCCCAGATCGTGGTGTTTCAGGCTGGCAATCACGGCGGTCCCGAAGACGAACGCCATCCCCGAGCCGACCGCGACCGAGGCGTCGTACCCCAGCATCAACAGCGCGGGCGTGACGAGGAATGAGCCGCCCATCCCGAAGAAGCCGAAGAGGATACCGACGACGAGCCCGAAGCCGACGAACAAGGCCATCATCTCCGGCGAGCTACCGAAGATGTCGAGGCTACTGACTAACACCGGACTCACCCCCGACCAGCAGCTCCATCAGCCGCGGTCCAACCAGTTTTTCGAGTCCTCCATACCCCACGTAGAGGATGATCGCCTCGAAGAGGATCGCGCCGATCAGCATCGCCGTCTGTGGGTCCCAGGTGGGTACTTCTAATCCAGCCATCGTTCGATGCTCCGTTCATCCGCCACAGTATTTCGCCTGTTGTACATTTCTGCTCACTACCTCCTACCAGTGCCGATGATATAACGGTTGTGGAAGTACTGCACAATACTATATTCACGTAACTCCTCACCAACCATCCATACGTTATGTATGGGTTTTGCGGTCGGCTGCAGGATTGCGGTCGAACATTGGAATTGTAGGTCACTCCCGCGCTGAACTGTCGATCAACTGCAGTTGGTAGCGGCGTAATCCGAAACCGATCGACCGGTTCACCGGTTCGTCGGTCGAGCTGGGTCGCAAAGAAGATATCTACAACCATACAATACTGCGTATGCGAGTTCTATTTGCCACAGACCTCTCGGCAGCCAGCGAGGCCGCGATCAAAGACCAGACCTGTCTGGAGTGTCTGGGCCGGATCGGCGTCGACGAGATGCATCTCCTGACGGTCGTCCCGTCGAACGTCCACGCGGGAATGCCGGGCGTTGACTTCGAAAAGCGCCGCCGTGAGGCGCTCTCGAACTACGAGGACGTCCTCCTCGAAGCCGGGTTCGACGTTGAATCCCACGTGGTTCGCGGCACACCACACCGGCGGGTTACCGGGATCGCCGAGACGATTCACGCCGACATGATTCTGGTCGGCTCCCGCGGGAAAAGCCCCTTAGAGAATCGGCTGATCGGGTCGACGGTACGGAACCTCGCCCGAACCGCGAGCGTTCCACTGTTGGTCAATCGGATCGAGCGGGCAACCGACGACCCCGATCCGCTCCAGAGCCACCTCTTCCAGCGAATGCTGTACGCTACCGACTTCTCGGAGAACGCCGAGCGCGCTTTTAAAGAGTTTTCCCACCTCCGGCACGCGACCCAAGAGGCGACGCTGGTCCACGTCCGGAAACCCAAAGGCCAAGAGCTCGACGAGCCGTCGCCCGAGGTCCAATCGAAGCTCGACGAGCTCGCTGGCACCCTCGAAGACTGGGGGATAGAGACGGAGATCGACGTCCGGGACGGCGATCCAGCTACCCAGATCCTCGAGGCCGGGGCCGAACACGAGCCGACGACGATCCTGTTGGGCTCTCGCGGAAAGAGCCGCCTCCGTCGGCTCTTGCTCGGCAGCGTCTCCGAACAGGTCGTCGCCGAAGCCGCCGGGAACGTCCTGCTGGTTCCGCCCGTCCGGTAGCGGTAGCTCTTTCAGAGAGTGTTTGTGTAATATTGTATTTTTCACCCATAACTGTTATCCCAGCGGGGGCCGTAGGAGGTAGCGATGAGTTCAAACACGAACGCAGCTCCAGCCGAACCGATCCAGCTTGGTAACCCCGACGAGTTCGACGATGTCGTCGACAACTACGACGTCGTGCTCGTCGACTTCTATGCCGACTGGTGTGGGCCATGTAAGATGATGGAGCCGACGATCGGGGCACTCGCCGCAGATACTGACGCTGCGGTCCTGAAAGTCGACGTAGATCAGTTCCAGGCGCTCGCGGGCCAGTACGAGGTCCAAGGGATTCCGACCCTGCTCGTCTTCGCCGACGGCGAGCTTGCCGAGCGAATGGTCGGCGCACAGACCGGCGACGCGCTTTCGCAGACCATCGCGGGCTACACCGAGTGAACCGCCGTGACCCAGTACACCGTCCCGATTCCCGACTGCCGATGCCACAGTGAAGCGTGGTCGCAGTGACGCCGCGGGAACTCCGTGCGGACGTGCCCGCCTTCGAGGAGTCTACCTATCTCAACTTCGGGGCCCACGGCCCGAGTCCGCGGTACGTCATCGAGGCTGCCTCGTCGTTCCTCGCCGACCACGAGTACGGAGCCGGAATGGCTGACCCCTACGCGACCGCCTTCGATGCCTACGACCGGGGCCGCGAGCGGATCGCCGGTCTCATCGGGGCCGACGCCGACGAGGTCGCACTCACCGAGAGCACAACCGACGGGATCAACCGAATCGCGAGCGCGATCGACTGGAACCCCGGTGACGTGGTCGTCCGGACCGATCTCGAACATCCCGCAGGCGTCCTACCATGGCAGCGACTCGAACGCGAGGGCATCGAGGTCCGAGTCGTCGAGACCCAAGCCGGGCGAGTCGACCGTGAGGCCTTCGCCGAGGCGGTCGCGGACGCCCGCCTCGTCTGTTTCAGCGCCGTGACGTGGACCCACGGAACGCGGCTCCCGGTGAGCGAGTTGGTCGACATCGCCAGCGACGCAGGGGCGTTCACGCTGGTCGATGCGGTGCAGGTACCGGGTCAGCTGCCGATGGACGTCCACGAATGGGGCGCGGACGCGGTTGCCGCGGCGGGCCACAAATGGCTGCTTGGGCCGTGGGGCGCGGGGTTCCTCTACGTCGACCACGACGTCGCCGAGGAACTCGAACCACGGGCAGTCGGCTACCGGAGCGTCGAAACGCCGACCGCCACGGAGTACGTTTATAAATCGGGAGCCCGGCGCTTCGAGGTCGGCTCGGCGTCGCCCGCGCCGCATGTTGGACTGATCGAGGCGATCGACGCCATCGAAGAGGTCGGCGTCGACGCAGTTGTCTCCCGAATCGAATCGCTCACCGACCGACTGAAAGCCGGGGTCGACGACGAGCAACTGCTGAGCCCGCAGGGCTACGAGTCGGGACTGGTGACGATCGCGGTCGACGATCCCGAGTCGACTGTCGAGCGGTTCGCGGAGGAGGGTATCGTTATTCGGTCCCTCCCACACCCCGAGGCGGTTCGGATCTCGGTGCATGCGGTGTCGACCGAAGCCGAAATCGATTCCGTGATCGAACTCGTAGGGAGCAAATAATGGCCGACTCGGTCCGCGTCTGGCTCGTCGAACGCACCTACTCGGACGACGAACAGAACCTAATCATCCTGACCTACGCCACGCCCGACGGCCAGCGAGATCTCCGTAAGGAGCGGGCGCTGACGAGCTTCGGCGACCACCGCGAGACGCAGGTCAGCCTCGCTGCCGATCCCGACAACCTCGGCACTGTCGAGGACCCCGAGCTCCGCGAGCAGTACGCCCGCGAAGCAACGGCGATGGCCGACCAACATGACCCCGACGACAGCTTATAAACTACCGACTAACCGATACAGTACGATACAGCATATAAATGGGATTTCACACATTTGACGCGGAGAAAGCAGGTCGACTCGAAGACGCAGCCAAACGCTACCGATCGGTCTCACGGGAGGAGCTGCTCGGCGCGCTCGAACCCACCGGCAGCGAGACGGTCGCCGATCTCGGCAGCGGGACGGGCTTTTATACCGACGATGTCGCCCCCTACGCTGAGCGGGTGTATGCGATCGACATCCAACCCGAGATGCACGAGTTCTACCGGGAGAAGGGAGTTCCCGAGAACGTCGAACTCGTCACGAGCAGTATCGAAGAACTACCGTTCGACGACGACGAACTCAACGGAGCCGTCTCCACGATGACCTACCACGAGTTCGCCAGCGACGATTCGCTGGCGGAGCTCGCTCGCGTGCTCCGACTGGGTGGTCGACTCGTCGTCGCCGACTGGTCGGCCGAGGGCGAGGGCGAAAGCGGGCCGCCGGTCGACGAACGCTACAGCGCGAGCGAAGCAGCCGCAGCTCTTGAGAAGGCTGGCTTCGAGATCGAAACCGAACAGTCCAGAGTCGAAACGTTCGTTGTCGTCGCGGTTCGGACCGAGTAGTCAGCTGCTATTTAAAAACTCCGTAGCCGGTATGGCTGCCTGCACCGAGTAGTCAGCGTCTACTTAAAAAAGAATCAGTCGTCGGTCGACTGCTGTTGGCCGAGCGCCTTGGCGATCGCAAGCAGGTAGCCGAGTCCGTGTTGGATCTCGGGGTCCCGAACCGCCTTCATCAGGCCGACCGGCCCGATCGCAACCGTCTCGGCCTGTTCGGCCGCAGAGACACTGTTGAGCATAGCTGTCAGCCCGTCTCGGGTGTCGTCTTGGGCCGCCGTATCAGCCAACTCCCCGAGCGAGGAGCCAGTACCCGCGAGCGACCGGACCATCTCGTCGGTCATCGCCGACGTGCCCAGCGAGACCACGTCGCCCAACTCGGCGAGTTCGTCGAGCGTCCCGCTCCGCTGGAGGTCGACCAGCGTGTCGAGAGCCTCCTGGAGCTCCCCACCGTTCTCGCCGACCGATTCGGCGAGGCCGACCGTCTCGTCGGTCGCAATGCCGTCGGCCGAGGCCGCCAACGTCTCGGCAGTTCCGGAGAGTTCGACGACCATCTCGTCGGTCATCGCCGACGTGCCGAGATCGACCACGTCGAGCAGTTCGTTGACTGCGTCCAGCCGTTCGATGAAGTCGGCGACTGCCTCGGGGTTCTCCGCGATGGCGGCTTCGAGGTCCGTGGCCTCGACAGCCTCACCGTCGACTTCCTGCTGTGAGTCGGCCATCTCAGATCAACCCCCGCGCGGTGAGCCAGTACGATTCGTTGTAGGCCAGTTTCGACCAGTGGATCTTTTCGGAGGGGGTGACCGGCGACGGTGGATTCTGGTAGTCGAACTCGACGAACGACGCCGAATCCATCCCCGTCTCGATGAAGCAGATGGTCTTGCCATCGTAGGCGGCGGTCGGCACCTGCCCGCGGACCTCGCTGGCGAGCCGCTGGCCCACGGTTGCAGCCTGATAGTGGGCGACGCTGCCGGCCTTCGGGACGCCGGTCGCGGCGGCATCACCCAGCGCGTAGACGTTCTCGGCGTACTCGGCTTCGAGAGTGTGTTTGTCGACTTCGACCCAGCCGCGGTCGCCGAGGCCCGCTTCCTCGATCATCTCGACCCCGCGGTGGGGTGGAATCGACACCAGTAGGTCGTAGTCGACCTCGGAGCCCTCCATCGACGTGAGGGTCCCGGCTTCGGGGTCGACCGCTTCGCCGTTGAAGAACGTCTCGACGTTGATCTCCCGTTCGTCCATCAGCGGCTTGGCCCAGTCGGCGATGTGTGGGTTGCCGTGGACGCGGCCGATTGGGTAGGTGTAGGTGATCTCGATATCCTCGCGGAGGCCACGCTTGCGGAACCAGTCGTCGGCCATGAAGACGAACTCCAGCGGCGCGGCCGGGCACATATGCGGGCTTCCGATCACACTGAGGACCAAGTGGCCCTCGGTGAACTCTAGGAGCTCATCGCGGAGTGCCAACGAGCCCGCTTCGCTGTAGTAGTCGTGACCGCCCTCGGCAAGGCCGGGGACCTCGTCGGGGGCGAGCGTCGACCCGGTCGCCACCACGAGGTGGTCGTAGTGGGTCGGCGAGACACGCTCGGCTGTCGAGAGCTGCTGGGCGTCGGTGTCGATCTCGGTGACCCGGTCCTGGCGGATCTCGATCCGGTTGTCGACCAGCTCCCGCAGGGGTCGGCGGCCGTCCTCGGGCTCCCGCTTGCCGAAGGGGACGTAGAGCCACACCGGCTTGTAGACGTGGTCGGGCCCGTCGTTGATGAGCGTCACCGCTACATCGCCGCTGTCGATCTCCTCGTCGAGCCGCTCGGCGAGGTCGTTCGCCAGTACTGAGCCGCCGGTGCCGCCGCCAATGATAACGATCTCTTCAGTCATACTTTCTCCACGTAGAGTTCGTGATGATCATCACCCTCTTCGACCGCGACAAGGTCGTTGCCTGCCTCCTCGACCCATTCAGGCACATCCGTGAGCGAGCGGTCGCTATCGCTCAACAGCAGGACCACGTCGCCGGGGTCGACATCTCGAATCGCGCCGATGAGATCCATCAGCGGTCCTGGACAGGCTGCCCCGCGTGCGTCGACTGTCTTCGTTGGCTCAATATTCTGTTGTGTCATGAGTACAGTTAGCCGTTCGTACCCCAACGGTTTAATATTGTATGCTATTTCCAATATTCTGAGAGCAGATGTGATTCATCTATCGAACTACAGCCGTAAAACAGATACTGGATGTGTCTGAGGGTTTATTACATCGCTATTGGAAGAAAAGTCGTACACCAGTAATGTATTTAAGACACATATCTATACAAACCCTTTTGCGTTCAGCCGTTAATACATAGGTATGGAACCGAATGTCGGTGGTCTCGACCGAACCGCACGCCTCGTCGGCGGACTACTCGTGGCTCTCGTTGGGATCGTCTCGTTGGCTGGCCTTCTTCCGCTGGGGTCGACAGTCGGTGCTGGACTCGCGCTTGTCGGCGCGATCGTGTTCGGAACCGGCCTCACCCAGCAGTGTCTGGCCTACCGGCTGTTCGGCGTCGACACCTGCAAACGCACATAGAACCGTTTCTCTATCAGCACCTGTTCTGAAGCACGCGCACGATTTTGATCGGGAGCCACGTCTCAGTCGACGACAGCAGACCGGCGGGAGGCGGCAACCACCCGATACAACAGGAGAGAGCCAGCGACAAGTAATGCGATCTCGCCGATAGTATATATGTATTCGATCGGCGGGATGTCCGAAAATCTCGAAACACCTTCATACGCCATAGCGATGCCAGCGACGACGAACGCTCCCATTTCGGGCACCCCCGCTTCCAGCGTCCCGTTTCGAATATATCCGGCAGTCACTACACCCAGCAAGACAGTTCCCAAGTAGAGGTCCGTGAGAGCAGCTGTGGCAGTTCCGGTCACTGAACCGTAGCCGAGAATCGCCGCGTACCCACCGGGAATCGCTACCAAACTACCGTACCGTAGGGTCGACGAGTCCATCGATACCCACAACTGAGTCCCATATTATAAAATATCTAACGTTAATACGACTAGGGTCGACCATGTAGTGTAGTCGCGGTCGATTACGGTACGAGGCTCATCACGCCGTAACCCAAGGCGAACGCGAGGGCGAACGAGCCGATCCACGCGCCGAAAGTCAGGCCTATTTTCCGTCGACTGATCGCGTCGCTTCCCCCGACGGCCGCACCTGCGCCGACGATCGCGCTGACCATGATCTGGTTGAACGAGACCGGAATCCCGTAGAGGACAGCGATCTGGGCGAGCACGAACGAGGGGAACAGCGCGGCGATCGACCGCCGCGGGCCCAGCGAAGCGTAGTCCTGTGAGACGGCCTTGATCATCTGAGAGGCCCCGGTCCAGGAGCCGACCAGCAGGCCCACGCCGCCGCCGGCCGCCAGCGCCGAGACGGTGATCATCGTCTCCTCGACCAGCGGTACTAGCGGCCCGACCGCCAGCCCGACCTGACTCGCGCCCGCCGAGAAGGCGACCAGCCCGCCGAGAACGAGCAAAAAGCGCCGGAGGCCGCCCAATCCGTTCCGAGCGATGTCGACCCGGACAGCCAGTCCGACGACAACCGCGGCGACAAGCGAGACGCCGAGTTCGCCCGCGAGACCGGGAACGAATCGCTCGGCGACGACGGTCGACAGTGAGGCCAACCGGTCGCCCGAGGCGAGCAGCGCGAATTCGATGTTGACGACGATCGCGCCGACAGCCGCGGCAAGGATCGGGACGCTATCGCGTTCGTCGACTGATTCTCGGGGCAAGATGCTGGCGATCCCGTAGGCGACGCCACTACCGACAAAGGGCGTCAAGAGCCACATCGTTCCGATCTCGGTGTACTTCGCCCACGCGGGATCGCCGCCGAGCGCGAGCCCCGCACCGATAACCGTCCCGGTGACGGTGAAGGCGGTCGCAATCGGATATCCAGTAACGATGCCGATCGCCATCAGCCCGGCGGCGGTCACCAGCACCACGATCACCGCGGCGGTCGGCAGGGTAAGCCCGACGACGAGGTCGCTGCCGACAGCCTCGGAGACGCTCGCTCCCTGGAGGGCGGCTCCCAAAAAGCCGAGAATTCCGACGATGAACGCCGCCCGCATCACCGAGATGGCGTTCGCACCGACCGCGGGGGCGAATGGTGTCGCCCCGCTCGATCCCGCACCGATCGCCCACGCCATGAACGCGCTGGCCAGCAGGGCAGCCCCGAACGGCAGCCAGAACTCGATCACTGGCTATGCTCCGCGAAAATTGCGGGGAGACGTTCGTAGACGGCGGCATTCCAGTTGAGGGCCTGCAGGGTCGTGTACTCGTCGACAGCGTGGACCGTATCGGTCCCGAAGGCGAACTCGACGGTCGGAATCCCAGCGTGACGGAACTTCTTGGCGTCGCCGCCGCCGGTCGCTGACCGCCGGTAGATCCTGTCGTCGGCCACCTCGCTCGCCGTTTCGGTGACCGCCTGCACCAGCGGGCTGTCGACCGGCTCGTAGCTGCCGACCGACCAGCGCACGTCGGCGATCGAAACCGCCGGATGGTCGTCGAGACAGTCCCGAATGTCGGCCAGCACGGTCGCGGTGTCGACGCCCGCGGTGAGCCGGATGTCGAGTTCGGCCCGTGCCGACCCCGGAACCGTGTTGACGGCCTCGCCGCCCTCGATAGTGCCGAGGTTGATCGTTGGATAGACAAAGAGGCTCTCGGCGGCTGACTGGCCCAGTGTCGGCTCGTAGTAGGCCGCCGACTCCTCGATGATCGGCATCATCTCATCGTCGACCGGCAACTCCCGAAGCGAGAGCCGCCGCCGGAGGAACTCGATGGCCGCCCACAGACGGTCGATCGCGTTCTTCCCTTCTATCGGCCGGGAGCCATGGGCTGCGGTCCCCTCGGCTTCGAGCGTCAGCCAGATGCTTCCCCGGTCGGCGACCGTAACCGAGTGGTTGCCCGCCGAGCAGGTCGTCTCGCCGATCACGCAGGCGTCGGGATCAAGGTTGTCGAGCGCGCTGTCGACGAGCGTCGAGACGCCCGCCGCTCCGCCGGTCTCCTCGTCGCTGACCACCGCAAAGGCGAGGGTTACCGGCGGTTTCTGGTTTCGCTCGGCGAACCGTTCGGCAGTATAGAGGATCGCCGCCAGCGGTCCCTTCATATCGGTTGCTCCGCGGCCGTAGAGCCGGTTGTCGACGCGCTCGCCGAGTGGATCGTATGTCCATCCGTCGGGGTCGAACGGGACCGTATCCATATGGCCATTGAACAGCAGGGTTCGGTCGCTCTGTCCCGGGATCGTCGCCATGAGGTTCGGCTTGGCCGGATCTGTGGCGACGCGCTCGGTCCGGATGCCAAGCTCTTCAAAAAACGTCTCGATCCACGCGGCGAGCGCCCGTGTGTCGCCGGGTGGGTTCTGTGTGTCGACCGCCAGGAGATCGCTTGCGATGTCGACGAGCCGGTCGGTCGTGTGGGATGCCTCTGAATGAGTCATGAGTGGGGTGCCGCAGTGGGGTGGTTAGTCGTCGCTCGGGACCGCTGCCGCGTCGGCGGCGGGTTCGCTTCGCCAGACTCCCTGGAGGTATGCGCCGACGAACATCCCCGCCAGCGCATAGATGATCGGCCAGTTACCGACCCCGAGGCTGGCGTAGGCTGCGCCCGGACAGATGCCCGACAGCCCCCAGCCGACGCCGAAGACCGAGCCGCCGATCAGGACGTTCTTGTCGAAGGATTTGAGCCGGCGCGCGTAGGGCCGTCCCGTAAGTGGGGCCGACCCGCCGGTCGACGACAGCGTCCAAAAGGCCAGCCCGGCGACGATCGAGCCGCCGAACATGACGAACAGCAGGCCGAAATCCTCGAAGGTGAGGAAGTCGATGACGACCTCCGGTCGGGCCATGTGGCTGAAGCCGAGCCCGAAGCCGAATATCAGCCCGCCGACCACTACCAGCGGCAGGAACAACGGGTGGCGGCTCATGGTGTCACCCCGAAGGCGGCGACGATGTTCGCGGTGATGATCGCAACGACGAGGAACGTCGCCACGCCCACGAGCGAGGTCCGCGATACTGAGCCGACCCCACAGATTCCATGCCCGGAGGTACAGCCCTTCCCGATCCGGGTGCCGATCCCGACGAGAATCCCACCGAGGAACAGCCGCCACGGCGCGACCTCGGTGATCCAGGCGCTACCCGCGAGTGCCCACGGATCGCCCTGATAGATGATGGCGTAGACGCCTGCGCCAGCGATGATACTGAGTGTGAAGACGACACGCCAGTCCCGGGAGGCGCGGTACTGCGCGAACCGCGAGCGATCCGAGACGTACGACAGCGTCGACTCCAGGAACGTGCTTGCCCCCGCCGTGATCCCGGTCCCGAGGTAGATGACGACTGTTCCCAAGCCAACAAGGAGTCCCCCGATCGCATACCGGGAGATTCCGTTGGGGAACAGCGTCTCGATGGCCCCCGAACCGAGGAGATCAGTGATCATTGGTTGTGAATCCTGTCGGTGTAGTCAGCAACGTTAGTCGTCACTCGTGAGTGCGTCCTGGCTGGCCGCGCAGTTGTTCGGCCCGAGTTCGAGGGTAAAGGCCTCCTCGTCGTCAGCCACCTGCTGGCCGAGGTTGGTCTCGATGATATCGATGTAGTTGGCCGGACGCGGCGGCATATCCGCCAACACGGTCTCGATGAAGTCCGCCTCGTCCATCGTCAGGGCGTCCATCCGTTCGACGAGATCGCCGATCGGCGCGGTGTAGGTACCGTCGGCGGCGGGCTCGGCAGCATCGCTGAAGTGTGCGCCGCCGATCAGCGTCTCGTCGGCCAGCGGCAGGACCTTCTCCTGGAGCGATTCGTAGAGCATCGCAGCAGCCTCGGGCGCGCCCTCGTCGCCCTCTTCGAGATCGGGGCGGGCGACGCTCTCGATGAACAGGCCGTCGCCCGTCGCAAGCAGCGAGTCGCCGACCAGATAGGAGGTCATACCCGTCGTGTGGCCCGGCGTGAAGACGGTCTCGACGGTCGCCTCGCCGACGGCGAAGGAATCGCCGTCGTTGGTCAGCGTCATCTCGTCGCCGTAGGTGACTCCGCGGTCGACTGCGGCCTCGGGGATCACGCCCTCGACGCCTTCGTCGGCCAGCTCGCGGAGCCCGCTGATGTGGTCGGCGTGGATGTGGGTATCGAAGGCGTATGTCAGGTCGACGCCCAGCTCGGCGGCGTCGTCGAGATAGCGGTCGGTGAAGGCCCGGAGCGGGTCGATGATGGCGGCCTCGTCGTCGTCGTAGACCAGGTAGCCCAGACAGCCCGAGGAGGGCCGCTGGTACTGGATGAGCGTGCCCGCACCGTCGTACTCGGTGACTTCGTGGGCTTCGTAGATCGATGCCCAGCCGTTCATCCCGTCTTCGAGGTGGTCGACGTCGTAGCCGCGGTCGGCGAGTGCGCCGGCGACGTACTCGCTTGCGCCACCCTTCGCACAGAGCACGGTGACGTGCTCGTCGTCGGGGATTCGGGCGAGGACATCGTCGTCGATCTCCTCGTCGAGGAACTCGAAGTAGGGGATGTTGATGCTCTCGACGGTCTCGCCGTCGACGCGCCACTCCTCGTAGTCGCTGGCCATGCGGGCATCGAGGATCGTCACCGACTCGCCGCCGTCGATTTGGGCTTTGAGCGATTCGGGAGCGATCGAGTCGACGTCCGACTCCGGCGTCGGGAAGTCCATTGCATCTGCGTCCATGTTCACTCTCCCATACCGGCTTGCTCGACTTAAGGGTTTGCATAGTAATTCTAAAATCGCACAATATAACTTGTTCGCTGGTCGGTACACGTTGATTGTATACGTTAGTAGAGCGTGTTCACGCGGTTGGCCGAGTTTCAGTTATGCATCCCAGACACAATAATGAACACACTTATATTAGTCGAGCCAATATTGTATATCAGCCCCAATACAGGGACATCCACCAATGAGTACCGAAACAGCAGCCAAGACGGTCGACGTGAAAGGACAGAACTGCCCGATGCCGGTTATCAAGACGAAAGGAGCCTTCGACGACGTGTCTGCAGGAGAGACGCTCGAAGTCGTCGCCACCGACTCCGGCAGCCTCAGCGACATCAAGGGGTGGGCGGAGTCGACGGCCGACGCCGAACTCCTCGACCAGCAGGAGACGACCGAGGGCGGCGAGGACGTCTACAAACACTACATCAAAAAGGTCGAGTGAAATGAGCACCGACGCCACTGCCGGATCGGACGCCGATCCCTCGACGGACGACCTCGCCGAACTGCAGGCCCAGGTCGAGGCGCTCGAAACCGAGCTCGCCGACCTGCGCAGCGATGTCGAAACCGGCCCAAAGAAGATGGTGATCATCGCCACCAAGGGAACGCTGGATATGGCCTACCCGCCACTAATCCTCGCGTCGACGGCCGCGGCCTTCGGCTACGACGTGACGGTGTTCCACACGTTCTGGGGGCTCGAAATCCTCCACGAAAAGAATTCGAAGAACCTCCAGCTCAGTTCGGTCGGCAACCCGAACATGCCGGTGCCGAACGCCATCGCCGCCCTGCCGGGAATGGACCGGGTGACCACGCGGATGATGCGGAACAAGATCGCCGACAACGAGGTCGCCTCGGTCGAGGAGCTGATCGACGTCTCTCTAGAGAGTGGCGTCGACCTCCAAGCCTGCCAGATGACGATCGATCTGCTGGGCTACGACGAGGAGGACTTCTACGATGGCGTCACCACCGGCGTCGGCGCAGCCTCGGCGTTTCAAGAGATGGTTGAGGCCGACATTCAGCTCCTCGTTTGAGTCGGTCTTGATGATCGTTGTTCACTGGATCACATTTTTGTAAGAATCTACTGTGAATGCTCTTTCTACGTGGAGCTAATCAAAATACCAGTCATGTGATCCATCGCAATTTGCTAAGAGCCATGGTTATAAAACCAGCAAGGGCGCGTTCCCCGACCCATCGGGGTCAGGGCTGAAGTCCGACACTCGGCCTAGTGTTCCGTCTCCTCGATAGACCGCTCAACTACCTCTTCAGACACTGCACCCGTCGTTCCCACGTAATATCAACCTTACAGAATCTATCGCCCAAAAATATTCTCTATTGATATGACGGATAGCGTCAAGGTTCGTCAATTGTTTTCGACTGATCAAGGATACTCGTAATCGAGTTATACGATACCAGTGAGAAAATGGCGTCGGTTCACTGAAACGGGTCGACACGGAGTCGCTCGGCGGCGACCTCTACGACCTTCCTACCGAGTTGTGATCCTGTCGTCCCCAGCGTGTAGAGTTCGGTTTTCTCCGCCGGTGTCGCAATTGGGAATCGGCTGACTGTAGTTCCGTTGGGACCGATTTCGATCTCCAAAAACGATGAGGGATACGAACACAGCGCCGGGGCTATTAGCTCCGTAACTCCCCGTTCGTGGTGACATGATGGAATGTGGTGATGGCCACTAATAACGAGTACAGGAGCATTCTCCGAGAGGATATCCAGCAGTTGCTCGCTGTTCGACAGGTGGAAGTTCTCGCCGAACTCATCGTCGTGTTCTGGCTGTGCAAACAGATTGTGATGGAGGACGACGATAGGCGTTGTTGTCTCTGGGAGAGTCGAGGCAAGCCAGTCGAGTTGCGATTCTGAGAGGCATCCACCCCAAGTGTCCCGAAGCGAGCCGTCCGGCATCGTCGCGCTATTCAAACAAAGCAGGTCGACATCGCCGAATCGTCTATGGAACGGGTATCCGGTTTCCGTGTACCGTGCCGCAAACGACTCGATGGATGGCACCTCGTGATCAATGTACGACTTCGGCACGTCGTGGTTGCCAGGAATCGTCACGACAGATCCGAGTGGGTCGACAAGTTCGTCGTATCGTCGGAAGTTGTGGGGTTCCCCGTCTTTCGTCAGATCACCGGCGACGACGATGCCGTCTGGCTCTCGTGATCGAACCTCGTCGACAGCCCGTTCTAAGAACGCCTCGGTTCGGTGGTAACATTTCCACGTTCCGGAGGCGTCGGTAGCGAGATGCGGGTCGGCGATCACCGCGAGGCGTGTCGGCGTCGGTGACTGTATATCGAGTACTGTTGGCGATGATTCCGACCGACAGTCACTCGGTGGCTGCTGTTGCATCAATGTTGTTGCTCCCTCCAATCACTACTCGAAGTCCCGTCGTGGCTCGGGTTTTCATTGGGAGTCTCGGTGTCATGATTCGAACTAACGGCGTGGATTCGACTCGTGTCGACATCCATGGCGATTTGGTCGCCTACCGCGAGATCAGTCACCGCGTGTCGATCACACTGGACGGTGAGTTCGGTTCCCGCCTCGGTGTCAACAATGGCTTGGACTCGCTCACCGAGATAAAACAGGTTCGTGATCTCCGCGTTGATGGGCCCGGAGCCGACCTGAAAGTCATTGGGTCGGATCGCAAGCCGTGTCTCACCGTTGTTCGGCAATCCAGCCGCGCCCGTCTTGCCGAACTCGAAGTCGACGACGCCATCAAACACGGTTGCAGGAACGATGTTCGATGTGCCGATGAAGTTAGCGACGAACTCATTGGCGGGCGATTCGTAGATTTCGGCTGGCGAGCTGACCTGCTCAATGCGGCCCTCGTTCATTACGGCGATTCGGTCACACATCGCCATCGCCTGCTCCTGGTCGTGTGTGACATACAATGTTGTCACACCGAGTTCATCCAACAGTTCGCCGAGTTCTTGGCGTAAGGTCTGTTTCAACTTCGCATCGAGACCCGTCATCGGCTCGTCCAACAGGAGAATCCGCGGTTCGATAGCGAGTGCCCGTGCGAGCCCAACACGCTGCTGTTGACCACCGGAAAGCGTTCTAGGTGCTCGATCAGCCAACTCCCTAATATCGAGCAGTTCGAGCAATTCATTGGCTCGCTCGCGGCGTTCCTGTTTGCCGACACCGTGCATTTTCGGCCCGAAGGTCACGTTCTGCCGAACGGTCATGTTGTTGAACAGCGCGTACCCCTGGAAGACCAGTCCGACGTTTCGGTTTTCGGGTGGCACGTGAGTGACATCCTCGTCGTCGTACCGGATCGCCCCCTCGGTTGCGGTCTCGAAACCAGCAATGAGGCGGAGTGTGGTCGTCTTTCCACAACCCGAGGGGCCGACGATTCCCAGTACTTCACCGTCTTCAATGGTTAGCGATACGTCGTCGACGGCGGTCGTCGAGTCGAACCGTTTCGTGATTGTATCGAGCGTGATTGTTGCCATGAGTTACAGCCTCCGTATTGCGGCTTGATTGCCGACGATCTGCAGAGCGATAGTCACGAGCGCGATCAGCAGGAAGAACACCGAGACGGCTGCGGCGGCGTTCAGAAACGAGGCGTTCGTGATGTTGTTGTAGAGGAAGATCGACAGCGGCGGCGTCCCGCGAGAGTAGACGATATACGAGAAGTTGAACTCCGCCGCCGCGAGCGTCCAACTGATAATCGATCCGGCGATAATGCCCTCCTTCGCGTTCGGAACGATCACTGTCAGGAACGTCCGAATCCAGGAGGCCCCCAGCGAGCGAGAACTCTCCTCGATCTGTTGGAGATCCATCGACTGAAAGCTTGACTGGACGGCCATCACCATATACGGCGATTTTAAAAGCGAGTAGCCGATCACGAGCGCGATACCGGAGGTCGACAGATCGGGATACGTCCGCAGGAACGCGATTCCCAGAATAATTCCCGGTGCCAGCGGGAGAATGGCGAACACGTTGACCCAGTCTCGCCCCCAGAAATCGTAGCGTGCAATCGCATATGCGATTGGCACGCCGACACAGATATTGATGATGACGCCGCCTAAGGCGAGCCCCGCACTGTACAACAGCGAGGAGCCAACTGAGACATCTGCACCGACATCGGTGCCGGTGATAACATCGTTCCAATTACCGAATGTCAGGAACCCACTCGGCAGTGGGCCGATCCATTCGGCGGCGAAGGAACTAATGAACGTCAGGACAACTGGCAGCGAGAGAAAGACGAGCGTGGTAACTAAGACGATTTTGATGAATGTCCGTCCGAATCGCGCCGAGAGGCTACTTCGCGGGATCGATGAAGCCATCAGAGACTCACCTCCGCACTCGTATAGCGCAACGCGATCAGCGTGAACACAAAGACGAAGACGAACCAGACTGTTGCCATTGCCGAGGCCTGGGCGATATTAAATCCCTGCGCGATCTCCCGGTCGATCTGGAGCGTCCAGACAAGGAGACTTTTTAAGATGAGGATTGTCCCGAAGATCGCCAGTGCAGTCCGAAACACGAGGACGAACGCTCCGATCAGACCTGGTTTGATCTGTGGGAGCGTGACGTACCGAAACGTTTCGAACGGTGTTGCACCGAGGCTTCGGGCTGCCTCCTCTGCGTCGGTATTGACCTCCGCGTACGTCCCCCGGAGCAAGAGCAGCGCCCGCGGAATCATTGAGTAGAGGTAAGCCAAAAACAGCCCGCCGACGCTCGTTGCGATGGCCAAGTTGATCGGTGACTGTCCCGAGAACCCGGCGATAATGTTGGTAATCAATCCTGTATTTCCGAACAGGACGATGATCATGAACGCCGCAACAATACCGGGTAGACTGTTTGGAAACGAGAGAATCGTGAGTATAACCGACTCTCCTGGAAGGTCGTACTTTGCGAGGGCATGTGCCACTGGGACAGCAATCGCAATCGACGTGATTGTTGTTGCCAATCCGAACCAGAGCGTGTTGAACGCGATTGTTCGGTAGTAAGGGTCTAAGATGAGCTGCTCGTAATACTGGACAGTAAACCCCTCGGTGACGAGCCGGGCCTCGGAAAAACTGATCCGAAACATCTCGGTCAGCGGGACAATTCCTGAAAATACTAGCAGGATCAAAAAGGGCAGACAGAGCCCAACGATACGACGGCGCTCCCGTTGCCGCTCCGATTGCGGCCACACGATGTTCTTGGCTGTACTCGGCAGCCGACCCAAGGGCCCCATAACGGAGTCTACATCAACGCTCATTGCTCACAGGCCAGCGCCACGCGTGATCTCTTGGATAACGTCTTCTTGCTGTTCGACGAGTGTCTGTTGGTCGATAGTGAACTCCGTCTCGTCGTAGCGGCTCTGGTCGGGGAATTCGTCGGGCAGTTCCATCTCGGAAGCCCGGATCGGTCGCACGTAGGCGTCGGTGAAATGCTGCTGGCCCTCTATGGAGAGGACGTAGTCCATGAACAGCTTCGCCGCCTCGGGGTTTCGGGCGTTTGCGAGTAGGGCGTAGCCGTACAGCGCATTGAACGCGCCCTGATTGCCGTTTTCGCCCCCCAAGAGAGCGACACCGACATCCTCCTCAGCGAAATCATCGTTATTGTATTTCAAATCAAGCCCCGAGTAGTCGTAGCGGATAAACGATCCGTACTCGCCACGGGTGAACTGTGCGAGGAAGTTGTCAGTGAACTCTGCACCACCTTCCTGAATTTCGGTGTAATAGTCGACCACTGGCTGGACGTTGTCTAAGGAGCCACCGCGAGCGTTATTGATCGACAGCGCCGCGGCGAGACCGACTGCAGCCTGTGGGGTCTGAAGCGCCAGGTCCTGCATAATGTCAGGGTGGAGCAGATCCTCCCACGTTTCGGGTTTGTCGATCCCCCGTTCATCGAACAGGTCTTGACGGTATGTGAGGGCAGTCGTGACTTTCCGCGTCCCGGTACAGTGGCCATTCTCTGTTTTAGCATCGTCAGGGACTTTGTCCCAGTTCGCCGGTTTGTACGATTGGGTAAGCCCGTCGTTCATCGCTTGGAGGGCATAACTGTAGCCACCGTTGAACGCTGAATGGGTCGGATTCTGTGCGTTCGATCGGGCATCCTGGAGAGCTTCTCCCGAAGATCGATCGTTGTCGTTGATTTCGACATTGTACTGTTGATTGAATGCTTCCATCACCGACGGCCAGTTCATCCAGCCGGACTGCACACAATAGATATACAACTGTTCGTCCGTTGGGAACTGCGACGCACTGACGGTCGTCTGAGAGTCGTCGTATCCTACTTCGTACTCCTGACCCCCACCACCATTGGAACTACTATTACGATCCTCATTGCCGCCGAGACAGCCTGCTAGTGTGGCACCCAATCCGATACTACTTCCAGCAAGAAGCCGTCGTCTTGTCGTTTGCAAATCGTTGTTAACCATCGTGTTAACGGGGTAAATATTTGCACAAAATAATTGGTATGTTGACAATAGACTAATAAATAGAGAACATATCTTGGCGTACTACTCAGTAGTGCTACAGAATATATGCGACATGGTGAAAATGATACAGGTTCTATCGTCAATGTTTGTATCCTCAAAATAGAGCATATCTAGAATATGAATAGATCCACGTTTCTGTCGACACTTAGTCGATTGATGACCCTCTGTTGTCGCTTCTCGATTGTGTGTCAAACACAAGAATGCACCTAGTATGAGAGAACAATCGACCGGAGCACATATTCGATTCCAGCAGCGATGAGTACAATGACCATTGGGGCAAGCCAGAACATACCATAGATCGAAAGCGAGCTGTCGGCACTGCCAGCGAGTTCTACGGAGACTGCGTAGCCAGCGATCATAACGAAGATACCACTCGGCAGAACAAAGCTATATTCAACGAGCAAATAAGCAGGCACAGCAGCCAAGAGTAGGTGACCGAAGCCGATCCAGACGAGATATAGCAGTCGTTGCTGGGGGGTGTCTGCGGCGAGTTCGTAGCCGCCACGGCGAGCAAGAAAGTACAGTATAAGAAGGTAGCTGACGCCGATGACAAGGGCGATCGCCGTCGACTGCTGGTCTGTCGACAAAAACGGAAGGGAAGTCATTGATGTAGGGTTGGTGAAGGTGGGATAGTCGACGTGCAGTTCTGTAGTCTCATCGAGGAACTCCTTAGGAATAAATCACATCCATGTTTCCATCGTGGGTCTCCCACTGTGTGCCGCCCATGAAGACGGTCTCGGACTGTTGTCCCCACGACCCCCAGTCGCTCGATGTCTCGTCGCGTTGCGTCTCTGCGTCTAGGGTCGTTTTTCTCTGTCATAGACTACAGTCATAAGTTCATTGTAAACAACATAATTTGAACTATGAACGTACCACTGTGATATTGAGACCTACTGTTCAATTATATAACCTATTCAGTAATACAGAACAAAGAACTGTCGAGGCACGGTAGTCTTACTCTACGTCGACTGCGTCACAGACGTTCCCAAACCACATCTTACCGCAGAGATCACACTTGGCACGGTGGCCCATCTGCCGGGTCCCAACATCAAGGTCTTTCACTTCGATGTAGAACTCGTGGAGCACACGGGGCGTCAACCGAACGAGTACCTTCTCCCGGTCGTCTGGGTCTCGTTTCTTCGGCGTGGACGTTAGCACCCAGTCCTGACCGTCCTCACCATCACCTCCAGGGCCCAGCGATATCGTCTGTACAAGTTCGTCGGGGACATAGTGCCATTTGTTGTCTTGAAACCGGGATAATGACCCTCGGGACGTGGGTTCTCGGGGCGACATCATCGTCGTCACTCATACTCGAATAATATGGTCGTAGACTTGCTCGGTCGTTTGGATGCTTCGGTGCCGCAGTCGGTTCCGCACGTCGTATAACGTGTTACCCTCTTCGGCGTTCATCATCCGGTAGGCGACACTGTGACGAAGCGCGTGCGGCGTCACGTCACCCGGATCACCACGGGTTCCGTCGACCAGATACGGCTCGACATCGGCCTCCTTAGTAACCTTCGAGATCGCGTTCCGTACGCCCTGGGTAGTGATCCGGTCGCTCGACCGTGAGGGGAACAACGCCGGCGATTCCTTCCACCTACTATTCAGGTACGACGACAGCAGCCGTGTAACGTCTGAGGCCAGCTCTAACGTCGCCGGTGCGGGCTCGTTGTCGTTCGGGTAGTCTTTCTGGATTTCAGTCGGAACATACAGTACGCTGTTGGCCTCTCTGAGCATATCCACGTCGACGGCCACCAGTTCGCCGACCCGGAGCCCGGTGTCGTACATGAGGCCGATGATCGCCTCGTTGCGCTGCTGGAGGTAGTCTGCACCAGTCGAGTAACACGCCGACCTGAGATCGTCGACGGAGCCCAGTGACTATTCGAGGGTGCGTCGATTCCCGAGACACTGGTCACCGAATGAAGTGGAATTCATCCACATCATAGTCTCTGCCGCTATTGAGGTTCGTGAGATATGGGCCATCAGTGCCCGTTGGAACAAATCGATAGTGGCCGCCTCGGTTGCCTTCCACCTCGAACGAATTCTCAGCGACGTCGACAACGGTCTGGGTATGTTTACGCCCGTTCCAGAGTACTTCACTTCCCTCCTCGACTGTCTCCATTTCATCTATAATTTCAGTTTCTGATTGCATACTGTCGGCTCTTCACTGTATCCTGTTAATGGTACTCCCCGGATGTACCTGGGTGACTGTGATACTGTTCAAGCGTCGACTGTGTTCAGTACGACGACGCACTTCTGGGAGTCGTGGTCGACAACCTGCACTAAGAGCACCCCGCGACTACAGAAGGTACACTTTAGACGTTCTGACTAATGGTAGATAGTCGACCAGTTTAATGCAAAAACGACATCAAAAAGGTGTGACCAAGGATTTTAACGTCTCTCGTTGATCGTCTTGTTACGTATTAATTATATAGCTGAATTTTGACGATACTGTTAGGATGAGAGCACAAACCAAGAACTTGATCTCAACGGCTCTGGTGAATCGCCACACTGCGTCGGGATAGGTCGTCAGTTCAAAGGAGTTGAAGCGGGAGACTGTCGATGCCTATGTCGAAGATCTCCCGCTTCACGAGCAAGGCGGTGTCGTTAGCTAAAAATGCTGTTGGTGGCCGAGGCGAAGCCGCCGCCCCCGAAGGGGGTGGGGGCTTCGCCGACTACGCCGTCGTTTCGCTTCACTGTCTCCGGATTTACCTAGAGAAATCCTACCGCGAGGCGCTCGATCTCTTGAGCGAGATGCCACATATTTTGGCCGAAATCGGCCTCGAAGAGGGCGATCTCCCGCATCACTCGACGCTAGTAAAGTCGTTTGACAGGTTACAGATGAAGATCTGGCGAGTGCTGCTGCGCCTTTCGGCGCAGCTGCACGACACCGCGGATCACGCCGCGATGGACGCGACGTTCTTCGACCGTGAAACCGCCAGCAAGCACTACTGCCGCCGCACGAATTACCGCGTTCAAACACTGAAAACGACCGCTCTCGTCGATACACAAACACAAGCTGTACTCGACGTTCACTGTACGACCGAGAAACGTCACGACACGCAGATCGGCTGGCAACTCGCCCGCCGCAACGCGGGCGAGATTGCCAGCCTCGCCGCCGACAAAGGCTACGATTGGATGCAATTACGCGAGAAATTGCGCGAAGAAGGCGTGAGACCGCTGATCAAGCACCGTGAGTTCCGACCCGTCGATTGCGCGCATAACGCGCGCATCGATGAGTCTCTGTACGGCCAACGAGCGCTGTCTGAGACCGTCTTTTCAACGATTAAGCGAACGCTCGGCCACGCGGTGCGTGCCCGAGCGTGGTACCGCGAATTTCGTGAGATCGTTCTGATGTGTGCGGTCTACAACATCAAGCGAGCCGTGAAACCGTGAAATCAAACGCCTTCTGGCGATTCACCAGAGCCATCTCAACGGGTTCCAAGCCAATCGCACTCGTTCTTACGTTCGTTTCTATCTGGCTTGTGTTCGTGGCAATCCCTCGAAATCTATTTTGGATCTACAGAGTGTGGTCGCTGGGAGATCAAGGAGGACAAATCTCAATCTACTTTCTTCATTTTCAGTACTATGTTGGGGCACTCTCCTTAGGATTTAGTGTATTCGTTGCTATCCGAGTAATCCAATTAGTTCGGAAGAATTTCCATATATTACAGGGAGTCTTTCTGCCACCGTATTCTGGAACCCATACGTCACAGAGTCCGTTACCTACTGGTTCCGAATTTAAACAGGTAGATATCAAGAGACGGTTGCAGATATCGATCGTCGCCTTTGTGATGGCATATGTTGTTATCTTTATCGTATTCAACACAGTATACTATAATCTAACCAGTATCGGTCAATATCTCGAATCGATTTCTGAGTCATCTAACCTGTTATTGGGGATCTTTGAGTCACTGCTGATCGTCTCATCAGACCACATCATAGACGGTGGGACCCAAGAGATGAATCCCGAATCCCTAGCGGGGAATTTGTTTCTGCTTTGGATACCTGCAACGATACATCTGATTGGGTTTGCCAATCTCTCTGGACTAGTTTATGATGCCTATCGAAGAATTGTCTGTGAGATTATGGTGGCTATAGTTGATCGATAAATGGAATTCTAGCGGTCGTAGCGTCTATTGCGGTCTGTGGAACGACTCACTTCGGCAGTCGCAACAGAGGGATCGATTTTAGAATATAGCCTCTACGAAATGATCTGAGCAGCCTACCTCAAGTGCCCTATAACCCACTCTTGGTGCTTTTGACTTATTGTTACTAATTCCTCTCGACTGTACACAATCTCTCTCAGATGACCCCATTATATGAAATCTCTATCTTAGTAACAAAGATTTAGAAAGGAAGCGAATTTCGTACTGCCCTTCTCTTCGTGAATATATAGCTTGCACCAACTATTGATGGTGCTAATAACAGAATATCAAGGATTTCTATACCAGAGATGAGTCGGAAATTGCCGATATCCCCTGACATAAGAATTAACGGGAGGATAAGTAACGGTCCACGAGCTGCGACGTCCCAGGCTACTGGTCGACTTGATCCCTCAACTCTAAACCAATCGCGGATCAACGTCTCTTGGAGGTATTTGATGCACAAATAGAACCCAACCAGCATGGCGACCGTCGAAACTATACTTCCGACAATATCAAGATTGTATAAGATCAACGAACCCAAAACGAGGACTACTCCTAGGGTCATCCGTCCAAGCATTTTATTAAAGCCCTTATCAGAGGCTTTTTTCGACAGAATACGGTCAGCGTATTTTCAGTACTTCACAAAGCCGCTTAGTTAGAACGTCTGCTTGCTGAAGGTGTGTCTAAAACCAAACAAGCAGACGGTGAGATCCACGAGGACCAGCTTCTTAACTTTCTCGTCAACCGCCTTGACGAGGAAGTTTCGCTCTCGTTAGCCAATAACGCTGAAATCACTGCTGAAGACATCTATGAGGTCCTCGTCGGCGCTTGCGCCGACGGGACCTCTGTCTCTACGCTCTGTGCGTCGAGCCAGAACTCACCCGCTGGGAACACGGTCCTCTACCATCTTCGGACGAAGTTCGAGCCGGAACGGCTCGAACGAGTCGCTAACACGCTCCTGCGAAAGGATCTCGATGAATTGCTCCCCGAACAGGTGGAGGTCTGCGCAGACCTCCACCTGCGGCCCTACTACGGTGACGAAGACGACACAGACGGCCTCTATCACTCGGTAGCGAAGCGTGGAACCACTGCGTTCCACGCCTATGCCACACTCTACGCGCGTGTGAAGAACAAACGCTACACGCTGGCGGTACGCCGTCTCAAAGACGGCGATACCGCAAGTAGTGTCCTCGCTGAGTTCTTCGGTGTCCTCGACGGCCTTGACGCCGGGGTCAAGGCCGTCTACCTTGATCGCGGATTCTACGACAGTAAGTGTCTCACGCTGCTTCAGGCGCACAATTACGCGTACGTGATCCCGATCATCCGGTGGGGTGAGGCGATTCAGCAAGAGCTCTCGGAAGGATGGAGTCGCGTCATTCAGCATGATCTGACGGGGAAACTCGACGGTCACAGCTGGACCGTCGATTTTCCCGTCTACATCGACTGTACGTACCTAAATGGGAAGTATGACGAGAACGGTGTGGCGCGTCACGGCTACGCCGCTGACGCGCCGTTCATCGACTCACCACGGGACGCTCGATACCACTACTCGAAACGCTTCGGTATCGAGTCAAGCTATCGCTTGTTTGAGCAAGCGATAGCGACAACGACAACACGAGATCCAACGGTACGGCTGCTGTACGTGGTGGTGAGTCTCCTCTTACAGAACGTCTGGCGGTACCTTCACTACGAGTATGTGGCGACGCCCCGCCGAGGCGGGCGTCGCCTCTGGTGGTGGCCGTACAAGGAGTTCGTCAATATGATTCGACGAGCTGCGTGGACGGCCCTCGCGGTGCGTCGGGCCGTCCCCGCGAATCGGCCACCTGACGACCGATTCCACCGCTAACCACCGACCGAGCAAGCCAGCGGAGTGAGTGGCGACGCTGTCGCGTCGGCGGCTGACCGCCGCCGACAGCGACAGCTCTCCGTCGATCCGTCCGTAATTCTCTCGTCGAGACCGTCAGTACAACCGCTTCGACACAGAACTCAGGCCGCAGAAACAGCTAGCCGAGGATGCTTTGTGAGGTACTGAGGATCTGTTAGAGGAAATCCGCGCTGCGATCCGGCAAACCAGCGAAGCAACCGTGTTGTCTGCTGCAGCTGACGTGATCGTTCGTCACTTACCAGCCCGGTCAGACGAAAGACAAGCATTCGATGTATTCACGCATCTCATTTGGTTACAACAATACCAAGTGCTTCCTGGATACCCGATCTTCAGGAATATAACTGAAAGTGAGAGAGTCTCGATTCAAGAATTCTGTAACGCTGAGGGTCGATTTAATGGCAGTGTTACTGAAGCGCAGATTCGTGAATCAAATTTGCTCAAAGAGGGTCAAATATACCGAGCGAAAGTCCTCTCGGTGACACAAGCGTTCTTTGATCAGTTTAGACACACAGACAATGGGTTCAACCTTATGTCGAAGTGGGATATGTCTAACCCACCGCGGTGGGCTGAAATTGAGTTCCCAATGTCTGTTCCGTTCGCTCAACACACAGCGCACAATACAATCGTTTGTGAGGCCCGTAACTGGCTTGCTACCCATCCGGTGATTGATTGGGCTTGTGCCCCACACGTGATTGGTTCACCGCAAGTAGCTGAAGGAGAAACAAAAACACAATCACCACCAAACCTCGAAAAAGAACCATCGGCAGACTCTATTTACATGTTCGATTTCGCTGGATTTACTGGCGAGTCATGCTCGAATATAGCCGTCGTCGGGTGTGTCATTGAGGATGAAGACAATAGAGAATTGTTGACTAAATTGAAACATATTCGGGCGACCACGGCTGTCGCGTTGGTTGTTGTTCCTAGTCGAAAAGCGATACACAAACTCATCTATCAGTTTGATGCAGATGAGTTATTGGCAACACCTGCTGCACCGGTTGAGGACACGATAGAGTACTACGGTCGCCAACCGAACATTCAAGCAGTCAACAATGAACTCACGACACGTGTCCCGGAGCTTGATCACATCAAGTTCGTGACGGCAAAGCAGCTCATTGATGATATCGTTACACCGAGGGTGTCATAGAATAGTTCTCATAGCGTGATGACGGTGCTTCCTGGATTGTCTCCGCGTTCGTCGTTGGTGATCGCAATAACGAGACGAAGGCACAGCGCGAGGAACACTTGTGCTCGTGCGTGGACGCGGCCTCGGGCGCGAACGTGCCCGAGGCCGCAGTCCTTGACGGCGTCGTTGGTTCGTTCGACTCCACTCCGGCGGTTGTACGTCTCGTCTAGCGTCGATTGCTTCAGCTGAACGTCCTCGCTGTGTTCGTCGATGCGGGCTTCGACCCTGTACTCGATGTCTTTCGGATCGTCGGTGTTTCGTGCGTTGTACGGAGCGACTGGCACGACCCCTGCGGCCAGCAGGTGGTCGTGCCAGCCGAGCGTGTCGTAGGCGCTGTCTCCAAGCATCCAGATCGGTTTCTCGACGGCGAGCGCGTCACACGTGACGCGCATCGCCGTCTCCTCTGGCGCTTGCTTGCTCTCGGTGAACTCCGCGGCAATCGGGATCTTTTGCCCGGTCGAGACGATCGTACAGCCGTAGCCGTGGTAGTACTCTTCGGCGGTTGGATCGTAGCCTTTCGACGCGTCTTGGTCGGCGGGCATCGTCCTCACGTCGGTGGAATCGATGGAGTAGGTCAAGTCGAGCAGGCCGCGGCAGGCGGCCTGCTCGACGAGGCGGTCGAAGACCTCGTCGACGACGTGTTCGAGGTCGGTGAGGAAGCGATCGACCGCGTCTCTCGACGGCGGTCGATCGAAGCCACAGCTGAGCCAGACGACCGTGTTCTGGAGTTCTCGCGTGACTGGACGGATGCCGTAGACGTTCTTGTAGTAGCAGTGCAGGAACGCTCGGAAGAGTGCTGGTGGGTGATGATCTCGTGTTCGCCCCCGGCGAGCGGGGGCGAACACATCGAATTCTTCGAGAAAGTCGAACTCAAGATGCTCGAACAACGCGAGCGTCTCGGTCGCCATTACATTGAAGAACTCGTCGATAGAAGTCTCCTCTTGCAGGATGCTGGCGCTCGTAGACACAGTTCCAACATCCTGCGTCTTCGTGTGTGACGCTTTCTATGACACCCTCTTACACCGGTTGATGTGTTCTCCGACCAGTTCCGAGAAAACAGTTCTGTGAGCGAATGAACCCGGTAAAAAACACGCGAGATGCTGTCAGAGCAGCATTCCTCCCGTTAGATTGTCCGCGAGAGTCACTTGAAGCGTTATTTCGAAACGAGCCTGAAGCCCTCCTCACTAACGCAGACAGGTTCGAACAGTATGTGCGAACCGGGCTTGCCCATGTAAACATCACGCCGCAAACTGTTACTGGAATTAACACAGTACAAGAACTCGTAACGTTCCCGGCAGTCACCCCGCTTCGCATCCAACATGCAGACCCACTTGTTGGAACGAAATACGAAACACGAGAACCAGAACAGAGCGCCGAACGACGCATGCTTCAACAACCATTACTGAAACATCCCGGCCTCACATGGTTCGAACTCAACGCGCGTGAATATTACATCGCCACACTCACCGATTTTTTCGAACAGGAACTCCCAACAGAACTCCAATCAGAAATCGCAGCAGTACTACTCGCACCAGACTCAGCAGACTCAACGAAAAACACGGACTACCAAACGTACACAGAGACGGATTCTGAAGCCGTTCACCAGCGGTACAAAAACCGAGTGGAAATCACTGACAACGGAGATATCCGTATCCCAAGCGACCACATTTCTCGATGTTGCCAACTACTCCAGAAATCAGAGAGTCAAATCGGTCACGACTACCCTGAGCGACTCTCGTACGTGGAATTCAAACGTGGTGGTTTCGAGATCCCGCAAAAACAGTTCCGGCTGCATCTCGCTGAATACGCATGGCACGCATGGGGAAAACTCGTCAGCATCGCGTACAACACACTCACATCACACGACCTAACCCGTCTCGTAACGGCAACCCCGAACGTTGACGAAGACTTATTCACACGTTTCCAATCGAAAAGCACGGTCTTCATACCGTACTACGGGACCACAAACACAGAGAACCCAAAACGCAACTGGACAACCAGTACGGACTCAACACTCACGAACCATTCAATAGAGATCGAAGATAAACGACTCATCACTGTCATTGATTGTATCCGCGCGAACACCGATCTTGAATTCGGTAAACCAATACGTATCAACACGTTGTTCGACCGGATTCGAACGTTTTTCCCAGCGCCACACCGCCCAGGGAACGATATTGGAACGAAAGAGACACTGCAAAACGCGCTTCAAGCCGCCGCGAACGACCAGTTCAGAGTCTTCAACCACTCAAACAGTAACGCACTCGACTGTACCATCCCGGCACCGAAACCCTCTCCATATCACCCCCGAATGAGAGTAAACCCTTGGGAACAGTATCAGGTGACTCTCGCTAAACAAAGTCAAGCTAAACGCGGACAACAAGCACCTAACAGACACCGAAGCCAAGGAATTCGCCCGGTTCTCCCACGTAAATACTCACAGGCGCACCTACAACCGTACGAGACGCAATTAACGCACGCCCAACGAACCGCAGTCACAACCCAACCCGCGGTCACCGCACTGCACGACACTGAACCACTCGTCGACGCAGAATCGTTCCAACGTCTCACATGCGACGAAGTCGTTTTCCTCACCCGGATCAGCTTAGCAATGGAGCGATTACTCAATAACGCATCCCTGACGCGCAGCATGCGGCCGTTAAGATACGATGCAGACGGAAACGAGTTACAAATCAATGAAGCGAAATTAATTGATGATAAATGGCTGGAAAAACACACCGAAGGCACCGACGTCTTGTACACCGTTCCGTACCGAAAACGCCGTGATTTAGGGATCGAAAACATCTCACACGACGGGTACGGCGAAAAAACACCGAGTGAGAAATCTCTGCATCGCAAAGGCGTTGATTACTGCGCTGCCGCACTCGCCGCAAAGCCAGACGTGACACGAGTCATTCGGTACTGCGACCTCTGGCGACTCCGCGGAACTCTTTGCGAACCAGCACTCGCCGACCAACACTTGTTTTCAACGCGTGTCGACGTTATCGCATTCAACGGAACAACTCCAAAGTACGCAGTTGGTGTCGAAACAGCATCAAATGCAGCATCAAAATCACAACGATGCGTTCAAAAACTCTCTGCACTCTCAGAAACAATCGAAACATGGTTTATCACCCCGAACAGTCAACACCTCTGGAGAGTGATGAATCATTTGAACGATCCAAATCATCTTGACTTCAAAACATTCCCTGACTCTACTGCAGACTCATATGGCCGATCAAACTGGGAGCGGGAACTAATCGCCGAAGAATTCCTCGGAGAATACTTCGATACACTCCACACGTACCGGTCTCTCAACACCGAACACATCAATGCTGGAACAAATGACCACCAACACAAAATCGTTGGGCACGTTTAACGAACACACGACTAGGAAGTTACTTCAACAGAAGTGATAGCGTGAAATCTCCTTCCAAGGGCGAGCGGAGCAAGCAGAAAGGAGGAAAAAAGAGCGTGTGAATGTTAATATCCAAGTGCGACGACCTTTTGAGTATCCATGATGGGCCACAGACAGTCCGCGAGGGCCACGTGCCAACGAGGCCACGGTACGTTTCTCGGCGTAGACGGGTCTCGCAATCAACCACCCCCGAAAGACGGACCGAGGAAGTGAACGTGACGCCACGTGCCTCTCCGTCACCGTGATCTCGGTCGCGGGATAAAGTGGAGGTCACGTCTAATCAAATTGCTGCTGGCGTTTGGCCGTGCGCCACAAACGTCTTTCGTCGAGATGAATCCTATCCCGAGAAGCCGCACGCAAGCCCCACTCTCAGAGCGCTGCAGGCGCTCAGGGTAGGGTAGTTGACTCCGATTGCTTCCATACCAAGTATTCTCACACGAATTCAGACTAGTCTCACTCAGGCCCTGCTAAGCAAACCAGTCCACAATAATACACATCAAACGACCAATAAAAACACCCTCTACATACGAAGATCAACAACCGGACAACACCAAGCTCTCAGTGACACATGTATACGGATAAATATCCTCAAATCTAATGTACCAAAACAGAATTTAAGAGCTATTTGGAACATTTAGCTGGCAGAAAATCTGTTTGAACACCCAAAGATTGGACTCTCAGAGAAGGAGATTACTCATCATCCACGAATAATGTTCCAAAAACAGTTTATTCGTCTCAAAAGCACCTCACAACTTGTCTCGTACAAGTGATTCAAACCGTGTTTATTGTGTAGTTCCACAAAACGTCTCAAAAACACTGGAAACGTCTCAAAAGAGCGTGTGATTGCCTGATTGGATTCATACCTATGAAATGTAAATAAAATTTGAGTTCTACCTGATAATTTTTGTGGTGAACCATTTCGGTGTAGAACCCATACTGAATACTACGGTTAGTAATTGTATAAGAATAGTCGACAGGTTGTGTATTGATATTCAAAGACTGTTGTAACCGGATTATTCCCAGCAAACAAAGATTTATTCCGTGTTAGAGTTTAGGATCGGTATGGACGAACCGCGCCCCGAACAGACCACAGACGCTGACGAGCGCGTTAAGTCGCCGGATTTCGATGCGCTGACGCCACCCGAAGAACTTGTTCGAGGAGACCGAACACGCGATGATTTCTTCGATGCTATCCTTGGATTGGATAGCCCGTCGACGGCGAGCGAAGTTGCTGAGCTCGCAGGTCACGGGGTTGATGCTGCCCGAGAGTACTTAGAGTGGTTCGAACGGATGGGAATCGTCAAGCAGGTCACCGACTCGCCAGCAACCTACCAGCGGAATCAAGCGTATTTGAACTGGCGTCGCGTGCAGAAACTTCGAGACCAGTACACATCCGGGAGGTTACTTGAGTTCTTGAAGACCGAAACCGAGCGTGACGAAGCGTATACCGAACAGTTCGATGTTGCAGTTCCCGAGGCCGTATCACTCACGAACGCTGCAGCAGACACTGATCGTTCGGTGGAGGATGTGTGGGAGGCAGTTTCAGCGTGGAAAACAACTCGTCGACGGATTACGTTGCTTGAACGAGCACTGGCGAGTGGCGCTGGTGATCACGTTGATCAATCGACTGCCGTATGACTGACACGGACGACCGTGTCGGACCGACTGACGAGGAGAGTGGTGCGCCGGTTGATTTTGAACGCCTGGCCGTGATCAAAGAGCGATTCGGTTCCGACAGGCGGTTTCGTCGAATCGATGAACAACCCGAGTTCGCACCGGATCGGTTGGTGTGCGTGTATGATTCTACATTTTATCCTGAGAGCGTTCAGACGTCCCGATTAGAGATTGCGTGGTACGAGAACGGTGATTTCTCGCTGCATTACCACGAAGACCACGGTGACGATGCCTTCGATCATCGGTGGGACCGACATCCCTCAACTCATAACACGCTAGATCACATCCATCCGGGTCCGGATGCACCGACACCAGGAACTGATACAACACATCCACGCGATTGGCGTGATGTCCTTTCGATGGCTCTCACCGAGATCGAAGACCGCCAGCGAGGCTTCTGGACAGAGTAACAATTTCGTCCACAGATACGTTTTGGACTTTCAGGGAAGCGTATGAGTGGTGCAATTATCATGCAGAATGACAATCATAGGTTGTGCCAAGTCTAACGCTTCGTCCTAGAACTTGATCCATTACTCCGTCGTGGAAAGATATGTTTCAAAATGAATCTAGCGGAACTGGATTCGAATTCACATCTTCTCAACAAACGGAATTTAAAGATCGTGTCGACGTGTTTTGCAGTGAATCATTCGGATACGCTTGAACACCTCATCACTAGCTGATGAATACAGGCCTTCGTCGACGAGACTTCGGGCGATACACAACGCGATTTCTGTATCATCGCTGAGGGTGCCCGCTAGTTGGTAGTGTGATGCGTTGGCGAGTATGTCTGTGTTTCACCCGTATGTTGAACTGATCCTCACCGGGTTGCTGGACTTGACTGGACGACCGAGTGCATTCTTGTAGGCAAGCCCAGCCAACACAATAGGGCGATTGATATCATTAATAAAGGTAATTCGTCACATACAAATATCTCAATAAGTATATGTGAATAATGCATATTTGTACTTCATGTGGGAAGTCAATACCGTCGGTTGTCAGCGAATGCCCGGAATGCAACCACGAAACTGGGCAAGTTTCGTATCCAGAGGATCCAAATTGGTGGGATCATGAATATGTCCAGAGAATCGTCTCTCAAGCAGAGTCAGAAACTGTTTCGACTGAACGGTTGACTGCCCAAAAGACAGGATTCTTTTCTCGCCTCCTTTCTCAAGATCGACTAGAAAAACGTCGAAGCTACGACCGACCTCTAATTGGTTATCTCCTACCGGATGAATCACCACATTACGTCTTCTTAGCAAATAATTATGTTGTGATTCGAGACCGTGAAGAAAGTCGCTATCTTCGAGATGAACGAAGCACTCACGGTATGATTGCTGACAGTGGGTACCGCCCATTCGTCATCGTAACTGACAAACGTGTTTTGTTCATCCTTGGAGATTCAGATGGGGATTACTTAGCTTCCGCTCCAATTTCCAAAATAGTTGATATTGAGGCGATCGTATCACCACCAGCTCACCAAGAATGGTTTACTGAGGATACGGAGCCCGTTACAAGTGATGTCGAAGTTGTATTCAAACTCAAATTAACCACTGTAGATGCCAAATTCGAGATTTATCTTCACCCGGAGACAGAACGTTCGGATGTCAATAGTACAGTTAGGTTTATAGAAGATTTGGCAGTTACATCTGATCAGGTGAAAACTCTTCGCGGTCGGAGTGGCAAAAACCATGATGATCCTTCACAGGATTCAGGAAACACGAACAGAGTAAATCAGACTACTAATGATGTAATTGACCGATCTGTTTTGGATAATATCCGGACCAACCGAGAAAGTGTAGATTGGTACGAATCAATTCGAACAGGACTGAGAGTAGGGGGGCAAGCACTCCAATACGCAAAATTTGTCCCTTATTCAACTCCAATAACAGTTGGTCTAACCACATTGATGGGAACAACGCTCAAAGCACATCACACTATTTCTGGAGACTCAATATCAATTGATCCCGATGAACTCCTGGATCGAGGACTTGCCAATGCAGATCTCGGTAGCCGATTCAACATGGCTGATTTCAGTTCTGAGCGTGTAGGTGCTAGTATTGGTGCCTCACGATATATGGCTGAGCAGATTATGCCGGTGTCATACAAGCATTTAGTTGAGAGAACTAGTCCAGAAACAATTATGAAGGGTGCTGAGGCTGGGATTGAGCTCGGAAAACGACCAGAATCTCCATTAACCTCAAAACAAGGGGCTATAGCCGGAGCATCCGCAGGATTACTGTACAGCTATGTACCCCAAGATTCACCACTGCGTGAGGTTGATCCGGAACAGATATTTTCTAATGAAGGTGTCAAATCACTTGGCGAAATGTTAGAATAGTATTCTTTAAAAATGCTTAAATGTCGATATTCTATTAGACTTCTAAACTTCTAAGATCGTTCGGGGATTTTGTCAGTAGCACCCTCAATAGCTCTCAGCACTCGATGCCGCCAATTGAAATCCTCTGAGAAGATTTTAATTTCGGCAAGTCGGTCCTCACTTTCATATCCATCTGAACGGAGTTGGATCACTTTTGGCCGTCCCGTAGGATTTGAGTCAATTAAATATTCTCCACCACGGGGCCCGATTAACAACATTTGTGCTCTAGCTCCCTCTCCAAATCGAAATTCTTGAACTGCATAAGCGGAGTCAAAATCCCATTTCTCACTACTGCTCCACTCAACACGATACATTCCTGGTTCCTCCCAATTCATTTTCTTGATAGCACTCTCTACACCGTTTGTCGTTGGATCAGAACTAGTATATTCCATCTAATACAAGAACACAAAGATATGTTATTAAATTTGTGTATACCCAGAATATCGATGTCACAGAGTAGAACCTTTCTGAGGGCTGGGCACCGACTCCTGAAACACTAATTTCTAAGTGGAAGTCTACGTATTCTGAGGGGCGGTTATCAATTCTATCACAAATCATCCATTTTCGGAATATAATCCTTTGAACCTGACTTGGCAGGTGGACAATCATCTGGGTATTTTAAGTGGTAAGGTTACGTGTTAGCTATTGTAAGCGGCCAAACACCGCACTTAGGCGAGATTGAATGCGCTCGAAACACCTCATCATTCGCTGATGAATACAGGCCTTTCGAGCCGAGGACCAGGGTTCGAATCCCTGATCGAGCATCCTTTTCAGAGCAGACAATCCCGACAGTTGCGACTCCGTTGAGCCAAAGTGTCTTTATTGATGCCGTGAGACGGAGGGGTATGAACGGCGAGGAGATCGACGACGTCGACCGAGCGATCCTCCACGCGCTCCAAGAGGACGCACGCAACATGTCGTCCGGCGACATCGCAGAGCGAACGGGGACCTCGGACAGTACGGTTCGCAAACGTATCCAGCGTCTCGAATCCAGTGAGATAATCAAGGGGTACAAAGCCGAGGTCGACTACCAGAAATCGGGGTATCCCCTCCGAATGTTGTTGTACTGTACCGCCACGATTCCCGAGCGTGGCGAACGTAGTTCCGAGATCCTCGATATCGATGGCGTTGTCTCCGTCCAAGAACTCGTCACAGGCGAGCAGAACCTCCTCGTGACGGCTGTCGGGGAGACTGACAGCGACATCACGCCAGTTGCACAGGAACTGCTCGATATGGGGCTGACTGTCGCCGACGAGGTCCTCGTCCGGAGTCACGAGACGAAGCCGTTCGGCAAGTTCGACACCGAGTAAGCCGATTACAACACGACGCGTTTTACATCGCGTGCGGTCGCCCGTCTGACGACCGCCTGTAGTGGGTCGACAGTTCCCGCGAGGTTGTCCGAATCGCCGTCCAGAATCAGCAGGGCAGCTCGTCGCCCCGGCTCGATGACGCCGCAGTCGAGACCGGCGATCTCTGCGCCTGCGGTCGTCGCCATCCCCAAGACCTCCCGAGCAGTCACGTCGAACGTTTTGGCCGTGTAGGCCATCTCCCGAAACATCGACGGCGGATTGAGCATGACGTTGTCGGTCCCCAGTGCGACCGTTGTGTGGTCGAGCAGCTCACGAATCGGCGGTCGACCCACATCGAGGACGCAGTTTGCACGTGGACAGACAGCAATGGGAATCGATTGGGCGTCGACGCGGTCAAGATGTGATTGCTCCGCGTGAACCATATGAACGAGCAGCTCCGGTTCGAGATCTAAGGCGGGGTGGATGTCGGTGGCGTCCGGTTCGCCAGCGTGGATCGCAAACGGAGCCCCGGCCTCGCGGGCCGCGGCGCGCTCGGCAGTGAAGTTGGCGTCGTTCGCACCACTTGCGCCGAACCCGTCGGCCACATCAAGAACGGCAGGGTCGTCGCTTCCAAAAATGAATGCGTCGATCTCTCGTCCCTCCTCGGCCGCACGAAGGGCGCGGGCACCGTCGAGACCCGACTCTCGAAAGTCGAGGAACGCCGCGGTCCCGGTCTGCTCCATGAACCGGAGCGTCCGACCCATCGCCGCGACGAGTTCGTCCCGACTGGCGGCTGCCAGCCGCCGGTGTTTGCGACTATCCGGTGGGGCGACCGCCTCCTCGAGCGAGAGCCCAACGCCCGCCTCCTTGGCGACCGAATCCCCGACGTGAGTGTGGGCGTTGACGAACGCGGGAACGATGATGTCGGTCGACGCCGTCTCAATCTGTTCGACCGCCTCGATTCGCCCGTCCGCGACGATAATCCGGCCATCTAGTGGCTCAAACGATTCCCCCGTGAGAATCGTCCCCTCGAACTGTTCCATACCCTGATACCCAGTTTCATCCCAATATGAGTTCCTATCTCACCATATCGAACGAAACGGTAGAGATAAGCTACTGTTTGGAGCAATACGGTTACAGAAGGCGTATGCCCACGAACAGTGGCTCACACCGAACCCGATGCACAACTTCCCCCTGACGAGTCGGTCTCCGTCAGGAATCTGTATTATTGAGTACGCAACCTATCGTTGAGTCCGATACTAGTTCCTGCCAGAGCGAAGACTATAATGTTCTTTAATGGCCTTCTTAGCGAACAGTTTGGGAGGATAAAAGGATTTAATACGTAGTCTGTTCGTAGCAATGAGTGAAGACGACCGGGCTGCTGCAGCGCTGGTGGTTCTGGAAGCCACCGGTTGCAGCAGGCCGTCGACACTGGAGCAAACGATGACAGAACAGGATCAGTTGACGACGGTGGGACAGCTCCCGAACAGAACCAACCCAGAATCGCTTCTCCCGGCCGTTCTCACGCGGCTGGTGTGGTTGCTGTGGGTCGCCACGCTCGGTGTGCTCGGGGTGCGGCTCTGGACCGACGGGACGTGGGGCATCTCAGGCGTCGTCGCTGTCGACGGACTCACCGTTGTGATGTGGACCGTTGTCACCTTCTTCAGTGGGATCGTCCACAGCTACTCGCGCCGGTATATGGCCGGCCAACAGCAGATCGAGCGGTTCTTTGCCGGCGTGTTCGGCTTCACGCTGGTCGTGATGGTGTTGGTTGCGGCCGATCATATCGCACTGTTTGCGGTCGCGTGGCTCGCAATGGGCCTCACCATGGCCGAGTTGATCGGCCACGTTCAGGAATGGCCACAGGCACAGGCCGCCGCCGGACTGGCCCGCCGGTATTTCCTCGCAAGCGGTGGGCTCCTGACCGTCGCGCTCGCAACGCTGTGGGTGTCGACGGGCGCGACCAGTATCTCGGGCATCGCGGCAGCCGCCGATACCGTTCCGTTCACACCGTGGCTCGTCGCGGCGGGCGCACTCTTGGGTGCGGCGATGATCCAGTCCGCACTGGTGCCGTTCCAAACGTGGTTGCTCGCCTCGATGACTGCGCCGACTCCGGCCTCAGCACTGATGCACGCCGGGTTCGTCAACGCGGGCGGCGTCCTGCTGGTTCGTTTTGCGCCCGTGATCTCGGTCGACGCCCGCTTCATGCTGCTGGTCGTGGTCGTTGGTGCGATAAGCGCCCTCTCGGGGAAGTTCCTGAAATCAGTACAACCCGATATCAAGAGTCAACTCGGCTGTTCGACGGTGGGCCAGATGGGATTCATGATCATGCAGGCCGGCCTCGGCTTCTTCGGGGCGGCGATCACCCACCTCATTTTGCATGGATTTTATAAGGCCTACCAGTTCCTCTCGGCGGGCGATGGAGTCACACAGACCAGTCCAACGAAAACCAAACACAAACCCAGATCACTGAGCGCTATCGGCTTCCTCGTCACCGTACTGACAGCCGTCGTCGGTGGCATCCTGTTTGGGGTTCTCACCGGGAAGGGGTTGAGTGTCGACAGCGGACTCCTCTTGGCCCTCCTGGTCGTGCTGACGACGCTCCACGCAACGCGGAACGCCCTCGCACAGACGTCTGTCTCGGCGGCCACGCGGTACGGCCTCATCCCGCTAGTTTTCCTGCCAGCAATCGCGGTGTACGCGGGAGCCTACACGGCCATCGCGGGCATAATGAAGGGCATCCCGATTGTCGCAGCACCGGCGGAGCTAACGGCTGTTCACGGCGTCGTCGCGGTTGCGTTCGCGATTGCCTACGTTGTGATTGAGACCGGGCTCTACCAACGCAGCCAGCGACTGTACGTCGCGTTGCTGAACGCAACCCAGCCACCATCCGAAACCATCCTGACCTCCACGGAGGAGTACAATGAGTACTGAAAGCCAGATCCACGAAACGACGGTCGAAGATAGCATCGAAGCCGCAGCAACCACGGTCGGGTCGGCGTGGCCGCTCCACTCCTTTGTGACGGCCAACCCGCTTTCGGGGTTCGAAGACCAGCCGTTCCACGAGGCCGCCGCCGAGGCCGAGCGACTGTTCGGCAGCGATGGCTACCCGAGCGTCGACGTCTTTCGAGCGGCGTGGAACGATGGCCAGATCGACTCCGAACTGCTACAGCAGGAGTTGGTCGACTACGGCTATGATGACGATCCCGAAGCGCTGTTGAATCGCATGGAGATGGCGAGAGCCGACGACGGCGATTCGACCGACGACACCGCCTCGACCGCTGACGAGGCAGTCGACCTCCTGCTGACGAAATGGCTGGCGGCGTTCCTCGATCAGGGCCAAACCGAGTGGCCGATGCCGAACCGCGAGGAAGGATTTTATACCGCGTTCCGTACGGTGGCTCGCCACGACCGCAACCTACCCAACAGTGGCTCGATTGCTGACCGGCCCGACGAGCCAGTTGCGGCCATCGAAGAGGTTCTCGTAGACTCCCCAGTCGACCAGTGGGAGACGATCTTCGAGTACCACCTGACCGCATTGCCGGGGTGGACTGGACTGATCAAACAGCAGGCCGACAGCGACGATGCCTGGCAGTCGACGTATCCGATTAGCCTCGTTGACTACCTTGCAGTGCGCCTGACAATCGCGAACCTCCTTGGTTCGCCCATCGAGCCACCGACCGAGTGGACTGACGCTGCCGACACCGCAGGGGACGAGGTTCCGCTGGCCGAAGTCTGGCTGACCGCATGGGAACGCACCTACCGCGAGGAGTTGGTCGACGTCGTCGCCGAGGCCAGTGGCTCGCTCTCCGAGGCAGAAGACAGTGGCCGTCCGGATGCACAAATGGTGTTCTGTATCGACACGCGCTCGGAGATCATCCGCCGCCACATCGAGTCGACGGGGGCCTACGAGACCCACGGCTACGCCGGTTTTTTCGGCATCCCGATGCGCCACGAAGGGTACGATTCGGACGTGACAGTCGACGCCTGTCCCCCAATCGTGGATGCCCAACACCGCATCACCGACCGCCCGACGTCGGGGACAGACGCCACACGAGACGCCTACGACCGCTGGCAGCAGACCACGGAGATGGGCCACAACGTCCTCAAAGCACTCAAATCCAACGCCGCAACCGCCTTTAGCTTCGTCGAGAGCGCCGGCGCAGGCTACGGGGCCGCGCTGGCCGCCCGGACACTGGTGCCAGATCGCTTTTCGGCGTTCACTGACAGCGTCGACCACTCCCATCACTCTCACGAGTTCTGCGAGCCCTCGGTCGACTACAACCCAGACGCGATGACCGAACTCCGCGAAGGGCTAACCCTCGACGAGAAAGTCGAGTACGCCGAAACCGCCTTCGACCTCATGGGCTGGGAGCAGTTTGCCCGCCTCGTTGTCTTTACCGGCCACGCCAGCGAGACGTCGAACAATCCGTTCGGATCGAGCCTCGACTGCGGGGCCTGCGCTGGCAACCCCGGCGGACCGAGCGCTCGCGTGCTGGCGGCCATCTGTAACGACGAGGCAGTCAAAGACGAACTCCGTGCCCGCGGACATGATATTCCTGAGGATACCCTGTTCCTCGCTGGCGAGCACAACACGACGACCGACGAGATTACGCTCTACACCAGCGACATTCCAGAAAGCCACGCTGATGATGTCGACCAGCTACAGGCCGATCTCGACACAGCCCGCGCCGGAGCGGCCGCCGAACGCGCCGAGTCCATGGGCACAGACACCGATGGCCTCACAGAGACCGAGCGCCGTGCGGCCGACTGGGCCGAGACCCGCCCCGAATGGGGGCTGGCTGGCAACGCGTCGTTCGTCATCGGACCGCGCGACCTCACCGCTGGCTGTGATCTCGACGGCCGCGCATTCCTCCATTCCTACGATTGGTCGACCGATCCCGACGGCGAGGCCCTCGAAGCGATCATGGCCGGCCCGATGGTCGTCACCCAGTGGATCAACAACCAGTACTACTTCGCGACCGTCGACACCGCAACCTTCGGCAGCGGGTCAAAAGTCACCCACAACCCGGTCGGCAACGTCGGCGTCTATCAGGGCAACGGTGGCGACCTGCTGACTGGCCTGCCGCTCCAGTCGGTGATGGCCGACGACGAGACGCCGTACCACCAGCCGCTCCGTCTCTCGACGGTGATTCACGCGCCCGTCGACCGTGTGACCGATATTCTCTCGGCAAACGAGGAAGTCACGCAACTGCTGGACAACGGATGGCTCTCGCTAACGGTTGTCGATCCCACACAGAACCACGGCACGTTCCACTACGCAGGCGAACTAGAGTGGACCGCGCTGGATGCCGACGAACGGACCGCCGAGCCGATTGGGACGACGACGAGAGTAGCCCCCACCGCTGACGACTAACCACTGCCAGCCTCAGGCTCTCCTATTATCCGTCGCAACAAACCGTATAGAAGACGTCGCTCGTGAGGACTGTTTTGAGTTGGTCGACGAGGTCCTCGGTCGACTCGTAGGGACCGAACTTGCTCACAATCGCTCCATCAGCCTGCAGTGTAAGCACCCAGCGGGCGGTCTCTGCCGGTCCATCGCGCTGGCTAATGTCGAGCACGCGATCCGGCAGCACGAGTCGACAGCCATCGCCCGCTTCTTTAATTGTCCAGTCGACGTCCGCATCAAGCGCGTCGCTGGCCACGGTCGCAAGTCGCTGTTCGATGACTGGGTGGTCGACGGCCATACCGTATGCTCGCCCTACCAACTGATAAAGCCTCAAGAGCCAGCCCCACCTCTACACAGCCACGATGTCCGATAGACTCCTCTCAGTCAACGCCTATACGACTCTGGACCTGATCGATGGTGAGGCCGAAGCCCACGACTTCACCGAATCGGCCTACGCAGTCGTCAACGCCACCGCGCCGCGCAAGAAGCCCGACCACGTCAAACTGGAGCTGGAACTCGACAACGCGGAGCTTGAACACCTCCCAGCGCACGCCGACCGCGTGCGACTGACGCCGGATCAGGCCCGCGAGTTGGCCTCGGAGTTGGAGCGATACGCCGAGAAAGTCGACGCCTATCTCGCAGAGAGCGACGACGAGTAGTCGATTGGAGCCTTAGGGTTCCCAGTCGACGCGGTCGCGCCATTCCTCCTGCTGCTCGCTTTCAGTGATGTGGTGGTGGCCGTCGGCGATATCCCTCCGAATCCGGTCGTCGAACTCGGTGATCTCCGGCAGGAAGCCGTGCCGAAAGGTGTCGACGACCTCGTAGGTCCACATGTCGTCGACCGCACCCGAGGGGAGATGCTTCTCGCGGAGTTCGTCGGCGTACTCCTCGTGGCCCGCCTTGCGGAGGGTTTCCTCGGCTTGAGCCAGCTTATCCATCGCACGCCCGGTTTTGTGGTGAAACGCGATGAGGTTGCCGAACCCCTGATACAGATGTTCGGTCGCATGCTGGATGTCATGCAAGGCCTCCTTTTCGGCCGCCGAGAGGTCGGGTTCGTTGTGGTCAGCCATAGGCTGGCATTGGGCCCGGTGGGGTAAAGCACTGATTCAGGAATGGGGACTGGTTTGGGGTGGTCGACTGGGAGTCAGCACTGCTATCAAATAATAGAATACGTAGAATCAGACACTAATTTAATATTTCAAATTAAAAAGTAACGATCTAAATTCTGTTCAGCCGGAAATATTCTTTGCAAGAGCTACAGATGACTTGCAATATTGGTGGTCTTTACTAGCTTGATTATAAAAGGCACCTCTTATTTCAGGGTCCATATCCCGAATAGCGATTAAAATAATTGATTTTTGAACAGGATTATTTGATTTAGGATACTCTTCTGATATTGTCTCAACATCTGTTTTATCACCGTATTTGCCTAAATATGCTATTATATAGTTTCTAGTTTCGGGGATTTGTTGAGGTTCTCTGAATAGTCTTCGCATCCCAGATATTGTCTTCTTTGTTTTAATATTACTCTGAAATATCCATCGAACAATAACAAATTTCTGAAATTCATAGATAATCTCTTCATTTAGAATCATGCTAATCAATTTATTAGCAATTTCATCCCGATTATTTAACTTGGAGAAATACTTATCAACAATTCTTCTTATCTGTGTTCTACCGTCTTTTATTCTATCAAGACAATATGGCACAGCATAATGGCTGTTAACATCTCCCAAGTTCCTTACTAAATAATTAAACAAACTTTTATTATCTAGGTCAGAATCTTCAATATGCTTCTTAAAAGCATTCCCTAAAAGAATTATTTCTTCATCTTCTCTAATGTCTGATTCATCTATTTCACCGCCATCTGTGTACGGTATATAATTTCTACTATCTGATGAATCTTTATCTCTTTTGGCTTTAATTTTCTTCCTCCGGTCTTCACGTTCCTGTCTTATTCTGTCAACTATTTTTGGCTGTAACTGTTTAATAATCTCTCTCGGATCTTTGAACTTTCTCTTAGCCTCTTTAGAAGTCAAGATTTCTGTTTTACTTTTATTTATATACAGACCCTTATTTCTATACAATTCTGACAACTTATTTAGCATATTTATTGCATCATTTCTATTTCGACAATATATTTTTAAATCATCTCCATATCGAGTGTGATCGTAACCTTCTGATTTAATTCTCTTATCTATTCTGTTTAAATATAGCTCTGAAAGAATATTAGAGGGGTAGTAACCTTGTGGTAGTCCACGACCCTTTGGACGATTCCATCGTGCAAGAAATTTCCAAAGTAGATCTCTTAATTTCTCGTTATCAGTTATCTCTCTCAGATTTGAGTCTAATATTCGATGTTCGACATTCTCAAAATAAGACGATATATCTGTTGAAAGTACATATTCATATTCATTATAAAGTGTTTGACTCTTCTCATTCCACTGCTTCCAAGATTTAAATGGATTTTCCATCCAATAGCTATTCTCACTAATATCATCAAGCAAAATTCTAGAAAAACGTCGGTCTTGTGCTGACCACTGTATTTCGCTCCGAATATCATCATAAAGCTCGATGATAATCGCTGAGTAGATGGTTAGATCAGTAATTTTTAGAACACTAGCAGGACGAACATTCCAATCTTTTTTAGGAAAACTAACAGTACGTGAATCTGATGGGGAATAACCACTGTCAAGTTTTTGCGAGAGTTGTTCTATGTATTCGCTTCGATCATGGTCAATAATTTCAGTAATATAAGGATTATTAATGAATATTTTGTCATTCCGGGACAGATTCCTTTTAGTTTTCTCCCAAGCTAATTCTAGATTAAGATCACTTGATAGAGACATATGTATTCCATATTTCCTAACAGGTTAAATTTAGCCATAGTATGTGTATCTGGCTATTAAGACATCTAGCGTATTCCTGATTCGACTGAAGTAAATAATAAAGTAGAACTCTATTATAAATAAATCGGCCAGTAACATCGGTCAATACTCCACCGTCTCGCCGAGTTCCGGAGCCTCCGCCTCGAACCCATCTTCACGCAACTCCTCGGCAAACGCCGCACACGAATCGCCGTGATTTACGAGCACCGTCGACCCCTCATATTGCTCAAGAAACCCACGCAACCCCTCGTGATCCGCATGCGCCGAGAAGTCGAACAAGTCCGTCTGGGCTGACACCGGATAGATCCCACCATTGAGTTCACAGCGGCCCGTCTCCAGCAGCTCTCGCCCCGGCGTCCCCTCGACCTGATACCCCGTCAGCGAGATCCGATTCACCGGATTGGTCCGAATCTCGGGAATGTAGGTCATCGCTGGCCCACCGCTGAGCATCCCGCTTGTCGTGACGATTACCGTGTTCTGATCGGCGATCCGCTTGCGCTGGCCATCGCGGCCGGTGACCTCGCGGGCGTGGCGTGCAGCCCGACCGAGGGCGTCGGCATCCCGCACGTAGTCGGGATACTGCCGCAGCATCGACAGCACTTCGGTGCCCATCCCGTCGACGTAACACTCCAAATCATGTGCCTCACACACCATGAGCAACTCTTGGGTCCGGCCAATCGCAAACGCCGGCACGACAACCGTCCCGCCCTCCCACATCGTGGTTTTGGCCGTCTCGGCAAACCGCGATTCGACGTCCGACCGCTCGTCGTGGCTCACGTTCGCATAGGTCGACTCACAGAGCACTACGTCCGCCTCGGGCCGGGCTGTCGACCCGCTCAAGAGCCGCGTATCGTCAGTATGGAAATCAGCCGTATACAAGAGTCGGGTCTCGCCATCGTCGACCAGCACGTGTGCCGAGCCGGGGATATGGCCCGCATTATAAAGGGTAATTTCGTGGCCCGCCGCGTCGAAGGTTTCACCGTAGCCATGGCGGGTGTCGACCTCGCCCATTCGGGCGACATCCGTCTCGGTGAAGGGGCACTGCATCGTCCCGCCATGGAGTTTGAGCGTATCACGCGCGAGGATGCGGGCGAGTTCGGCAGTCGGTGGTGTCCAGTGAATTTCGGGTCGACTGGAGCCTGAGAGCAGTGAGGGAATCGCACCGACGTGATCGAGATGGCCGTGAGAGACGACGACGGCTTCGGGGTCGACGTTGCCGACGGGGTACTGGGGCGGGTTCGCAGTCAGCGAGCCGTAATCCAACAAGAGAGAGTCGTTGACGAGGATCGCACTCCGGCCGACCTCGCCAGCACCCCCGAGAAACTGCAGATCCATTACTGGTTTCCAGCCGCCGAAGACGCTTTCATCCATCGGTTCGATTATGCGTGATCGCTGACCGTCGAGAATCGCTGTCGACCGCGCCAGCTAGCGCTACAGGGGCCGCGAGGAGGGCGGACAATCGCTACGTGTTCACACCCGGTTCGTCTCTGACGAAGCGCACCGAAAACCGCTCGTAGCCGCCGTAGGCGACATCCAGCGCACCCATCCACCAGTTCCATCGCTCGATGAGATCCGACTCATCAGGGGCGTCTTCGAGATGGGTGACGAGTTCGTCGACGGTCAGCGCTTGGCCGCGGTCGGAAGCGATCTGCCCGGAGTCGACGAGGTCTCGGACTTGTCGGGTCACGACGCGGAGTTCGGCCTCGCTGCCGTCGAACTCCTCGGTGAGTGTGTGTTTGAGGCGAGTCGTATCCACGTCTAGAGGTGGGTGCTCAAGCAGTAAGACTCTCGCGGATTCGTGCTATGGGTACACATTACAATCAGAAACAGACGAGACAGTATCGCGATACTATCCGGTGGCCGTCGACTCCGGCTCTTCGGGTTCGACGCCGGCCAGTCGCATCGCGTTGCCGGTGACGCCGAGGCTCATTCCCATGTCACCGATGACAATCGCCATCAGTACCGAGACATACCCCAGCGGTGCGCCGACCGCGAGCAGGAGTTTCACGCCGAGGCTCGACCAGATGTTCTGTCTGATGACGCCGCTGGCAGTCGTCGACAGCTCATAGAGGTACGGCAGCCGCGTCAGGTCGTCGGCCATCAGCGCGATGTCGGCGGTCTCTAAGGCGGCATCGGTCCCGGCCGCACCCATCGCAATCCCGACCGACGCAGTCGCCAACGCCGGGGCGTCGTTGATCCCGTCGCCGACCATCGCCACGCCGCCCTCGTGGGCTTCCCGCAGTTCACGGACCGCCTCTACTTTCTGCTCGGGCAGGAGATCTGCCCGCACCTCGTCGACGCCGACCTCGCGGCCAATCGCCTGCGCCGTGCGATCGTTGTCACCGGTCAGCATGACGACCCGCTCGATACCCGCCTTTTTAAGCCGGTCGACGGCCCACGCGGCCTCCGGGCGCACCGTATCCGCAATCGCAATGACGCCCTCCAACTCGTCTTCGGTACCGACGAGGACGACCGTTTTGCCCTCGGCTTGGAGTCGGGGAATCGTCTCCGAGACGAGGTCGACGTAGCTTCCGTGGTCGCAGGATGAGAGTTCGTCCTGCAGCGTAGCTTCCTCTTCGTGTTCTGTGAGGCCGCCATCGGTTTCGAGGTGGGCGTGTTCGAGATCAAACCCGAGATCAGCAAACAGTGCAGGTTTCCCAGCGTAGTGAGTGGTTCCATCGAGATCTGCACGGACACCCTCGCCTGTGATCGCCTCGAAATTCGTCACTTTCCGGCCGGTTTGGTCTCCAACGAGGCGGTTGGCGTGGTCGACGATGGCATCGGAGATCGGATGCTCGCTTCGGGCCTCGATGGCTCCGGCGCAGGCCAACACGTCTGTGTCGCTGTTGCCGTTGAGCGCAATCACGTCGGTCACGCCGAGGTCGCCCGTGGTGAGCGTCCCGGTTTTGTCGACCGCGACCGCTTCGACCTCACCCATGGCTTCGAGATGCGTTCCGCCTTTTATTAGGACCCCGTTGCGGGCTGCGCTCGTCAGCCCCGAAACGACCGAGACTGGCGTCGAGATAACGAACGCGCAGGGACAGGCGATCACCAGCAGCGTGAGTCCGCGAACGAACCATTGGGTGAACGGCCCGCCGAACACGAGGGGTGGGATCGCCATTGTCGCCAACGCGGCGACGACGACAATCGGGGTGTAGACCGCCGCAAAGCGGTCGACGAACTGTTCGGTGTCGGTCTGCTTGCCCTCGGCGGCCTCCACGAGTTCGATCACGCGGGCGATGGTCGACTCGTCGGCGGGTGCGGTCGTCTCGATTTCGAGATAGCCACCCTCCGTGAGGCTTCCAGCATACACTTCGTCGCCGGCGCTCTTGTCGGCGGGAACGCTCTCGCCGGTGATCGGTGACTCATCGATGGCGCTTTGGCCCTCTTGGATGATCCCGTCGACGGGGATTTTCTCGCCCGGTCTCACGACCACACGGTCGCCGACAGCGACTTCGTCGGCCGGGACAACGCGTTCCTCGCCGTTTTCGAGGACGGTTGCGGTCTCCGGCGAGAGTTCTATCAGTTCCCGGAGCGAACCCCTCGCTCGGTCCATCGAGTAGCGTTCAAGCAGTTCAGCGACGCTGAACAGTACCGCCAGCGTGGCAGCCTCAAACGGGAGGTTGACCGCGAGCGCACCGAGAATCCCGCCGGTCATCAGCAGGTCGATATCGAGGCTCAGGTTTCGAATCGAGTAGTAACCGTTGCGGACGATTTCGGAGCCAGCGACCGCGGCCGCGGCGACGTAGGCCAGCCAGTCGAGGCCGAGGTCGACGCCAAAGACGGTTGCGAGGGTTGTATTTGCGCCCGGCACAAGCCATTCGAAGGCGACGCCGATCAGCATGAAGAGCGCGCCAAGGCCGGTTCTGATCGCCCGGCTGCTTTTCCAGACCGCGGTCGGGTCGTGTGGCTCGTCTCCATCTTCAACCTCGTAGCCCGCGGCCTCGACTCGGTCGCGGATCGCCTCAACTGTCGTCACTTTTGGATCGTAGTTGACGAGCAACGTCCCCGAGGTCGGCCGCGGGTCGATCTCGCTGAGCCCGTCGAGTTTCGAGACGCTGGAGTCGACTTTGTTAGCACAGGAGGCACAGTCCATCGACGGCACCGACAGCGAGACGGTTTCGCCCGCGTCATTCGCTGGCGTCCCCTCGCTGGCGCTGTGGCTCTCCATCCCAGATGTTTCTGTCGACGAGCCACAGTCGTCGTCACAGCAGGCGTGGGTGGCGTCGTCAGTGTCATCTGCAGTCATTAGTGGAGACTAGCTGCTCGAAGGTTATTAACTCAGCTGCTAAAAGGCGGCCTTATTTAATAGAATAGTTGGCTACAACCGGTGTACTGTTAATAACTATTGGCACGGTGGGCTGTCCGTGTGCTTTTGCCCGTCGACTGCTTATATACGGTATGACAAACTGGCGAGCGGTCGGCATCGGATTTGTGGTAATGGTCATTGCGGGCGTGTTGGCGACCGGCGCGCCGATTGTCGGCCATATCGGGGCTGGAATCATCGGCGGGTTGGCGGCTGGCTACGTCGCCGGTGGGAGCCTGACAAGCGGTGCGTGGCACGGCCTGTTGGCTGGATCAATCGCCGGCGTCGTCCTCACGATTATCTTTGCAATCGTCGTCGGTGTATTCGGCCTTTTTGCTGGCCCACTCGGCGGCGCGCTCGGCTTCGGTGGCGTGTTGGTCGGTGGCCTCGTCGTGACGTTCATCTTCGCCGTCGACAGCGCGCTGGCTGGCGCACTTGGAGCCGTCTTCGCGTAATCAGAGACCCAGCCCACAGGCGTACTCCAGCGTTCCAAACCCTTGGCCCACCGTCTCTTTGTCGATGGATCGTCCCTCTACTTCGCCTTTTAAATCGTCCATACGAAACAGATACTCGTTGTAGCTCCAGTGGCTCTCCGTGAGGCCACCCAGAATCGAGCGGTCGATGTAGTTGCGGGCGTGGCCGTAGCTGGTCGCCGTGAACTCAACGTAGTTCCCCTCGCCGTCGCTCACTTCGACCTCGAAATGCGGATGGGGGTCATCGTCGAACACCGGTTCGATAGTGGCCGAATCGAACTCGACGAGCTGGTCACCGGTGGCCGAATCCCAGAGTGCCGACTGCCGTATGGGAATCGTCGACCGCTCCAATCGCTTCGAATCAAAGAAGTTGTACCCCTGTCGGAGGAGCTGCGGGCCGAGGAAGGGGATAAACGCCGAAAACGCGGTCCCGTCCGGGAAAAATGCCCAGATCCACTTCCACGGGAACAGCGGGAGATTGAGACAGACGCGCTGGAAGTAACAGATTCCTTCGAGGTGTTCGGGACCGTCGGGGAGATCGAACTCGCCTTCGAACTGCATTCGCCGCCACGCGACGAGATCCATCCCGCCAGCAACCGTGTCGGTGTCCATCGCCTGCACTGGCGAGTCGACGCGGTTGTCCAACGCTCCCCACGCCTCGAATTTTGCCTCGCCCCCTGCTCCGGCGAAATGGGCTTCAAGTCCCAACTCTCGGTCAGTCGACGCCCGGATTTCGCCGCCACGCTTGGCATGCTCGCCGTCCTCGCTGTTCTTGCTATCTGCCCACGCCGAAATCGAGCCATCCGAGAGCCTCGCGGTGGCTGGCTGATTGACAACTCCCTCGTGGACCGCCTCGTCGTCGCCGTACCAGCCCACAGAGATCGCACTGAACTCGTCGACGCCGTTTTTGATACTGCGGTCGAGATCCAGCCCCGGCATCGAGATATCGTTAACGCGAATCTGATCACCCGCACGCGCGGCAATCGAAAACATCAGTTGCTCGGGGCCGTACCCCTCCTCGCCCTCCGGAAACAGAATGAACCACCACCACGACGAGGAGGTCCGGTTCTGCTGGGCGGGCAACTGTGTCCAGATCCGGTCGAACACGCGCTGGTGGTCGACCAGCGAGCGGGTCGACACGTCCTTACTCATTACCTGCTCCTCAAAGCGGCGGCTGATAGCTTTGTTCGTTCTCGGCGACAGTCAGCGAAACTTAGTGATCACAGTTACCGGTCGAGATACTCCTGCTGAACGGCGACGATCTCGGTCGAGTCCTCGCAGTCGGCATACCGGCGGAGCGGTTCGTCGTTAAGTTCGAGGAACGTCTCGCCCCACGTGAACTTCGACAGAATTGCTTCGGCCTGCTCGCGCTCGCCGAAAATACAGAGGGCCGCGGCCAGTGCTTCGACAGTTGTGAGTTGCATCGGTCGACCGAAGTTCACGGGGTTCGCGGCGACCAGATACGGCAGCGCGCGGTGGTCGCCAGCCAAGGAAAATTGGGCCTCGCCCGCCGATTCCCACGAACAGTCTAAGGCGACGAGTGCGCCGTCGCTGGCAACCGAGCGGTCGACCGGCGAGAGCGCCTGGTCGGCATGCGGGTTGAGGACGATCCCATAGGGTGTGGCCCGGTGGTTACGGTGGAGTTCGGCGAGGTCGAACTTCGACAGCTTTCGGGCCGTACATTTCTGTGGGTCGTCGTCGCCCTCGTACCGGATATGCAGGTCCACAGTACCCCATCTCCGGTCGGGATCGCTAAAAACAGCGCGTTTACAGGTCGGACAGGTAGAGGGTGGGGATAACGCTCTTTGTCGACCCACCCGACCGACACGTATGGACCAGTCGACGCTTGTTTCTGAATACTATCGGTGTCTCGATGAAGATGAGTACGAAACCCTGCGGTCGATTCTCCATCCCGAGTTCGTCCAGCACCGCCCCGACCGGAGTTTCGACGGTCGCGAGGCGTTCGTCGAGTTCATGCAGTCAGGTCGACCGCAAACCGAAACGACACACAGCGTCCAAAATCTCCTCGAATCGACTGCGAGCCTCGCGGCCTACGGTCGCCTGTTCGATGCCGACGACACTGAACTATTCTCGTTCATCGACGTCTTCCGCTTCGACGGTACCGGTCGGATTCTCGCGGTCGACACGTTCTCGTAGCACTCAAGCAGGCTCTGTTTCGATTCGTTCGGGAGCGTACTTTTGACCCTGCCAGCCGTAGCACCGTATATGAGTGACCCCGATGCAACAGCGATGGACGACGCGGAGCGAGATTCGTTTCTCGAAGATGGCGGAACCGGTGTCATGTCGCTCAGTACGACGGGCGACGAACGCCCCCATTCGATGCCGGTCTCCTACGGCTACGATCCAACGGAGTCGACGTTCTACTTTCGACTTGCTGTCGATGCAGCTATAGTAACCGTTAGATATAATTACTCACTTCAGGTAGGCTTAGTTGATGGAGGGCGGCATCGATGGTGGTCGTGAGTTCATTCATTGACTCGAAGTAGCGATTGCCCAACGCCGATTCGAGCTGTCTCCAGCACTCTTCGACCGGATTAAGGTCAGGACGATACGCCGGCAATCGAACGAATTCGAGTCCATCACGCTCCGCAAGTTCGGTGACGGCCGACGCCCGAAAGTACGACGCTCCATCCAGTACAACGATCAAATCCTCTTCGAATTCATCATATACTGCTAAAATGAAATGTTTGGCGTGTTCGGCGGTCACATATTCAGGAAATCGTGAGAAAAACGACCGGCCATCGTCAGTGACAGCACCAAGTAAACACGTCCAGTCTCGAAGGCCTGATAGTTCGACGCTAGGCCGTGAATTTCGTCGAAACCAGGCCTGCGTTGAATCGCCATTCACCGATGTCTTCTTCTGATCGATACAGACGACTGTAGCGTCCAGCTCCCGGCGGTTTTTTTGAGGGTTTCGTCGAACTCCTCGCGGTCTTCCGGCTCGGCTTTGGCGTTCGACGGCCGCGGTTTCTGATAGCTAAGACCCGCTTCCTTGAGGAGGCGCCGACAGCTCGGAATCGAGTACTCGACGTCGTAGGTTTCCTTGAGATGGTGCCGGGCAAGTGATGTTGTCCAAGCTGGTTCATCGTATCCAGCTTCAGCCGGAGGATCTCGGACGGTTTCACGAAATTTTTCGAGATGTTTATCCGATAATTTTCGATTTCTACCAGAACGATGATCATCTGTAACTGCTTCCGAAAGCGGTTCATCTGTATTGAGTCGTTTGAGCCAACTGTAGATCGTTCGCCGGCCCGTGTCGTTCCATTCTGCAAGCTCGGTTTGGCTAATCCCGTTTTTGTACGCAATTGCCGTTAATAGCCGTTGTGCCGGTCGTTTCCCCTCGACTTCTTCGAGTGCTTTATGGAGTTCGTCGAGCCCGGTCTCTTCGAGGTGTGCCATTACTGCCTACTACATACAACGGGCTGATAATTCTAACGGTTACTATAGTGAGAAGGGAAACCTCGCCGACCGTGCTGTGACGTTCGTGACCTATGGACAGCAAAACGACATGTGGCAGAGCGTTATCGCTGGCGGGCGGCTCGAAGAAACGACTACTGAGTCAATTGCCACTGAAACGCTTCAGGGGCTCGAACGAGTTCACATTCCGCTTGTCGACATATTCGGACGCCCGCCACGAGACGTTCAGTTCGAATTCTACCGGCTCGTTCCGGACGAACTAAGCGGCCGAAAAGAATTGAGTACTGCTATCTGAGACAAATCACGAAACAAATTAGGTTTCCATACTGGGTTCGGTCGCGTACTTGTCGCTGAACTCGCCGATGAGCTGTCCATCTGTGCGTACCAGTCGTTGAGCATTCGCTGCATCTCTTGGGCGATTTCGTCACCATCTCGTGGGCGATACACATGGTAGTAGCCACCGTGATCGTAGTTGACCTGTTGTTTCTGTATGAACCCGGCTTGCATCAGCCGCTGGACTGAGCGATAGGCAGTCGACCGTTCACGGTCGATTTTCTCGGCGATCTCGTCGACCAAAATGAGGGTGTCGACGTCTTCACGCACTACATCCGCAAAACGGAGTAACAACATGAGTACGGAACCCAAACAGACACCAGACGCCGATGATGAGACACGGACTCGCGCTGAACTCGAAGCGCGACGGTATCGCGGATACGATATCTGGCGAAGCAGGGTCAGGAAGCTCCAAGAGAACGTCTTTGCCTATGGGCTTGACCCCTCCGCCGGATTAGTCGACCCCGATTGGCGTCAAAAACTCAGTCAGGATTATCGGGAGCCAACGATCAAAACCAGTGCTGAAGAAGCCATTGCCCACCGTCTCCGACGAGTCTACCTGCCGCTGTTCACGATCTTGATCGCTGCGTGGCTGGTTCGAATCACAGCGTTCTCTCCAGAGTCGCTGACCGCAACTGCAGCAGTTGGGATGATCCCGGGTTGGGTTGTCGTCGCTACTGTGGCCGTATTCTACCTTGGCGCGGTTGGTACTGCCATTCGTCCTCGGACGTGGTACGCCAAAGGTGAACTCCGCTCCGAAAACCTCCGAAAATGAGATACTGAAGGGTTGCTCCCCTCTAGAGCGTCGACGTCGAATCCACTGTCTGGTATCGACCCTCCATAGCGAGTTCAGCCTATTCGATTTCTTCGACAGCCACAGTCTCCATCCCACCATCGTGTTCCTCCCGCTGTATGTGGCGGCGAATCCCCTCCTCAGTGGCACTCGCCTCGACAACGTCGACCGTGATCCCAACCGATCTGTCTCGGTGAACCGGTGTCGACGACACTACGCTAGTGAGCCAACGGTCAGCGGACGATGATTACGGGAATTGGAGCCCGTTTAGACACTGTCTCAGCCACGTTTCCGACAAGAAACTGTCGCGACGCACGACTCCAATCTGCACCGTGGGCACCAACCACAATCGTATCGTAGTCCTCAGCTCGGTCGAGAATATTTCGGGTAGGGTGGCCGATGCCGACCACCGTTTTGATTTCCCGATCACGCTCGTCGCCGATCTCACGGGCGCGTTCGAACGCTGGCTCGGCACGGTCAGCGGCAGCCTCACTGATATCCTCATCGAGAGCGAGAGCCACTACATCACCCATCATCATCGATGGGACGCCGACGACGTGTAAGACGGTAACATCGGCTTCAGGATGGTTGTCAAGAGCGTATTCGAGGGCTTCAGCGGCATGGTCGGAATCATCCATCGGCACAAGAACTCGTGAGAGCATGTCTCAAGAGGCGTCATCCAGCAACCTAACTCTCCCCGTCAGTCGACTCTCGAACAGTTCTCGAACACTTAAAAAAGAAATACAAACAATCGCTATAGCCTCACCCAGTTGGGTTTTCTATATTGTGCTCGTTCAATCTTTTGTCGACCGTCGGTTGTTTCATACTGACCCATCATGCCACCAAATCACATCTCTATCATGCTACCAAATCACATCCCCATCATGAGCACGGGAAGCAGGACACCCACCCCGATAATCAGGAGCACAATCATCGTGATATCGAGTTGGTTCGATGAGGAGGTCGGAAATCAAACCTCCGAGACGGTGTCGAATGCGTCGTCGACCTCTATGATCGAACGGTGTGGCAGTTCATTAGTGGGTGGCGGTCAGTTTCGTACTCTGAGTAACTGTCGTGGCAGTGTCCCACTACGTCCTACTTTGAGGGCGACACCGACAACACCGGCATCTCGGCGAGACGGACGACTTTCTCGGTCACACTCCCGATGAGGAACCTCTCAAGACCGCTTCGACCATGCGTTCCCATCACGACGAGGTCGACATCGCGATCAGCAGCGTAGTCGGCGATTGCTCTGGAGGGAGACCCACTCAGGATAGATGCCTCAACCGACTGGACACCCGCGTCAGTGGCGCGTTCGATGACGGTGTCGACTGCCTGTTGGCCTGCGGTCTCCAATGAGTCCAGTACTTTGCCACTGCCGTACTCACCCGCGATAATCGTGAGGTCGACAGCGTGAACGACGTGGAGCGTCGCATCAGTCATTACCGCGAGTTGTATCGCGTGTGTTGCGGCTGTAGTGGCCGTCTTACTGCCATCGGTCGGTAGGAGTATCGTTTCGAACTCCGAGACGATATCGGACGCTTCGTGGACGGTGAGAACCGGTATCGGCGAGATCCGGAGCGTTCGCTCGGCGACGCTGCCAAGAACCAGGCGGTTCAGTCCAGTCCGTCCGTGGGTTCCCATTACCACCACGTCGACATCGTGTTCGGTGCCATACTCGATGATTTCCTGATGCACTGGCTGGCCGGGTTCGATGACCTGGGTCGTGATGTCGACCTCTTTATCATCGGCTCTGGCGGAGACATCGCCGAGCACTCGTTTTCCCTGGGTAGCTAACTCGGTGGAAAGTTCGGATTTGACCCTGTCGGGGTGATTGTTGTATTCGATAACATAGATGGCGTGGAGAGATGCGTTGAACCGCTTGGCAAGAGCGATTCCTTCTGCAACGGCTTTTTTTGCGGCATTGCTTCCATCTGTTGGAACGAGAATTTTGTCATACATGTTTCCATCCGATTGTATGGTGCTAACTTTGCGTGAGGGAGAACAAACCTCTACTTTCCAAGTACATCTACTCAGTACACATCTCGTGTCCAGATAGCTTCATCTTTCAAAAACGGCATAGAGAGACCACTCCGAACAACTGCCTGCCATCGAGCCAGTGTGTGATTTCGCCGCTGCGGCTCCGGCTTCGGTTCGCGACGATTTGAGTACTACAATCGGTGAATACAGGGTCGCTACGCTGTGTTCGCGGTTCGGTTGATAAGCGTAGCCAGCCGATCATAGAAGTCCTCGTCGTACTTGGTCGCTGCATCCACGGTTGGCCGGGCATTGGTTTCGTTGACCACGAGTCGGTCAGGAGTTTCGAGCAGGTCGACACCCAGATACGAGATTCCAAGCACCTCAGCAACCTGCTCAGCAAGCTGCTGATGCTCGGCGGGCAGTTCAATCCCAGTCGCCTCCGCACCGCGGTGGACGTTGTGTTTCCACCGACCATCTGCGAGTTTCTCGGGCAGTCGACGCTCAACGGCTCCCACACAGTCGCCATCCACGACCATCACGCGGTAGTCCCGAGCATCCGGTAGGTACTCCTGAATCAGATAGGATTTGTCGCCGGTCGACCGGAAATCGTGGATGAGGTTGAGGTAGTCGACGATCCCAAGCAGGCTATCCATATCGGCCGCCTTTGCGACGCCGACCCCCCGAGTCGCGGAGTTGGGTTTGATGACGACTGGAAACGAGAGGTCGCCCACTGCGTCGGTGACGACTGACTCATCGACCGGGTTCGAGAGCATGACGCTCTCGGGAACCGGCAGGTTGGCGGCATCGAGGGCCGCGATGACGCCACCTTTGTTTCGAGAGGTGAGGACTGACTCGCGGCTATTGACCCACGGGAGGTCGTGGACCGCGTCGATGGCTGCGCCCTCCATCAGTCGACCGGGATAAACAAAACCGACATCGAACTCGGCTGTGGGGTCGACTGGCTCGCGGCCAGTGAGCTGAATCAACCGCTCTTTGGCCTGTAGATGGCCGATTTCGATGCCGCGATCAGCGAGTGGCTCGCGTATTCGGTCGAAGGTTTCGGAGCTGGTCGAGACCGCGAGCCGGAGCATACGCTGGTGATTAGGGGGAGACTGCAAAAGTGGTGGTGATTCGATTCAGTTTACGAGACGAGGAGATCTTCGCCACGCTCGACAACGATGCGGCACGGCGGCGAGATCTTGTTGTAGGCGCGTCGGAACGCTTCCTTGACGACTGGGGCCTGCTCGGCGGTACAGTAGGCCGTGAAGATCGGCTCGTCGGCACCCATGCGGGCGGCCGTGCCGACGATTTTACCGAACGACTGGCGCATTCCGTCGGAAACACGGTCGGCACCCGCGCCGGTTGCCTGTTTGTTTTCCCGAAGGATCTGGTGAGGGAACTTCCGAAGCAGCATCTTGTAGTTGCCCTCACCGAGAGTTTTCAGCAGGTGGCGGTTGGCCGAGAGCCGCGAGGACTCAAGGGAGCCGTGGCGGAGCTGAACGGCCTCTTCGGAGACGAGGCTGATCTGGACGGGGTAGTCGTCGGGATCGGCCTGGAGGTCTCCCATGCTGTGCTGTGCGACCTTCGACTGCGGAATACCGGTGATGTAGTCACGTCGTGTGTACGAGGGCTTGTCGATATCCCTGTACATCGAGGCAGGTTTCTCTCCCATGGTTACTTATCGAGTCGAAGGCCACAGCCCCGAATAAAGCCTTCGATGGGATCTCGCGGTTTCGCGGCCTGTGAGGCAGTCACACAGTCGAATCCGCACAGCGTACTCTGCCCGTCGACAGTCAGGTAACCAGATAGTATGGGTCCCCGGCGATCTTCGGGGCGAGTGCCTCACGCATCTCACGGGCGTTGAACGCGAACAGCCGGAGCCCGTTGCAATTATACCGGTCGAGAACACCCTCGCTTGCGAGATACGCACTGATTTTGGCTCGGTTCCACGTCACTGGCCTACGGTACTCGTGACTCCGCTGGGTAATCTGCTCGTGGTTGGTCTCGTCGTGATACAGGATGCCGTCGTACGCAGCCGTTCGAACATAGGGCACATCGAAGTAGCACTCGATATAATGGAGCTGTGAGGCGGTGAGCCAGTCAGTACCGATATTCAGGTAGCGAACGTTCTCTTGGTCGAGCAGGCCAAAACAGCCCGTTTCGGCCCAGCTATCGTGGTGGTCACAGTCCTCGAAGCGGGAGGGACCACGGACCAAAATCGAGTTGGTCGCATCGTCCGTTCGGTAGTCAGCCGCAGCGTGAAACAGCTTCGAGAACGTCCCGAACCGTGGGGCACAAAATTGTTTGTGGTAGACCCGTCCATCGTCTTTCCGAAACGAGGGGGTAAAGCCGGGGGCCATGATGCTGTCGAACCGGCTATCGAGGGCTTGCAGCACGAATTCGAACGGGTTGCCCTCGACGGCGGCATTGATGTCGCTGAGCCCGATGTGAACGAAGACGGTGTCATCGCTGTAGCGGTCGAGGATCGCCCCCAACTTCCGTTCGTCGACGGGAGTAGCCGAGGCTGGCCGAAGCCGCCGTCGGAGATACATCCCCGCACGGTTCCGTACCGTCCGAACCGCGTGGTACGTTTCACTCACGCGAGTGAGCACTGATGGTCGACTGTGTGTGTAGCCACTGGACCCTCGCCGATCTATCTCGCCCATACTATTGCGTTAATGAGTTGCCGCAGGTTCCAATAGCAGTTTTGCCCAGCTACATCGTACATCTGACCGGATAGTCACCTTTCTCTTGTCGAGGCTGCAGCGTGAGGAGTTGCCGCTCGATTATGGTTTGCTCGGGACTGATGGCTCCCAGAGCCCCGAAGAACCCAAGCGGGAGACGATGTATCTTCGACTGAAAACGAAGAAGCCTAGATTCGGTCCGATGAGAGCGTCCTGATTTCGTGGCAATCGTAGTCGACTATTCATACGGATAGCGCTGGGTTGCGCCACAGTCACACCGAACGACGACGTGGCCGTTGTTGAGTCGCACCCGGGCGTTGACACCGGGGCGGAGCGCGACGTCGCACTGCTTGCAGGTAAACCGTTTGAACTCACGGGGGAGCCCACAACGGTTTCGCTCGGAAATCCGGCGAGCCAGCCGAATATACTCCCGCGAGCGGTCGAACTCGCCAGCGGAGGTTCGTTCCTTGGCGAGATCGAACAGAATATCGATTCGCTCCTCAGCGATGCTCATCAGCCTAACGGGGACGCGGCGGTCGGTTAGGTGTTCCGGACCGCTATGCTGTGTCGCCAACGTCGAAGGCGCTCAGTCGACCGTGACCATCCATACTCACGAGGTCGTCGCTCCCGTCGCCGGTGAGATCCACAAACTGTGGTGAGACGTGAATCGAGTCGTCGCCTTCGTGACGGACAATGATCTCGCCCGCCGTATCCAGCAGGACGACTGCCCCGGTGTAGGTCGTCGCGGCGATTGTGGGAGTTCCATCACCGAACGGATCACCGACGACCGGCGCGTTGAGCCGGGTCTCGTCGCCGTCGACCAGCGATTGCTCCCAACTGACGGTCCCATCAGCGACCGATAGCGACCGCAGGAGACCATCGTTCACCGCAACGAGGAGCTGGTCGTCGTGACTGTCGCCGACAGAAACCACCTCTCCAAACGGGGTCGTCCATTGGGTCTCACCGTTCGCATCGATACAGACTGCGGTCTCTCTGGTGCCGACCGCGAGCAGTTGGTCGCTGCCGTCCGTGACCGTCGTGAACGACCGCGGCGTTGCGTCGACCGGCTCGGTCCACTGCCGCTGGCCGCTGGCTCCGAACACCGACACTCCCGAATCGCTTCGTCGACCGTGGGCGATGGCGAGAACCTGCTCACTGTCGCCTGTGAGGTCCGTGAGAATCGGCGATGTACTGATTCGCGTGTCGATATCGTGGCTCCAGACGACCTCGGACTCTGGGCTGATGGCGACGATCAACCCCTCGAAATCGGCGGCGACAACGTGGTTCGATCCAATAAAATCGCCGACGACGGGCGCGGTGTAGCCAATCGAGTCGAGTACGGTGGCGTCGAGTGTTTGGTCGCCGCTTACTGCGTCGAATCCCAGCAGTTCGCCGTTTTCGGTGCTGGTGAACACCTCACGACCGCCGTCACGAACGCCAGTGCCGATATCACCGACTGCGTGTGGGGTGCAGTGGGTTCGGTCGATGGGTTCGGTCCACGCCGACTCGCCGGCCCCGTCGGCGGCGGTGACACCACAGTCGTCACTCCCAGTGAGACTGCTATGGGGGGCGACGACTCTCGGCTCGTCGACGCTATCAATCGCGGCAAACTGGTGGTGGTTGCCGCCGTACTCGGTTGTCCGATCACTCGTCCACAGCGATCTAAGTTCGGTCGAAGAGAGCGTCTGCGAAACCCGTTCTCGGAGACCGAGACAGCCAGCTACCGAGACCGACAGCAGACTCCCGGCCGCAGCCAATGCGCTGCGACGGGAGATTCTGCTGCCGATGCTCGTGGCAGGCAGTGGAGAACGCTCATCCATTATCGACTAAAAGCGAAGACGGTACCTAACCGATTCGATTCTCGGCTTAGTCTTCGAGTGCGTCAGCGATTCGGCGGAGTTCGCGGTTGGCATCACGGACTTCGTCGCGGAGCTGTCGAACCTCGCGGACGAGTTCCTCGTTGCCGACGCCCGACTCCTCGCCGGGGGCGCCAGCGCCACCGGGACCGCCGGGACCGCCACCCATGCCGCCCGGGCCGCCACCGCCGCCCATCATGCCACCCATCATCTGTGCGAAGGGGTTGCCGCCGCCACCGCCACCCATGCCGCCCGGGCCGCCACCGCCGCCCATCATCTCCTCGGGATTCGGTGCGCCACCCTCGCCGCGTTCTTCTCGCTCCTGCTGTCGTTTCTCGCGGATTTCCTCGACGCGCTCGCGGAAGGATTTCTCCTCGTCGCCCTCGGCGCCGGTCGACTCTTCGACTTCATCCTCGCCGTTCGGTGTCTCTGATTCGTCGTCTGTCATGACTCACCGTTCGACCGGGGAACGGAAAACGGTTGTTCATCCATACGCCCCGACCCCGACTGTCACCACGCGCGCTCCAACTGAGTCGCTCGTCGACACCATCATGAAATCTAGTTATCACGTCGAATAATTGAGCCAGCAGTTTATTTTGGAATGCTTTCATACAGTGTTGGTATGAGTCAGTCTGGTGGGGATGCGGACTCGGAGCTTCCCTCGACGCAGTTTCAGTTGGCCGAGAAGTACAGGGACCTCAGCGAGACGGCCGCCAAGGTACAGCTCCAAGAGCGGAGCAAAGAGCTGTCAGCGATCACACGCGCCAACGAGTTGTTCAGCGACCTCGGCCAACCAATCGGAGAACTGATCGATACCTACGTCAGCGAGCTTCCGCAGTGGTTCCAGTACCCCAGCGTGACCGAGGCCCAGATCGCCGCCGGGGATCAGATTGCCGAATCGAGCGGCTTCGAACGAACCGCCGATCCGCTGACCCACGAGGCGGTGACCGAGAACGGAACTCGGATCGTGATCGATGTCGTCTACACCGAGGATCGACCCGCCGAGGACGACGGCCCATGGCTCACCGAGGAACACGACCTCGTGGAGACGCTGCTCGGCTTTATTAAGGGCCACCTCAACCAGTTGGAGCACCGACAGCAGATCGAACAACAGCTCCAACAACAGCAGATCGTCGCCGATGACGTCGAATCCGGCGTTCAAACGGTCAAACAGACTGCCGACGAAATGTCAGCGAGCACCGACGAGATCAGCGACCACGCCCGCAACTCGGCGGATTCGATGAGCGAGGTCGCCCGAGAGATTTCGGATATGTCGGCGACCGTCGAGGAAATTGCCTCGACCGCCGAGGAGGTTGCGGCGACGAGCGCGAACGCCGAAGACCTCGCCGAGGAGGGCCGGGATGCCGCGACCGAAGCCATCGACGTGATGCAGCGCGTCGACGAGTCGACCCAAGACGTCTCGACCGATGTCGGCACTCTGCAGGACCGAATCGATGAGATCGACGAGATCGTCGAAGTCATCAACGAGATCGCCGACCAAACGAACATTCTCGCACTGAACGCCTCCATTGAGGCTGCACGCGCCGGTGAAGCGGGCGAAGGGTTTGCAGTCGTCGCCGACGAGGTCAAATCACTGGCCGGCGAATCCCAAGAACACGCCACCGAGATCGAAAACATGATCGAGGAGATCAAATCTGATGCCGACGATACGGTGGCCAGCCTCGAAGAGACTACCCATCAGGTCGACCAAGGAATCGACAAAGTCGAAAACGCGATGGACACGCTCCAAGATATCGCCCAAGCCGTCCAAGAGGCCTCCGAAGGTATTCAGGAGGTCTCAAGCGCGACCGACGATCAGGCCGTCTCGACCGAGGAGGTCGCCAGCATGGTCACCGAGTTGGTCGACGAGACCGAAGCTGTCGCCAGCGAGATCGAGAAGATCGCTGCGGCGAATGAAAAACAGGCCGACAACGTCGACGATATCAGCCGGAGCATCCGGCAGTTAACGAACAACTAACTATCAGTTAAAACGAGCCGAGACTCGACTGTAGCTCCCGACTACTCCGCCCGTCTGTGACCTCGTAGCCAACCAAATTCCGCATATCGACCGCGTAGGTCGACCCACCTCGATCAACCACTAACAGTCGCCCTTTTGTCCCGCGAACAGTGCCGGTCGCTATCGTCTCGTCGACTGGCTGGCTCTCAAGGCCGAGCCCGTAGTCGAATGTGAACGTCTCGATTGGATCGAACTGGTCGAGAAGATTCTGCCACGCCGACGCGTCGACCGACTGGCCGAGGCCAGCCAGTTTGGTTGGCACCCGCACGCGATCCGGGATCTCCTCGGCGATCTCGGCCTCCAGTCGACGGGCGATTCGGCCATCGTCGACGGTTCGGATGTGGGCTGCCCGATCTGCACCCTGCTCGCGGAGCCGCGTCTCAAGCCGCCACTCCTTGGTGACGCCGACTTTGAACTGGTCGGGTGCGAAGGCGGCGAGATAGATCGCGTGATCATCGAAGCAGTCCATCTCATCCTTGAGACAGCTGCCGGTACAGCGGGCACAAACCCACGTGTGTTGGTGATCCGGGCAGTAGGGGGCGGCTGAGTTTTCGCAGGCGATGTGACTATCGTCGTGAACCGTTCCGGCGCAGTGGCGCTCGCCGAGAGTGTATTCGAGTTCAGCTCCCGGGTCGAGTTCACGGTAGGTGAGGCCATCGCTGTCGCTCACCAGTAGCCCACCCGTCGACGAATCGTAGCCCACGATCTGCACACTCAGTCTACAGGACGGATAAATAAATCCGTATCCATCGTGCGTGGTCGCTCCCGATAATCACGTGTGGTAGCCGGTAGCTACGGTTCCACTCGGTCGCGTAGCCAGTGGCTACTCAGGCTGTCGACTGCCGTCTGCGACAGGTCTATGGGCGTGGGTTGCGACCGTCAGGAAAATGAAACGGAGCGAGTTTATCGATCTCGTAACTAGATCTAGATCCGATGAGACGGCCGCCGAGTTCGAAGATCGCGTCGACGATCAGGCCCGACGACTCACAGAGACACTCGAAGCGGGCCACCTCGAATCGCCCGACTTCGGTATCGGCATGGAACTCGAAGTGTACGCCGTCGACGACGAGGGAACGCTGACGCGGCTTCCGAAATCGGTGTTTGAGGCCGACTGTGCCAAGGAACTCGGCTTGCACAACGCCGAACTCAACACCTCGCCCGACACGCTGACCGAGGCTGGCATCGAAGCCCAAGCCGACAAACTCCGGGCCAGTTATGAGTCGACACAGGCCGCGGCAAGCGAGGAGGACTGCGAGATCGTCCTTGATGCGATGTGGTCGGTCCCACCCGCGGAGGGAACTCAGTCGTACTTCGGCGATGTCGACCGCGAGGACGGGGTGCTGATTGCGAACAACATGGCGCATTCACCGCGGTACAGCGCGATTGATACCGAGATCCTCGACAAATGCGGCGGGAGCGTCTCGATTTCCGTCCCGGGAGCCGACGTCTCGTTCCCGACGATTCTCGTCGAGTCGCTCACGAGTTCGATCCAGCCACATCTTCAGATTCCCGACACGGAGACGTTTCCCGAGGCCTACAACGCCGCCATCGCAACGCTTGGACCGATCCTTGCGCTGTCGACCAACTCCCCACTACTGCCTGTCGATTGCTACGATGTCAACGATCCCGAATCCCTCCTCGATGACACCCACCACGAACTCCGGATCGATGTCTTCGAGCAGTCGATCAACGGAGCATGGGAGAAGGTCAAATTCCCGGACAAAATCGACTCCACAACTGACGTCATCGATCTGTTAGTCGACGATCCAACCGTTGCCCCATTCCTCCGAGAGTGGCTGGAAGATGGGCCGCGTGAGACGTTTGCCGACGACTTTTGGGAACTCGATCACAAGCGCGGCACCTACTGGCGCTGGCTTCGTGCGGTGACGGGCGGCCAACCGGTTGGCGACGGCGACGAGCAGTCGCTTCGTATCGAGTACCGACCGATTCCGACCCAGCCGACCGTCGACGATATCATCGGGCTTCAGTGTCTGGTTACTGGCGTTATCCGCGGGCTTCTGCTCACTGACCACCCCGCCAAAACGCTCGATCAGTCGACTGCCGAGGCGGCGTTCTACAGCGCTGTCAGAAACGGCCTCGATGCCGACCTCGCATGGATTACCGCCGACGGCGAGGAGACGACCGACTCCGGGAAGATCTACGCGGAACTGTTCGAAATTGCTCGACACGGCCTCCGTGAGCAGGGCGTGAGCGACGACACGATAGACCGGTATCTCGACCCGATTGAAGCACGCTGGGATCGTCAACTCACGCCGAGTCAGTGGAAACTCGATCAGGTGCGGGCTGGGCTCACGTCGGGTCTGACGTTCCCCGAGGCAGTGCGGGAGATGCAACAGGAGTACGCCGCCCGCTCGTCGACTGGCACACCGTTTGCCGAGTGGGACAAAGAGACAGTTCAGTCACGGTAGCCGGCGACTACTGTGATGGGTTGACCGTCAAAAGTGGATTCAGAGTTCGACCGGCGGCGTGTCGAAGGCACCCTCGTCGGCGTCGTGATCGTAGGATTCGATTGCCGCACGCACGAGTTGGAAGACGCCCTCTTTGCTCCAGCGGGCGGTGTTGAGCTGGATGTCGTAGAACTCGCGGTCGTCGACGTCGATATCGTAGTAGGCCTGATACCGACCGGCCTCGCTGACTTCGCGAACCTGCATTTCGGGCTCGGTTTCGACCCGCCCGTCGATCCGTTCGAGTCGAACCTCGTCGGGCGCATCCAACCAGAGCCGCAGGTCGGCGTGGGAGCCAGCAAGCCAGCCCGCCAGCCGGGATTCGAGGATGAACGGTTTGTCGGCCGCACCCCACTTTTCGGCAATCGTCTGGAGTTTGTTGTCGAGTGCGCGGTCGATTGAATCCGACGTGTCGGCCGCAGCAGTCTGCTGATTCAGACTGAACCCTTTCTCCTCGGCGAGCTCGCGGAAGATGTCGCCCCCGGAGACGTAGGGACAGTCCATCGCCGCCGAGAGGCGCTTACAGAGCGTCGTCGCCCCACAGCCTGGTGGCCCCGAAACAGTAATAAACAGCGTCGAGTCAATCGGCTCGTCGGTCACATCACTCGGGGTCAGATGGGATGTATCATCATTGGTCATGTGAGTTGACTCTCAGATTTGTGTGAACGCCTGTTATGTTCATCGGTTCGGGCCGGTCGTGCCGGTGTCTCCGACCGGACCTGTTGTTTTATACCACGATGTGCTACTGTCACCCGTGTGTACGCTCGTCTTTGCGTGGCAGGTGTTTCCTGACTCGCCTATCGTTGCTGCCGCCAATCGTGATGAGGCGCTGGGTCGACCATCCGAACCCCCGAGTCAGTATCTCGACGGAGTTACCGGGCCGACTGCAATCGCGCCACGTGACAGCACCGCGGGTGGGACGTGGATCGGCTACAACGAGGCGGGGCTGTTCGTTGCGATCACCAATCGGTGGGTCGACCGTGAGGGCGAACGCTCGCGGGGGCAGCTAGTCGCCGACTGTCTCGGTCTCCAGTCAGCCAGCGAGGCCCTCGACCACGTCAGGGAGTCGACTGCGACCGACGCCTACGCAGGCTTCAATCTCGTTGTGGCCGATCCCGACCGCGCTGCACTACTGGAGTGGGATGGTGACCTCGCTGTGACCGACTTCGATCCCGGCGTCCACGTCATCGTCAACGTCGGCGCGGATGGCGATTTCTTCGAACCGGCGGCTCGGCCCGAAGTGGGTCGACAGCAGGCTGACAACGCCGAGACGCTTCGGACTGCGCTCAAACCCAAAGACAGAGAGACCGCCGATCAGTGGGTCGACCGGGCGGGCGATGCGCTCGGCAACCACGAGTACGGTGTCTGTGTTCACGGTGATGGGTTCGGCACGCGGTCGGCATCGTTGATTCAGCTCATACAAAAGGAAGACAAGATCGTCGACCGCTACTGGTTTGCGGATGGTCCACCCTGCAGGACATCACTTAAACGAGTCACAGAGAGCCTCTAACCGGACACGCTAACGTAGAACACGACGAGTCACAGTATGTGGATATCGTCGGCATCGAACTGGAGTGTGACCTCGCCCTTCGGCGGTGTGGTGGCGGCTGCTTTCACGACGATAGTACGGTTGTTCCACAGACAGTGTACATGGTAGGCATCCCCGAGGAATTCGACTGTGTTGACCGTCGCTGACAGTGTCTGGCCGTCGACCGGTTGATTGTCCGTATAAATCGACAGCAGTTCGGGTCGGATCGACAGCGTCACCGATGTGCCGTCTGCTGTGTCGGTTCCGGTTGGAAGCGGTAGTAATCCACCCTCAATCGAAAGCTGCGAGCCGTCGTCGGTGACGCGCCCGCTGAACACGTTGTTGTCGCCGATGAACTCGGCGACTGCGCGGGAAGCCGGATCGCGGTACACCGCCTCCGGCGTGTCGACCTGCTGGAGCTGCCCGTCCTGCATCACGGCGATCCGGTCGCTGATTGCCAACGCTTCGGCCTGATCGTGGGTGACGTAGACGGTCGTAATATCTAGCTCGCGCTGGATGGTTTTGATCTGTACCCGGAGCTGTTTGCGGAGCCGCGCATCGAGCGCCGACAGGGGTTCGTCCAACAGAAGTACATCCGGCTCGGGAGCCAGCGCTCGGGCCAGCGCGACGCGCTGTTGCTGCCCACCCGACAGTTGGTCCGGCTCACGGTCGCCGAAGCCCGCGAGGTCGACCAACTCCAACAATTCCGCGACACGCTCGTCGGGGTCGCGGTCGCCCGAGAGGTCGTGGAACCGCAGCCCGTAGGCGATGTTTTCGGCGACGCTCATGTGGGGGAACAGCGCGTAGTTCTGGAAGACAATGCCAATATTCCGGGATTCCGGTGGCTCCGCGGTGACCTCTCGTCCGTCGATGATCACTTGTCCCTCCGAGGGAGTTTCCAGTCCAGCAATCGAACGCAGTAGTGTCGTTTTCCCACAGCCCGAGGGCCCAACAAGGGTGAAGAACTCACCATCACGGATGGACAGCGAAACGTCGTCGAGAGCAGTCACACTGCCGAACCTGACTCTGAGGTCCGTCACGTCGACGCTCGCATCGGGTGTCGGTATACTGTTTGTTTCTTTCATTGTCATCGTCTGTTCCACCGCCGTCCAGTGCGGTCGATGAGGACGAAACTGATCGTCGTCACCGCCAGCAGCACCGTCCCCATCGCCGTTGCTGGGCCGAGGCTCGGCCCCAGCGACCGGTTTCCGATATAGCGTTCGAGAGCGACCGGCATCGTCGCACTGTCGACGCCCTCGGCTAACAACACTGTCGAGTCAAACTCCCCGATACTGATCGCAAACGCGAAGGCTGCCCCGGCGACGAGCGCCGGCGCGATCAGCGGGAGTTCGATGTCGACCAACGCAGTTTGTCGGTCGGCTCCCAGTGCTCGCGCGGCGTCGACGAGCCGGTCGTCGATCCCGCTCAGTGCCGGCGTTATGTTCCGTGTTACAAAGGGGTAGGCTGCGACCGCGTGGACGGTGACGATGACAATCGGTCCCGTAACGGTGATTCGGTGGCCGAACAGCTCCGTGCCGAAGACGAGCGTCCGGAGCATTCCGAGTCCCAAGACGATCCCACTGACCGCCAGCGGCGCAGTCAGCAGTGCCTCGGCGAGCCGAGAGCCGCGACTTTCACGGATGGCGACCACCGAGACCAGCACCCCCATCGGCAACGCCAATGCCAGCGCGCCCACACCGAACAACAGCGAGTTACTGATCGCCGGAAGTGGTTGGGTCGTCCCGACCGCTGCCGAGGACTGCTGCGAGAGGAGGAACCCGTAGTAGTCGAGGGTAAACGCCCCCTGTGGCGTCGTTAGGCTCTCTATAACGAGGCTTGCTAACGGACCGACAAACAGCACGACGGCGAGGAGGCTGTAGGCAAACAGGCCGAGTCGACGCGGGTCGACAAGCGACCGCCACCCCACAAACAGCGGTTTTCGGGCCAGCCTCCGGCCGCCACTACTCGATTTGATCTGGGTAGCCTCGTAGCGAAGATAGATGTAGATCAATCCCAGCGAGAGCGCCGTTTCGATAGCGCCCAGTGTCGCCGCCTCGGTGAGTGCGAGATCCTGCACGCGGGCGTACAGCCACACCTCGACCGTGGCGAGCTGCAGTCCCCCAAGCGCGAGGACGATGGGAAACGACATGAACGTAAAAATGAACGTAAGGACGGCCGAGGTGAGGATAGCCGGTATGAGCTGTGGGAGCGTCACGTCATAGAATGCTCTGAGCGGCGACGCACCGAGGGTTCGGGCCGTTTCGACGCGACGGGTGTCGACCGACTCCCAAGCGGCGGTCACCAGCCGCGTCACCAGTGGCGCGTTGTAGAATGCGTGGGCGAGAATAATGATATTCAATGTCCCCACCAGTTTGACGGGACCGAGTCCAACAACCGACAGCAGATCGTTGAAGACGCCGGTTTGGCCGAACATTGCTAGGAAGCCGACTGCGACCATAATTGAGGGTAGCACGAAGGGCAAAATTGTTACCGACCGGAGGAACTTCCGGCCCGGAAACTCGAAGCGGGCGAGAAGGTAGGCACCCGGCAATCCGACCGCAACGCTGACGACTGTCGACAGCAGTGCTTGGTAGGCGGTGAACCCAAACAGATCGACGTAGAAGGGGTCACCGAGCACAGCAACAAGTGGGTCGACGGTGAATTGGCCGTCGACGAGGATGGCACTGCTCAGGACGCTACCGACCGGATAATAAAACACGACGACGAGCGTCGCCAGCATGGCGGCGACCCCAGCCGGGAGGAGCCGGAATGCCCGGAGCCGCACGGTTAGTTGCTCACGATTTGGCGTGCCCAGTCGTCGATCCAACCGCTGACGTTGCCGACCAGTTCGTCGTAGCTAAACGTCACCGGTTCGGGGGGTTCGAGTGCGAACTCGCTGAAGTCGCCACCGGGGTCGACGCCTTCGACCGATGGGAACTGGACGTTTCTTGTGGCGATCTCGGACTGCGCCTCGTTGGTGAGCATAAAGGACATAAATTCGCGGGCCAGTTCCGGGTTCTCCGCGTCGACGAACTCGGCCATGCCTTCGGGGTTGGCGTAGCCTTGGTCGTTGAGGAAGCCGACTTGGTGCCGGGACATGTCGACGCCCTCGCCGTTGTAGAACACCTGATCGGTCGAGTAGGAGACGACCATCGGTGCCTCCTCGTTTTGGTAGGCTTCGTAGGCGTCTCCCCAGCTCGAAATAATCTGGACGCCATTGTCGGCCAGTTGGCTCCAGTAGTCGAGGTAGCCGTCAGCACCTTTCTCGTTGATCGTCCACAACAGGAACGCCCGACCGGGGTCGGACTGCTGGGCGTTCTGGGTGATGAGGCCGTCCTCGTATTCGGGCTCTAAGAGCGTGTCGAAGGTGGCTGGCTCCTCGACTTCGCCCTCGTCGTAGACGAGACTGATATACCCCGTGTCGTAGGGGATCACTCGGTTGTCGGGATCGAAGTTCAGCTCCGGTTTGACCGTGTCGACGCCTTGGACCTGGTCGGTTGTCGAGGCAAACAGCGGATCGTCGAGCTGTTCGTCGGCCCGGACGAGTTCGCCCGTGTTGAGACCGACAAAGAGGTCCGCATCAATCGGTGCCCCCTCGGATTTGCGCTGGATGAACTCGTTGACGCCGCTTTCCGGCGTCGTGAACTCTACTGTGGTGTCTGCCTGTTCGTCTTCGAAGGCGGATTTGAGCCAGTTGCCTGCGGTGTCCTCCCCGGTAAACGAGGAGTAGGTCGCCACGGTGAGTGTTTGCCCTGAGCTGCTGGACCCGCCGAGACAGCCTGTCAGTGCCGCCGCCCCGGCGACACTGGCTCCACTGCGTTTGAGAAGCGTGCGTCGTTTCATACCTCGGTTGTTTCACTAGGGAATACTTGAAGGAATCGTTGTATCCCCGCCGACAACAGTCGACGCCTCCCAACTGGTGGCGCGCTCGCCGACCGTCGGAAACCGCTTGTCGACTGGCGTGGAATTCAGTACCTAAACTGTTAAACGACTCGCGTCCGGATATGACATATATGAGTGCCGCCGAGATCGAAGACAGTCTTTCTGAGGACGAGTATCGTGGGCTGGAACTGATCCGTGAGACGGGTGGGATCCATCAGAGCGACTTCTGGAAGGACCTCGATGTGTCGTCCCGAAAGGGAAGTCGGATCGCCGAAGCGCTGGTCGACTCCGGACTGATCAAACGCGAAGACACCGTCTACAACGGCCACAACACCTATTATCTCGAACCCGCCGCCCGAGATCTCGATTTCCGCCTGCTGATGGCCGGCGACATGCTGTCGCCGTTTATCGGCGAGGAGGAAGTCAACCCACAGAGCGACTCCTTCTCGCAGTGGCTGATGAATCTCGCCTACGAAGACCACTGATCGACTCGTCTCACTCGGTGACGAACCAGCCGGTCCAGTAGAGCACAATTGTTCCCACGAGCGTGAGGATCGGAAAGAGGAACACGAACGTCGTCCCTGTCGGATCGGGCACGAGCACGGCAAGCCCGAAGGCGGCGATTCCGCCGTAGATGATGCTATTCTGCAGCCGTGGACGGTCGACCATAATTAAATATAGTGTGGCTACCAAAACAGTCGTTTGCGTTCACTTATAAAAGCGCACCGACAGTGCCGGACTACTCGTCGGATTCGCCGCCGATCAGCGCGTCGACGTCGACGCGCTCACTCAACAGATTGGCCATCGTGTCGACCGTCCGGCGGTCGCGGGTGCGACCACTTCGGACGACCGATTCGGCACGCTCGACAGCGGTGAGCGTGTCGGTGTTGATCGCCAGCACGGGGGTGTTGGCCTCGGCGGCGCGGCCCAGGATTGCTGGGGATGGCCGGTGGCCTCCCGTCAGAATGAGGCAGTTGACGCCGGAGGCTTCGAGGGCAGCGGTGTGGATGTCCGAGCGGTCGCCGCCGGTGATGACCGCGGCGTTGCGCGCTCGTCGGAAGTAACGGAGCGCCTCGTCGCCACCCATTGCGCCGACGAGGAAGCGTTCGACGATCTCGTCGGAGTCGACGTCGGTCAGGACGTCCGCACCGAGTTCGTCGGCGAGTTCCTCGATTGTGACGCCTGCCAGCGTCGTCTCCTGTGGAATCGCGCCGAAGACTTCGACATCCCTGCTTTCGAGGAACGGGATCACGTCGCTGTTGAGTTCCTCGAAGGCAGCATCAGTGATCCGGTTGAAGACGACGCCGCCGAGATTGTCGCCGATGTCGTCGACCGCCGCCAGCAGGTTGTCGATATCGCCCGGCTGGGTGTAGTCGGCGACGAGCAGGACCTCGGCGTCGAGGAGTTCGGCGATGTCGACGTCTGTGAGGTCGACGATGCCGCCGGTGTTGAGCGAGCCGCCGCCTTCGACGACCATGAGGTCACGTCCCTCAGCGAGGCCGTCGAACTGGGTTTTGATCTGCTGTTGGAGTTCGGCGGGGTCCTCGCGGCCACGCATCGCGCCGTCGATGAACGTTGGCGAGTAGACGACGGGTTCGAGTTCGTGCATTTCGGCGTCGATATCCAGTAGCTCACGGGCGAGCATTGGATCTTCGTCGAGCGTTTTGCCGACGTTGCTCTGGAGACGCGTGCCTTTCGGCTTCATGTAGCCGACCGACTGGCCCCGGTCGCGGGCGATACTCGCTAAGGCGAGGGCGATAGCGGTCTTGCCGGTGCTTTCTTCGGTTGCGGTGATGAGTAGCGATTTCATAGTTTCTTGGGGTCGACGGTGAGTCTGATGTCGACGGCGTCGACGCCGTCGGGCGTTGCGACCAGTGGGTTGATGTCGAACTCCATGATCGCCGGGAAGTCCGCGACCAGTTGGGAGAGTCGCTGGATCGTCTCGACGATTCCGTCGACATCGGCCGGATCACGACCACGTGCACCACGTAGGAGCGGTGCCGTCTTGATTTCTTCTGTCATTTCACGGGCTTCGGACTCCGAAACGGGGGCAACGCGGAACGTCGTATCCTCTAAGATTTCCACGAAAATACCGCCCAGCCCGAACATCATCAGCGGGCCGAACTGCGGATCGCGGTTCATCCCGACGATGGTTTCGGTGCCCGAATCCAGATCCGCCATCTCCTGAAGCTGGACACCCAAGAGGTTCGCATCCGGCTGGTAGTTTCGGGCTCGCGTAATCAGGTCCTCGTAGGCGTCTTCGACCTCGTCGTCCGAAACGCCGACTTTGACGCCGCCGATGTCGGATTTGTGGAGGATATCGGGGCTAACGATCTTCATTACCACGTCGCCCTCGATTCGTTTGGCGACCTCAAGAGCGTCCTCGGGTGAGTCGACGATATCGCTATCTGGCATCGGAATGCCGTAGGCCTCAAGAAGGCCCATGGCTTCGACGCCGAGGCGGTTGTCCTCGCGGCTTTCGACACGTTCGAGGATTTCCCGGGCGGCCTCTTGGTCCACATCGAAGTCGGCAGGGGGTTCGTACTCCCGGCGCTGAATGCCGCGGTACTCCCAGAGCGAATCGAGTGCGCCGATGGCTCGGGAGGGATCGAAGTAGTTCGGAATCCCGGCATCCGAGAGAATTTCGGCGGACTCGTCGACGCTTTCGCCGCCCATGAAACAGGCAGCGACAGGTTTGCCGTGTTTCTCTCGCATCTCGACGGTCTCTTTGGCTAACTGCTCGTAGTCGAGGACTGCGGTTGGGCAGGACAACACCATCGCCGAGCCGACGTTGTCGTCGGCCAGCGCAATATCGAGTGCGTCACGGAACCGGTCGACGTCGGCGTCGCCGACGATGTCGACCGGGTTGTAGATGTTGCCCTCGGGGGGCAACTGCTCGGAGAACTCATTGAGCGTTTCTTGATTGAACGTCGCCATTTCGAGGCCCGAGTCGCCGACCGCGTCGGTCGACATCACACCGGGACCACCAGCGTTGGTGATCACGGCGACATCGTTGTTCTCCGGCACTGGCTGGTTGGCCAACATCTGGGCAGCGTCGAACAAATCCTGGACCGATTCGGCCCGCAGGACGCCCGCCTGATCGAGTCCAGCCTCGTAGGCCTGCTCGGAGCCGGCGATTGTGCCGGTGTGGGAGGACGCGGCCTGTGCACCAGCGTCCGTTCGCCCGGATTTCACGAGGACGATTGGGGTGTCCTGTGTGACCTCGCGGGCGGTGTCGATGAACTCTCGGCCCTGACTAATTCCTTCGAGATAGCCGATGATGACGTCGGTATCTTCGTCGTCGCCCCAGTGGTCGACGAAGTCGGTTTCGTCGAGGACCGCCTTGTTACCAAGCGAGGCAACGTCTTTGAAGCCGACGTCCTCGTCGTTGGCCCAGTCGAGGACGGCCGTGATGAACGCGCCCGACTGGCTCATGAATGACATGTTGCCCTCTTTGGGGCTGTCGGGACCGAAGGAGGCGTTCATCCCGTTGGCCGTCGACATGATGCCGAGGCTGTTGGGGCCGACCAGTTTCATGTCGTACTCGGCAGCGATTTTCTTCAGTTCTTTCTCGCGGCTTGCGCCGTCGCCGCCGGTTTCACCGAAGCCAGCGGTGATGACCACCACGTTTGTGACTCCCGCCTCACCGGCCTGCTCGACGGCGGGCAGGGCGATCTTCGGCGGGACAACGATCACAGCCATATCGGCGTCGGCCGCTCCGATGTCGTCGACACAGGAGAGGCCCAACACCTCGTCGTAGTTGGGGTTGACCGGAATAATCGTCCCCTCATATGCTGAAAGAAGATTATCAGTAACCGCTCGCCCGATCGACCCCTCGCGTGCGGTCGCACCGACAACCGCCACGCGCTCCGGCGCGAATAGCTCGGTTAGGGTTCCCATCGCCCATATCTTTCGGCCCTGCGCTCTTAAAGTACGGTGTACTATGACCAACATGCGATATGATAGGTCATCTCATCCGTTATTTTTCATTATTTATACGTCCTGATACTAGAATTGTCACATTATCTCATGTGGCGTCACTCGAACCACCGTTCAGGTCCGGGAGTCGACAGCGGTAGGTGCTCCCTACTGTTCGAGAATCGACGACCCGATCAGCCGGTAGCGTTCAGCAACCCGTTTCGGTTGGACTGCCGAGTTCGTCTCGAATCCGGGCAACGTAGTCGACGAATGCCGTCGTTGTCCGATCCCGGGGCCGCGAGAGATCAACGGAATGCACCGATTGAACGGTTCCCGGCTCCGAATCCATAACCACGATTCTGTCGGCCAACATTACCGCCTCGTCGATATCGTGAGTGACGAAGACGACCGACTGGTCGGTTTCTCTCCAGATGTCGAGCAGTTCGGCATGCAGGCGGTCGCGCGTTCGGACGTCGACGCTACCAAAGGGTTCGTCCAGCAGGAGGATTTCGGGGTCGACGGCGAGCGCACGCGCGATGCCAACGCGCTGTTTCATCCCGCCGGAGAGCGCCTTGGGGTAGCTGTCGAGGGTGTCATAGAATAGTTCTCATAGCGTGATGACGGTGCTTCCTGGATTGTCTCCGCGTTCGTCGTTGGTGATCGCAATAACGAGACGAAGGCACAGCGCGAGGAACACTTGTGCTCGTGCGTGGACGCGGCCTCGGGCGCGAACGTGCCCGAGGCCGCAGTCCTTGACGGCGTCGTTGGTTCGTTCGACTCCACTCCGGCGGTTGTACGTCTCGTCTAGCGTCGATTGCTTCAGCTGAACGTCCTCGCTGTGTTCGTCGATGCGGGCTTCGACCCTGTACTCGATGTCTTTCGGATCGTCGGTGTTTCGTGCGTTGTACGGAGCGACTGGCACGACCCCTGCGGCCAGCAGGTGGTCGTGCCAGCCGAGCGTGTCGTAGGCGCTGTCTCCAAGCATCCAGATCGGTTTCTCGACGGCGAGCGCGTCACACGTGACGCGCATCGCCGTCTCCTCTGGCGCTTGCTTGCTCTCGGTGAACTCCGCGGCAATCGGGATCTTTTGCCCGGTCGAGACGATCGTACAGCCGTAGCCGTGGTAGTACTCTTCGGCGGTTGGATCGTAGCCTTTCGACGCGTCTTGGTCGGCGGGCATCGTCCTCACGTCGGTGGAATCGATGGAGTAGGTCAAGTCGAGCAGGCCGCGGCAGGCGGCCTGCTCGACGAGGCGGTCGAAGACCTCGTCGACGACGTGTTCGAGGTCGGTGAGGAAGCGATCGACCGCGTCTCTCGACGGCGGTCGATCGAAGCCACAGCTGAGCCAGACGACCGTGTTCTGGAGTTCTCGCGTGACTGGACGGATGCCGTAGACGTTCTTGTAGTAGCAGTGCAGGAACGCTCGGAAGAGTGCTGGTGGGTGATGATCTCGTGTTCGCCCCCGGCGAGCGGGGGCGAACACATCGAATTCTTCGAGAAAGTCGAACTCAAGATGCTCGAACAACGCGAGCGTCTCGGTCGCCATTACATTGAAGAACTCGTCGATAGAAGTCTCCTCTTGCAGGATGCTGGCGCTCGTAGACACAGTTCCAACATCCTGCGTCTTCGTGTGTGACGCTTTCTATGACACCCTCACTGATCGGTAAGAACGCCCAGCAGGGCAATGATTCCGGCTGCACCGAAGACGAGACGAAGCACGTTGCGGATGTCGTGAGCGCGGCGTTTGGACGCGGTCCGCAACAGGAACTCCAAGACAAGGAGATGTACCCCCCAGAGTCCAAGGACGACCGCTCCAGCGAACAGTCCCTTGATAAGTAGCTCCGTGGTCAGAACGCCACCAATCATCGCTGGACCAAGTGTGAACTCGGCAGTCGACACAACCGCCCCCGCAAACGCCAACAGCACGGCCCCAGCGACAGACAGCAGGCCGACGAATCGTTTCACACTCTGATGAGTCGGTCGACTGGTAAAACCGTTTACCCACTACTCGAAGTTGGTCGACGACGAATCGGTCCCAGTCTGGCGGTGTCGGACCACGGCGTAGACGACCGCGACTGCCGCAAGCCCAATATAAAACCCGAACGTCGCATCGCCAGCCGGATAGACCGAGTCCCGGACCGTCGCGGCGAGGTAGACGAAACCGGCGACCGCCGGTGGAACTCCCACGTAGAGCCACCACGTCGGCTGCCACGTGTCGACGGCTCGCGGGGTCGTCGCATCGAGGAACAGTCCGATGAACGCGACGACCGAGCAGGCAAACAGACCGAACGCGCTTAGAAATGAGAGGCCGAACCCGAAGGTGTCGGGGTCGGGCCACAACAGGACCGCCAGCCACACCGGCGCGACGACCGCATAGAGGGCTACAGCAACCCACCATCGTGAGCCGGTGGGTTGGCCATCGATGTCGACCGGCTCCCGTCTCCGATGGTCGCGGTCGAGGCGTCCGAGAACCCAGTCGGTGCCGAGGGCCGTGACGACGGCGATGCCGACAGAGAGCCCGACTGCGAGGACGGCGACAACCGGGGCAAACACGACGATAATACTGTGGGTTTCGGACGGCGAGGTGATCGCCCCGAGCGTCGGAAACCCGAAGACGATCACCGCCGCGAGGCCGCCGGTCAGGCCGGTCCAGATCCCGGCCCGCTTGGTCGACGTCGACCGGTCGTGGTAGTAGAAGCCGACGATCACGCCAGCGACGAGAACCGCGAGTCCGTCGAACTGCGCGCCAGTAGCAGCCGTCTCGCCCGACAGCGAGTCCCACGAGAGCAGTAGCGAGACCGGGACCGAGGCGAGCCCGACCGCGATTGCGACGCGAAGGGAGTCGTCGGTCGCCCCGGCCGCGAGTCGTTGGATTGTAGACACGTCTGTACAACTCTCTGGAGCCGTCTCACTTATAATTCCGGCACCGGTTTCGGAACCCGAACCGCCGCTTGCTGGCTCACTCGAACTCCCCGAGCGAGGATTGGCCCTCGCGGCGGTCGTCGACCGCTGACTCAGTCGAACCGTCGGCTTCGAGCCAGTCTGTAAGCCGACTCCCGGCGTCGACGTGCGTGGCGAACCGTCGGTCGACTCCTGTACTTCCATAGCCGACTGTCTGTACAGAAGACATATATCAGGTAAGACGACAATAATCCGTAATGAAGCGTGCTGTCATCCTGCTGGCAGTGCTCTTGCTTGGTGGGAGTCTCCTCGCAGTCGTTGTGCCAGTTGGGGCGAGTCCACAGCCACAGGAAATCTGTAACGTGTGTGGCTCCTCGTTCGAAGATGCCGCCGAGGAACAGGGACTCGCAGTGACCGTGATACAGAGTACGATATCCATCCAGATTCACGCCAATGGCTCGGCGACGTGGCTCGTGACAAATCGGGTCGACGAGGACGCTGCCGATCAGTTGTCCGAAACCCCACAGCAACTCGATCAGTTGGTGCAAGCCCAGACGACCGGACGGCAACGCCCACATGCCTTCGATGGCGGCGAGATAACTGTCCAGTCGACCACCATAGAGAACCGAACGGTTCGGATCCGGTTTCGGGATTCGGATGCTGGCAGTACCCAGTTCGGCGTGGTGGTCGACTATCTCCACTCGGAAGGTACTGGTGCAGGATGGATACTGAATACGGATCGCATATCCTTTGTCGGCCCTCCCGAGACGGTCGTCGTCAACGATCTACGGCCGACGATCATCGACGAATACACCTCCACGGACGAGGTTCCGACGGTGACTGGTGGGAATGCAACGTGGCACCGTACTACGACACAAGACCGTCAGACTGTCCTAGAGGACGATGTGTATCTTGCGTACGGAGAACCCAACAGTGGATCGCTACGCGTCGACGCCGCCGTCTGGCTTGCGTCGTTTCCGATCTGGCTCGGTAATATGACCTCATACGTGTTCCCCGCAGTCCTCGTCTACGGGCTCTGTCTCACCGGTGTCAGCGCCACTGCGCGCTGGGCGGCCGCCGAAATGACTGACACGGTCGACCGAATCTCAGTCGCCATTGCTGGACTCGGCGGTCTCAGTCTCTGTATTGCAACGGTCGGAGAGTCGACGTTCACGATCCTGTTTGGCGGTCTCGGTGTTCTCTATCTGGTTGTTGGGGGAACTGGAATGTACCGCCCACGGTGGCTTCGGTCGGTTCGTGGCACGCTCGCAGTCGGGATCGTCGGGCTCGTCGCTGTTGCCGGGGTGCTGATGGGGGTTGGCCTCGGCTCCCACCCAGTCGAACAGCTCGACTGGCTGGTGTATTTCCTCCCGCTGTCGGTCGCTCCGGCGTTCGGCCTTGCGGTGACACGCGCCAAAGCACGTGGGAGTCGACGGTCGACGCTACTCGCCTTCGGCGGCGCGAGTGCCACCGTCATGCTCGCGGGGGTGGTGTTCGTCCCGTTCGACAGACAGCTGTGGGGGCTTGTTGTGGTGATTGCTGTCGGTGGCGCGATGGCGGCTGCACTGTTCGGAATCCCGCTCGCATTGCTTGCTGCGTGTCAGTGGCAGGCCGACAGCGTCGACCACCCGAGCGACGACTGAGTTTCTCAGCCCGGAGACCTGCTTGTCGAGCCGTGACTATGGTTCAAGCACAACGCGGAACCGAGCGTCGTTTTGAATCATCCGCTCGTAGGCGCTCTCGACCTCCGACAGTGGGTAGGTTTCTATCTGGGGTGTGACCTCCCGGAGGGAACTGAACTCAAGTGTATCTTGTGAGTCCCGGGCGTCGCCGGAGGCCCAGCCAGCGACCGCCCCACGGCTGCCGACCAGTTGATTGGCGTCGACCGACACCGGCTCATCAGGGACGCCGACGACGAGGACAGTGCCGTCGGTTCCAATGCCACCAACGATGGACTCGATAGCGTCGCTCGACGGTGCTGTCGCGAGAACAACCTTTGCGCCACCCAGTGCTTGGAGCTGTTCTGCGGGATCGGTTTCGGTCGCATTAATAAAGTGATCTGCGCCTAGCTCCATCGCAAGCGCCTCTTTGTCGGGGCTTCGGGAGATCGCAGCCGTTTCGAAGCCAGCAGCGTGTGCGTACTGAATCGCGAGATGGCCCAGCCCGCCAACACCCTGCACGGCAACCAACTCACCCGGCAGAGCATCGCTGTTACGCAGGGCATTGAACGTTGTCACGCCCGCACAAAGCAACGGTGCAGCGTCGACCGCATCAAGCGAGTCGGGAATCGCAGCGACGGCTTCGGCTGGCACGGTGACGTACTCGGCGTAGCCGCCATCGTACGTCACACCGGTCGTCTCGACGTTGTCACACATCTTGAAATCGCCGCGTCGACAGGCCTCACAGGTAAAACAATGGCCGCCGTGCCAGCCGACACCGACACGGTCGTCGGTCGACCACTGCGAGACTCCATCTCCTACCGCATCGATTCGGCCCGCGATTTCGTGGCCCGGGATTCGTGGATACGAAATTCCGGGATAGGTTCCCGCTTTCACAAACTCGTCACTGTGGCAGATGCCACAGGCGTCGACTGCGATTCGGACCTCGTTTGAGTCTGGGGTCGGAATCTCGCGTTCTTCGAGTTCGAACTCGCCACCTGCCTCGTGGATAACTGCTGCGTGCATTGTGTCGGACACACCCCACATTTGCCCGCAAGAAACTAAAATGAAAGCCTCCGTCCGCGATCTCGATCCTGTGATCGAAAGATTGTATTTGGTCGTGTCATATCTGTATGAGTGATTATGCTAGCCGAGGTGAGATGGCGAACCCGCCCCAGCGTTGAACTCGTGGCTCTGGTGGTGAACTCGCTGCTCCCGTTGGTCGGTGTCGTCACCCTCGGTTGGAACGCGGCGGCGCTTTTGATGTTGTACTGGCTTGAGTTCGGGAGTGCGACCTGCTGGGCGCTCGTTCGGGCCCTTTTGGCCGGTCGACCGTCCCAGCTGGAGGACAACCACGTTATCCTCGGTGCTATCGGACGGAAGCGAACGCCGATCAAGATTCCCTATTTGAGCCTCCAGATCCATCCCACGTCGGTTCCAGTCGTCTGTTTCGCTGGGCCACTCCTCGGATTTCTCTGGCTGTTCGTCGGCGCTGTCACGGTCGGCGCGAGTACCACCGAGACGGTCTCCCCGGCTGCCGGTTCTGCGGTCATGCTTTGTGCTGCTGGGATTTTCGTGAGCCATGGAATCGCCACTGGGATCACCTACATCGGCGATGGGGAGTACCGTGACCACAGTGCTCAGACGGCAACGATGAGCGTGCTCAAACAACTCGGCGTCACCTTCCTCATCGTGTTGGTGATGCTTCCGTTCGCCGCCGAAGCCTTCGGCGAGAATATCGGACAGGGAATGGCCTTGCTCGTCGTTATTGTTGTACTGAAGTTCGGTTTCGACCTGGCCAGCCACTACGATGATCGTCTCGCCGCATTCGACCGGCGAAACGGAGGGATCTTCGGCTGGTCGACCAACCCACCCGAACCGGAACCCATCGAGCCACTGGCGGATGTCACCACGCGACTGGCACCGTCTCGCCGGAACCTCTTTGTGTCCGGGATCGTCAACGCCAGCCGAATTCCCGAAACGCCGAGTATCCTCTTGTTCGGTTTCTTGTTCGCAGCTGCGTTCTTTTCTGACGGTGCTCGGATGGTTGGTGTCGGATTACTGCTTGCAAGCGTCGGCCTCCCGGTTATCACCTCTACCTTTGACACTTGGATTCGGTATGGCTGGATGGAGTACCAAATTGAGGACACCACCATCGTCGGCCACGACCGCCTGCTTGGGGGACCGCAGTGGCGCGTCGACGCGTGGGACGAACGCGGGCTCCGCGTCGAAACCACATGGATTGACGACTGGCTCGGCACCGAAACGGTTGTGGTGGAACTCGGTGATATCGAACACCGTGTTCCGTTGTTGTCGGAGCCAGAACCCGTCCTCGATGTGTTTGGCCGTCGACCGAGTCGACCCAGCGAGGAGTGACCAGAGACACTTATTCAAATTCTCCGAGCGACGACTGTCCGTCACGCACCCTCCGTTTTGTATCGGACTCCGTCGACTCACCCTCCTCAACCCAATCCGTAATCTGACCTCCCGAGGTGTCGACGGTCTCGACCGACTCCACGTCTCTCTCAATCGCACCCCCTCCGCCAGTCGACTCGAACCCATCGAGTCGAGCCTGATCTTGGCCCTCAAAATCGAGGTTCGAGACACGGACGCCGAGTTTCCGAACCTTGTCGTCAGCGAACTCGGTCAGAAGATCCAGTGCGACCGACTCGACGAGATCAGGTTCGTCGACCGGCCCCGATAACGACGACGCTCGCGTGTTGACATCGAACGGGGGCGTCACGACCTTGATGCCAATCGTCCGGTACATCGCACCCCGACTTTGGGCGCGGGCGGCCACATCCGCCGCCAGTGCGCCCACTTTTTCCCGTTTGGCCTCGCTGTCGGCGGTCGACTCGGTGAACGCCGACTCCCGTGAGAGACTTTTGGGTCGGCCCTGTGGCGTCACCTCGCGGTCGTCCTCGCCGCGAGCGCGAGCGTAGAGTTCCCGACCGCGCTGGCCGAACTGGTCGACGATCACCCCCTGATCGGCGTCGGCCAGATCACCCGCGGTCTCGATACTCAGATCACGGAGTTCACGCGCTGTCACCGGGCCGACGCCGTGGATCTCGTCGACCGGCAGCGGATCGAGAAACGCACTGACTTCAGTGGGTCGGACAACCGTCAGCCCATTCGGTTTGTCGAAATCGCTGGCGATTTTCGCGGTCGACATGTTCGGCGCGACCCCGACGCTGGCGGGGACGCCGACCTCGCGGCTGATCTGCTGTTTGATATGGCGGCCGTAGCCCTCGGCGATGGTCCGGTCACCACTGTCGACTGGGTCCCAACTCGTCCGGTTGGTCACGTCGAGATACGCCTCGTCGATGCTCACCTCCCGCACCGTGTTGGCGTGGTCGTGGAGAATCTCCTTCACGTCGCCCGCGACCGATTTATAAAAGTCCATGTCGACCGACCGGTAGAAGCCGACTGGGCCATCGTGGTCATCGTCGACGTCTGGTGCATGGGGGAGTGCGTCGAGGGCTTGGCCGATGGCTTGGGCGCTCTCGACGCCGTACTCGCGGGCTTCGTAGCTGGCGGTGGCCACCGCGCCGTGGCCCTCGCCGGGTTCGTATCCCATCCCAACGACGACAGGCTTCCCTTCGAGGGCGGGCTCTCGCAGCCGCTCACAGGAGGCATAAAAGCAGTCCATGTCGACGTGGAGGATGATTCGGTCCTCGGAGTCGACGGTGGCTCCCGGGAGCTGCCCATCCATGTCCCGGCGTTGGGAGTCAACAGATATGACTGTTGGCCATCGAACAAGGTTCGTGTTTGATCTGAGTTTAGTGTGACAGATCTAAATTCAGCCATAGAGATTTTAGAGAACCAGAAAGCCCCCGCCGTCTCGACTCCCGCGACTCGTTGCGCTCCTCGTCACTCACTGCGTTCGCTCTTCCGGTGCTTACGTCGTCGGGGTTCGTCGAGACGGCGGCCCCTTTCAGTCCCACCCATTGTGGCTGATCTACCTGCTGTGGGTGGGTTGAAAGGGGCGGCAGGCTCCGGGAAGACGGCCGATGCAAGGACCGCAACGCAGTGAAGACCGCAGCGAGGCCCTCGACTGGAGCCTGCCGGGGCTTTCTGGTTGTTAACAGTTGAGACTATTCAGACTATTACTACGCCAAAAAAATCGTAGGAGTTCGAAACCGATTATAGGTCGGCTTCGAAGTCTTCGAGCGCGAACATCGTGCCAGCGTTGCGGCGGTCGAGCGTCTCGTTGGCCAGCAGCCAGTAGACGACAGACAGCGCGCGTCGACCCTTGTTGTTCGTCGGGATAACCAGGTCGACGTTGCTGACCTGATTATTCGAGTCACACATTGCGATGACCGGGATGCCAACCGTGATCGCCTCTTTGACCGCTTGGGCGTCACCGATTGGGTCCGTAACCACAAGCACGTCAGGCTCGATGTAGCCTGCGTAGTCGGGGTTGGTCAGCGTGCCGGGGATGAACCGACCCGTGCGAGCGCGTGCGCCGATTGCCTCGGCAAACTTCTCGGCTGGGAATCGACCATACTGCCGCGAGGAGGTGACAAGCACCTGCTCTGGGTCGTAGCCCGCGAGGAAGTCAGCCGCCGTGCGGATGCGGCTGTCGGTCTGGCTCACATCGAGGACGTAAAGACCGTCGTCACGGACGCGGTGGATGAACCGCTCCATGTCCTTGGTCTTCTGTTGGGTCCCGATGTGGACACCTGCGCTGAGGTAGTCCTCGACGGGGATGAGGAGGTCGACATCGTCGTCCGGCATGACATTGTCATCGAACGGCGAGGACTCCTCTTCTTCCTCGTCTTCTGGTTCGGCCTCGGCGGCTGCCTCGTCGGCAGACTCCTCGGCGTCCGGTTCGGCTTCGACAGGCTCGTCGTCGACTGGGGCCTCGTCGACCTCGTCGGGCTCGTCCTGTGTCTCTACGGTTTCGGTTTCGTTGTCGCTCATACTGCGTCTTCCGCGATTCTGATAAGTTCGTTCAGCTTGGCGGTTCGCTCGCCCGCAACCGTGCCGGTCTTGATGTAGTCGGCGTCGGTTGCGACCGCGAGGTGTGCAATCGTCGTGTCTTCGGTTTCGCCCGAGCGGTGAGAGATGATCGTCTTGTACTCGTTTCGAACCGCCAGTTCGATCGCGTCGAAGGTATCCGACAGCGAACCGATCTGGTTTGGTTTGATGAGGATGCTGTTGCCAGCGCCGGTTTCGATTCCCTCTTCGAGCCGCGAGACGTTGGTCACGAACAGGTCGTCACCACAGATCATCGTCCGGTCACCGACCAGCTCGGTGATCTCGGCGAACGCCTCGTAGTCGTTCTCGTCGAGTGGGTCCTCGACATACGCGAGGTCGTACTCCTCGACCAGATCGACCATATACTCGATCTGCTCGTCGGTCGACTTCTCTTCGTCGCTGTAGACGTAGGAGTCGCTGTCCTCGTCGTACATCTCGGTGGCTGCAACGTCGAGTCCGAATCGGATCTCGAAGCCGACCGCCTCCGAAACGCGGGAGGTCGCCTCCTCCATGATCTCGAAGGCTTCGGCGTCCGAAATCGGGGGTGCCCATGCACCCTCGTCGCCTTTGCCTGCGCCGATGCCACGCTCGTCGAGGATGTTGCCAGCCTCGCCGTGGACTTTCGCGTTAGCGAAGACGGCCTCTTCGACACTCGGCGCACCGACGGGTGCGGCGAGGAACTCTTGGATATCGGTGGCGTCTTTGGCGTGTTCGCCGCCGCCAATCACGTTCCCGAGCGGAATCGGGAAGTTGTCGCCGCGGAACGCGCCGCCGAGGTGCTGGTACAGCGGGGCACCGAGCACGTCTGCGCCGGCCTTTGCGGCGGCCATCGAGATGGCGACCGCGCTGTTTGCGCCGATCTCCGAGAAGTTATCCGTGCCGTCTGCGGCACGAAGTGCGCCGTCGACCGCGCGCTGGTCGCCAGCGTAGACGGTGTCGACGAGTCGGGGGACCGCATGTTCTCTCGCGTTGGCAATCGCCTCGTTGGCCGGGAGTTCGATTGCCTCGTACTCGCCGGTCGAAGCGCCCGAGGGCGCTGCCGCACGGCCGAAGCCGCCGGATTCGGTGAGTACATCCGCTTCAACCGTGGGGTTGCCACGGGAGTCGAGCACACGTCGTAGGGAAACTGAGCTGATTTGTGTCATGGTTAGTCTCGTTTGACCGTGAACGGCAACACGCCCGCGTCGTACTCCTCTGCCGCGATGAGGATGGGCTCGCTCTGGGCGGTCTCAACGAGGACCGGCGCACCGTAGGAGATCTGCAGTGCGCGCGCCCCGAGAATGCGGGCTTTCTCGTAGCGGTTGTACTGGCCTCTCATTGGTAGGGGGCAACAACGTCGACGAGATCTGTGTGCGACACCATCATGCGCCGACAGCAGTGACGGGTCACGCCGAGGTCGTCGAGGACCTCAGCGGGATCTTCGCCACTCTCGGACCGTTCGTCGAACTCCTCGTAGTGTTCACCGATGACATTGCCACAGGTGAAACACCGGACTGGGATCATCATAGTTGGGTCACCTTAGCGGTAGGACTTCTGGTAGCGGGCACGGGCACCAGGGCCACCCCATTTTTTGGGTTCGGACTGCCGAACGTCGTTGACCAGCAGCGAGCGGTCGAACTGCATGTATGCTTCACGCAGTTCAGCATCATTAAGATGCTGCACAAGTCCACGGGCCAGCGCCGTCCGAACGGCGTCTGCCTGACCACTGAAGCCGCCACCGTTGACAGTGACGTCGATGTCGACGCTGTCACGAAGGTCGTCGCCCGCGATGCGGAACGGTTCGAGCATCTTGAGACGTGCCATCTCCGGTTCAACCAGCTCGACTGGCTGGGAGTTGATACGAATACGACCCTCGCCCTCGCGCACGGTGGCGCGAGCGACGGCCGTCTTCTTTTTGCCTGATGTGTTAGTTACCATGTGACGTTCGCTCCCAGTTTCTCCGAGACCTCTCCCAGAGAAATGAATTTGATGTTCGACAGGCGGTCCAGTGAGGTGCCGTCGAGAACTTCGCCCTCTTCGTCGTACGGGTTGCCGACGTAGACGCGGACGTTCTCGAAGGCCTCACGGCCGTGTTTCTTTTTGTACGGGATCATCCCACGAATCGCGCGCTTGAAGATGCGGTCGGGCCGTTTCGGGTAGTACGGGCCGCGATCCGAACCAAGCTCTGCGCGTGTTCGGTAGGTGTCCAGTGTATCCTCTTTGTTCCCGGTGATGACGGCGTGTTCGGCGTTGACCACCGCGACACGCTGTCCGGAGAGGACCTTCTGTGCGACCTCGCTGGCGACGCGACCGAGAATACAGTCTCGGGCATCGACGACGACGTCGACCTCGAACTCGGCTGCGCTCATCGAATCACCCGGACGTTCGTTCCGTCTGGATTCGACTCGATGATTTCTTCGAGGCTCACTGCGTCGCCGACCTGCCCGATCTTCGTTTGGGCTGTCGACGAGAAGTCGACGGCGGCGACGGTGACGTTCGTTTCAAGCACACCACTGCCCAGGACCTTTCCTGGAACAACAATGGTCTCATCGTCACGGGCGTACCGTTCGATGCGACCGAGATTGACTTCTGCGTGGGTGCGCCGTGGCTTTTCGAGACGGTCGGCGACGTCCTGCCAGACTGCGGCATCGGAGTCGCCCGCGGCCGTCTTCAGCTCGGCGATGAGACTCTGAAGTCTCGGATTCGTCTTACTGCTCATTATAATGCTCCTGATAGAAAACGGAGTGCAGGGAGCAGGATTTGAACCTGCGGACCTCTACAGGACAGCGCCCTGAACGCTGCGCCGTTGGCCAGACTTGGCTATCCCTGCTCGCACTCCGGTGTACTCCACTCCACCTATTACCACTTTCGATCCTCCCACACTGTCGGCCTGTCATCAGGCGACCGTGTCGACCCCCGAGCGATGGCGAGACAGGTGTCTCACCAGCAGCGCGGGCGGCCAGTTGGATCGAGAGTGGTGTGGTCATGTGGGTTTCGTTAGGCCGTAACTGCGTCGTGTAGTTCGTCCGCGCGGGCACCGATCGATTCGGCGGCGCGAAGCACTAGTTCCTCAACCGAGAAGGAGCCGTCAGTCTCCACGTGGAAGACGTAGGCTCCGGGCACGTCGGTCACTTCGAGTTCCTTGCCGGGGTACCGATTCGTGAGATCGTTGTCGAACTCGTTGGTGAGAACGAGTTCGCCGTCTTCGGTTTCGATAACCCCGCGAAGGATCTGTGGCTCTTGGTCGTCGAACTCGCCGATGTCGTCACCGACCTCAACCTGCTGGAGGTGACGGAAGCCGACCGAGACGCCGCCCTGATGTTTGGCGTGGCTTTTGCCGTGGTCCAAGACTGCCTCGGCCTCGAACTCCAGGCGCTGGCCCTCTTTGAGCTCGATGATCGGCACGTTCTGATCGGCTGGCTCGACCAGCGGATCGGACGATTCGATATCGCCCGAGTAGGCGGTCGCCGGCCCTTCGACATCGAGTGCGACCGTGACGGTGTCACCGATCTCGAAGTCGTCCAGCGGCGTGGTCAACGGGATGAGCCCGAGTCGCAGGGCGATCATCTCGTCGAACATCACCGAGGTGTTCTCGACGAAACTGATGGTGTCCATCGAGAACGTCGGCACGTCGGCGATCATCGCGCGCCGGAAGCCGTTTGCGAGTGCCGGTGTCAGTCCACGGACCAGGAAGCGAGCGTTCCGCTCGTCGGCCTCGATGAACTCAACGTCGAATTCTGGTGCCATAGGTCGTTAAACTCGCTTGTTCTTCGGTGCGCGTGTGCCGTCGTGTGGGATCGGCGTCACGTCTTCGATCCGACCGATCTCGATACCGGCTCGTGCCAGTGCGCGAATCGTCGCTTGGGCACCGGGGCCGGGGGATTTGTTTCCATTTCCGCCCGGTCCGCGAACGCGAATATGCAGTCCGGCGATGCCCGCTGCCTTGACTTCCTCGGCGACGGTTTCGGCCATCTGCATGGCGGCGTACGGCGATGCCTCGTCTCGGTTCTGCTTCACCACGGTCCCACCGGAGGATTTGACGATGGTCTCGGCCCCCGTCAGATCGGTGATCGTGATGAGCGTGTTGTTGAACGACGAAAACACGTGGGCGATGCCCCACTTGTCGTCTTGTGTTTCACTCATTGGTAGTTACTCCTGTGCCTCCGCCCGTGATGGGTGGAGTTCGTCAGCGATGGGACTCCGCTCGTCGTAGTCGACGAGGTCCTCTTGGCCGGCCTCAATCTTCCGTGAGGGAGCCTTTGCGCGGGCACCGTCGACGGTGATGTGGCCGTGGGTGATGAACTGGCGGGCCTGCTGTGGCGTGGTAGCCAGTCCTTTCCGGTAGACGACCGTCTGGAGTCGTCGTTCAAGGATATCGGTCTCGTCGAGCGACAGCACGTCGCTGATCGTCTCGTTGTCTCCGAGAATCCCGTAGCGGCGGAGTTTGGTCAGGAACTCGATGCCGGCCTCTTCGGCGGCCTCGACGTCACCCTGTGACTCGCCGATGAGTCGACGGGCCTCGCGTCGAATCGAGCGAAGCTCCGACTGTGCTCGCCAGAGTTCTTCTTTGTTTGCCAGCCCGTACCGACCGAGCAGACTGCTTTCGTCGGCGATCCGCTCGCCCTGGTAGGGGTGGTTGGGCGTCTCGTACAGTTTGGTGTTCTGTCCGGTCGTCATTCGTCGTCACCCTCTTCTGCTGCTGCGGCGTCTTCAGCCTGCTCCTGTTTGATCCGTTCGACGTTGACACCGATTGTCCCCTCGGTACGACCGGTGGACTTGGTGCGCTGCCCGCGGACTTTCTGTCCGCGCTTGTGTCGAACGCCCTTGTAGGAGTCGATCATCTGCATCCGGTTGATGTCTTGGCGCCGCTGTTGGTTGAGGTCGTTCCCAACGATGTGGGTGTTCTCACCGGTGTAGAAGTCGTGCTGCCGGTTGCGCATCCACTCTGGGACGTGGTCCTCAATGTTTTCGACGACGTCGACGACGGCGTCGATCTCTTCCTCGTCGAGTAGGCCGAACGTTGCCGTTCGGTCTACCCCGGAAGCGTCCGACACGATGCGTGCCGTCCGCTGTCCGATGCCTTTCATGTCTGTGAGACTGCGCTCGACACTCTTCGTGCCGTCGAGATCGGTCTGTCCGATCCGGACGAAGTAGCGGAGGTTCTCTTCTTCCTCCTCTGTCAAGCCGTCTTCTGGTTCTTCTGCACTCATAGCTATTGTCAGTTGTGCGAGCGTTGCGGCGGGGATTCGAACCCCGGAGGCAGTGACGCCACAGAGTTAGCAACCCTGCGCCTTGGGCCATGCTTGGCTACCGCAACACGCGTTCGTATTGTCGCCCATCACGGACTCGGGACATCCGCCCCTACAGTACTACGGTCGAATGAACTCGTGTCCACCACTTAAACATCACGAATAGCTGCCGGGGTGTCGACGCCTACCACGGTGCCGGCTACAGCCGCTAACACAGTGCAGGCAAGCGGTCGATTGCGTTCCCACAAGCGGAATATTCATCATTATGTGTTTGATTATGGCTGTATGGTCTTCGGTGAGATCCTTGCGGAGGTAAGAGGAAAACGCCGGAGAGTGGTGTTCTACAACGTCGACACCCAGTCCGACTACTGTGATCGAATCATCGACTACGTCGGTGTACACGATGTCCTCATCAAGTACACCACTGACGAGCGGTTCCCCGAGTCGACGGTCGCTGTACAGAACGGCGAGGAGGTGCTCTCGGTGGACAGTATCGAAACCGTCGCGAACTACCTCAATGCGTGGGAGTCGGAGCTGACGGCTGTCGACGAGCAGCCATCACTGTTCGGGGCACTCGACGAGACGGTGTTTCGGTCCTCGAACAGACGTCAGCTCCTGCTTGCCTCACGGCTGATCGAAACCCGAGCGGCGACAGTCGGCGACGGTCGACTGGCGGCTGGCTTCCAGCAACTATCGTTGGCAGAACCGCAACTATCGTTTTACGAGGCGCTGCCATCGGCTGTCACGGTATCGCTGTACGGCGAGCCGGACTGGGTGCCGCCAGCCGACAGCGGTATCGAGGCCTACGATCCGGACGTCGAGAGCAACACCGACTACTGGTGGGTGATCTTCGATGGCACCGCAGAGAACAGCTCCCATGCGGCCCTCCTAGCAGAGGAACAGTCTCCCGGCGATTACACCGGGTTTTGGACGTACCGGCCATCGATTATCGACGCGATGCGAGCGGTTGTCGACGGGTTCGATGCTCGCCGCCTTACACCTACCAACTGACGCTACCGACCGGCCACTTCCCGTCCACTCAGGTTCGGATTTTCGGCTGCATACGAAGATAGATTCCGCGATCACAGCAGTCCAGCAGGAAGGCAGCGACATCCCCGTAGGAGACACTGCCGATGCCGAGACTGATGTTTCCCGTTGTGTACTGACGAGTCGTCGTTCCCTCCGTGAGCCGAAGCACACGAATCACTGTCCAGTTGAGATCACGTGCGGTCACATCGGCGACGTGATTGGTGGCGTCGACGGTGACCGTGGGGCGGAGCAACTGGAACACCGAGGTCCCAATCGACTCACCGACTCCGAACTGTTCGCCATCCCGCTGCACGGCCGCGGGGACGACCGTCAGATACCGGCCGACCTCAGCGGCCTCCATCGCATCCAGAATGTGTGCTCCACAGACAGTGAGATAATCCGGTGGGCTATTCTTCGAATGCCGTATGACGTTACACACCACCGTCGACTCGTTGAGGGTTTCCTCGATGTTCTCACCCTCGTAGACATTGGCTTCGACCACATCCACCTCGTCAGGAAACCGTGACTCCGGGGCGGTCGACGTGACGACGGCTGTCACCTCGTGACCACGGCCAACTGCCTGGTCGACTACTTGTTGGCCAGTTGGTCCACTCGCGCCGAAGACGGTCAGCTTCACAGTCACAGCTATCAGTACCACATAATAAGTAGTCGGTAGCTACGGGCGGATCAAGCACATCCTACGGCATCAGGCTCCGATATACTCCTCGTTGAGTTCCCACTCGCCGTCGTCGCCCTCGATCAGATACTCGCCGTAGTAGGGCACTCGGTTGTCGACGACCGCCCGAAACGTCTCGCGGATTTCCTCGCGGCTCATTTCACCCATCGACCGGAGGTCGTCGTTCCGGTTCAGACAGCCCTTGAGATATCCTTCATGTGTTACGCGTACGCGATGGCAGTTCGCACAAAAAGTCGGGTTCTCAACGGGGTCGACGATTTCGACCATTCCGCAGTTGCTGTCGTCGCCCTCGCTGTCGGTCGCGGTATCGCGGTCGGTACTGCTAACCCAGTAGCGTTTCCGGTCGTGCATCTCGCGGTGTTCGACCCGATCCGAAATATCCTCCAGCCAGTCGTGGACCCGTTGAATGTCGATGTTCCACTCCGGTCGACCGGTGAGTTCCGGCATATACTCGATCAGTTGGAGCTGGAGGCCTTCGTTTTCGGCGACGTGGTCGACCATCCCCTCGACGTAGCCAGCGGTGTGCTCGAAGACAACCATATTTAGTTTTACGGGGGTTAATCCGGCCTCGATGGCGGCTTCGACCCCGTCGAGGACTTCTTCGTACGCACCGGATTTCGTGACCGCCGCGAACTCGTCGGGATCGAGAGCGTCCTGTGAGACATTGACGCGAGCAAGGCCGGCTTCTTTGAGATCTTCGGCGCGTCCACGAAGGAACGTGCCGTTGGTCGTCAGCGAGACTTCCATCGACTCGGGCGTGCGGCGGATGATCTCTTCGAGGTCGGCGCGCAACATCGGCTCGCCGCCGGTGAATTTCACCTTTTCGACGCCGAACTCCTCGACAACCTCAAGAAACCGAACGACCTCGTCGGCAGTGATCTCGTCGTCGGACGGCTCCATCGGTCCACGGGTGTCGCCGAGCCCCTCGTTGTGGCAGTAGATGCAGTCGAAGTTACAGCGGTCGGTCAACGAGATTCGGACCCCGGTCACCTCCCGTCCGAACTCGTCTGCGAGTGGCTCGCTCATACGGTAGTATGCTTGCCACGCAGACTTAAATGAGCGGGCTTCCCGACGAATATTGAAACCGATATTAATTACGTAAAGAGAATTGTGTTGGTATAAACAGTCTCAAAACGTGAGTAGCGCTACTTGGTTCGCCGAAGCCTGATAAGCAGCCACGAGATGTAGCCGAACACGGCGAGGACACTGCCGACTGATCCCCAGATCAGGACTGCAAACAGCGTCGACCCGACCGCCATCAGTCCGACACCTCCCCAGCTGCGGCCGCTGATGGGTCCTCGGTGGTCGACTCGTCGAACGACCGAATCTTGGTTGTCAGCGAATCGAACTCAAAGTTCGCGGAGCCGACAGCGACTGCGAGACCGGTCACCAGTGTCGAGACTGCAGTGGCCCCGAGGAACGCGGGCAGGAACGCTGGCTCTGGAAGCAGCGGTCCGACACCGGGCACCAGCATCACGACCCCCCGGAGCATCGGGAAGTAGGCAATGCCTACCACGAGCCCAGCGAGGCTTGCGACCAGTCCGCCGAGTTCGGTCAAGCTCCGTGAGTAGAGTCCCCAGATGAGCGGGACAAAAACCGCGGCCGCAAGCAGATCAGCGGTCAAAAACAGCCGGAGGACGCTGTAGCCTTGTGCGCCGATGATGATCGCTCCGATGGCAACCAAGACCGTGAGACCCCGACCGGTCAGTCGAAGCGAACGGTCGTTGTCGACGTCGATAATTCGGGCGAGGTCGACGGTAATCAGACTCGAAATCGCATTCAGCATCGTATCGGCTGAACTCATCACCAAGAGGACGACCAACAGGACGACCACGAAAGCAATCGATTCAGGGAGAACCTCAATCACAACGAGAAAGAAAGCGACACTTTGGGTTTCGGGCGTCACCAAGCCGAGACCCGAGGCAACAACCCCGAACAGCCCCGCCAGCAGTACCATCGGCACGACCGTCAGCGCGGCGACCGCAAACGACCGGGTGAGCGTCGACTCACCATCGGCCGCGTACACGCGCTGCCAGATCCCCTGGTTCAGCATATTTGCACCCAAAATGGCGAATACGACATACAGCCCGAACTCCAGTCCCGGACGGAAACCCGGATCGAGCAGGCTCGGATCGGTGGCGAGCGCGGTGGCATGGATCTCGCCGGTGCCGCCCAACGCGAGGACCGCCGCCCCGAAGCCGACTGCCAGTAGGGGGAGGATAACGAGCGTCTGGATGGTATCGGTGAAGATGCTAGCGACGAGGCCACCGTAGGCCGTATAAACGAGGACGAACAGGCCGACCGCAGTTGCGGTCTGCCACGCTGGAATCCCGGCGACCAGTTCGAGCGAGCCTGCAATCGCGGTCATCTCCGCTGCGAGGAAGATGAACATGTAGAACACCGAGACCACGAGCACGAAGACGTACATCACCGGACCGAACCGAACGAGGACGAACTCAGTCAGTGAGTGGCCGGTCGGCATCAGTTCGCGGATACGGACGCCGACAGGAATGAACAACAGCAGGGGGATCGCACTCCCAATGGCATAGCCGAGGATGGCAGGCAGGCCACCAAAGGCGGCTCCGGCCTCGGCGGGACTGAACAGGATCCACGCACCCATCGTCGACGCAATCAACGTCGCAGTGGTCATCGCGGTCCCCGTCGAGTTTCGGGCAGTCAGCAGATCCTCGACTGATCCGACGCGACCGTGAGCATACCACAGCCCTGCGGCGGTAAACGTGGCCAGCGTAACCACGGTCGCGGCGAGCGCCGCCGTTTGGGAGACCACTCACCACACCCCCTGTACTACGGTCGGTCGGTACTCGTTGAACGTTTGGTGTCGACACGACACGCACGGATAGCACCCTTTCATCGACTCAACGCTGGCTACAGACACTAATATAAGTGGCGAATAACACCGCCGAATACAACGTAGAAGGGATTGTTGCCGGATGCCATCCGGGAGGCTGGAAGGCGTTCCCCGAAACCGGACCGGTTTTCATCCCACAGGGCAACTGGTCGGTATGACTGACGACACCGACCCACAGGTTCCGATTATTTGTGAGGAGTGCGGCACCGAGACGAGCGTTCCGCTTTCGGACGTTGGCGACCAACTGGAGACCCACAACGAGAACCGACACGATGGTGAGGAATGCGCCGAAATCGAGCCTGCACTCAAATCCCAAATTCAGGATCTGGTTGCCAAAGATATCGGGCTGTTAGAGTAGCTATACAAAACAGTAGCCGGAGGCTACGCTTGCTAAACGAGCTGTTCGGTCGCTTCGGGCACGTCCAGCGAGCGATTGTGGAGCGCCGCCCCGGAGTCGACATCGAACAGGTGGATCGCCTCCGGTGGGAACGTTGCGACGACCGCGTCTCCGGCCTGTAGCTGGCGAAGCCCGCTGACGGTCGCGGTGAACGTCTCGGGGTCGTCGACGTCCCGGTCGAACGTAAGGTGGATCGTGTTTTCGTCGCCTCGTGGCTCGACTACGTCGACGGTCACCTCGAACTCGAACTCCGAGTCGACCGTTCCGTCGACCTCGATATCGATGTCTTCGGGCCGAATGCCGAAGGTGACCTCCCGGGCTTCGTCGACCGACTCTTGTTGGGCTGGCGTGAGCGGGTACTCGAATAGATCTCCGAGAAGTTGGTTCCGGTCGACGTCCATCTCGAAGAAATTCATCGACGGATCGCCAATGAAGCCGGCGACGAACTCGTTGTTCGGTGTGTGATAACACTCCAGTGGCGTGCCGACCTGCTGGAGCACACCCCCGTCGAGGATGGCGATTCGGTCACCCATCGTCATCGCTTCGGTCTGGTCGTGGGTGACGTAGATCGTCGTCACGCCGAGTTCCTCCTGCAAGCGTTGGAGTTCGGTCCGCATCGTTGCCCGGAGTTTGGCATCGAGGTTGCTGAGCGGTTCATCCATCAAGAATGCCTCGGGATCGCGGACGATGGCTCGGCCGAGTGCGACACGCTGTTGTTGGCCGCCGGAGAGATCAGCGGGTTTCCGTTCTCGGAGGTCACTGATTCCCATCATTTCGGTGGTTTCGTCGACGATCCGACTGATCTCGTCGTCGGCCATCTCGGTCGACTCTTCGAGCCCGAAGCTCATGTTTTCGGCCACCGTCATGTGAGGGTACAGCGCATAGGACTGGAACACCATCGCGATATCCCGCTCGGCAGGTGGTTTGTCGTTGATTCGGTTTCCGGCGAGACGGATCTCACCGGACGTGATGGATTCGAGCCCAGCGACCATCCGCAGGGTTGTTGATTTCCCACAGCCCGATGGGCCAACGAGGACAAGGAACTCGCCGTCTTGGATGTCGACCGAGACCTCGTCGACCGCGACGATCTCGTTGCCGTCGTCTTCTGTGAATACTTTCGTGACGCCGTCGAGTGTTAGTTCTGCCATAACTTGTGAGGTGGTGATCTGGGTGTCATTACGCAGCGACTCCCTTGGCGAACTTGTCGCCGAAGACGATGTACACGAGGAGTGTCGGGAGCGCCGCGAGCAGTGCAGCCGCCATCCGAAGCGGGAAGTTGGTGCCGGACTGTGAGACGCCGATGCCGACCAGTTCCTGGGTGACGACTGCGGCGTCACCGAACTGGACGATGGTGAGCGCGAACAGCAGGTCGTTCCAGAGCTGGGTGAACTGGTAGATGAAGACGACCGCGAACATCGGGATCGACAGCGGCAGGATGATCCGCCGGTAGATCCGGTAGATCGATGCGCCATCGAGCCGGGCGGCCTCGATCATCTCGTCGGAGAGCTTCTTGTAGTGGGCCCGGAACAGCAGCGTACAGATCGGTAGCCCGTAGGCCACGTGGGTGATCGTCAGCGCGACGAGTTTCCAGTGGTACTCTTGGACGAACGGCAGGGTGAGCGCAATCGGCTCGAACAGCGTCCGTAGCGGGACAACGTTGTACCAGAACTGCGTCAGCGGCACCAAGACGGCTTGGTATGGGATGAAGATTCCCGCGACAAAGAGGATGTAGATCCCGATCTGTCCCCGCCAGCTGATCGTCGTCAGCCCGTAGGCGGCCATGCTGCCGAGCAGTCCCGAGAGGATTGTCGCCGGGATCACCATGATCAGGCTGTTGACGAGCCCCGACTGGAGCCCCTCGAAGGCGGTCCCCCACGGCTGCAGCGAGAACTCGCCGGTCCCCGGAATCAGTGGCTCCAGCGGCGGCAAGTACGGATGGGTCCCGGTGTAGGTTTCGGGGCTCGTGATGGCGGTCATCAGCCCCGTTTCGATCGGGATGAGGTAGAAGGCGGCCATCGCCCCGAGGACCAGATACAGTCCGATTCGGCGGAGCGGGTAGCCGAGCAGTGATCGTGTCGTGGTGTCGTCGGGTGTGGCTGTCTCGTGGCTCATAGCTCACCTCGCTTGTACTGCGAGTAGATGTACGGCGTGACGATCATCAGTGCCATCACGAACAGAATTACCGCTATCGTCGACCCGTAGGCCCAGTTCCCGTTGGCGTAGGCCTCCCGAACCATTCGGGTAGCCAAGATGTCCGCCGAGGGACCGGGCTGGTAGCCTCCGTACATCGAAAACAGGAAGTCGAAGGCCTTCAGCGAGAACACCGTCAGCACGACGAGTGCGCTCACTGTGGCAGTCCGAAGCTGTGGGATGATCACGCGCCAGTACATCCGGATCGTCGAGGCTCCGTCGACGCGGGCAGCCTCGAAATGGCCCGTCGGAATCGCCCGCAGGCCAGCCAGATAGACGATCATCGCATAGCCGCTAAACTGCCAGATCAGCGCAAAGGCGACCGCCGCCAGCTTCAGGTCCGGGTTCTGAACGATTTCGACCGGTTGGAACCCAAGCGACTGGACCGCGATATTGATGAGCCCCGTCTGTGGATTGTACATATACAGCCAGAACTTCGCCGTCACGACGAACGAGAGGCTCATCGGCAGCAGGTAGATCGTCCGAAAGGTGTTCTCGAAGCGGATCTGCTGGTCGACCAAGATGGCCAAGATGAGTCCCAAGGCGAGACAGACAACCGAGAAGGTGACCATCAGAACGACCGTGTTCCACGCGGAGTTCCAGATCGGTGAGACAGTCAGCTCCGACCACGAGGGAACCCCGCCCTGAAACGCGATAACGTAGTTTTCGAGACTGAGACTGCCGTAGTCGGGACTGCCCAACCCCGTAAAGCTCGTCAACGAGAGGACGATGTTCCACAGGACTGCTCCGTAGACGAACAGCCCGATCAAGAGGAACGGCGGCAGCCAGAACGGCGCGGATCTGACAACGTCCCGCTCCCAAAAGGAAGCGGTCGAATCGACGCCGCCATCGGTGCGAGCCCTGTCGGTATCCGACCACCGGCGTTTCAGCCGCGTCAATAAATTACGCATGGTGAGAGAGGGCAACTAGTTGAACGATCCGATGAGGTCGTCGGCCGTCGAGGCCGGATCGGCGCTTTCGAGGAAGCCGCTGAAGGCGCTGCTGATGTTGGTTTTGACCCCCGGCGAGACGGCCAGTCCGTGCTCGACCGACGGCGGCTGGCTGTCGGCGGCGTTGAAGTCCTCGAACTGGTCCTGCTGGAACTGGTTGAGACTGGACACGTCGGCGTCGCTCCGCGGCGGGATCGACCCCTTTTCGGCGTTGAACAACACCTGTGCCTCGGCAGTGCCGCAGTAGCTGAGGAACTGTTTGGTCGCCTCCGGTGAGGGATTGTTGGCGAGGTACGGGAACGAGTCCATGTTTAGCAGGTAGCTCCCCTCGCTTCCGGGGTAGGTAACGTGGCCCCAGTCCTCGCCGTAATTGAACTCGTCGTTGCCACCGTAGGCACCTGCCGCCCAGTCTCCCTGATGGATGAACGCGGCGTCGCCTTCCATGACCATCGTGTTGGCCTCCGTGAGTGAGATCGACGAGGAGTCACTCGGGTAGTACTCGCTGAGGTCGACGACCGACTGCAGTGCGTCTTGGACCTGCCCGCTGTCGCCGTTCCCGTTGATAAACGCCTCGTAGCCTTCGATCCCGGCCTGTGCCAGCAGGATCGTCTCCCACAGTTGGGTTGTCGACCACGCCCCGCTGGTCTGGTGGGCGAAGGGGACGGCGTCGGTGTTCTCGTCAATCGTCGCGCAGGCGTCGACCACGTCGCTCGGCGACGAGAGGCTCTCGGGGTCGACGCCGGCCTCGTCGAGGACAGCCGTGTTGTAAAACAGGTTGTTGATTCGGTGGATGTTCAGCGGGACGGTGACGTAGCTGCCGTCGTACTGGGCTTGTGCCTGTGGACCCGAAAGGTAGTTCTCCTTGAGGTCGTCGTTCCACACGTCGCCCTCGATGTCTTCGTACGCGCCCCCGAACTTCCCGAGGGTTTTGCCCGGCCACGTCTGGAACGTACTGGGTGGGTCGTTGGCCTGCAACCGGTTTTGCATGACCTGATCGAGGTTGCCGCGGGCCGCGCCGTTGACCGGCTCTTCTGCGAATTCGATGTCGGGGTGTTCCTCCTGGAACCCCTCGATGAGTGCGGCAATGGCCGCGTTTCCGTCGCCGGAGGACCACGCGTGCAACAGTTCCAACTGGTTCGAAGCGCCCTCGCTGCCGTTTCCGGTGCAGCCTGCCAACCCGGTTGCAACAGCAACGCCCGTTGTTTTCAGCGCAGTACGACGCGAGATCTTCGGTTGGTTTCCTGTCATGGTATGTCACCGTTGGATCCGACAGAGTCTGCTGTCGGCACGGTAAATTACTGCATCCGTGAGTGGTGAAAACCCACATTAATAATCACTGGATAAAAACCAATGTAAATAATATGTATTTAATAATGTTTTTCAATTATATATTTTCACTGCCTAAAAATCTTTCATTCAGAACTGAGTAAATATTTGTTATATTATATACAAACATTTATCTCTCGGATTTTTCATTAGTGTCAGTAAATAAATAAAAATAGTGGCAGTAAAATGATTGGTGCACTCGGGCGCGGTAGAAAAGACTGTTTTTGATGTCGTCATAAAATCATATTCATATCTACGTAGTCATATGGTACGGACTATTCGAGATGTAACCCTGGGCTTCTGCGTGGTGAGCACGTCACAGTTTCGTCGACGTTGCGTTCGTCTTCGGGGATACCGACGCCATCGTCCTCGATATACAGCGTCGACCCGACGTTTCGACCAACACAACCGGTCGGATACCGGGTGCCGAACTTGCGGCTGAAGGTCATATCTTCGTTCGGACTGCTCCGAAACCCGCCGGTTTCGAAGTAGGCCGCACGGTCGACAAATACGTTGAACCCCGGAAACGGCGGCGGAGACAACTACGGTAGGACGTGATTAAACAGCCACTCAATCGGGACGGTTCGCCAGCCACCGCTGACACGGCACCGAGACCCCGCGCCTTTGAGTCCGTGGTCGTCGACGAACGACAGCATCGTCTCCAGATACTACCGAACACAGGTGTCGGCATCGATAAACGCCAGCCAGCGACCCGACGCCGCCTCCACACCCAGATGCCGGTCGTCACCCTGTCCAGTTCCCGTTCCCGCAATCAGACGAGTGTCGTACTCGCGGGCAATCTCCGGTGTCCCGTCGTCGCTTTTTCCGTCGACAACGATCTGCTCGTACTCGACAGTGGTCTTCAGCCGTGCCAGACTCTCAAGGGTAGCCGGCAGATACGACGTCTCGTTCCGTGCCGGTATGATGAAGCTAACTGTCGGCTCCCCGCTCGTCCCCATATCTCTGCCCGAGACTAACACAGTATCGCTGATATATGATCTTCCTACCGAGTTTAGAGGTCGACACGCAGCCCGTCGCGGGCGAACCGGATCTCGCCGTCGAACCCACCGCAGGCGATTGCCTGGCGCATTTCGTCGTGTTTTCCCTCGGTGTGGGGGTAGAGATGCGTTAGGTAGAGGCGGTCGACCTCGCAGTCAGCCAGTGCGTCACCCAACTGTGTGGGAGTCGGGTGGCCCGACACGTCGACCCCGTCGGGGAACGAACAATCGTGGGCCAGAACCCGACAACCACTGGCGAACCGCCCTAATCCGGTGAACGCCTCCGTGTCGCTGCTGAACGCGAACAGTGGCTGCTCGTCGTCGGCCTCGGCAAATCGATAGGCCAACCCGTCCATCGAGTGTCTGGTTTCGTACCCTTCAACGCTGAATCCCGCAATCTCGAAGGAGTGGCCGGCAGTCACTTCCCGCATCTGGAGATCGATTCGACCATCCAGATAGTCATGGAGCGATAGCAGTCCGTCGACCAACTCCTTGGTTCCCTGCGGGCCGACGATTTCGAGGTGTTCTTCGCCGGCGAGCCACCGGGCTTTCAACAGCGGCAACAGATCGGCGACGTGGTCGAGATGGTGGTGAGTGAGCAGCACGCTACTGACGCCTTCATAGCCGGTCTCGGTGTTCGCCAGCCGGTGGAGAATACCGCTTCCACAGTCCACTAGTAGGGACTGCCTACCAGCCGACAGCAGGACCCCGGTCTGCATCCGGCTCCCAGTCGGCAGTGCGCTTCCCGTTCCGAGAAACGTAACCTGCATACTCATCCGAACATCGCCGTCCTGCAAAGGGGTTCGGATCGTGGGGGGACAGCCAACACAACCGACTTAGGCGGCGAGCGCCACTCTCTGGCAAGATGGCCACCTCCGGTCGCGACCTTCTCCGTACGGCAGCAGCCGACGCCGACTACGAGTTCGATCCGGAGACAGTCGACATCGCCGACGAGGACGTGCTGGACCTGTTCGAGCCGGCAGTACGCGAGTGGTGGGTCGAGGAGTTCGGCGCGTTCGTCGGCGACAACGGCGGCTTCTTTACCCCACCACAACGCGGCGCGGTTCCACACATCCACGACGAGGAAAACGCTCTGATCTGTGCGCCGACCGGCTCCGGCAAGACGCTGGCGTCGTTTGCGGCGATCATTAATGAACTGTTTCGCCGGGATCAAGCCGAAGAAGATGGCCTCGACAACTCGGTGTACTGTCTCTATATTTCGCCACTGAAGTCGCTGGCCAACGACATCCACCGGAATCTGACTGTTCCGTTGGACGGGATCTCGGACCGGCTGGCCGAGGCAGGCGTCGACACCGAGCTCCGACACGCGATTCGCCATGGTGACACCGATAGCGCGGCCCGCCAGCAGATGTTACACGAGACGCCACACATCCTCAACACGACCCCCGAAACGCTGGCAATCTTGCTGAACTCCCCGAAATTCAAGAAGAAACTCGAAAACGTCGAGTACGTGATCGTCGACGAAATCCACAGTCTGGCCGAAAACAAACGCGGGACACATCTCTCGGTCTCGTTGGAACGGCTCGAAAAGATGGCCGAGAGTTCACCGACCCGGATCGGCTGTTCGGCCACCGTCGAACCGCTGTCGACGGTTGCGGAGTTCCTCGTTGGTCGCAAAGAGCCGGGTGGCCCACCGCGGGAGTACGAACTGGTCGACAGTCGGTTCGTCCGGGAGTTCGATATGGAACTCGAATGTCCGACCGACGACCTGATCAACACCCCCAGAGAGACGATCCAGAATCGGTTTTATGACCGCCTCCACGAACTCGTCGACGACCACACCAACACGCTCGTCTTTACCAACACGCGGTCGGGTGCAGAACGCGTGCTGAAGACGCTCCGAGAACGGTTTCCAGACGAGTATGGTGAGGCTAACTCCGGCTGTCACCATGGGAGTCTCTCGAAAGATCGGCGCAAAGCAATCGAAGAGGGATTGAAGGCCGGCGAGTTGGACGTGGTGACCACTTCGACCAGTCTCGAACTCGGGATCGATATGCCCCACATCGATCTGGTGGTCCAGATCGGCTCGCCGAAATCCGTTGCTTCGCTCCTCCAGCGCGTTGGCCGGGCGGGCCACCAACTCGGCCAGACCGTAACAGGACGCGTCATCGCCTTGGACCGCGACGAGCTCATCGAGTGTGCGGTGATGCTCAACAAGGCCGAGGAGGGGTTCGTCGACCGCGTGTTCATCCCGGACAACGCGGCGGATGTCGCCGCCCAACACGTCTACGGGATGGCGATAAACCGCGTCTGGCGGGAGGACGATCTCAAGTCGACTCTTCGGCAGGCCTATCCCTACCGTAACTTCGATCCGACCGACTGGGAACGACTGATGCGGTATTTGACGTCTGACTACCCCGGGCTTGAAGACAAAAACGTCTACGCGAAGATTTGGCGAGATACCAACGACCGGCCGGATGGCGAGCATCACTACGAGGAGTTCCCGGTCGGCGAGCCGCTGATCGGCAAGCGCGGTCGACTCGCCCGCGTGATTTATATGACCAATATCGGGACGATTCCGGACTCCTTCAGCTGTGCGGTCCATACACGGAGTGACAAGGAGTGGGTTGGCACGCTCGATGAGGGGTATCTCGACACCATCGACCCCGGCGACGTGTTCGTTCTCGGCGGCCAGAACTTCGAATACAGCTACCGGCGCGGCTCGAAGGTGTACGTCGACCCAACGTCCGCGCGGCCGACCGTTCCGTCGTGGTTCTCCGAACGACTCCCGCTGTCGTACGATTTAGGCCGGGCAATCATCGACTTCCAGCGCGAGCTTGCCGACCGGTTCGACGCTGGCGGGATCGAGGGGCTCAGAGCGTGGCTTCGGGAGTTCCCGATAGACGAACACAGCGTTCGGGCGATCAGTCGACTGTTCGATGAACAGCAACGGTATCTCGGCGAGGATTCGATTAGCACCGACCAACGGATCGTCATCGAGACCGAGATCGACCGCACCGAGTACCGGCGTCGATTTTATATCCACTCGAACTACGGCCGGGCGTTCAACGATGGCCTCTCGCGGCTCGTCGCCTACCACTGTGCCCAACACGCGACGACGAATGTTCAGGTTGCGGTCGCCGACAACGGGTTTTCGATCCAGATGCCGCTGAATCGGAAGGTCGACGTCGCAGGAATCATTCAGGAACTTGATCCAGATGCGATCACCGCTGATCTCCGGTCAGCGCTCGACGGGACCGATCTGCTCCAGCGGTATTTCCGTATCAACGCGACTCGGTCGCTGATGATTCTCAAACGGTACAAGGGCTACGAGAAATCCGCCGCCCAACAGCAGGTCTCCAGCGAGATGCTGCTGTCGTTCGCTCAGAACCTCGACTCGTTTGCTGTCATCGAGGAGACCTACCGGGAAATCATGGAGGACAAGCTCAACATAACTGGAATTAAGCAGGTCCTACAGGCGGTCGACGATGGCGATATAGAAATCGTGTCTCACACCGTCGACTCCCCAAGCCCGCGGGCGTTCGGCTTGGCGACACTGATGGCCAGCGATGTGGTGCTCGCCGAGGACGAAAGTGCGGTGCTCCAAGAGTTCCATGATCGAGTGCTCGCTGAAATCGATGGTGAAGACCAGGTCGACGCCCTCGAAACCGAGTAGTCGCTGCCTACTGCGTCGGAGCCACCATCTACAAGCGCCTATCAAACGAACCACCACCAATGAAGTTCGAACGGGTAGGCGTTCCGGCGGCTGATCCCGAATCCCTGAGTAGGTGGTACGGCGAGCGGTTCGGTGACGGCGGTCCGGCGGCAGAATCACAGGTTCGGCTTGGCGAGACAACCCTGCAGTTCACCGAACACAGCGGGACTCCGCCGGTGCATCTGGCAGTTCGGCTCCTCGCCGATCCCGAGGCGGCTGTCGACTGGCTGGTCGACCGCGTACCAATGGTTCCTATCGATGGCGAGCCGAGTCGGTGGTTCGAGTTTCTGGATGCGACAGCGATCTACTTCGAGGACCCGGCGGCCAACGTGCTCGAAGGACTTTGTTATGTGGGTGATCCACGCCAAGAACCGGACTCAAAAGGAGTTTTCGACGGGGTAACCGAGGTCGGCCTGCCGGCTCCCGAGCCATTGGCGCTCGTCGACTGGCTCGAAGCGACTGTCGGGCTTTCGGCGTGGGGCTCACCGAGCGATACCTTCGGGTGGGTTGGCGACCGACATGCCCGGTTTGTGGTGATCCCGGTTGGTCGAGCCTGGTATCCGACCGACCGAACGGCCGATATCGCGCCGATTTCGGCGACCATCGTCGAGGAGTCCGCGACCCCCGGTCGACATTCACATCCGACACTACCGTACGAGATCCATGTCAGTCACGAAACTAGCTAAAAGACAAAACAAAGATCCCAGCAGTGTGGGACAAGATCGAACCGTCCAAAACCCCTACCCAGGGATCGCTCAGACGGTTTGCAGTCGGAAGGTACGTCTTGACCGCTCAACTGGGCGGGACCCGTCTACAGCAGACGGTATCAGTCAGCGGTGGGTCGAGATGTCGACAACCGATGATTCGTTGACAATCACGAACGCTTCCTGTTTCAGGAGTTGCTCGTCTTGGGGCAAAAAGAGCAGATGAGAGCTCTCTTTTTGCGTCGTTCGAATGACGTCCCATTCGGTGCCGTCGTATCCGAGGTCGTCCTTCGGATCCGGGTCCGCCGAAAGGGACTCCCAGTCACTGTATGCGGACATGGATCTACTGTGTGGCCTGTTCGACGGTGAGGTCGACGTGACCTTTGACTTGGAAGCTGACCAGTTCGCCGGAGAACCGGTAGCCATCGATACCTTTGGCGACAACGCCAGTCGCGGTCGATTCGTCGACGCGGTCCTCGATCTCGTCCCATGGACTGTCGGTGGTCGAGCTGATCGAATCGCTCCGCTCGATCTGACCACTGACAACGACTTTGTACTGGGCGAGGTCGTCGCTGACCGTGCCATCGAGCATGAGAACGTTGGTGAGGTCACCTGCGTCCGACGAGCCATCATCCGACGAACCATCATCCGACGAACCATCATCCGACGAACCATCGTCAGATGAACCATCGTCAGATGAACTATCGTCCGAGGAACTGTCGTCGGTCTGTTGGTCGTCCCCGCTGGACTGGTCGACGAGGAGATCGTCCATCGAAACCTCGGTTCCGTTGAGCAACAGCGATACGGCATCACTGTCACCGCTAATGGAGAAGGCGGTGATGTCGCCTGCGACATCGAAGGAGTCGCCGCTGGAGCCGGCTCCCGAAAGCGCGCCGGTAGCCGTCCAAGTGCCGTCGTCGTTCTGGCTTGCACTCTCGCCGACCGAGTCGTCATTTGCATTGTACTGTTCGAGATCGTATCGTGGCGTGATCTCACCGCTGGCTGTAAACTCGTAGGTTGCGCCGTCGGATGGCGACGTCGTCACGAGGAGTCGGTCAGTACCCTCAGCAGGCTCTTCTGAGCTGCCCGAATCGGTTGAACCGGTGCTGCCAGACGAATCCGAACTGTCCGAGTCCGTCGAATCAGTGTCGTCAGACGTGTCGACCGTCGTGTCGCCCTGTGGATCCTCACCAGTTGGTGCCTCGGCGCTGCTTCCGGTCGTGGCATCGAAGTTCGAGGGGTAGCTGAGGTTTCCGTCGCCGGTAATGTCGATGTTCGTTCCGGTCCACGTCTCGGCGGTCTCGCCCTCCTGATCCTGAATCGCGTCGTTGCTCGTGTTGTTCAGGATGCGAACGTTTTTGATCGTTCCAGATCCACCTTCTGCAGTCCCGTGGAGCTGGATCGGTATTCCGGCCCCATCGTAGGAGTGAATGATCTCGGTGTCCTCGATCAGCTGATTCTCACCGGGCGCACGGACACGAATCCCACGGGAGTTCTGGTATCCACTCGGGCTTGTCCGGGGTGCCTTATCATTGATCACGAGACAGTTTCTGACGATGCTGTCAGGTGATCCGATACGGATGCCGGAGATATTGTTGTTGTGTGAGGTGCAGTTCTCGACGATAACCTGCCCACCGGCTCCGTCGCTGTAGCCCGGCGAACTCGCATAGATGCCGTTGTCGTCGAAGTTCGCGTAGTAGCAGTTTCGGATCTCGATAACACCGGCGTGGTCGCGGGGTGCGTAGAACGCTTTCGACTCTGCGCCCTCTTCACCACCGTCGGGGAAGTTGACGTTGTCAATGATGATGTGACCATCGTCATCTGCATCGAGGCGGAATCGCGAACTGTTACCGGTTGCCCGTCCTCGGATGGTAAAGTTCCGAATTTCGACTGTGCCACTGGCCTTGATCGTCTGGTAGTAGTCGCCAGCGACGTTGTTGAGAATAACTTCGCCTTGGCCAACAATGGCGGCATTCCTCGTTGCGCCGGTAAACCCGTCGCCATCCCAGTCGTACTCGCCTTCGGGAACGCGTACTTCGACACCGTTGTCGACATACTCCTCGAGATACGGATCAATCGTATCGCCCTGACTCAATCCCTGCTGACCGAGGTCGACGACCGTCTCGGGAGCCGCCGCGACCGACGTCGTTGCCCCGACGCCACCGAGTGCGGCTGCACCGACTGCGGCACCACTGAGCCGCATATAATCTCGTCTGTTAAGCTGTCCCTTCTGCCCGGAGTCGTCCGAATGGCGTTTTGCCATATCCCGTTAGGATCAGGTTTCACATATAGTATTTCTGACCAATTGTATAGAAATAGTATTTATTTAGAGATTTATAGTAGACTGATAGAGACGATCAACGTCGACTAAGTAGCGACTGCATACTGTTTACATACCGCTTTTGCCGATAGTCACTCAGACGCAACTATCCGCAATAGCTGACTGTCGGGGATCTACTTGGAACAGGACAGCTGGTTTCATCGTCGACATACTGCCGAGTAAGGGATACCTACCGCGGTTCAGACCTCGTAGGCTGCAATCGAGGCGTACCGCGTGTAGACGGTCCCGAGAACGGCGCCGTATACCCAGTGATTAACGAGCGTCATCACCAGATAGATGACGAGCGAGACGCCACTCTGATCGGTATAAAAGGCGAGGACGAACCCGGTCCAGATGATTGTCCCGAAGGTCACACCGCGGAGGGGGACGCTGTTGGCCGGCGGGAGGTAGTTGCCAAGCGTGATGAACAGCAGCGGCAACACTGTCATCCCACCGAGCACGAAGATCGCAACGCCACCCCAGAAGTTCAACCCGTAGCCGACGATGTTCGCAAATCCCGAAAACGCGACTGGATCGAGAACACCCAGAATCGTTGCAACACCGAAAATCGGTTGCATGGCGGCCATCCCGATGAGGCCGGAGAGACCGGCAACCGAAATCTCACGAACGCCAATCTGTCCTGACTGTCGTGAGATCTCCTTTGAACTGCGTGTCTCCGATTCGTTACTCATACACATACCCACGCCGAGGATGGCAAAAAGTGTAGTTCAGACAGAAGAGATAGTTTCGTTGAGTGGACGAACTGGCGACCAGTTAGCGATCCGCCCAGTCGAGCAGTCGACGGTAGAACGGCTCGGTTGAGAGCGCCCCTCGGTCGCCGACGAGCACCAGTCCCTTCTTGGCTCGGGAGAGGGCGACGTTGATCCGGCGGTAGTCATCGAATAACGGCCCTTCAAGCTGGCCGGTTGCCACAAACGAGACGATGATGATCTCCTTGCTCGATCCCTGAAAGCGGTCGACCGTGTCGACGGTCACGTCGACTCGGCGGCTGATCTCGGCGACCTGTGCCCGGAACGGTGCAATGACGCCGATATCCTCGGGGTCGACACCGGCCTGTAGATAGGCGTCGACGATCTCGGCGACCCGGTCGGCCTCGGTCGGGTTCGTGTTACCGACACGCGTGCCGCCGGGGTCGAGAAACGTCACCGCATCTCTGAGTTCCGCTGGCAGCGAGTCGGGATCGCAGAGTTCCGACAACAACTGGGCGGCGACCGCGCCCGTTGCGGGTCGGAGCGCGCCGTCGTAGAACTCGGCCGACGAAAAGGCCTGAATCCGCTGGGACATTCGGTACTGGCGAGTGAGCATGACCGCTGCGTCGGGATACTGCTCGATCAATCGCTCGAACAGCGAGGTCGACAGCGGGTTCCCATCGGTCGAGTCGTCGCCAGCCTCAGCAGCCTGTACGACAGGTGGGAGCTGTTCGTGATCGCCCACGAGCACGAACCGGTCGGCTCGGTTGAGCGCTGCCATCGCGCTCGGTTCGGTGAGTTGGGAGGCCTCGTCGACCACTGCGACGTCGAAGCTCTGTTCGCGCATCACGCGTGAGCCACAACTCGCCGTTGTCGCGGCGACGACCGGCGCGGTTCGGAGTTCGGCGGCCCGCTCGTTGGGGTCACCCCGTGTTTCGAGCTGGACGTCCAACATATCTTCGCGGATACCAGTGTCGGTGCCAACACGACAAATGTCTTCGAAGCCTTGGTCGCGGAGGGCTTCAAGCGCGTTGTCGACCGCCCGGTTCGTGAACGCGGTCAACAGCACCCGGTCGCCTCGGTCGACGAGGGCGCGTATCAACCGCGCGATAGTATACGTTTTCCCGGTGCCGGGTGGGCCGTGGATCAGTGCGCAGTCGTTGGCGTTGACCCCCAGATTGACGGCCTGATTTTGTCCCTCGTTGTTGTCGATAAACGTCTCGTGGGAGTCGTCGAACTCGGGCGCTCGGCGGCCGAAGAGGATCTCCTTGCGCTCCTCGCTACTCTTGAGAACGGTATCGTGGAGCGCGGTCAACATTCGGTCGACCGAGATCTCGGAGGGATAGACGTCGAGTCGACGGAGCTCAACCGGTTCGTCGGCGGTGACGACGATCTCCTCGTCGAGTTGGGTAATCCGACACAGTTCGGCGTGGCCTTCGACCGGGTTCCCCTCGCTGGCGAGTGCAACGTCGCCCTCTCGGAGTTTTGAAACGGCCTCGCGTGGCTTTCGCGCGCGAAGCTCCCAGCGGTTACCGTCGATCTCACGCTGGCCCAGCGGTTCGAGATCGATCAACGCCCGGTCGTCGTCGGCCCGTTCTTGATCGCCCTGCTCCCAGAGCTTGCGGTACTCGTCGTGGGTCGACCGGCGTTCGGCCTCAATTGCCCCATAAAACCGCTCGAAGTACGCCTGCTCGTCGTCGGGGATCGGTCGACCGACCGCGCCCGCTTTCGACTCCTGGTTGAGTCGGCCCGAAACTACCATACAGGTGTCCTGTTCGAAACAATACTCGCACTTCGCATCGGCTTCGTACCCTGTCGGGATCTCCTCGCGGGCCTCCATCGCGGCGAGTTCGTTTCGGCTTCTGACGACGAACTCCAGCAATCCTTTCCCCATCGTGAACTCCTTGGCTGGCGAGAGGTCGCCGGACTCTTCGGTGCGTTCGAGCGTCGTGTTTTTGGTATACAGAAGGGTCCCGGTGTCGACCGAGACGCCGCGTTCTTCGAGCATCAAGGCGTAGCTCGCCGCCTGAATCTTGTCCTGAAACCGTGGCTCACGGGAGGTGTTTTTGCCCGTCTTGAGTTCGACCGGCATCCCACGCCGGAGCGCATCGGCCCGTCCTTTCAGCCCAAATGTCGGACTGATAAGGGTGTACTCGGATCGCCACGCATCTTCGTCAGTCAGGGTCCCTTGGGCGAGCCAGCCCTCGATTGCGGCGGCGTTGCCCCGGACTTCGCCTTCGACCTCCGCCAGCTCCCGACCCAGCAGGCCGAGTTCCAACCCGGCCTCCTCGACGCGGTCGGTGATCGACGCGTCGAGATCCCGGCCACGAAGTAGATCCCCGAACACGTCGTGGACGATGGTCCCCTTGACGACCGGGTAGTTGAGCGGGATCGCCGACAGCTTGTTCAGATAGTACATTCGTGGACACTGCACCCACGAGCGAATCGCCGTCACGTCGACCAGAAAGTCGGGTTCAAGGACAACATACGACTCCTTGGTGGTGCTGTAGGTCACTCCACCCTGATCGTCTTCGACATCCGGTTCGGTGACGATCAGGTCCATCCCCGGCTCGGCGTGGTCGGCGGTGTCAGCCCACTTGGCCCACAGCGTTACATCAACCGCTACATCGCCGCCCGTTTCGGTCCCGTCAGTTGGTCGAAGTCGAACCTCTGCGAGTTTGCGCTCGCCGTACTCGGTTTCGACGGTTGTCGGCTCGTCGACGGTGATAATCTCTCCGCGGAGGTTCGCTGTCACTACCCTCTCTCAGCGCTGGGGACTAAAAAACGCTGTCAGTGGTCGAGCGACGAGTCGGAGGACGGATATGCCCCGCCTGCCTACCGCCACCAATGTCGGAGCCGACTGCGTACGAAACCTACGGAAAACCGATTGTCAAAACTGTTGTTGTCTTTCTCCTCGCAGTATCGCTGTTTGCCGCCTACAGTCTGCTCAGTAGTGAAGGCTTAACACCGGCTGTGATCGGTGACGTGGCCGTCACGATCTATGTTTCGGCGCTTGTCTTTTATGGTGTCTTCTGGGAGGCTACCGAGAGTCAACGGTTCCGGGTCGCGCTGTATTTTGGGGTCGTTCTCTGGGGAAGCGAACGGTTCCTCTCCGGGAACGAATCGGTGTTCACTGTGGTGCTGATCCTCGGTGGACTGGGGATGGTTATTCGAGAGCTGTATTTTACCGAATAACCCCGATAGCACGATCACACTGTTAGGCTGTCCGACTGATAGCGTCGACCGTGATCGTGAGTACGGTTATATTTCTATCTCGTGAGAGTGGGTAGGAACTGCCTACTCGCCGGAATCGATGGTCTGGAGCACGCCATTGGCGTTTTTCCACTCGGTCATACTACCCTCGTAGACCGCAACCTGCTCAAAGCCGAGCGACCGAAGGACGACGAAGGTGTGGCTCAGTCGACGCGAGGTATTGCAGTAGAGAATGATCGGACGGGAGCGGTCGGTCTCGATACCACGCTCGGTGAACAGCGATTCGATTTTGGCGCTGGATTTGACGCCACGGGTTTCCTCGTCGACGAGTTCCATCCAGTCGACTCGGATTGCGCCGGGTAGGTGGCCCTCCTCGTATTCCCACTGCTCGCGGGTGTCGATCAGCGTTGTGTCCCCGTTCTCGATTGCATCCTCGACGGCCTCACGGTCGACGATTGGGGCGTCGGCAACCATCTCCTTTGACTCGTACTCTGTCGGGTCGACAGCCGGAGTGTCATCAGTGACCTCGTAGCTGCGTCGCCACGTGCTGAAGTCGCCGTTGAGAAGTCGAACGTCGTCGTGACCGTAGACGAGCGCGGTGAGGACAAAGCGGGCGGCGAACACGCCGTGGGTGTCGTCGTAGGCAACGATGGTGTCGTCGGGGGAGATTCCGGCCTCGCCGAGCAAATCGGCGAAGGCGTCGGCACCCGGGAGCGTGCCGGGATCCGTCGACTCGCTGTCGCGGTAACTATCGAACGGGATCGAAACCGCGCCGGGGAGATGGCCCATGGCGTCGTACTCCCATGTGTCACGGACGTCGACGATCCGAACTGAGGGGTCATCGAGCCGGTCGGCGAGCCACGCCGGGTCGGCCAGCAGGTTTGTGGACATACTGGTTCGGTATGGCTCGGAGATGGTTAACGCTGTGTCGGTGTCGACCGCCGCCGGGGTTCTGTGATACAGGAGAATATTGCATGATCTTTCGAGAACCAATCAGTCATGGGTCGCTCCAGTGCTGTTTTGACGGTACAAATCGTTTGCTCGCCTCGAACCGCTGGCAATTCTCTCCGGAATCGAACAGGACCGGCCGAAAGCACCGTCTGTAATAGTACTAAGACAGTGGAGGGAGTACGACATCTTGTATGGCAGATTCAGATTACGCAAAAGACGTGCTGGTCTCGGCCGACTGGGTCGAAGACCACCTCGAAGAGTTCCAGAGCGACGATTCCGACTATCGCCTGGTCGAAGTCGACGTCGACACCGAGGCCTACGACGAGAGTCACGCCCCCGGTGCTATCGGCTTCAACTGGGAATCCCAGCTTCAGGATCAGACAACCCGAGACATCCTCACGAAGGACGACTTCGAGGACCTGCTCGGCTCCCACGGCATCAGCGAGGACTCGACGGTCGTCCTCTACGGTGACAACGCCAACTGGTTTGCGGCCTACACCTACTGGCAGTTCAAATACTACGGCCACGACGACGTGAAACTCCTCGACGGCGGCCGCGAGTACTGGCTCGACAACGACTACTCAGTGACCGACGAGGAGCCCGACTTCTCGGCAGTCGACTACACTGCCTCCGGTCCACGAGAGTCCATCCGAGCCTACCGCGACGATGTCGACAACGCCATCGATAAGGGTCTTCCACTTGTCGACGTTCGCTCTCCAGAGGAGTTCTCGGGAGAGGTCCTGGCACCGCCAGGACTCAACGAGACCGCCCAGCGCGGCGGCCACGTCCCCGGCGCACAGAACATCTCGTGGGCTGCGGTCACCAACGAGGACGGCACCTTCAAAAGTGCTGATGAGATCGAAGCGCTCTACGCCGACAAAGGCATCGACGGCGACAGCACGACGGTCGCCTACTGCCGAATCGGCGAGCGCTCGTCGGTTGCTTGGTTCGCGCTTCACGAACTGCTCGGCTACGAGGACGCCATCAACTACGATGGTTCCTGGACCGAGTGGGGGAACCTCGTGGGCGCGCCCATTGAGAAAGGCAGCGGCGAATAAATAGCTACCAGGCCCTCTCAGTCGGAGTCGACTACTCCCGTAGAGAGGACGGCGATTCACCTTCTTTCATCGTATCCCACCGAACCGCAAGGAAGACAAGCACGAGAGCAAGCAGCAACGCGGCCAGCCCGAGGGCTGCCGGAAGCGCGTTTCTCGTTGTCCCGAACTCGTCGACACGGAAGCTGATGATCTGCCGCGCAACGGCGATAATGGCCGCACTAACGATGATCGGCAACACCGGATCGTCGGCTGCGTAGGCAATGAGCGTTCGATGGACTTCGAGTATGATCAACAACAACAGGACCGTATCGATCAGGCTGACAACAGCCACCGGGTCGGTGAATTCGCCGGTGACGATGAGTTGAAACAGGCCGAGACCGAGATCAATCAGGCCGATCAGAAACAGTGCCAGCAGAAAGTAGGTGGTGGTGAGCACGAACCACCGGAGCAGATCCTTCGAGTAGCTGGTGAAATCGGCCGGATCGATTGGCACAGAGTACCACGGTTCCGGAGCCGCTTTGGTTTTATGCCCGATTCGAGTGGCCAAACAGCGGCTCCAAACCACACAGACTCAAGAACGATGATAGCGTGGTGTCGACCATGACCGACGACTTCATCGAATCCGTCCGAACCGAAAACAAAACCGCACTCTCACGACTCGGCTCATCGAAAGCGCTGTACGCCGAGACAGACGGCGACATCGAGGCCGAAACCGTGCTCCGGGCCGCAGCGATTGCTGAAGACGCCGCACGCGAAACGTTCGAACTGTGGGCCGACAACGAATCCAACGACGACGCGGCCTCGCTTTTTAGTGATCTCGCCGAGCAGGAAGCCGACCACTACGAGACGGTAGCCGGGAAGCTCGATGATGCACCGGACGCTGGCGACATCGATGAGCTTCCGGCGATCCAGTCGACGCTCCGTAGCTTCGAGTCGACCATCGAACGCGCCGGTGGCCTCGTCGGGCGCTGTCTAGTCGCCAAAAAATCGAAAGAACAGTACACCGGCTACTTCGTCGGTGATGCCGACCCCCGAACCGCCAGTGTCTTTCGGGAGCTCGGTGGAGATGTCGAGGATCAACTTGACCGTGCGGTCGACCTCGTTGAGTCGATTGCCGAGAGCGACGATGATCTCGACCGGGCCCGTGAGGCCGCCAGCGAGGCGATCCAAGCAGCCTACGATGAGTACACCGAATCGCTTGAATCGATGGGCGTCAACCCCAAGCCAGTCTGCTAATCCCGAAAGAAGCGTTTTATGTCAGCTACAATCCCACAATCAGCAGACACGTCTCTCTGAGACAGTATACAAGGACAGTCAAAAACAGCATCTCACCGCTCGAAAACCGCCGATACACCTCTGCCAACCACTGAACGCACCTACTTTCCTTTTGGACACTCCATCCACAACTCCGATTCGAATATCATCTTGTTCGGCGTTGTTGGTTGTGTAGCTCTCTCTGATTTGTCCGAGTCGATACGCCGTTTCTCGTCCATGTATGTTACTGTCACACATAGATATATAAATCTGAGTGTTGTATTTTTATCACTAATTGCGGATCAAGGAATTGTAGGCCGTCGACCGCCCGACTAGCTCAGGCGTGGGTGTAGTAGACGACCGATTCGTCGGTCTCGTGTCGGTCGACGCGGACGAAACCGATGCGTTCGAACTGGATGATCTCGTCGACCTCGGTATCGCCAAAGGCAGGTTCAGCGGCCCCCTCCACGTCGCCATCTGGGGTTCGCATTCGCACGTCAACAGTTTTGTCCGCCGGAACCCAGTGGATCACGTCGACGTCGCCCTCACGAACGGCCGAAATGTCGTCGCCGGTGGCGACGAACTCGCCGTCCTCGTAGCGAACACAGCCGTAGCCTTTGAGCCAGATGCGGTCGCCCTCGCTCGGCCGGTCGTCGGGTTCGATGAGCACAGCATTGTCGACCGGGATCTCGCGGCGGCCCCGATCCTCGTGGTTGGGGTGGAGTGGTGGCTGGCCAGCCTCGGGTTTTGCGTCGCCAACGACCGGGAGCTCCTCGCCGTCGCGGACGAGGAAGTAGCGATTCGCGTCGTCGTCGACCAGATCGCGGTTGTTGGCATAGATCGACGACATCGCGAGGTCGACATCCGAGGTCGACATGCCGAGGCCGATCATCGACTCGACGATGGCTTGGCCCTGTATTCCACGACGGCGGACCGACTGGAGCGTGGGTGCGCGTGGGTCATCCCAGCCGTCGAGTTCGCCCTTGTCGATGAGTTCCTTGATGGTCGAGGTCGAGATCTTGATATCGTACTCGTCGAGCTGGACGTGGCCCCAGTGGAGCACTTCGGGGTACTCCCAGTCGAAGTAGTCGTAGACGAACTGCTGGCGTTTGGCCGAGTCCTGCAGGTCGATCCCGCGAATGATGTGGGTGATGCCGGTGAGATGGTCGTCGACACCGGATTGGAAGTCGAGCATCGGCCAACAGCGGTAGTCGGCGGCCTCCTCACGGGGGTGGGGTGTGTCGATCATGCGGAACGCCACCCAGTCCCGCAGGGCGGGGTTCTTGTGTTCGATATCGGTTTTGACGCGGAGGACCATTTCTCCCGACTGGTACTCGCCGTCGACCATCGCTTCGAACTCTTCGAGGACGGTCTCGGGGTCCTTGTCGCGGTTGGGCGATGGTGTGGCCTCCTTTTTGAGTTCGGAAAACTCCTCGGCGGGCAGATCGCAGGTGTAGGCTTCGCCCATTTCGATCAGTTCGCGGGCGTGATCGTAGTAGGTCTCGACGCGGTCGGAGGCGCGGTAGACTTCGTCGGGCTCGAAGCCGAGGTATTCGATGTCTTCGAGAATTGCGTCGTAGGCCGAGAGATCCGGGCGTTTGGTTTCGGGGTCGGTGTCGTCGAACCGGACGACAAACTCGCCGTCGTAGCGCTCGGTGTAGGTGCCGATCACCGAGGGCATGCGGGCGTGGCCGAGATGCCACGGGCCGTTGGGGTTGGGCGCGGCGCGGAGCCGGACCGTGTCGTAGTCCTCAACGTTCGGCAGATCGGGCAGGGTGTGTTCGTCGACTTCGTCTTCGGCATCGAGTTCGTCGACCAACTCCTGATCCAACTCGGCGAGTCGCTCGCGGCGGGCCTCGCGGTCCAACCCGCCAATTTTGCCGACGACTTGGCCGACGACGCCCGGCACCTCGTCGCCGTGCGGTCGGAAGTCGGGATTGTCGCCCATCAGTGGGCCCATGATCGCGCCTACGTCGGGGTCGCTGTCGTGTTTGAGCGCGTTGAACAGGGCGTGTTTCTCGGCTTCCTGTTGCACGCGGCTGCGAAGATCGTCGTCCATTAGGTGTGGCTTTCGCGTGACCCGTCAAAAGGGGTGTGGATCGGTCGACGGTGGAGATGGCACAGAATAATACAGGAGTTGCAGTAGAGTTACTCTCACTAAATCGTCCCACCCGGATACACGTAGCGGATATGTCGACCACAAATCCGAAACCAACAGCCAACCAACACGAAC